>JBHJHI010000078.1:0-47003 GCA_050330995.1 Paracoccaceae bacterium
CGGCGCGGTGGCCGAGGCCACCAAGATCGACGGGCGCAACACCGGCGAGGACCCCGCCCTCGCCTTCGCCGGCACGATCACCAAGGTGGCGCAGTACAACGACGCCCTCGCCGGCAACACCCTCGACCAGCTGCACGACGCTACCGCCGCGGGCTGGCTCGACGTCGCCTGAGCCCGCGCCCGGCCGGCGTCCGGCTCGTCCGGACGCCGGCTTCCGACGGTCGCCCCCGAGGATCGTGCCGGGGCTCGCGCGGGCACGACCTCGCGACGTCCCGACGGCCGGGGGAAGCCATACCGACCGGGCGGCCCCCGATCTGGCATGGCCGGGCGGGCTCGTGCATAAGCGGCGCCGAATTCACAGAGGAGGCGCGCCGTGCACGACATCCGCCTGATCCGCGAGACCCCGGAGGCGTTCGACCGCGCCCTGGCGCGACGCCGGGTCGAGGGGGTGTCGGCCTCGGCGCTGGCGCTCGACGAGCGCCGCCGCGCGGCGATCGCCCGCGCCGAGGCCGCGCTCGCCGAGCGCAACGCCGCCTCCAGGGAGGTCGGCCGCGCCAAGGCGTCCGGCGACGAGGCCGAGTTCGAGCGCCTGCGCGCGCTCGTGGCCGAGCGCAAGGCCGAGATCGCCGGGCTGGAGGAGGAGGCGCGCGAGGCCGACGCCGCGCTCGCCGATCTCCTGATGGGCGTGCCCAACCTGCCGCTCGACGACGTCCCCGACGGGGCGGACGAGGCCGACAACGTCGAGATCCGCCGCTGGGGCGAGCCGCGCGCGATCGAGGGCGCGGCCGAGCATTACCAGATCGGCGAGGCGATGGGGCTCATGGACTTCGAGGCGGCCGCGCGCCTCTCGGGCAGCCGTTTCGTCGTGCTCTCCGGCGCGCTCGCGCGGCTCCAGCGCGCGCGCGCGCAGTTCATGATCGACCTGCACGTCGTGGAGCACGGGCTCACCGAGACCTGGACGCCCGCGCTCGTGCGCGACGAGGCGCTCGTGGGCACCGGGCAACTGCCGAAGTTCGCCGAGGACCTCTATCAGCTCCGCGAGGGGCCGTGGCTGATCCCGACCTCCGAGGTGACGCTTACCAACCTCGTCGCCGGCCAGATCCTGGCCGAGGGCGATCTGCCGAAGCGCTACACCGCGCACACCCAGTGGTTCCGCTCCGAGGCCGGCAGCGCCGGGCGCGACGTGCGCGGCATGCTGCGCCAGCACCAGTTCGAGAAGGTCGAGATGGTCTCGATCGTGCGCCCCGAGGACGGCGTGTCCGAGCTGGAGCGGATGACCCGCTGCGCCGAGACCGTGCTGGAGCGGTTGGACCTGCCCTACCGCACGGTCGTGCTCTGCACCGGCGACATGGGCTTCGCTGCGCGGCGCACCCACGACATCGAGGTGTGGCTGCCGGGGCAGGGCGCCTACCGCGAGATCTCGTCCTGCTCGCTCTGCGGCGACTTCCAGGCGCGGCGCATGAACGCGCGGTTCCGCCGGGAGGGGGAGCGGCCCGAGTTCGTGCACACCCTGAACGGCTCCGGGCTCGCGGTCGGGCGCTGCCTGATCGCGGTCCTGGAGAACGGCCAGCAGCCCGACGGCTCGGTCGCGCTGCCGGAGGCGCTCGCGCCCTACCTCCGCGGCGCCACCCGGATCGAGGCGGACGGCCGCCTCGCCTGAGCGTGCCGTGGCCCTACCCTCGCGCGCCGGGGACGACGCGCGAGGACGGCATCGAATGATCGACAGACGCGAAGCGATGGCCGGCGCGCTCGCGCTCGGCCTCGCCGGCCGGGCGGCGGCGCAGGGGCTGCCCGACCTCGCCGCCGGGTCGCGGCGCCACCTGATCATGCGCCACGCGCTCGCGCCGGGCTACAGCGACCCGGCCGGCTTCGAGATCGACGACTGCTCGACGCAACGCAACCTCGACGACCGCGGCCGCGCGCAGGCGCGCGAGACCGGCGAGCGGCTGGCCGAGGCCGGCGTCGCGGTCGACCGCGTGCTGTCGAGCCGGTGGTGCCGCTGCCTCGATACCGCGCGGCTCCTGAACCTCGGCCCCGTCGAGGAGGCCGAGCCCCTCGACTCCTTCTTCGAGGCGCGCGAGCGGCGCGACGCGCAGACCGAGGCGCTGAAGGCGCTCCTGCTCGGGCTGGAGCCTTCGGTCGCCTGCATGCTGGTGACGCACCAGGTCAACGTCTCGGCGCTGATCGGGCGCAGCGCCACCTCGGGCGAGGTCTACGCCTTCGAGATCGACGGGGACGGGACGACGCGGGTGCTCGGCGAACTGCTCGTGCCGGCCTGATCGCGGCGACCGCGCTGTCGGGCCGCTGGACGCGGCGGGTCCGCATCCCTAGAGAGACGCCGAGGCGCGCCCGAGGGGGGCGGTGCCGCTCGGCCCACGCTCGCGAGGCGTCATGCGCATCCTCATCGTCAACGACGACGGCATCAACGCGCCCGGCCTCGCGGTCGCCGAAGGCATCGCCGCCGAGGTCGCGGGCGCGGGCGGCGAGGTCTGGACCGTGGCCCCCGAGAACGAGCGGTCGGGCGCGAGCCACGCGGTCTCCTACACCTCGCCGTTGCGCGTGGCCCAGGTCGGAGAGCGGCGCTACGCGGTCGACGGCTACCCGGCCGACTGCACGCTGGTCGGCCTGCGCGCGATCCTGCGCGAGAGCCCGCCGGACCTGGTGATCTCGGGCGTCAACCGCGGGCACAACCTCGCCGAGGACGTGGTCTATTCCGGCACCGTCGGCGCGGCGATGGAAGCCGCCCTCGCGGGCGTGCCGGCGGTGGCGATGAGCCAGACCTACTCGCGGGGCGAGGGCGCGCCGGCCGATCTGTTCGCCCCCGCCCGCACGTACGGCGCGCGCGCGCTGGAGCGGGTGCTGGAGATGCCGCGGCCGCGGGGCGTGTTCTACAACGTCAACTTCCCCGCCCGCGAGGCCGAGGCCGTGCGGGGCATGCGGGTTTGCGCGCAGGGCATGCGCGCGGAGGCCACCTTCGACCTCGACCCCTACAGCGCGGCCAACGGGCGCACCTACCACTTCCTGCGCCACACCCCCGCGAACGCGAGCGCCGAGGCGGGATCGGACGCGCGCCTCGTCGCCGAGGGCTGGATCGCGATCACGCCGTTGCAGGCGCGCCTGACCGCGACGGCGCTGGTCGAGGCGGCCGCGGCCGCGCTCGACGCGCCCGAGGGCTGAGGCGCGCCGTGGCCTCGCGCGAGAAGGACAGGCCCGACGAAGGGGGGAGCGACGGACGCGCCCGCGCCGCCGCGCGCGACGAGGGCGTCGCGCGCATGATCATGGACCTGCGCCGCGCGGGCGGCGCCGACAAGCGGGTGCTCGACGCCATGGAGAGCGTGCCGCGCCGCCACTTCGTCGGCCCCGCCTTCGACGCGCGCGCCTACGACGACACCGCGCTGCCGATCGACTGCGGCCAGACCATCTCGCAGCCCGCGGTGGTGGCGCTGATGACCGAGGCGCTCGGCGTCGGCGAGCGCGACAAGGTGCTCGAGATCGGCGCGGGCTCGGGTTACCAGTCGGCCGTGCTCGCCCGCCTCGCGCGGCGCGTCTACGCGATCGAGCGCCATCGCCCGCTGGTCCTGGAGGCGCGCGCGCGGCTGAACGCGCTCGGCATCGGCAACGTCGCGCTGAAGGCGGCCGACGGCACTCGCGGCTGGCCCGAGCAGGCGCCGTTCGACCGCATCCTGATCGCCGCGGCGGCCGAGGACGTGCCCACGGCGCTGTTGGAGCAGCTTCGCCCGGGTGGCATAATGATCGTGCCGGTCGGCCAGTCTGACGACGTCCAGCACCTGATCCGCGCCGAGCGGCGCGCGGACGGCGGCGCCGACTACCGCGAGCTCGGCGCCGTGCGCTTCGTGCCGCTGGTGGAGGGGATGCCCGACGACGGAGAGGGCCGGACGGCGCGATCGTAACGAGCGGCCGGGGCGACCGGCCCGCGCCCCGCGCCCCTGGAACGCGCGACGGGGCACGAGCAGGAGACAGCGATGACCCCTTCGACCCGCCCCACAGCGCGGTGCGCCCCCATAGCCCGCGCGCTCGCCTGGCGCGTGCCCGTTCACCGCGCTCCCGTCCTGCGCGCCACGGCGACCGCGATGCTCCTGGCGCTCGCCGCCTGCGGCGGACGCCAAGAGCCGGCCCCGGTGGTCTACCGCGGCAGCGGCCCCGCCGGGCAGGGCGCGGCCGAGGCGGCCTCCGGCATCGTGCGCACCGACAGCTACGAGGCGGTGATCACGCGGCCCGGCGAGACGGTGGGCGAGGCGGCCGAACGCGTCGGCCTCTCGCCGACGGCGATCGCCGCCTACAACGGGCTGACCCCCGACGCCGTGCTCGGCGCCGGCAGCGAGGTGATCCTGCCGCCGCGTCCGGGCGGCTACGGCGGCGTGCGCGTCGCCGAGGGGCAGGCCGTGCGCGAGGGGGCGGTCGACACTACGCGCGCGCCGTCGCGAGAGGGCGCCCTGGAGACCGCGCCGCTCGGCGCGGCGACCGCGCCCGTGCCGCAGGGCGAGCCGGGGGGCGAGGTCGCGGCGCCGCCTGCGGCCGACGGCCCGCGGGCGGGCTGGAGTGCCGCGCGCATCGCCGCAGCCCTCGACGACCCGCAGGACCAGACGTCCGGAGCCGGGGCCGGGGCCGCCGCGTCGGCCGAGGCGGGGGACGAGCGTCTCGCCGCGGCGGACGGCGGGACCGGCATCGCGCCGCCGCCCTCGGCGCGACGTCCGCTGCCGCCGGAGCCCGAGGCGCCCGAGACCCCCGCCTCGCCTGGCCTCGGCCGCTATCAGACCCCCGACGCGCCGGAGGTCCGTCCCGACCCGCGCACCCGCGCGACCGAGCGCGAGGCGGCCGAGGCGGAGGCGGAGGCGACCGCGGCCCTCGCCCGCGCCGAGCCCGCGAACGAGCCCGTCGCGGGGGGCGCCTCCTCGCGGCTCGATCTCGGCACGCGCTTCCAGCGCCCGCTGGAGGGGCCGATCGCCGTGCCCTACAACGTCTCCGGCTCGGGCACGCGCAACGAGGGCATCGACATCGCCGCCGCGGCCGGCACGCCGGTGCGCGCGGCCGCCGCCGGCGAGGTGGCGCTGGTCTCGCGCTCGCTCGGCGGGCGCGGCACCATCGTGCTGATCCGTCACTCGGGCGACGTGCTCACCGTCTACGGCCGGGTGGACGACGTCAGCGTCGCCAAGGGCGCCACGGTCTCGGCCGGCCAGACCATCGGCACCGTCGCCGCGGGCGACGGCTCGGGCGAGCCGCGGCTGCACTTCGAGGTCCGCCGCGGCGCCGAGAGCATCGACCCGAACCGGGTGCTCTGAGCGCGTCCGGCCGAGCGCGACGGCGTCGGTCCGGGCACGCGGCGAGCGCCGTCCTCGTCCGGGGCGCCATCCGACCCGATCGGGTCGGATGGCGCTCCAGGTTCCCGTTCGGGCGCGCAGTCCTCCCGGTCCTCGTCCCGCACCGGTCGGACCGCGCTCGCACGGCCTCACTCGGCCGGGCCGGGGCGCAGCACGCCGCTCGCGCCGCCGCTCGACCGCGCGTCCTCGCGCTGCGGCGCGTCCTCGTCGGCGGGCGGCTCGTAGCCGTGCTCGGCGACGTGCGCCTCGGCCGCGGCCATCTCGACCGCGGTGATGAGCGCGCGTTCCTCGCGCAGCGCCCTGAGCAGCGCCCAGCACATGCAGGCGAGCAGGATCGCGCAGGGCAGCCCGGCGGCGGCCACGAGCGCGCGCACCGCCGGCAGCCCGCCCGCGAGGATCATCACGGCGGCGACCGCGCCCTCGGTGAAGGCCCAGAAGATCTTCTGGGCGACCGGCGGGTTGGCGTGGCCCCCGGAGGTCAGCATGTCGATCACGAACGAGCCGGAGTCCGAGGAGGTCACGAAGAAGACGAAGACCGCGACGATCACCACCACCGAGGTGACCTCGGCGAGCGGGAAGCTCTCGAGGAAGGTGAAGAAGATCACGTCGAGCCCGTTCTCCTGGCCGAGCGTGTCGACCAGCGCCTGGTTGCCCTGGCGCACGAGCTGGATCGCGGTGTCGCCCGCGATAGAGAACCAGAAGAACGAGACCACCGTCGGCACCAGCAGCACGGCGAGGACGAACTCGCGGATGGTGCGCCCGCGCGAGATGCGCGCGATGAACATGCCGACGAACGGCGCCCAGGCGAGCCACCAGCCCCAGTAGCCGATGGTCCAGCTCTCCTGCCACTGCCCGGCCTGGTCGTAGGGGTCGGTCCAGAACCCGGTCTGCAGGATGATCTCGACGTAGAAGCCGAGGTTGGCCACGAAGCTGTCGAGCATGTAGACGGTCGGGCCGGCGATGAAGATGAAGACGAGCAGCGCGCCCGAGAGCATCAGGTTGCCTTCCGACAGCCGACGGATGCCCTTGTTGAGCCCCGAGATCAGCGAGACGGTGGCCACCAGCGTGATCACGGCGATGACGGTGCCCTGGGTCGCGAAGTTCGGGGTGATGCCGAACACCTCGTTCAGCCCGGCCGAGATCTGCTTGGCGCCGATCGCGAGCGACGCCGCGACGCCGTACATGGTGCCGAGCACGGCGAAGATGTCGATCGCGTGGCCGATCGGTCCGTTCACCCGCTCGCCGAGCAGCGGATAGAACGCCGATCGGAGCGAGATCGGCATGTTCCGGCGGAACCCGAAATAGGCGATCGAGAGCCCCACCACCGAGTAGATCGCCCAGGGGTGGAAGCCCCAGTGGTAGAAGGTGAACAGGAGCGCCTCTTCCGCGGCGGCGAGCGTCTGCGGCTCGGCCGTGGGCGGGCTCGTGTAGTGCGTCAGCGGCTCGCCGACGCCGTTGTACAGAAGCCCGATGCCCATGCCGGCCGAGAACAGCATCGAGAACCAGCCGAGCGTGGTGAACTCGGGCTCCTCGTCGTCGGCGCCGAGGCGGACGTTGCCGAAGCGGCTGGCGCCGAGGCCGGCCACGAAGATCAGGAAGAGCGAGACGATCAGAATGTAGAACCAGCCGAGGTTGCTGGCGATCCAGGCCTGAACGGCCTGCAGCATCGACGCCGCCTCCTCCGGAACGATCGCGATCGCGGCGACCGAGGCGAGGATCAGCCCGGCCGAGACGAAGAAGACGGTGGGTTCTATGCGAAAGCCGAGACGTTCGAGCATGGTCGTGTTCTCCCTATCGCTCCCGGGCCGCGTCCACGACCGGCGGAGTCCGATCCGGGGTGACCCTGCGTCGGTCGTTTTCGTTGCAAATACTGACGTGACGACAGTCCGGTCAGTTTCGCGGGTCGGGCCGCGATCTCGACCGACGGGAAGGCGCGGCCCTTGACAGGCGTCGCGCCCCCGGCGCTCAGAACACCGCGTGCGCGCCGCGCTCGTCGCCGAGCGTGCCCGCGACCAGACGTTCGTAGTGCCCGGACAGCGTCTCGCGCCCGGTCTCGGGGGTGGCGTCGGCGTCGTAGCGCCCGGTCGCGGGGTCGAGCACCAGCATCGACTCGGTGGCGTAGTAGCGCCCGATCCGCGCCAGCTCGGCCTTGTCGGCGAGGCGGGGCGAGAGGCGCCCGCCCGCCGCCAGCGTCGCCACGATCGCGTCGAGCGCCGCGAAGGGCACGGACGCGAAGCGCGGCCGCTTCCCCAGGGCGGCGAACAGCGTCTCGCCGGCCTCGCGCGGCGTGATCGCGGGGCCGGGGCCGCCGATCGGCAGCACCCGGTTCCGCTTGGCCGGATCGTCGAGGCAGGAGGCCAGATAGGCGCCGAGGTCGTCCGCCCCGATCGGCTTGGCCGCGGTCCGCCGCCCGTCGCCGAAGATCAGGAACGCCCGGCCGCGGCGCAGCCGCCCGATCTGGCCCGAGAGCGACTTGAAGTAGGCGGTCGGTCGGACGATCGACCAGGCGACGTCGGAGGCCGTCAGCTCGCGCTCGAAGGCGAGCTTGGCGTGCTGGAAGGCGAGGCGCGGCTTCTGCACGCAGATCGCCGAGAGCAGGACGACGTGGCCGACGCCCGCCCCGCGCGCGAGATCGAGCGCCGCCGCCTGGGCGCGGTGCTCGAGCGCCCAGGCCTCGGCGGGCCGCCCCGTGCGGGAGGCGAGGCAGGAGACGAGCGCGTCGAAGCGCTCGCCCCGGAGGCCGTCCCGCGCGAGCGAGGCCGGGTCGAGCACGTCGGCGTCGCGCGTCTCGACCGCCTCCAGCCCCGTGCGCGCCGCCGCCGGGCGCAGCGGGCAGACGACCGTATGGCCGCGCGCCGCGAGCGCCCGCGCCGTCGCGCGCCCGATCGTGCCGCTCGCGCCGAGCAGCAGGACGCGTCGTGGCGCGGGCGGGGGCGTCGCACGCTCGCGTTCCGGCACGGCGGTCGCCTCCCGGCGTTCAGCGCTTGACGAGGCGCTCGCCGAGGAGCGTCATCGCGTCCTCGACCGTCTCGGCGACCGCGAACTCCTGGGCGAGGCCGGGGTCGGCGAAGCCGTTCTCGATCACGGTGTCGATCAGCGCGCGGAACGACGACCAGTAGCCGAAGCCGTCGAGCAGCACGATCGGGCGCTCGGTGATGCCGAGCTGGCGCCAGGTGATCGCCTCCACCAGCTCGTCGAGCGTGCCGATGCCGCCGGGCAGCGCCAGCACGGCGTCGGCGTTCTCCATCATCAGCTTCTTGCGCTCGTGCATGGTCTCTGTGACCACGGTCGCGGTCAGGTCGTGGTTGGGCCGCTCCTTGGCCATCAGCCGGCGCGGGATGAAGCCGATCACCGGCGCGCCGCCCTCCTGCGCCGCGCGCGCGGTCAGCCCCATCAGCCCCATGTCGCCCGCGCCGTAGACGAGCCCCCAACCTCGCGCGGCGATCGCCTGGCCGACCGCGCGCGCGAGCTCGGCGAAGGCGGGATCGCTGCCCGGGCGCGAGCCGCAGTAGACGCAGATCCAGGGGTGGGCGGTCATCGGATGTCCTCGGACGCGGGTGGATGATGGGCGCGTCCCTGCTTAGCGGTCGGGCCGGCCGGTGCAAACCGTGGCCGGCCGTCTCCGCGCGTAGGCCAACGCCGGGTTGCAAGGGCTTGCAGGCCCGATGCCGGGTTGCAAGCCCGACGCCGGGCCGCAAGTTCCCCGCCGCAGGGGCAACGACCGAAGGCGGGCGCATGAGCCGACGACGGAGAGCGACGACGGAAGGCTCGGCCGATCTCTCGATCCTGGCGCGGGTCGCGCCGGAGATGTGGCCGGCCGGCCGGCCCGATCTGCGCCTGCGCGTAGGTATGGCCGTCCTCTTCCTCGTCGCGGCCAAGGTCGCGACCGTGTCGACCCCTTTCGTCTACGGCTGGGCGGTCGACGGCATCGCCCCGGAGACCGAGGCCGCGCTCGCCTGGGCGCCGGCCGCGCTGGTCGCGGCCTACGTGGCGACGCGGCTGATGAGCACCGCCTTCCAGCAGCTGCGCGACATGGTGTTCGCCCGCGTCGGCCAGCAGGCGCTGCGCAACCTCGGGCTCCGCACCTTCGCGCATATCCACCGCCTCTCGCTCGGCTACCATCTCGGGCGGCGCACCGGCGAGCTGAGCCGCGTGACCGAGCGCGGCATCAAGGCGATCGACTTCCTGCTGCGCTATCTGGTGTTCAACATCGTGCCCCTGATGGTTGAACTCCTGATCGTGGCGCTGATCTTCCTCGGCAACTACGGCTGGGAATACTTCGCCGCCCTGGTCGCCACCGTGGTCGCCTACGTCGCCTTCACGCTCAAGGTCACCGAGTGGCGGCTCAAGATCCGCATGAAGATGAACCGCGAGGACCAGGAGGCGCACCAGAAGGCGGTCGACAGCCTGCTGAACTACGAGACGGTCAAGTACTTCGACGCCGAGGCCCGCGAGATCGAGCGCTACGACCGCGCCATGGCCGCCTACCAGGTCGCCGCCGAGCGCACGCAGGTCTCGCTCGGGCTGCTGAACATGGGGCAGGCCGCGATCATCGGCGCGGGGCTGTTCGCGGTGATGGCCTTCGCCGCCGCGGGCGTCACGAACGGCACGCTCTCGGTCGGCGATTTCGTCGCGGTGAACGCCTTCATGATCCAGATCACCGTGCCGCTGAACTTCCTCGGTACGGTCTACCGCGAGATCCGCCAGTCGCTGATCGACATGCGCGAGATGTACGCCCTGCTCGACACCGGGCCGGGGCTGGAGGACGCGCCGCACGCCCGCTCGCTCGCGGTGCGCGAGGGGCGGGTGCGCTTTCGCGACGTCTCGTTCGGCTACGGCGCCGATCGCCCGATCCTGCGCGGCGTCGATCTCGACATCCCCGGCGGGCGTACCCTCGCGGTGGTGGGACCCTCGGGCGCGGGCAAGTCGACCCTCGCGCGGCTCTTGTTCCGCTTCTACGACGTGGGCGAGGGCGCGGTGGAGATCGACGGCCAGGACGTGCGCGACGTGCGCCAGGCGTCCTTGCGCGCCGCGATCGGGGTCGTGCCCCAGGACACGGTGCTGTTCAACGACACCATCGCCTACAACATCGCCTACGGCCGCGCGGGCGCCACGCGCGAGCAGGTGGTCGAGGCGGCGCGCGCCGCGCGCATCCACGACTTCATCGCGGCCCTGCCCGAGGGCTACGACACTATGGTCGGCGAGCGGGGACTGAAGCTCTCGGGCGGCGAGAAGCAGCGCGTCGCGATCGCGCGCACGGTGCTGAAGAATCCGCCGATCCTGATCCTGGACGAAGCCACCTCCGCGCTCGACACCGGCACCGAGCGCGAGATCCAGGCGGAACTCCGCCGGCTCTCGAAGGGGCGCACGGTGCTGACGATCGCGCACCGGCTGTCGACGGTCGTGGACGCCGACGAGATCGCGGTGCTCGACGCCGGCCGCGTGGTCGAGCGCGGCACCCATGCGCAGCTCCTCGCCCGGGGCGGGCGCTACGCGGCGATGTGGGAGACGCAGGAGGCGGAGGCGGCCTGAGCGTCCCGCCGTCCCGGCGGCATCACCAGCCGGCCGCCCTGATCGCGCTCGTGTCGATGCCCGAGAGGATCTTGCGCGTGTCGATGCCGTCGGCGCCATGGGCGGACGCCGAGCCGGCGGCGATCGCGTCGCCGATGGCGCGCGACAGCGCGCGATCCTCGCGCTCGCGCTCGGCGCAGCTGACGAAGCCGTAGTCCCAGCCGGCCCCGTAGTCCGCGTCGCTCTCGTAGGCGATCTCGTCGCGGCCGCCCTCTCTGGTGAAGGCGCCTTCGGACCGGGCGCCGCTCGGGCAGCCGTCGTGGTAGCCCGCGACGTAGGCCTCGCTGTAGCCGTGATCGCGCAGCGTCTGCTCGGAGGAGAGGCCTCCGGCGCAGCCGGCGAGCACGCAGGCGCCGGCGCAAACGAGAAGGGGCGTGCGCATCGGGTCTCCCCTACGGTCGAACAGGCCGAGGATACGAGACGATCGTCGTCGGAGCACGCGCGGAGACGACCCGCCGAGGCGAGGCCGTCTCACTCCGCCGCCCGCAGGCTCGGCCAGGGGCGGGGCTCCTCCCACACGATCTCGATCGCCTCGCGCTTCGCCAGCGCCGCGCGCAGGCGACGGTCGGCCAGCACCGGATGGTCGCGGTGCCCGGGCCGCACGGCCGCGATCGCGCGATGGTAGAGATACCCGAGCGAGAGCACGCCGCTCGCCGCCCACGCGCGCGCGGCCAGCGCCGAGGGCGTGACCACCAGCGTCAGCACGGTGGCGAAGCCGAGGCCGAACACCACGGCCGTGGCGAGCTGCACCCACATCTGCGCGGACGGCGCGCCCTGGCTGACGGTGCCGGTGGTAAAGTCGAGCGAGAGCGCGAACATCATCGGCATCAGCCCGGCCATGGTGGTGATGGTGGTGAGCAGGACGGGTCGGATCCGGTCCTCGGCCGTGCGCACGATCGCCTCCAGGACCGGCATCTTCGCCGACAGCTCCTGGTAGGTGTCGATCAGCACGATGTTGTTGTTCACCACGCTGCCCGCGAGCGCGACGATGCCGACGCCGGTCATGATGATCGAGAAGGTCTGCCCCATCACCATCGCGCCGATCAGCACGCCCGCGACCGACATCACCACCGCCGAGAGCACCAGCACGGCGTTGAACACCGAGTTGAACTGCGCGAGCAGGATCACGAACATCAGCCCGAGCGCGCCGGCGAAGGCGGTGGCGAGGAAGGTCATCGACTTCTCCTGCTCCTCGCGGTCGCCAGTGAAGGCGGCGTCGACGCCGCTCGGGAACGGGTCCGCCTCGGCGATCCAGGCCTCCAGTTCCTCGATCTTGCCGACGTCCGAGACGCCCTCGCCCACGTCGGCGCGCACTAGGAAGAAGCGCTCGCCGTCGATGCGCTGGATCTCGCCGAGACGGGGCTGCGGCGTGCGCTCGACGAAGTTCGCGAGCGGCACCATGCCCATGGCGGTCGGCACCTTCAGCGTGTCGAGCGTCGACAGGGTGCGCGCCTCGGCCGGGAAGCGCGCGCGGATGTCCAGCTCGTCGTCGCTGTCGTCCGCGCGCAGCTGGTCGACCGTCGCGCCGCGGGTGACGAACTGCAGGAGCGGGCCGATGCTGGCGATGTCGGCGCCGAAGCGCCCGGCCGCGGCGCGGTCGATGCCGAGCTGCCACTCGATGCCGGGGAGCGGGCGGGTGTCGTCGACCTCGACCAGCCCCTCGGTCGCCTCGAACTTCGCGCGCGCGATCTCGGCAGCGCGCTTCAGCGCCTCCCAGTTCCGCCCGGTGAGCTGGAGCTGCACCGGCTTGCCCTGCTGGGGGCCCTCCTCCTGCTCGGCGACCTCGGCGTAGAAGCCGGGCAGATCGGCGACGGCGGCGCGCACGTCGGCGAGCACCTCGCCCGAGGGGCGACGCTCGCGCCAGTCCTCGAGCTCGATCTGCACCTGGCCGACGGCGTCGGGCGGTCCCTCCTGGCCCTGGGCGTTGCCGAGCGGGCCGCTGAAGGCGAACACCGAGGCGATGCCGTCGATGCCGGCGAGGCGGTTCTCGACGAGGGCGACGAGGCGGTCCTCCTCCTCCACGCTGGTGTTGCCGCGGGCGCGTACGTGCACGATCGCGCGGTCGGCGCCGACGTCGGTGAAGAACTCCACGCCGCGGCCCAGGCTCTGGTAGGCGACGAACACGCCCGCGATCGCGGCGAAGGCGACGCCGAGCGCCAGCACCGGCCCGAGCGGGTTCAGCACGATCGTGCCCATGATCCGCCCGAAGGCCGAGCGGCGGTAGGGCGCGGGCGGCGCGGAGGATCGCCCCCGCCCGCCCGAGCCGCGGAGCAGGCGCCCGACCCGCCCCGTCACGCCGCCCATCACCGGCAGATACAGGAGCGCCACCACCAGCGAGGCGGTCAGCACGAAGATGATGGTGACGGGGAGCTGGCCCATGAACTGGCCCGCCATGCCCGGCCAGAACAGCATCGGCAGGAAGGCGCAGAGCGTGGTGCCGGTCGAGGCGACGATCGGCCAGAACATGCGCTTGGCGGCCTCGGTGTAGGCGGCCATCGGCCCGTCGCCGGCGGCGCGGCGCTTGTCGGCGTACTCGACCACCACGATCGCGCCGTCGACCAGCATGCCGACCGCGAGGATCAGGCCGAACATGGTCATGTTGTTGACCGTCATGCCCAAGGACGCCATCAGCGCGAAGGTCAGGAGGAACGAGCACGGGATCGCGATGCCGACGAGCAGGGCCGAGCGAAAGCCGAGGGCGGCGAGCACCACGATCATCACCAGGATCACGGCGGTCGCGACCGAGCTCTCCAGCTGCTCGACCATGCCCTCGACCCAGCCGCTCTCGTCGAGCGCGAAGTCGACGCGCACCGCCTCGCGCATCGGGGCGGGCCAGTCGGCGACCGCGGCCTCGATCTCGGCGCGCACGGTCCCGACGGTCGAGATGATGTTCTCGCCGCGGCGCTTGGAGACGCGCAGGCTGATCGAGGGCTCGCCGTCGAAGCGGGCGTAGCCGGTGCGGTCCTCGAAGGTGCGCCGGATCTCGGCGATGTCCTGAAGGCGCACGACGCGGTCGCCCTCGACCTTGACCGGCAGGTCGTAGACGTCGGTGGCGTCCTCGAAGGCGCCCGGCACGGTCAGGTTGAAGCGCCCCGTGCCGCTCTCGATCTGGCCGGCGGGCACGAGGCGGTTGTTGCGCTCGATCGCGTCGTAGAGCTCGGCGACGGTGAGGTCGTAGCTCTCCATCGCGAGCGGGTCGATCACGACCTCGACCATCTCCTCGCGGTGGCCGGTCAGCTCCGCCTCCAGCACCGCGGGCACGCTCTCCAGCACGCGCTGGAGCTCCTTGGCCTGGCGCAGGAGGGTGCGCTCGGGCACCTCGCCCGAGAGCGAGACCACGATCACCGGGAATTCCGAGAGGTTGATCTCGTTGATCGTCGGCTCCTCGGCGTCGGCCGGGAACTCGGCCTCGGCACGCTGCACGCGGTCGCGCACGTCCGAGGTGACCTTCTGCTGGTCCCAGTCGAAGTCGAACTCCAGCACGATGCCGGCGTGGCCGTCGGTGGCGATGCCGGTGATCTCGTCGAGGCCCTCGACGCCCCTCAGCTCCTCCTCGAGCGGCTTGACGAGCAGCCGCTCGGCGTCCTCGGCCGAGACGCCCGGCAGCGGCACGCTGACGTAGAGGACGGGGATGTCGATGTCGGGCGCGCCCTCCTTGGGCAGCGTGGTGTAGGCGTAGCCGCCCGCCGTCAGCGAGATCAGCACGAGCACCATCACCATGCGCGCGCGGGCGGCGAGCCAGTCGATCACGCCGGTCATGCGCGGATCTCCGGGAGGCGGACGGTATGCGGGCTCATTCGCGGGCGCTTTCGTCGTTTTCGTTGCCGGGGGACCCGGGCCCCGATCGGAAGCTCTCCGCCTCCGGCGAGAGGCCGGCCATCGCCTGGTCGTAGGGCACCGCCTCGACGGCGCGGCCCTCGCGCACGAACTCCTGGCCGACGGCGATCACCCGCGCCTCCCCGGGCAGGCCGGCGAGCCAGGCCTTGTCGCCGGTGTCGCGAAGCAGCCGAACCGGCGCGAACGCGGCGCGTCCGTCCTCGACGAGGCGTACGCCGAGGCGGCCCCCGTCGTCGAGGGTCAGCACCGACTGCGGCAGTTCGTGCGCCCGCCCGGCGTCGAGGTCGACCACGATCTCGGCGGTCATGCCGTCGCGAAGCGCCCGGTCGGCGTTGTCGACGCGCGCCTCGACGCGGTAGGTGCGGGTGTCGACGTCGGCCATGTCGGCGATGTCGCGGATCGTGCCCTCGCGGGTCACGCCGTTGACGAGGCGCACGCGCACGGTCTGCCCCTCGCGCAGCCGGTCGACCTGGCGCTCGGAGACGAAGGCGACGATCTCCAGCGTCGAGAGATCGACGATCTCAGCGCAGGTCTGGCCGACGGCGAGCTGCGCGCCCTTCGAGGGCGTGTCCTCGGTCAGCGTGCCGCCGAACGGCGCCTCGATCTCCAGGCGCGCGATGTCGAGCTCGATCCGCTCCAGGGTGGCGCGCGCGGCCTCGAGCGCGGCGCGGCGCGTGCGCCGGGTGGTCTCGGCGGCGAAGCCCTGCCTCGACAGGCTCTCGGCGGCCTCGGCCTCGGCGCGGGCCTCCTCGAGCTTCGCGCGCGCCTCGCGCCGCTCGGCCTCGCGCGAGCCGGGGTCGAGCCGGCAGAGAGTCTCGCCCGCCTCGACGCGGGTGCCGGCGGGCAGGCTGTCCGAGGCGATCAGCCCCGAGGTCTCGGCGCTGACCGTGACGGTGCGGTCGGCCTCGGTGCGCCCGCGCAGGCGCAGGGTCTCGGTGGTGGGCACGGCGCGGCTGTCGATCACCATGACGCGCACCGGCTGGGCGCCGTCCCGCGCGCCCGCCTCGGCCGCGGCGGTGGTCCCGGCGCCGGCCCCCGGCACCGCGGCCCCGTCCGCGCCGATGTCCATGCCGATCTCGTGACGCCCCACGAACCACCAGGCGAGGCCGGCGATCACCAGGAGGGCCAACGCTATCGAGCCGAGCCGCATCGGGCTTCGTCCTTTCGAGAAGTCGCCGAGAGATAACGCTCCCGTGAGCGTTGTCCGACGGTCGGTTGCACAAGCGCGTCGCCGGTACGGGCGGGAACGCGCCGGCGGTTGTCGATCCGCCACGACGCCCCGCTACCGTTCCGGAGCGGCGGTGTCGTTGCGCTCGATCACCGGACAGCTATGGTCGCGACCCTCCGCCGGCCAGACGGGAAGGGCGCGCCATGTCCACGCAGTCGTCTATCTCGAAGAAGTCCGCCATCGCCAACCGCGACGGCGCGGGCGCGGGCGCGAGGAAGCGCATGACCGTGCCCGCCTTCACCGCGCGCAAGGGGGGCGACCCGCTGGTCTGCCTCACCTCCTACACCGCGCACGTCGCGCGGCTCTGCGACGAGGCCTGCGACCTGCTGCTGGTCGGCGATTCCCTCGGCATGGTGATCCACGGCCTGCCGAACACCCTCGGCGTGACGCTTGAGCACATGATCATGCACGGCCAGGCGGTGGTGCGCGGCGCCGAATACGCGCTCGTGGTGGTCGACATGCCCTTCGGCAGCTTCGAGGAGAGCGAGGAGGTCGCCTTCCGCAACGCCTCGCGCGTGGTGAAGGAGACCGGCTGCCACGCGGTCAAGCTGGAGGGCGGCTCGGACATGGCGCCGACCATCCGCTACCTCGCCCGCCGCGGCATCCCGGTGATGGCGCACATCGGGCTGATGCCGCAGGCGATGAACACCGCCGGCGGCTTTCGCGCGGTGCGCGACGAGGCGCGCTTCGAGGCGGTGATCGAGGATGCGCGCGCCGTCGAGGCGGCCGGCGCCTTCTCGGTGGTGGTCGAGGGCGTGGCCGAGCCGCTCGCGCGGCGGATCACCGAGGCGGTCTCGATCCCGACGATCGGCATCGGCGCCTCGGCCGCCTGCGACGGGCAGATCCTGGTGTTCGAGGACATGGTCGGGCTGATGCCGCGGGTGCCGACCTTCGTGAAGCGCTACGGTACCATGGAGGAGATGATGCGCGCCGCGATCGGGCAGTACGCCGAGGAGGTGCGCGAGCGGCGCTTTCCGGGCGAGGAGCACGTGTACGGGCTGGTCCGCCGCACCGGGAGCAGAGGCAAGTTCTCGGGAGCACGCCTCACCATGGTTCCTGACATCAATCCGCGCAAACCAGGAACTAAGGGCTATGCTTCCATGGAGATCGTCCGAGAGAATCCGGGGATCGTCTACGAAGATTATCTCGCTCGTGGCGGTCGTTATGAGGACGTAAAATGGGATCTGGACCGGGAATGGGTTCGTCTCGATTGACAGGGAAGCCATGGTTGCACAGAAGCGAGATAATGGCCATGAGCGACGGCTAGCTCATACATATTGGCATCTATCGCTTTACGCAGAGAAATTGGCAACGTTTTACGAGAGACGGGAGGCTTGGCTCGGGGCGACAGCGGCCGTGCCCCAGCGAAGTGGTATGCCCAAAGCTGCCGCGCTCGCGCGGGAGGCGATGGCCGGGCTGGGCGAGCCCTGTCCGTTCGCCGCCGAGACGAGACGCGCTCTGCTCCTCCCCGGTCCCGACACGCTGGAGATCCGGAGGCCGGGCCGCCCTTCGAGGCCGAGACCGGCCGCTTCCTCGACCTGCTCTGCGCGCCGCTCTCGAAGAACCCCAGTGTCTCGTCCCCCTTCGTCGAACGGGCGAACCGATACGCCGAAACCCTCGGCCGGTCCTGAGACGGGCGCGTCAGGCGGGGGCCGTGTTCGCCGCCAGTTCCACGGCGAGGTCCGCCAGCGCCTCCGGGTTGCCCTGGCGTTCGACCGCGCCGAGGCGCATCGCCGCCTTGGGCATGCCGTAGACGATGGACGACGCCTCGTCCTGCCCGAGCGTGCGCGCGCCCGCCTCGCGCATGGCCAGAAGCCCCGCCGCGCCGTCCTCGCCCATACCGGTCATGATGACGCCGACCGCGCGACGCCCGGCCGCCTCGGCCGCCGAGCGGAACAGGACATCGACCGACGGCTTGTGACGCGAGACCAGCGCCCCGTCGGCGAGCGCGACGCGCCAGCCCGCACCGTCGGGCGCGAGGCGCAGGTGCCGCCCCCCGGGCGCGATCAGCGCGCGCCCCGTCGCCAGCCGCTCGCCGTCCCGCGCCTCGGCGACGCCGATCGCCGCGAGCCCGTCGAGGCGGCGGGCGAAGGCGGCGGTGAAGCCCGCGGGCATGTGCGGGACGATCACGACGGGCGGGGCGTCGGGCGGCAGGCGCGAGAGGAACAGCCTCAGCGCCTCGGTGCCGCCGGTGGAGGCGCCGACGGCGATCACCGAGCGGTTCGCGGGACGCACGCCCCTCCGGCGCATCGCGACCGGCTCGGCCGGCGGTCGCGGCGGGGCCGGGGCCGCGGCGCCCGGGCGGGGCAGACGCGCCATCGTCGCCGCCCTGACCGCGTCGCGGACGCGCTCCTCGGCCTCGGCGAGCCCCGTCACGCCGGAGGTCGGCTTGCAGATCGCCTCGACCGCGCCGAGCGCGAGCGCCTCGGCCAGCGCCTCGCCGCCCTCGCCCATCAGCGAGGAGCACATCACCACCGGGATCGGGTGCTGCGCCATCAGCCGGCGCAGGAAGGTGAGCCCGTCCATGCGCGGCATCTCGACGTCGAGCATCACCACGTCGGGGCGCTCGGCGCGCATCAGGCGGGCGGCCTCGAACGGGTCGGCGGCGAGGCCCATCACCGAGAGCGTCGGATCGGCCCCGACGATGCGCGAGAGGACGTGGCGCACGGCGGCGCTGTCGTCGACGATCAGCACCCGGCGCGGAATCGAGGCGGCGCCCGGCGTCATGCGCGGTCCTCGCGGCGGTAGACCGAGGTGGCGACCGCCGCGAGGCCGGGCACGGCCTCCTCCAGCGTCTCGGCGTGGCCGACGATCAGGAAGCCACCGGGCGACAGGCGGCGGGCGACGGCGCCCACGATGCGGCGGCGATCGGGCGGATCGAAGTAGATCAGCACGTTGCGCAGGAAGACGACGTCGGCGCGGAAGTCCGGCGCGGCGTCGAGGTCCATCAGGTTGGCGAACAGGAGCCGCGCGCGGGCGCGCAGCTCCGGGGCGATGCGATAGCGCGCGGGCCTCCGCGGACGACGCCCGCGCATCAGATAGCGCTTGCGGAAGGGCTCGGGCACGCCCTCGATCTCCTCGGCGTCGAACGTGGCGCCGGCCGCGCGGCGCAGGATGCGCCGCGAGACGTCGCTGCCGGCGACCGACCAGTCGAGCCCGGCGCCGTGGGGGTCGCGGAAGGCGTCGAGCGTCATCGCCGCCGACCACATCTCGGCGCCCGTCGAGCAGGCCGCGCTCCAGGCGAGGAGCGGGCGCCGGCGCCCGGCGCCGCGGGCGGCGAGCGCGGCCAGCCCCTCGCTCTCCAGCCAGTCGAAGTGGCGACGCTCGCGGAAGAAGGCGGTGGTGTGGGTGGTCAGCGCCTCGACCATGCGCGCGCGCTCGGCCGCGCCCCGCGGGCCTTCGAGGCGCGCGAGGTAGCTCGGGAAGTCCCCGGCTCCGGTCTCGCGCAGCCGCCGCGACAGCCGCGAGCGCAGGAAGTCGGCGCGCTCGGGCCGGAGCGCGAGGCCGGCGTGCTCGCGCGCGATCGCGACGATGCGGTGCGCCTCGGCCGGTCCGAGCCCCGGCGCCGGCGCGAGCGCCGAGGCCGGCCCGGCCAGGGAGCCGGAGAGAGACGCGCTCACGGTCGGCCCCCCGCCGTCACGCCCGCGCCGGCGAGCACGCGGTCGACGGCGAGCGTCATCGCGAGCCGGCCGCCGTGGCGCACGAGGCCCACGAGCGCGCCGGAGCGTCCCATCGAGGCGGGCGGCGCCTCGCTCGCCTCGGGGGGCACCTCGGCCACGTCGAGCACGCGGTCGACGGCGACGCCGACCGGCGCGCCCTCGGCGCCGACCTCGACGACGACGATGCGGCCGGTCCCGCCACGGGCGGCCGGTGCCGCGTCGAGCCCGAGGGCGGCGGCGAGATCGACCAGCGGCACGCTCTCGCCGGCGAGGTCGATCAGGCCGGCCGCGCCCCCGTCGCCGCGCGGCGCGCGGGTCACCGGCAGAGGGTCGAGGATGCGGCGTACCCGCGTCACCGGAACGGCGAAGACCTGGTCGGCCAGCTCGAAGGTGACGAGGCCGAGCCGTTCGGCCCCCGTCGCCTCGCGGGCGCTCCCGCGCGTCGTCGCCATGTCAGTACCGCTCGAAGTCGGCATCGTCGGGGTCCTCTCCGAGATCGAGCGCGACGCCGCCGACGCTCGCGGCCTTGCGAGGCGCGCGCCCCGCGGGGGCGCCCGCGGAGGCGGGACGCGCCACGGGGGCACGACCGCGTCGGGGGTCGGGCGCGGGCAGCGCCTCGCCGGGCGCCTCTCCCGCGCCGACGGGCGCGGCTCGGACGCTCGCGCCATCGTCCAGCGTGAAGAAGGCGATCACCTCGCGCAGCCGGTCGGACTGGCCGGCGAGCGCCTCGGCCGCCGAGGCGGCCTCGGTCGAGGCGGCCGCGTTCTGCTGGACGATCTGGTCCAGCTCGCGGATCGCCTCGTTGATCTGCTCGGCGCCGACGTTCTGCTCGCGCGCGGCCGTCGAGATCTGCTGCACCAGCTCGGCGGTGCGGCGCATCGAGGGCACCAGCTCCTCGAGCTTCGTGCCCGCACGGGTCGCGACGTCGAGGGTGGTCCCCGAGACCTGGCCGATCTCGGCGGCGGCCTGCTGCGAGCGCTCGGCGAGCTTGCGCACCTCCGAGGCCACGACCGCGAAGCCCTTGCCGTGGCTGCCCGCGCGCGCGGCCTCGATCGCCGCGTTGAGGGCCAGCAGGTCGGTCTGGCGCGCGATCTCCTCGACCACGGTGATCTTCTCGGCGATGGTCCTCATCGCCGCCACCGCCTCGGCGACGGCGCGGCCGCTGTCGACGGCGGCCTCGGCCGACCGCGCGGCGATCGCCTCGGTCTGGGCGGCGTTGTCGGCGGTCTGGCGGATGGTGGCGGTCATCTCCTCCATCGAGGCGCTCGCCTGCTCGGCCGCCGCCGCCTGTTCGGTCGCGCCCTGCGAGATCTGCTCGGCGGTGGCGCTCAGCGCCTGCGCGTTCTCGGCGACGCCCTCGGCGCTGTCGTTGGCGCGCGCGACCACGTCGTTGAGCTTCTTGCGGGTGCGCTCCAGCGCGTGGCCGAGGCGGTCGGCCTCCGAACGCGGCGTGGTCTCCACGGTCAGATCGCCCTCGCCGACGCTCTCGGCCGCCGCGCTCATCGCCCGGAGGCTCGCGGTCGTGGCGCCGAGGGCGTCGAGAAGACGGCCGATCTCGTCGCGCCGATCATGCGTGGTGTCGGCGTGGAGATCGCCGCGGCCCACGGCCTCGGTCAGGGCGACCGCGCGGCCGAGCCCGCGGTTGATGCCGAGCGAGATCCAGATCGCGACGCCGACGCCCCCGAGCGTGGCCACGACGCCGACGCCGACGAGCAGCCACACGGTCGTCTCGTAGGCCGAGGTGGCCTCGACGTCCGCCACGCGCATCTCCTCGCGGGCCATTTCCGAGACCTCTTGCGCCCGGTCGGAGAGCGCGGCGTAGCGAGGCAGGACGTCGGTGCCGAGCCGGCGCTCCACCTGCGCCGCGGTGTTCTCCGCCGCGAGGGCGACCACGCGCTGCGCGTCGGGATAGTAGCGCCGCCAGGCGTCGAGCAGCGCCTCGACCTCCGCCGCGCGCGCGCCTTCGGCGCTGTCTCGGGCCGCGTCGAGCAGGGCGTCGACTTCGACGAGGGTGGCGTTCATGGCCTCGGCGATCGCCTGCCCCTCGGCCTCCGTGACGGCGATCAGCGCGTCCTTGCGCAGCGCGAGCGTCAGGCGGATGCCGTCGAGGGCGGTGTCGAGCGCGTTCTCGAGCGCGACGAGGGCGGCGTCGTCCTGATCGGCCATGAGGGCCACGCGCGAGGCCTCGAGCGCGACTTCCAGCGCGGCGAGCGTGGTCTCGTAGCGCGCCTGTCCCCGGCCCTCGCTCAGCTCGCGTGCCGCGCGGGTCGAGTTCTCGCGCGCGAGGAGGTAGAGTTCGGTCTCCGCGTCGCCGAGGCTCGACCATTCGGCCTCGATGGCGTCGAGGTCGTCCCGCGCCCCGGTCGGCACGATCCGGCGCAGGCGCGCCAGCGTGTCCCCGACGTCCGCCTTGGTGTCGTCGACGCGGTCGTTGATCGCCTCCGCCGCTTCCGCGTCCTGGGCGAGGGCGTAGCGCTGCACGCGCACGGCTTCCTGCGCGAGCCGCGTCTCGAACTGGAGGGCGAGGCGCATCTTCTCGGCGGTGACGCGGCTGATCGTCTCGATCCGCCCCTCCAGCGCGCCGGCGCGCTCGATCGCCACGCCGCTCGCGGCGGCGAGCGCCGCGATCATCCCCGCGAAGGCGAGGGTCAGCTTCATCTTGATGGTCACGGTCTGGCTCCTTCGCGGGAACGGGGGTCGCCGCCTTCGGGCAGGGCGAAGGCGACGTCGGGGTCGAGCGACAGGACCGGCTCGCCGTCGCGCAGCAGCGCGCCCAGCACCGCGCCGGCCGGCCAGCGCGCGCCGATCTCGGGGACGGCGACGATCCGGGCCTCGTCGGTGTCGATCACCGCCTCGACCGCGTCGGCCTCGCCGGCGAGGCGCGCGGGCTCGCCCGAGAGCGTGGTCTCGACCACCATCAGCCGCGTCTCCTCGGTGCGTTCGCAGGGCGCGAGGCGCAGCCGGCGGCGCAGGTCGACGAGCGGCACCACCGTGCCGCGCACGTTGACGAGGGCGGGCGCGATCGCGGGGGCGTTCGGCACCGCGGTCGCGGGCAGCGGCTCGAGCAGCGCGTGGACGCGCTCGACGGGCAGCGCGAAGGTCGCGCCGCCGAGGCGGAAGACGAGGAGGGTCATCGCCCCGGAGGAAGGGTGATGCGCTGTCGCTCCGGAGGGAGCGTCGTGCTTCGTCTCCCCGGAGAGGGCGTCAGAGAGCCCCGTACCGGGGGCGCCGGTGGTCGATCCGTCCATCTGGTTCCCGTTCATGCCGCGCAGCTCTCCGGGGGCTGGCCGGTGCGGGCGAGGGCGACGAGGGCGCTCGCGTCGAGGATCAGCGCGACGCGCCCGTCGCCGAGGATGGTCGCGCCCGAGAAGCCGGGCACGTCGCGGTGGTAGGGCGAGGGCGTCTTCACCACGGTCTGGCGCTGGCCGAGCACGTCGTCGACCACGAGCCCCGCGCGCGTGGCGCCCGCGCGCACGACGACCACGCGCCGCTCGGTCCCGGCGGCGGGGGGCGCGGCGAACAGCACCGCGAGATCGACGATCGGCACGAGCGAGCCGCGCAGCTCGATCATGGCGCGCGCCGCGCCGTCGTGCTCGACGCACTCCTCGACCACCGCGAGCGGCAGCACGTAGACCGCGCCGCCGAGGGCGACGGCGAAGCCGTCGATGATCGCGAGCGTCAGCGGGATCGAGAGCGTGACCCGCGTGCCGCGCCCCGCCGCCGTGTCCACGTCGATCTTGCCGCGCAGCGCCTCGACGGCCGAGCGCACCGCATCCATGCCGACGCCGCGCCCCGAGACGCTCGAGAGCGTCTCGGCCGTCGAGAAGCCCGGCGCGAAGATCAGCTGGTGCAGCACGGCGTCCGGGGGACGCTCGTCGGCGCCGATCAGCCCGCGCTCGGCGGCGCGGCGGCGGATCGCCTCGGCATCGAGCCCGCGCCCGTCGTCCTCGATCGCGATCGTGACCTCGCCGCCCTCCTGGCGCGCGCTGAGGCGGAGCAGGCCCGCCGCCGGCTTGCCCGCGGCGCGGCGGGTCCGGGCGTCCTCGAGCCCATGGTCGATCGCGTTGCGGATCATGTGGACGAGCGGCTCGGACAGGCGGTCGAGCACCGACTTGTCGATCTCGGTCTCGGCGCCGTCGATCTCGAGCGTCACCTCCTTGCCGAGTTCGGCCGAGAGGTCGCGCACGACGCGGCGGAAGCGCGAGAACACCGTGTCGACGGGCAGCATCCTGAGCGAGAGCGTGCTGTCGCGGAGTCCCGTGACGAAGCGCTCGACCTCCTCGGCCACGCCCGAGAGGGCACTGTCGCCGAGGCGCGCGGTGACGCGTTCGAGGCGCGCCTGGGCGATCACCAGCTCGCCGACCTGGTCCATCAGCGCGTCGAGGCGGGCGGCGGGGATGCGCAGCGATTCGCCCTCCGCCGCGCGACGCGGCCGCTCGGTGCCGGCGGGCGTCCGGGCGGGTGCGTCCGCCGCGCGGGCGGCGGCCGGCGCGACGGTCCCGGCCGGGGCCTCGACCCGCTCCTCGATCGAGAGGCCGGCGTCGTCGGCGAAGACGAACCCCGCCTCGATGGCGCTTCGCGGCTCGCTCGTCTCCAGCTCCACGCGCCAGCCGAGGCGGCACTCGGTCGGGTCCAGTTCGGCGAGCGGGGGCACCCCGCTCGCGTCGAGGCGTACCATCGCCTCGCCGAGACCGATCAGCTCCTCGATCAGCAGCTCGGGGCGCATGCCGCTGGCGAGCGCGTCCGCCTCGGGGCGAAAGGCGATCTCGAAGCGGCGGCGGACGCGCGGGCCGGCGTCGGCCGGCGCCGCGGCGGCCGGCGCGTCCGCCGCCGCCCCGGTCAGCGCGGCGAGGGCGGCGAGCAGTGCGCGCGCCTCCTCGGTCTCGGCGAGCGCGGTCGCGGCCGGCCCGTCGCCCCCGCAGTCGAGCAGCGCCGTCGCATGGTCGCGCGCGCCGAGCGAGAGATCGATCAGGGATCGATCGACCGCGAGCCTGCCCGAGCGCACCTTGTCGAAGGCGGTCTCGAAGTGGTGCAGGAACGCGCTCAGCGTCGCGAAGCCGAACATCGCGCCCGACCCCTTCACGGTGTGCAGCGCGCGAAAGACGGCGTCGACCCGCTCGGGGTCGGGGTCGCTCTCGAGCGCCAGGAGCTGGTCCTCGAGCCCGTCGATCAGCTCGCGCGCCTCGGCGAGGAAGACCTCGACGGCCGCGCTCATCGGATCGCCTCGCGGAGCGGGCACGACGCGTCCGCGGCGAAGCCCGCGAAGCGCCCCTCGGCCTCTAGGCTCGCCGCCGCCGCGAGCGCCAGTTGCAGGCCGAGCACGCCTTCGACCGGGGCGGCGAGCCCGATCGCGAGCGCGCCGTCGGTCCCGGCGAGGGTCTCCATCAGCGCGCGGCGCGTCTCGGACGCGTCGGCGAGGGCGAGATCGCCGGGCACCCGCAGCACCGTGCGGCCGTCGGCGTCCGTCTCTGTCATGGCGGGCTCCTGCGTCGGGATCGTCGTGGTTCTCGTGGTGTCGGGCAGCCGAGCGGGAAGGCGCCCTAGCCGGCGCGCGCGGCGGGCGCGTCCTGGAAGGTCAGCCACTCGGCGAGGCTGTCGGCGCTCATGGGGCGGGCGACGGCGAAGCCCTGCATCGCGTCGCAGCCGACCCCTTCGAGGATCGCGAGCTGCGCGCGGGTCTCGACGCCGGCGGCGACCACCTCCAGCGAGAGCGAGCGCGCGAGCGTCACCAAGCCCTTGAGCAGCGTCAGCCCCTCGGCGCTCGCACCGAGATCGCCGACGAGCGCGCGGTCGAGCTTCACGGCCGTGGGGCGCATCGCGGTGATCGCGGCGAGCGAGACCTGGTCGCGCCCGAAGCGGTCGACGACCACGCCGAAGCCGCGATCGCGCAGGTCGCCGAGGAGCGCGCGCGCGATCTCGCCGCCGCGCCCGCCGGCCGCGGCCTCGGTGGTCTCGACCGCGACGTCCTCGGGGGAGAGGCCGGCCTCGGCGACGGCCGCGGCCAGGCGCTCGGCGAGGCCGGAGACGCGCAGCTCGGCGCGCGCGAGGTTGAGGCTGACGCGCGGCGGCTCCAGCCCGCGCGCGCGCCAGTCGGCGATCGAGGCGACCGTGCGGGCCAGCACGCACCGGCTGAGACGGTCGAGCAGGTTGTGGCGCTCGGCCACGTCGAGGAAGCGCTCGGGGTCCACCTCGCCGAGATCGCCCCCGCCCAACTCGGCATCGCGCCAGCGCGCGAGCGCCTCCAGCGAGGCGACCCGCCCGCTCGCGAGATCCATCACCGGCTGGAACCAGACCTCGACGCGGTCCTCGGCGATGGCGCGCTTCAGCGCGGCGACGAGGCGGGCCTCCGCCTCCATCTCCGCGCGCAGCGCCGCGTCGAACACGGCGTAGCGCCCGCGCCCCTCGGCCTTGGCGGTGTAGGTGGCGAGATCGGCGTCGGCGAGCAGGCGCTCGGGGTGGCGCGGACCCTCGGCTCCCCCGCCGTAGGCGATGCCGATCGAGCCGCCGATCGCGCAGGGGTTGCCCTGCCAGTCGATGATCTCGGCGAGCGAGGCGACGATGGCGCCCGCGATCTCTTCGGCCCGCCCGGCCGCCTCGCCCGGCAGCAGCACGGTGAACTCGTCGCCACCGGCGCGGCAGACGACGCCGGCCTCGCCCACCGCCGCGCGCATGCGCTCGGCGGCGACGCTCAGCACGTGGTCGCCGGCCTCGTGGCCGAGGGTGTCGTTGACCGCCTTGAAGTGGTCGAGGTCGACGTGGAGCACGGCGAGCGCCTGCGCCGCGCCCTGCGCCGGCGCCAGGGTGGCGCCCATCCGCTCGATCATGCCGCGGCGGTTCAGCGTGGCGGTCAACGGGTCCTCGAAGGCGAGCCGGCGGTGCGCCTCGCCCTCGACATCGAGGCGGCGGCGCACGCGGTCGTAGGCGAGTTTCGCGAGCGCGAGGTTGCCCGCCGCGGCGGGCATCAGCGCTGTCGCGTGGCCCGGCCAGGCGAGCGAGAGACCGGCCGCGGTCGTCAGGAAGCCGCCCGCCAGTACCCCGACCAGCCGCTCGGGTCGTGCGGTGCTCTCCAGGAACGTGGAGAGGCGCTCTCGCGCCGAGGGACCGGACGGCGGCGGCGTCTCGGCGGAAGCGCCCGGCGCCTCGACCGCGACGCTGGTGCGCCCGATCGCGCCCGCGTGCAGCGCGCGCTCGGCATCCATGGTGTAGAGCGCTTCGAGCCAGGCGAGATCGGCCCCGGCCAGGCTTTCGGGCGCCGGTGCGCCCTCGATCGTCGCCTCCAGCGCCGCCGCCGCTTCGCGCAGCGCCTCGCCGGCCGCGCGCTCCACCCGTGCCAGCGCCTCGCGGGCGGAGGCGCCCGCCTCGCCGGTCGCGTCCAGCATCGCGGCCAGGCGCGCGGTGGTGGCGACCACGTCGTCGGCTCGGTCGCGCACGGTCTCGGCGAGCCCGGTCATGAGCGCCTCGACCACGTGGGCGGCCGCCGGTGCGTCGGCGACCCCGCCCGCGATCGCGGCGCGGGCCGTCGCGACGTGCTCCAGGCGCTGCGCGACGGCGTCGGCCTCCTGGGAGGTTTCGGAGAGGCGCCGGCGCAGGCGGTCGAGCGCGGTCGCGCTCTCCTCGTCGAGCACTGGCGCGCCCTCGGGGCGCAGGAGCGGGCGCAGCGCGTGCCGCAGCGTCCCTATGGCCGCGACGAGGCCGTCGTAGGCCTCGCGCACCGTCGTCCCCGCCGCCTCGATCGCTCTCGCCTGACCGTCCATCGTCTCGCCCTCGTCGCGGCGCCGAGCGCGGCGCCCTACGGGGCGTTCAGGTCACATAAAGTCATTGCGAAATAGAAAAGCCGGGTTCGTCGCTACGGCCCCGTCAGAGTGCTCTCGGGACGCGAATCATACCGTGCACGAAACAGTAACCATGCGAGGCGAGGCAATGGCCAGGACGATCCTCACCGTCGACGACAGCCGCAGCATACGCGGCGCCTTGCGCGAGACGCTCGAAGACCTCGGGTTCGAGGTATTGGAAGCCGAGGACGGCGAGCAAGGCTTCGCGGTGCTCGCGGCCAGCCGCGTCGACGTGCTGATCACCGATCTCAACATGCCCCGCCTCGACGGGCTCGGGCTGATCCGGCGCGTTCGCGCGGACGGGCGCTTTCCGGGGCTGCCGATCGTGATGCTGACCACCGAGAGCCAGCCCGGGAAGATGCGCGAGGGGCGCGAGGCCGGCGCCTCGGGCTGGATCGTGAAGCCCTTCAACGAGCTTCAGATCGAGATGGTGGTCCGCAAGTTCGCGCCGGTGGCGGCGGCGGCCCGATAGGCTGCCGGAGGGCCGGGGGCGGACGGCACGAAGACCGGCCGCCCGCAGGCCTCAGGCGCTGCCCCCGCCCGAGAGCAGCGCGGCCGAGATGCCGAGCTTGGAGAGCGCCGCCTCCCACTTCGCCTCGTCGGCCAGCTCGAACAGGATCGTGGGGTCGGGCGCGCAGAGGAGCCAGCCGTTCTGGCGGATCTCGTCCTCCAGCTGGCCCGGCCCCCAGCCGGCGTAGCCGAGCGCCACGAAGCGCTGCGACGGACCCTCGCCGCGCCCGATCGCGTGCAGCACCTCAAGCGTCGCGGTCATCGACACCTCGGGCTCGACGCGCAGCGAGGCGTCCTCGACGTGGTAGTCGGCCGAGTGCAGCACGAAGCCGCGCTGCGTCTCGACCGGGCCGCCGAAGCGGATCGGCTCCTGGCTCGCCGCCTCGGGCAGCGGGATCGACAGCTTCTCGAACAGATCGCCCATGGTCAGCCCGTCGGCGCGGCGGTTGACGATCAGGCCCATCGCGCCCTCGTCGGAGTGCGCGCAGAGATAGACCACCGAGCGGCGAAAGCGCGGATCGGGCATGGTCGGCATGGCGATCAGGAGCCGTCCGCTCAGGCTGTCCTCTGCCGTCTCGAGCTCGTCCATCGCCCGCTTCCTCCCGTCGGTCTCGCCCCAAGGTGGGCCATGGGTGCGGTCCGGCCAACCGGCACGGGCCCCTGGCGTACCGGCGGGCCCGCGTCGCACCGGTCGGGGCGCGCCATGTCACGGGCACGGCCGCTCCCGCGCCCGGCCGGCCCTGTCCGATCGGCTGGCGGTCGGGGCGGTTTCAGGCTATCGCTTCCGCCATGCGCCGGTTCCTTCTCCTTTTCGCCCTCGCGCCGACGCTCGCGCTCGCGCAGGCGAGCGTCTCGACGGGCGGCTCCTACCTCGAGGCGCGGCTGATCGTCGGCGCCGCGCGGGACGGCGGGACGCGCGACGCCGGGCTGGTGCTGAGGGTGACGCCTGGGTGGAAGACCTACTGGCGCCGCCCCGGCGAGGCGGGCCTCGCCCCCGTGCTCGACTGGTCGGCCTCGGCGAACCTCGCCGAGGTCGCCGTCGCCTGGCCGCGTCCGATCGCCTTCGAGAGCTTCGGCGCGACGGTGCTCGGCTACGAGGGCGAGGTGGTGCTGCCGCTGACGCTCACCCCCGAGCGCCCGGGCGCGCCGATCGCGCTCGCCCTCGACGCCTCGATCGGCGTCTGCCGCGAGATCTGCCTGCTCGAAGAAGCCGCGCTCTCGCGCGAGATCGCCCCGGACGCGCCCGGCCGCGACGCGGCGGTGATCGACATCGCCCGCTACACCGTGCCGGGCTCGGGCGAGACGACCGGCGTCAGCCTCGACGCCTGCCGCATCGAGGGCGCCGGCGAGGTTCGCCGGCTCGGGGCCACGCTGGCGCTGCCGCCCGGCGCGGCCGAGCCGACGGTGGTGCTCGAAGGCCCGCCCGGCACGCGGGTCGAGGCGCCGCGCCTGACGCGGGAGGGCGAGGGGCGCTACGCCCTCGACGCCGAGCTGCGCGTCGAGGACGGCGCCTGGGTCGCCCGCTCCGCGCTCGTCACCACGGTGTTCGCCGGGCCGGTCGCCGCCGAGATCGCGGGGTGCGCCGCCGGCTGAGCGAGGTCGCCGGCGAGGGGCTCAGGACGCCTCGCGCATCATTCCCCGCGCCTTGGCCAGCTCGCGCATCCGCTTCTGCAGCTTCTCGAACGCGCGGACCTCGATCTGGCGGATCCGCTCGCGGCTGACGCCGTATTCCTTCGACAGCTCCTCCAGCGTCACCGGCTCGTCCTTGAGGCGGCGCTCGGTCAGGATGTGCTTCTCGCGGTCGTTCAGGGTGTCGAGGGCGGCGGTCAGCAGCTCGCGCCGCGCGTCCATCTCCTGGCTCTCGGCGTAGACGGTCGCCTGGTCGGCCTCGTCGTCGGCGAGCCAGTCCTGCCACTCGGTGGTCGATTCGCCATCGCCCTTCAGCGGCGTGTTGAGCGAGGAATCGCCCCCGCCCGAGAGGCGGCGGTTCATCGAGACCACCTCGTCGACCGAGACGCCGAGGTCGTGGGCGATCTTGTCGACGTGCTCGGGACGCATGTCGCCGTCCTCGAGCGCGCCGATCTTGCCCTTGGCCTTGCGCAGGTTGAAGAAGAGCTTCTTCTGCGCCGCCGTGGTGCCGAGCTTGACCATCGACCACGAGCGCAGGATGTTCTCCTGGATCGAGGCGCGGATCCACCACATCGCGTAGGTGGCGAGCCGGAAGCCCTTGTCGGGGTCGAAGCGCTTGACCGCCTGCATGAGCCCGACGTTGGCCTCGGAGATCACCTCGGCCGTCGGCAGGCCGTAGCCGCGGTAGCCCATCGCGATCTTGGCCGCGAGGCGCAGGTGCGAGGTGACGAGGCGGTGCGCGGCGTCGCGATCGCCGTGGTCGACCCAGGCCTTGGCCAGCATGAACTCCTCCTCCGGCTCCAGCATCGGGAACTTCCGGATCTCGGAGAGATAGCGGCTGAGCCCCTGCTCCGGGGAGGGAGCGGGCAGATTGGCGTAAGTGCTGCTCATCGACTGTCTCCGTAGTCTGGAACGGAGCGCGCCGGTTGTGCGTGTCCCGGCGCTCTGGCCTCCGTCTGTGACCTCAACGCATCGCCTCGTTATTCCGCCGCAGCCGCCTTAACAATTCGTCAAAGTCGGCCGGGGGCGGCGCCTCGAAGGACAGCCGCTCGCCGCTCGCGGGGTGGACGAAGCCGAGCCGGGCCGCGTGCAGCGCCTGTCGCGCGAAGCCCTCGGCCGCCGCCCCCGCCTCGCCGGCCGAGCGCGGCGCACGCCGGCGGGCATGGCCGTAGACCGGGTCGCCGACCAGCGGATGGCCGATATGGCTCGCGTGCACCCGGATCTGATGGGTGCGCCCGGTCTCCAGCCGGCACTCGACCAGGCTCGCCCAGGGGCGCTCGCCGGGGCCGAGCGGCTCGACCGTCGCGAGATGCGTCACCGCCCGCCGCCCGCCCGGCCGCACGGCCATGCGCTTTCGGTCGGCCGGGTGGCGCGCGAGGGCCGCGTCCACCATAACCCGCCTGCCGGCGAGCGTGACCGCCGGCAGGCCCGCGAGGCGCGGGTCGGCCGGGTCGGGCACGCCCCAGAGCACGGCGCGGTAGACCCGCTCGATCGTGTGCGCCGCGAACTGCGCGGCGAGGCCCGCGAGCGCGGTCTCGGTCTTGGCCGCGACGATCAGCCCCGAGGTGTCCTTGTCGATGCGGTGGACGATGCCGGGGCGGCGCTCGGCGCCGATGCCCGCGAGGCTCGCGCCGCAGTGGGCGAGGAGCGCGTTGACCAGCGTGCCGGAGGCCGCGCCGGGGGCGGGGTGGACCACCATGCCCGCCGGCTTGTCGACCACGATCAGGTGCTCGTCCTCGTGAGCGACGGCGAGCGGGATGGCCTCCGGCACGATCCCGGCATCGACCGTCTCGGGCAGGGCGAGGTGCCAGCGCGTGCCCGCGACGGCACGGGCGCCGCGCGCGGGGGCGGGGCGGCCGTCCTCGCCCAGCACGCGCCCCTCGGCGAGCAGCGCGGCGATGCGCGCGCGGGAGAGGCCGGGCAGGCCGTCCGCGAGGCGGGCGAGCGCCTTGTCGAGCCGCTCCCCGTCGAGGTCTTCCGTCACGACGAGTTCCGGGCCATCAGGGCCGTCCTCGTCGTCCGCCTCCTTCAGCACGGGCTCGTCCATGGATCGCTTCTCTCCCTCCGAAGACCCCGACGAGACCGAGCCGCCCGAACCCCCGCGATTGCGCCGGCTGCGTCTGATGGTGACCGCGCTGACGCTCGCGTCCATCCTCGGCGTGCTCGCGATCGCCACCGTCATCGTGCTGCGCCTCGGCGTGCTCGGCAGTCCGCCGGCGACGCTCGACGCCGAGGCGATAACGCTGCCGCCGGGCGAGCGCATCACCGCCGTCGGCCAGTCGCCGCGCGCGCTGACGCTCGCGACCGAGGACGAGGCCGGCGTCGAGCGGCTGAGGAGCTTCGACCCCGCGACCGGCGAGACGACCGGCACCACGCTGATCCGGCGCGAGGCGCCTTCGGGCGCGGTCCGACCGGAGTGAGACGAGGATCGGAAAGATCGCGCGCCCGGACGACGACTGGAGCGCCGTCCGGCCCGATCCGGACGGCGCCCTAGCCGGGCGCGCGTCCCCGGTCGTCGAGGTCGCGCCAGGCCGGCACGCCCGGCACGGCTTCGGCTTCGTAGACCGCCCGCGCGATGGCGCGGGCGACGCAGTCGGCGGCCATGAGGCCGGCGCGGGCGGTGTCGGCGACCGGGTCCGTGACCGGGGCGGCGCCGGTGGCCAGCACGAACACCGTGTCGCCGTCGAGCGGGGAGTGGACCGGGCGGATCGCGCGCGCGAAGCCGTCGTGCGCCATCGCCGCGACCCGCGCGCAGGCCCCGCGGTCGAGCGCGAGCGAGATCGCCACCACCGCGAGCGTGGTGTTCGCCCCGGCGGTCAGCGCCTCGAAGTCGTGGTCGAGCGCGTCGGCCGCGAGCGGCTCGGACGGCGCGGGGACGGCGCCGAACTCGGCCTCGCGCTCGAAGGGGCGCGCCCAGAAGGCGCGGCTGCCGGGGACGGTGACAGAGCCGAGCGGGTTGGCGACCGCGAGCGCGCCGACCACCGCCCGTCGTCCGCCGCGCTCCCAGACCAGCGAGGCGGTGCCGATGCCCCCCTTGATCGGCCCCGCCCGGGCGCCGAGGCCGGCGCCGGCGTTGCCGAGGGCGAAGGCCGCGTGTTCCGGGGCGGCCGCCGCCGCCTCGGCCGCTGCCCGTCCGAGCGCGAACCAGGGGGGCGCGTCCCAGCCGGCCGGGTCGTCGGCGTTGGGTCCGGTCAGCAGGTCGAACACGATCGCGCCCGGCACGATCGGCACCCGCGCGGGGCCGACGGCGAAGCCGCGTCCCCGTCGGCGCAGCGCGTCCATCGCGCCCCCCGCCGCGTCGAGCCCGAAGGCCGAGCCGCCCGAGAGCGCGATGGCGTCGCCCGCCGTCTCGACCCGGTCGCCGTCCAGCACCGAGACGCCGCGCGTGCCCGGCGCGCCGCCCGCGACCGAGGCCGCCGCCGGCACCGCCCGGTCGGCGAGCACCACCGTCGTGCCGGAGAGCCGGCCGTCGGCGGCCGCATGGCCGACGCGGAGGCCGGGGACGTCGGTGAGCGCGTTCAGCGGTCCGGGGCGCATCGGCTCAGGTCCACCAGGGGTCGATCGCGGCGATGTCGTCGTCCGACCAGCCGAGGTGATGGGCGATCTCGTGGACCAGGACGTGGGTGACGAGATCGCCGAGCGCGACGTCGCCGCGGTCGGCCCATTCGTCGAGGATCGCGCGGCGGAACAGCCGCACCGTGTCGGGCAGCGCCGGCGGATCGTCGTGGGCGCGCTCGGTCAGCGCGCGGCCCTCGTAGAGCCCGGTCAGCTCCAGTGCGTTCTCGATGCCGAGTTCGTCGAGCGTCGCCTCGTCGGCGAACTCCTCGACCCGGATCACCAGCGTGGCGGCGATCGCGGCGAAGGGGGCGGGCAGGCCGGCGGCGGCCTCGCGCGCGAGGGCCTCGATCGCGGCCGTGTCCGGGGCCCGGGCCTCGCGCCAGCAGGCGGGCGGGTCACGCCTCACGAGCGCACGTCCCCAAAGACGGCGAAGCGACGCGGGCTGTCGCCACCGTGTCCGTCCATGCGCCGTGCCGTGCCCCGGCATGACGGATGAGCATTTTTCCGAGGCGCGCGCGAGGTCCACATCCGGATCACAGGCAATCGCCAAACGCCAAAGGAGACAACCCCGATGTTCCGCCGCCTGACCGCCCTCCGCGAGAACGCCCGCGCCCGCGCCGAGCTGGAGCGCTTCCATCGCGAGGAGATGCGCGAGGCCGGCGTCACCGACGCCGCGCTCGCGCGGTTCCTGAAGGGCGCCTGAGCCCCGACACGACGGCGGCGGCGCCGGACCCGGCGCCGCCGCGCCCCGCGCCGCTCAGCGCGCGCCGATGCGGCGCACCGTGCCGTCGAAGGTCGGCACCGACATCACGAAGCGGTCGGTCTTGTAGCCGAGCGCCTGCTCTTCGAGGATGCCGATCGCGATCTCCTCGCCCATCCGCAGGGAGTCGTAGTAGTCGCTGTAGTAGTGCACGCCCGCCATGTTGCGCCCGATCGAGATGTTGGCGGCGAGCTTGTTGAGTTCGCCCTCGAGCGTGAGCGCGGGGCCGCCGGTCTCCTCGACGAGCGCCGAGCCGTCGTCGGCGGCCATGTAGGCGAGCAGGGTGTCCCCCGCCTCGGGACGCAGGAAGGCCTCGCGCCCGTCGCGGCGGACGAACACGGCGGAGGTGTCGAAGAACGCCTTGAGGATGGTCACGCAGGCGCCCGCGACGGCGGCGTGGCCCGCGCCGTAGGCGGGGTGCATCGGAGAGCCTTCCTGGAAGGCCATCGGCAGGAAGGCCGTGCCCCCCGTCGCCGCCTCGACCCTCGTGATCGTCGGCGCGATCGCAGCCCTCAGATCGCTGAACGGGGTGCCGATGGCGGGGAAGGCGTTCTCGATCGCCGTCGCGAGTTCGATGCGCCCGGCGAGCGTCTCGGGACGCAGCCGCAGGTGCACGTTGAACTTCTGGTAGCGCACCGCCTTGAGCGCGCGCGTGGCGACCTCGGTGACGAGCGTCAGGATGTGCGGGCCGCCGAAGAGCGCGAAGCCGCCGGCCTGCCGGTTGACGGTCGCGTGGCCGCCGCCCGGCTCGACGTGGAAGATCGCGCCGTAGTCGATGCCGATGCCGGGGTCCTTCTGCCCCGCGAGGTTGGCGAAGCCCGGATCGAACGGGGTGTTCATGCCGAGCAGGATCAGCGCCGCGTTCAGGTACGCCTCGTAGAGCGCGTCGAAGTGGACGTAGGTGGCCAGGTCGCGCGGGCAGCAGATGAAGCGTCGCGCCGGCGGTTGAGCGAACAGCGTGGCGGGGTCGTAGGTCTCGCAACCGCGCTGCACTTCGAGCCAGCTCGCGAGATCGGTCATGAAGTCGGTGGCCGCCGCGACCGGGACGCGTTGGTCGATGGTGAGCGCGCCGTAGGCGATCGTGCCGTCCGAGACGGCGGTCGCGCCGGCCTGGTCGACGTTGCCGATCAGCATGAACTGCGAGAGATAGGGGCCGACCTCGACGCCGGGCGAGGAGCCGCGGAACGCGGTCTGCTCGGTCAGCGCGCCGCCCTCGGTCTTGCGCGGGCGGTGCGAGCCGTCGGCGTGCGGCAGGCCGGGCGCGGCCGGATCGTAGGGCAGCCCGTTGAGATCGCCGACCGCGCTGGCGAGATCGGCGTTGCCGCCACCGGCGCGGAAGGCGCTGAAGGGGACGTCGCGCAGGAGCGCCAGCTCGTAGTCCTCGGCCATCTCGTAGGCGAGTTCCGCCGAGCCGAGCGCCGGCGCCGGCGGCATGGTCACCGCCTGGGGGTCGGGTCCTTCGAGTTCGAACACCAGCCCGGCCGTGGGCGCCTCCCAGCGACGCCGGTCGAGCCCGGTGCAGAACGTCGCGACCGGCACGCTCATGCTGAACGCGTCAATATACCCCTCGTCGATCGCCTTGCGGAACGCCTCGAAGTCGCGCCGATCGAACACCAGACCCGTCTGCGAGTCGTGCGGCAGACCTTTGGTGAAGCTCATGGCGTAGTTGGCCTCGGCGTAGCGCTGCTCGTCGCCGTTGGCACGGTGTTCGGGGTGGTGGCGCGATCGCGCGAGTTCGGCAGCCTCGGTACGGTACGCGAGGGCCGCTTGGCGGCGTTCCTCTGACATGGTCGGTCTCCCTGCGAATTCGCGTCTTCGTGACACCTCATTGACGGGAGTCCGACCGTATCTGTCCCGATTCGGGATCTCAGTGATGATTGTTACCAGGCGTTAAGACGAGGGCGTCCGTCGCGGAACGCCACCGCTCCGGCGCCGTTGTCAGCCCCGACACGAGTCAGCAGTCGGGAGGCCTGTCATGGGCTGGATACTCGCCATCGTCATCGGCGGCGTCGCCGGTTTCCTCGCCGAGAAGATCATGTCGTCGAGCATGGGACTTCTGGCGAACATCGGCCTCGGCATCGTCGGCGGCCTCGTGGGCGCGACCATCGCCGAGTTCGTCGGGCTGACGGCGAGCGGGATCGTCGGCAAGCTGATCATCGCCACGCTCGGCGCGTGCCTGCTGATCTACGTCGCGCGGCTGGTGCGCGGGACGACCTGAAGCGCGGGCATCGGCGGACGATGGCGGCCCGCGGCGCGAGAGCGCCGCGGGCCGTGTCGTCTCAGCGGAAGGCCGAGCGCTCGTGGCAGGGGTTGTATTCGGTCCGCCCCTCCCGGTTCGTCCGCGTGGTCCAGTCCTGCGTGCAGTAATCGGCGATCTGCGCCTCGGTGAAGGCGGCGTAGCGCGCGCCCTCCAAGAGCGACGCGGCCTGTGATGCCGCGACGGCCGGGGCGGCTGCCGTCTCGCGCGGCGCGTCCATCGCGGTGACCACGGCGGCGGTCCCTTCCTCGACGGCGGGCGCGACCGGCGGGGCGATCACGCCGCCCGGCGTGCGCGGCGCGGGATCGTCGAAGGCGACCCGGACCGGGTTGGGGTCGTGTTCGAGCGTGGCGCCGCTGATCGCGTCGACGCCGATGCCGATCAGGCCGCCGACCAGCACGTTGCCGGCCATGCCGACCGCGCCCTCGCCCGAGACGCGGGTGGCGACGTTGACCACGCGCTCCTCGTCGTCATGGCGGAACGTCGCCTGAAAGCTGCTCTTGCGCCCGATCGTGAGCGTGCAGGGCGTCGTGCAGCGGTGGCCGAGCGACGTCTCGACCTCCGCGCCGCCCGGATCGGAGAGGAAGACGACCTCGTCCGAGGTGCCGCGCGTGACAGTGGCGCAGCCCTGGACCAGCGTGGTGCCCGCGAGCGCGAGAAGAACGAGACGAATGATTTTCATCGGGTAACTCCGTAGTAACCAGAGCCCGGACCAAGCGCGCGCGTCCCGGCGAAAATGCGGCCGTGCCATGTCGCGCGCATGGGGCGGCGCGTGCGGCCATCACGCTCGCGCCACACTCCGACCGTCTCCTGGCTCCGAACGTCGAGACAGGAGCCGACCATGATCGCCAGACCCCTCGCCCTCGCGGCACTCCTCGCGGCCCTCGCCAGCCCCGGCGCGGCCGAGGACGCCGCTCCCGGCGAAGCGCATCGCGCCGACGTGGCGGGGCTGCTCGACGCGCTCGGCTACGACGAGGCCTTCGCGGGCTTCGCCGGCGCCGTCGCCGCCTCGGTCGCCGCCTGCGCCTGCCAGCCCGAGCGCGAGCCGACGTTCGCCGCTGCCGCCGCGGAGGCCTTCGACGCCGACGCCATGTTCGCCGAGGCCGTCGATGGCGTGGCCGGTGCCCTCGTGCCGCGCACGCTCGCGCCCGTGGTCGACTTCTACGAGAGCGATCTCGGCCTCCGCGTCGCCGCGAGCCTGGAGCGCGCGACCACCTTCGACGAGGAGAAGGTGCTCGCGGGCCTCGATCGGTTGGAGCGGATGCGCGAGGAAGAGGCGCCGCGCCTCGCGCTCTACGAGACGCTGATCGACAATCTCGACGCGGTCGAGACGGCGACCGCCACCTCGATGACCGTGAGCTACGCCCTGACCCTCGGCATGATGCGCGCCGAGGCCGGCGACGTCGCGGTCGACCCGGCCATGGTCCGCGCGATGCTGGAGGGCATGCGCGACGGGATCGAGGCGCAGGTAGTCGACCCCCTGCTCGCCGCGATGGTGGTGACGTACGAGAGTTTCGAGACCGCCGAGGTCGAGCGCGTCGTCGCGATCACCGCGACGCCCGACTACCGAGCCGCCAACCGGGCGATGAACGAGAAGGTCGCCGCCGTTCTCGCCGCGCGCGCGGAGCGCTTCGGCGTCGTGCTCGCGCGCCTGCTCGAAGAGCGCGAGAGCTGAGGAGGAGGGGGCGTTCCCGCCCCCTCCGTCTCGTTCAGCAGCTATAGTACAGCTTGAACTCCACCGGGTGCGGGGTGTGCTCGTACTCGTAGATCTCCTCCCACTTGAGGTCCATGTAGCCCTCGATCTGGTCGCGGGTGAAGACGTCGCCCTTCAGCAGGAACTCGTGGTCGGCTTCCAGCGAGCCGACCGCCTCGCGGAGCGAGCCGCAGACGGTCGGGATGCCGGCGAGTTCCTCGGGCGGCAGGTCGTAGAGGTCCTTGTCGGCCGCGTCGCCCGGATGGATCTTGTTCTCGATGCCGTCGATGCCGGCCATCAGCAGCGCGGCGAAGCAGAGGTAGGGGTTGCAGGACGGATCGGGGAAGCGGGTCTCGATGCGCTTGGCCTTCGGGCTCTCGGTCCAGGGGATGCGCACCGAGGCCGAGCGGTTGCGCGCCGAGTAGGCGAGCAGCACCGGCGCCTCGAACCCCGGGATCAGCCGCTTGTAGGAGTTGGTCGAGGGGTTGGTGAAGGCGTTCAGCGCCTTGGCGTGCTTCAGGATGCCGCCGATGTAGTAGAGCGCCTCGTCGCTGAGGTCGGCGTAGCCCGAGCCTGCGAACAGCGGCTTGCCGTCCTTCCAGATCGACTGGTTGACGTGCATGCCGGTGCCGTTGTCGCCCTTGACGGGCTTGGGCATGAAGGTCGCCGACTTGCCGTAGGCGTGGGCGACGTTGTGGATGATGTACTTGTACATCTGCAGGCTGTCGGCCTGACGCGTCAGCGTGCCGAAGACGAGGCCGAGCTCGTGCTGGCACGACGCCACCTCGTGGTGGTGCTTGTCGACCTTCATGCCGACGCGCTTCATCGTCGACAGCATCTCCGAGCGGATGTCCTGGCCCGCGTCGGTCGGGTTCACCGGGAAGTAGCCGCCCTTAAGGCCGGCGCGGTGGCCCATGTTGCCGGACTCGTACTCGGTCGCCGAGTTCCAGGAGGCGTCCTGGGCGTCGACCTCGTAGGCCACGCCGTTGACGTCGATCTTGTAGCGCACGTCGTCGAATAGGAAGAACTCGGCTTCCGGTCCCCAGTAGGACACGTCGCCGATACCGGCCGACTGCAGGTAGCGCTCCGCCTTGATCGCGGTCGAGCGCGGGTCGCGATCGTACATCTCGTTGGTGTCGGGCTCGACCACCGTGCAGAACACGGCCATGGTCTTCTCGGCGTAGAATGGGTCGATATGCGCCGTCTCGTTGTCGATGACGAGCTTCATGTCCGACTTGTCGATCGACTTCCAGCCCTGGATCGACGAGCCGTCGAACATCCAGCCATCGTTGAAGAAGTCCTCGTCGACCGTGTCCGAGATGGCGGTGACGTGCTGCATCTTGCCGCGCGGGTCGGTGAAGCGCAGGTCGAGGTACTGGATCTCCTCGTCCTTGATGCGCTTGATGAGATCTTCGGCGCTGGTGGCCATGGGGTCCCTCTCCTGTCGATGGGTTGATTGGTTGCGCCGCGCGCCCGGCGCGCCGCACGGGACGCACCGGAGCCGGGCGGGGGATCTCAGAGCGCGTCCGCGCCCTCCTCGCCGGTGCGGATGCGGATCGCCGCTTCGATCGGCGAGACGAAGATCTTGCCGTCGCCGATCTTGCCGGTGCGCGCGGCGGTGCCGATCGCCTCCAGCACCTGGTCGAGCTGGTCGTCGGCGACCACCAGCTCAATCTTCACCTTGGGCAGGAAATCGACCACGTACTCGGCGCCGCGATAGAGTTCGGTGTGGCCTTTCTGGCGCCCGAAGCCCTTGGCCTCCAGCACCGACAGCCCCTGGATGCCGATCTCCTGCAGCGCCTCCTTCACCTCGTCGAGCTTGAACGGCTTGATGACCGCTTCGACCTTTTTCAATTGGTGCTCCTTCGATCTCCGCGCCTATCGCGCGCAAGGGCGTCCCCCGCCGTCGCGATCGGGGAGGATGCACGAGCCGTGCCAGACGCGAGCGGAATGGACGCCGTCCCGCGTCCGCCCCGATTGCCTCGGCGCCGGCCACGAGCGGGGACGCTGTCGCACCGTGCCGTCAGCCCATGAATTGGGCAAATGCATACGAAATATCCAGTCATCGGGCCGTTCGTTGGGCGCGCCCCGGCCGGAACCGAGGTCCCGAGCCGGTGTTGGCGCCGAGGCGCACCCGCGCCGTCCCCGCCGCCGGGAGGTCCGCCATGACCGAACTTCTCACCGCCGCCCGGATGCGCGCGATCGAGGCGGCCGCGATGGAGGACGGCCACGTCACGGGGCTCGCCTTGATGGAACGCGCGGGGCAGGGGGCGCTCGACGCGATCATGGACGCGCGTCCCGACGCCGCCGCGCGGCCGGGCCGGGCGGCGGTGCTCTGCGGGCCGGGCAACAACGGCGGTGACGGCTTCGTGATCGCGCGGCTGCTGCTGGAGCGTGGCTGGTCGGTCGAGCTTCTGCTCTACGGCAAATCCCCCGACGAGATCGACGCGCTCCCCGCCGACGCGGCGGCGAGCGCGAAGCGCTGGCGCGGCGCAGGCGGCTCGATCGATCCGCTGACGCGCGAGCGCCTCGCCGCCGGCCTCGCCTGGGTGCGGGAGGCGGGCGAGGGCGCGCCGCGGCTGTTCGTCGACGCGCTGTTCGGGACCGGGCTGACGCGGCCGCTGCCGGAGGATCTGCGCGAGGCGTCACGCGAGTGGGGCGTCGACGAATGGCGAGACGCCGTGGCGATCGACGTCCCCTCGGGCGTCTGCGCCGACAGCGGGCGGGTCGTCGGTGGCGTCCATTTCCCGTCGCGGCTCTGCGTGACGTTCCACTGCCCGAAGCGCGGCCACTACCTCGGCCACTGGAGCCACGACTGCCACCGCCTGGCCGTGGTCGACATCGGCCTCGACGACGTGCCCGAGCGGGAGGGGGAGTGCTACCCGGTCCGTCTCGCGAGCCCCCTGGTCGGGCCGCGCCATAGCAAGTGGGGGCTCTGGAAGGAGAGCGACGAGCACAAGCATTGGCACGGCTCGCTGCTGGTTCTCGCGGGCGGGCCGGGGCATGGCGGGGCGGCGCGACTGGCGGCGCGGGCGGCGCTGCGCGTCGGCGCGGGGCTGGTGACCGTCGGCTGTCCGTCCGAGGCGATGATCGAGAACGCCGCGCGGCTCGACGCGGTCATGGTGCGCGCGATCGACGGCGCGGGGGGCTTTCGCGACTGGGACGGCCATGGTGCGATCACGGCCTACGCCATGGGCTTCGGCTTCGGTCGGGGCGCCGCCTGTCGCGAGACGGTCGCGGCGGTGCTGAGGGCCGACAAGCCCGCCGTGCTCGACGCCGACGCGCTGACCTCTTTCGAGGACAACCCGAGCGAGCTGTTCGGGGCGCTGCACCGCCGGGTCGTGCTGACGCCGCATCCGGGCGAGTTCCGCCGGCTGTTTCCCGACATCGCCGTCCGGCTCGACGGCACGCCCGAGACGGGGCCGGCCTACTCCAAGATCGACGCGACCCGCGACGCGGCGGCGCGCGCGGGCTGCGCGGTGCTGCTCAAGGGCGCCGACACCGTGATCGCCGGGCCGGAGGGGCGCACGGCGGTGAGCGGCGCCGCCTACGAGCGCGCCGCGCCCTGGCTCGCCACCGCCGGCTCGGGCGACGTGCTCGCCGGCCTGATCGCGGGCCTGCTCGCGCGCGGCTTCGAGCCCTTCGACGCCGCCGCCACCGCCGCTTGGCTGCACGTCGAGGCGGCGGTCCGCTTCGGCCCCGGTCTGATCGCCGAGGACCTGCCCGACGCGCTTCCCGGCGTGCTGCGCGATCTGGGGTTGTGAGCGGGCCGCGCATCCGATAGGGGCACGAGACTTCCAGGTCCGGGCGGGGTCTCAGGCATTCGACGCGGGCGTGCCGCCGGGCCACGGGGGTGGCGCCGTCGGGGCCGTGCGGGCGGTGTGGAACCGGTAGACACGCGATATTTTGGTCCTCGTGCCGCTAGGCGTGGGGGTTCATGCCCCTCCGCCCGCACCAGCCGCCGACGCGCGCGGCGGCGGACGGGGGAGCGGGAATCGAGCGATTAGGTCGTGGCGCGTGAGGCGCGCGACGGGGCGACGAGGACGGACAGGCCGATGCAGGTGACCGAGACCAAGAACGAGGGGCTGGCCAAGGCCTATCAGATCACCGTCGACGCGGGGCGCCTCGAGGAGAAGACCAACGCGCGGCTCGAGACCGTGCGCGCCGACTTCCAGATGAAGGGCTTTCGCAAGGGCAAGGCGCCGCTGCCGCTCCTGAAGAAGATGTTCGGCAAGTCGATCTTCGGCGAGGTGCTCCAGGAGACGGTCGACGAGGCGGTCAAGCAGCACCTGGAGGAGACCGGCCATCGCCCGGCAGGCCAGCCGGACGTCAAGCTCGCCGATCAGGCGGTCGACGAGGGCAAGGATCTCGCGATCGAGGTCGCCTACGAGTGCCTGCCCGAGGTGCCGCGCGTCGCCTTCGAGGAGATCGCGCTCGAGCGCAAGGTGGTCGAGGTCGACGACGACGCCGTCGAGGAGGCGCTCGGCAAGCTCGCCGACTCGTCCAAGGACTTCGAGGCCAAGGACGGCGCGGCCGAGGACGGCGATCAGGTGGTGATCGACTTCACCGGCAAGCTCGACGGCGAGCCGTTCGAGGGCGGTGCCGCGGAGGACTACCCGCTCGTGATCGGCTCGGGCCAGTTCATCCCCGGCTTCGAGGAGCAGCTCGCGGGCGCGTCGGCCGGCGAGGAGAAGGCCGTCACCGTCACCTTCCCCGAAGGCTATCAGGCGCCGCACCTCGCCGGGCGCGAGGTGGTGTTCGACGTCGTGGTCAAGGAGGTGCGCGCGCCGAAGCCGGCCGCGGTCGACGACGCCCTCGCGCAGCGCTATGGCGCCGAGGATCTCGACGGGCTCAAGGAGCAGATCCGCGAGCGCATCGGCGAGGAGTTCGCCGGCGCCTCGCGCAACCTGCTGAAGCGGCGCTTGCTCGACGCGCTCGACGAGCGGGTGTCGTTCGATCTGCCCCCCTCGATGGTCGATCAGGAGGCGAAGGCGGTCGCCCACCAGCTCTGGCACGAGGAGAACCCCGAGGTGCAGGGCCACGACCATCCCGAGATCGAGCCGACCGAGGAGCACCGCCGTCTCGCCGAGCGGCGCGTCCGCCTCGGGCTCCTCCTCGCCGAGGTCGGCACGCGCGAGGGCGTGGAGATCACCGATCAGGAACTCGGCCAGGCGGTGATGGCCCAGGCCCGCCAGTATCCAGGCCAGGAGAAGGCCTTCGTCGAGTTCGTGAAGCAGAACCGCCAGGCGCTGGAGCAGATCCGCGCGCCGCTGTTCGAGGACAAGGTGATCGACCACATCCTCGGCCAGGCCCGGATCACCGAGGTCGCGGTCTCGAAGGAAGCGCTCCAGGAGGAGCTGGAAGGGCTCGACACGGCCTGAGCGGCGCGACCCGGGCGCGCGCGTCCCGGGCCGGCGTCGCGGCGTCGCCGGGCCCGCCTTGTCGGGCGGGGGGCGGCGGATTAGGACAAGCGTCATCCCGGCCGGCTCCGAGCGCGGCCGTGCGACCAACCGGTAGAGGCCCATGAAAGACCCCCTCGACGTCTACGCGAACACGCTGGTGCCGATCGTGGTCGAGCAGACCTCGCGCGGCGAGCGCTCCTACGACATCTACTCGCGCCTGCTGCGCGAGCGCATCATGTTCGTCTCCGGGCCGATCAACGATGCGATCTCGACCCTGATGGTCGCCCAGCTCCTCTTTCTCGAGGCCGAGAATCCGAAGAAAGAGATCTCAATGTACATCAACAGCCCCGGCGGCGTGGTGACGTCGGGGCTGTCGATCTACGACACGATGCAGTATATCCGGCCGGCGGTCTCGACGCTCTGCATCGGCCAGGCGGCGTCGATGGGCTCTCTCCTGCTCGCGGCCGGCCACAAGGACATGCGCTTCTCCCTGCCCAACAGCCGCATCATGGTCCACCAGCCCTCCGGCGGCTTCCAGGGACAGGCGTCCGACATCGAGATCCAGGCGCGCGAGGTGCTGAGCCTGAAGCGCCGGCTGAACGAGATTTACGTCCACCACACCGGGCAGAGCTACGATGCGGTGGAGACGGCGCTCGATCGCGACCGCTTCATGACGCCCGAGCAGGCCAAGGACTGGGGCCTGATCGACGACATCGTGTCGCAGCGCCCCGCGACCGAGACGAGCTGAGCCTGGCCACCGTCACGGCGTGCCATGACAACGCCGTGACGGCGCACTAGGCTGAGAGGATTGACGCCGATGGGCGCGGCTTGCGAGCCTCGACCCGACGACAGGCAGGGCAGGGCGGCGATCGCGCCGCCGCGGAGAGTGAGATGACGAAGTCGACCGGGTCCGACAGCAAGAACACCCTCTACTGCTCGTTCTGCGGCAAGAGCCAGCATGAGGTGCGCAAGCTGATCGCGGGACCGACCGTGTTCATCTGCGACGAGTGCGTCGAGCTGTGCATGGACATCATTCGCGAGGAGACGAAGTCCAACCTCGTGAAATCGTCCGACGGCGTGCCGACGCCGAAGGAGATCTGTCAGGTTCTCGACGACTACGTGATCGGCCAGCAGATGGCCAAGAAGGTGCTGTCGGTCGCGGTGCACAACCACTACAAGCGGCTCGGCCACGCGGCCAAGTCCTCGGACGTGGAGCTGTCGAAGTCGAACATCCTGCTGATCGGCCCGACCGGCTGCGGCAAGACGCTGCTCGCGCAGACGCTCGCGCGCATCCTCGACGTGCCGTTCACCATGGCCGACGCGACCACGCTGACCGAGGCCGGCTATGTCGGCGAGGATGTCGAGAACATCATCCTGAAGCTGTTGCAGTCGGCCGAGTACAACGTGGAGCGGGCGCAGCGCGGCATCGTCTACATCGACGAGGTCGACAAGATCAGCCGCAAGTCCGACAACCCCTCGATCACCCGCGACGTGAGCGGGGAGGGCGTGCAGCAGGCGCTCCTGAAGATCATGGAGGGCACCGTCGCCTCGGTGCCGCCGCAGGGCGGGCGCAAGCACCCCCAGCAGGAGTTCCTGCAGGTCGATACCACCAACATCCTGTTCATCTGCGGCGGCGCCTTCGCCGGCCTCGACCAGATCATCGCCAAGCGCGGCAAGGGCTCGGCCATGGGCTTCGGCGCCGACGTCAAGGCGGAGGAGGAGCTTCGCATCGGCGAGGTGCTCGAGAAGCTCGAACCCGAGGATCTGCTGAAGTTCGGCCTGATCCCCGAGTTCGTCGGCCGCCTGCCGGTGATCGCGACGCTGCGCGATCTCGACGAGGGCGCGCTGGTCACGATCCTGACCCAGCCCAAGAACGCGCTCGTCAAGCAGTACCAGCGCCTGTTCGAGATGGAGGACGTCCAGCTCACCTTCACCGACGAGGCGCTCTCGGCCGTCGCCAAGAAGGCGATCGAGCGCAAGACCGGCGCGCGCGGCCTGCGCTCGATCCTGGAGGACGTGCTGCTCGAGACCATGTTCGACCTGCCCGGCCTGGAGGGCGTCGAGGAAGTCGTGGTCAACGACGACGTGATCTCGGGCGAGGCGAAGCCGCTCTACATCTACGCCGAGAAGAAGGAGGCGGGCGCGAGCGCCTGACGCCGCGATCGCCGGCCCGATCCTGCCCGAACCCGCCAGGCACGCGCTTGGCGGGTTTCTGGCATGGTGCTTGCATCACTGCCCGAAGCCGCCGTGTCGCTGCGCCTTGAAATGGGCGGGTGGCGCCTACAGGTCAAAGCTCAGACAGAGGGGGCCGGTCAACGGCCCGCCCATTCGCGAGGCACCCCATGACAGACGAGACCGAGGCCACGACGCCCGAGAGCGGCACGTTCCCCGTCCTGCCGCTGCGCGACATCGTCGTGTTCCCGCATATGATCGTGCCGCTGTTCGTCGGGCGCGACAAGTCGGTCCGCGCCCTCGAGCAGGTGATGAAGGACGACCGGCAGATCCTGCTCGCGAGCCAGAAGGACGCGGGCCAGGACAACCCCGGCGAGGACGACATCTATCGCGTCGGCTCGCTCGCACGCGTGCTGCAGCTCCTGAAGCTCCCCGACGGCACGGTCAAGGTGCTGGTCGAGGGCCGCGCCCGGGCGCGCATCGAACGCTTCGTCGAGAACGAGGCCTTCTTCGAGGCCGAAGCCGTCGTGCTCGCCGACGAGGCGGAGGAGCCGGCCACGGTCGAGGCGCTCGCGCGCCAGCTCACCAAGCAGTTCGAGCGCTACGTCAAGCTCAACAAGAACGTGCCGGAGGAGGCGCTGGCCTCGATCGCCGAGATCGAGGACCCGGCCAAGCTCGCCGACACGGTCGCCGGCCACCTCGGCGTCAAGCTCGCCGAGCGCCAGCAGCTACTCGAAGAGCCTGGTATCGGCGCGCGGCTGGAGAAGATCATCTCGCTCATCCAGGGCGAGGTCTCGGTCCTGCAGGTCGAGAAGAAGATCAAGTCCCGCGTCAAGTCTCAGATGGAGAAGACCCAGCGCGAATACTATCTGAATGAGCAGATGAAGGCCATTCAGAAGGAGCTGGGCGAAGGCGAGGACGGCCGCGACGAGGCCGGCGAGTACGAAGAGAAGATCGAAGCGACCAAGCTGTCTAAGGAGGCGCGCGACAAGGCGCTCGCCGAGCTGAAGAAGCTGCGGCAGATGTCGCCGATGTCGGCGGAGTCGACGGTGGTGCGCAACTACCTCGACTGGATGCTGTCGATCCCCTGGGGGATCAAGAGCCGGATCAAGAAGGATCTCGGGCGGGCCCAGGCGATCCTGGACGACGACCACTACGGCCTCGAGAAGGTCAAGGAGCGGATGGTCGAGTTCCTGGCGGTGCAGCAGCGCGCCAAGAAGATGAAGGGGCCGATCCTCTGTCTCGTCGGCCCGCCGGGCGTCGGCAAGACCTCGCTCGGCAAGTCGGTCGCCAAGGCGACGGGACGCGACTTCATCCGCATCTCGCTCGGCGGCATGCGCGACGAGGACGAGATTCGCGGCCACCGGCGCACCTACATCGGCTCGATGCCGGGCAAGATCATCCAGGCGATGAAGAAGGCGAAGACGTCCAATCCGCTCATCCTGCTCGACGAGATCGACAAGATGGGTCAGGACTTCCGCGGCGAGCCTGCTTCGGCCATTCTCGAGTTGCTCTATCCCGAGCAGAACTCGACCTTCGCCGATCACTATCTGGAG
>JBHJHI010000079.1:0-42030 GCA_050330995.1 Paracoccaceae bacterium
CGATCGCCACCGGCATCAATTTTATCGTCACGGTGCACACCATGCGCTCGCCGGGGATGACGTGGTTCCGCCTGCCGCTGGTCATCTGGGCGAACTACGCGACCTCGCTGATCATGGTGCTGGCGACGCCCGCGCTGTCCACCGCGCTGCTGTTGCTGGGGCTGGAGCGCGGGCTCGGCATCGGTATCTTCGACCCGCAATTGGGCGGCGATCCGCTGCTGTTCCAGCACCTGTGCTGGTTCTACTCGCACCCGGCGGTCTACATCATGATCCTGCCGGGCTTCGGCGTGATCTCGGAAGTCATCGCCTGCTTCGCCCGTCGACCGATCTTCGGCTACAAGGTCGTCGCCCTCTCCTCGATGGCGATCGCGCTGTTCGGCTTCCTGGTGTGGGGCCACCACATGTTCATCACCGGGCAGTCGATCTACGCCTCGATCGTGTTCTCGTTCTTCACCTTCCTGGTCTCGGTGCCGTCGGCCATCAAGGTGTTCAACTGGACCGCGACGCTCTACCAGGGCCGGATCACGTTGTCGGGACCGATGCTCTACGCGATCGGCTTCGTCGGGCTGTTCACCATCGGCGGGCTGACGGGTCTGTTCCTGGCCTCGCTCGCCGTCGACATCCACTTCCACGACACCTACTTCGTCACCGCTCACTTCCACTACATCATGGTCGGCGGCATGGTCTCGGCGTTCTTCGCCGGCCTTCACTTCTGGTGGCCGAAGATGACCGGGCGGATGTATTCCGACTTCTGGGCACGGGTCGGCGCAGTGACACTGTTCATCGGCTTCAACGTCACCTTCTTCCCGCACTTCTTCCTCGGCTATGCCGGCATGCCGCGGCGCTACCACACCTATCCCGACCAGTACCAACTGCTGCACGACATCTCGTCGGCCGGCGCGCTGATCCTCGCGGCGGGCTACCTGCTGCCGGCCTGCTACCTGACCTACTCGCTGTTCATGGGCGCGCGGGCCACGGGCAATCCCTGGCGCGCGACCGGGCTCGAATGGCAGACGCGCTCGCCGCCCATCAAGCACAACTTCGAGGAGACGCCGGTGGTGACCGAGGGGCCGTATCGCTATGGCTGACGAGGGCCTCGCCGACGACCGCGCCATCCCGGTCAAGTCCCACTTCGAGGACGCGAGCCAGCAGCGCGCCGCCGAGATGGCGGGCATGTGGCTGTTCCTCGCCACCGAGCTGATGCTGTTCGGCGGGCTGTTCGCCGCCTTCGCGCACTACCGCACCAAGTTCCCCGAGGGTTTCGCGCTCGCGGCCGCGCACCTCGACCTGCCGCTCGCCACCGTCAACACCGCGATCCTGCTCACCAGCGGTCTCGCCGTCGCCAAGGCCGAGCCCGCCTTCCGCGCCGGCGACCGACGCCTCGGCTGCCGGCTGATCGCGCTCACCATGGCGCTCGGCACGCTGTTCCTCGCGCTCAAGGGCTACGAGTACTGGACCGAGTACAGCCACGGCCTGATGCCGTTCGCCGGGCTCGCGTTCGACTGGGACGGCCCCCATCCGGCCGCGGCGCACCTTTTCTTCGACTTCTACTACGCGATGACGGCGCTGCACGCGCTGCACATGATCGTCGGCATCGGGCTGCTCGGGGTCATGCTCTATCTCGCGCGCACCGCCGACGACGGCTTCTGGCTCAGCCGCCGGGTGCAGATCGCCGGGCTCTACTGGGCCTTCGTCGACATGGTCTGGGTGTTCGTGTTCGCGAGCCTGTATCTGCTCGGAGGCGAGGCATGACCATCACCCGCCCACAGGGGCGCTGGCTCGCCTGGATCGCCTCGCTGGTGCTGCTCGGCGTCTCGGTGGCGGCGACCGCCTGGGAGATCGGCCCATGGCGCGTCGGGCTGCACTACGCCATCGCCGCGGCGCAGGCGGTGCTGATCGGCGCGGTGTTCATGGACATCCCCCGCGCGACGCCGCTGGTGCGGATCATCGCGCTGTCGCCGCTCGCCTATCTGGCCATCATGTTCGGCTTCATGGCGATCGACTACGCCACGCGCTGACGCGACGGGCGTGGCGGCGAGGACGCGAGCCCCGCGGTCGATCGATCCAGCCGTGACGGAACTCCCTCGCAGCCGGGCCGGGAAGCTCGGGCGAGCGAGTCCAGGGCGTCAAGGCCCGTGCCCCGCCCCGAACCGCCGCCCCGTCACCCGCTCGTAGATCGCGAGCGTCGCGCGCTGCATCGCCTCGATCGAGTAGCGCGCCCGCACCCGCGCCCGCGCCGCCCCCGCCATCCGCGCCGCCGCCGCGGCGTCGAGCGAGAGCGCGCGGTCGATAGCCTCGGCCAGTGCCGCCGCGTCGCCCGGCGCCACCAGGAACCCGGTCTCGCCGTGGACCACCGTCTCGCGCGCGCCGCCGTGGTCGGCCGCGATCACGAGGCGCCCCATCGCCTGCGCCTCGACGGCCACGCGCCCGACCGCCTCGGGCTCCAGCGAGGGCGAGACCACCACCGAAGCGAGCTTATAGGCCGCGGGCATGTCCTGCACTTCGCCCACCAGGCGGATGACATGGCCGAAGTTGCCCTCCTCTATCCGTCGTGCGAGGCGCCGACTGAAACCGGAGGAGGTGTCGCCGCCGACCAATACGACCGAGAAGTCCACGCCGCACCGGCCGCGCGTCAGCAGGTAAGTCGCCTTGAGCAGCACGTCCGCACCCTTCCAGCGCGTCAATCGTCCTGGCAGCATTACGATGGGTCGCGCGTCGTCGAGCACCCCCCAGGCGCGGGCAAGGCGCTCGGTGCGCTCGGCGCCGACCGCTTCGGTAGCGAAGACATCCATGTCGGCGCCGCGCGGGATGGTCACGACGTCCGACGGGTCGAGCCCGTGGTGCGCGAGCACGAGGTCGCGGATGTGCTCCGAGATCGCGATGGTCGGCCGCCCGTAGGCCATGACCGCGTTGTAGCGCCGCTTGAGGGGCACGTTCTCGCGATAGGCGCCGTGGTAGGTGGTCACGAAGGGCACGCCGGTACGGCGGCTCGCGAGCCAGGCCGACCACGCCGGCGCGCGGGATCGGGCGTGGACCACATCGACGCCTTCCTCGCGGATCAGCCGCGCCAGCGCGCCGGCGTTCTGCCAGAGATCGAAGGGGTTCTTCGAGGCGGCGTTCATGGCCACCACCTCGCCGCCCGCACGTTCGACGCGCGCGGCGAGAGGGCCGGGCTCGGCCGCGACCAGCGCCCGACCGCCCGCGGCGACGATCGCCTCGGCGATCTCGGTGGTGCCGCGCTCGACGCCGCCGATGCCGAGGCGCGGCAACACTTGCAGCACGCACGGCGCGGGGTTGAGCGCGCGCGCGTGCGGGCTAGGCTCGACGCCGCCTCGCTCGATCCGGGACCGCCTGCCCATGTCCGCCCCGTCCTACCTCGCCACGACCGCCGGCCGGCGGATCGCCTACCACGCCCGCCCCGCCGCGGGCGAGACGGCCGCGCGCCCCGGCGTGGTGTTCCTGACCGGGTTCCGCTCAGACATGAACGGCACCAAGGCGCAATGGCTCGACGCCTGGGCGGCCGAGCGGGGCAGGGCGTTCCTGCGCTTCGACTACTCCGGCCACGGCGAGAGCGACGGCGCCTTCGAGGACGGTGCGATCGGCGACTGGGCCGAGGACGCGGCCGAGGCGGTGGCCTCGCTCACGACCGGGCCGCAGATCCTGGTCGGCTCCTCGATGGGCGGCTGGATCGCGCTCCTGATCGCGAGGCGCGTGCCGGAGCGGATCGCCGGTCTCGTCGGCATCGCCGCCGCCCCCGACTTCACCGAGGACTCTATGTGGGCGGGCTTCGACGCGGCCCAGCGCGCCGCGCTCGACCGCGACGGCCGGGTGCTGGTCCCGTCCGATTACGGCGAGCCGCTCGCGATCACGCGGCGGCTGATCGGGGACGGGCGTGCGCACCTCGTCCTGCGCGCGCCCCTCGATCTGCCCTTCCCGGTGCGTCTCCTGCATGGGAGCGCGGACGCCGACGTGCCCGTCGAGCGCGGGCTCGCGCTGCTGGCGCACATGAGCTGCCCCGACGCGCGGCTGACGGTGGTCAAGGACGCCGACCACCGCTTTTCCGGCGAGGCCGAGCTGGGGCTGATCGCGGGAGCGATCGAGGAGGTCGAGCGCGCCGCCGGCTGAGGCGTGGCGTCGACAGCGCGCCGCGGCCGCGTGATCGCGTTGCATCCCGCAGTGCAACCGAACCCGATGCCCGAGTGCGACATTAAGGAGATGGGGGCATGACGGCTCGAAGGACCGCTCGGCTCGTCGAGGGGATCGACCTGGGGAGAGGACGATGCGGATCGAGCGCGACTTCGCCGGCGGACTGGCGATCGAGCGGGCGACGGTGGCGCTGGCCGGGCGACGGGTGCTGCTCGTCGAGGACGAGGCGCTGGTGGCGCTCGACGTCGCCTGGACGCTCGAGGATGCTGGCGCCGTCGTCCTCGGCCCCGCCGCGACCCTCGAGCAGGCGGTCGGTGCCGCCGCGGCCGAGGCGATCGACGCCGCCGTGATGGACGTGAGCCTGCGCGGGATCGAGGCGTTCCCCGCGCTCGACACCCTCGCGCACCGTGGCGTGCCGTTCGTGCTGCACACGGGCCACCTCCGGCGCGGCGATCTGGCCGGCGCCTATCCCGACGCGCCGCTCGTCCCCAAGCCGGCGACCCCGGAGAGCCTGCTCGTCGCGCTCGCGCGCTGCCTGGCCCTCGCCTGAGGCCACGCCGCCCCGTTCGATCGGCACGACCGGGCATCGGGGCGACGAGGGCCCGATGTCCGCTCTCTCCGGCGTGCCGCGGTGGCGCGGCAGTGCGGCACGGCATGGGCGCGCCACGCCCGGGAGCCCGGGGCGGGACCGCGCGTCGGCAGGACGGCCCCGACGCGCCCGCGCGAAAGCGCGGAGGGCCGAGGCCCCACCCGGGCAGGAAGCCGCTGGCCGCCGGACAAACCGCGGCTCTTCGAGGTCGGCTCCGTTCCGGAGAGGATGGCGACCCCGACAGGATTCGAACCTGTGACCTGCCGCTTAGGAGGCGGCCGCTCTATCCTGCTGAGCTACGGGGTCGGCGCCTCTCGGGCTAGGCGATCGACGCCACGCGGTCAATCGCTTCGCTCGACGGCACGAAGCGGGTCGCGCGCCCCCCGGAGCGTCCTCCGGTCCGAGCGAGCCGCTCGGGCGTCGCGGGAACGCGTACCCTCGACGATCTGAGGCGCTTTCCGGCCCGGTCCGTTCGCGGCGGACAGCGATTTGGGGGTCGACCGGGACACCTGCGCCCCTGGCCGCACCGGAAGGAGGCGACCCCTTGCGAACCCTTGGAGGAGGCGTTCGCCATAAGCGGCGACGAGCGGGTCGAACCGCAGGCCTCGCCTGTCTCATGACACGGCAGGGGACCGGAACGGCCAGCCACGGACCCGCCGCTCGCCGGTCGGTCTGGACATCACGCCGTCGCAAGCCCCTGATCCCATGAGGACGGCGAGGCGTCGTGCGGCCAGACTGCCTTACCGGGGCCCTCGCACCGACGCGACAACGCCGCGCGACTGGTGTAGAACGACGCGCATAACCGCGCCCGCCGACGCGGTCGCGCGCACCCGCCGTCAGAGCCGGGGCGCGGGCCGCGGTATCGGCGGGACACGCTCTGACGAGGGACACGTCGCCAATGAGATTGCCGCTCACGCTCGCGGCCCTGCTGGGCCTTGCCGCCTGCGCCACCGAGGCGCCGCGCGAGATCGCGCCTCCCGACCCGAGGCTTTCGCGCGCGGACTGCTACACGGTCGTGCTGTTCGACGACGCCACCGTCAGGAAGCCGGCCGAAGAGGTGCCCGCCGAGCACGCCGCCTTCCTCGGCGAGTGGCGCTACGGCGCCTGGGACGGGGAGTGGTGCCACGACCTGATCGTCACCGAGGTCGAACCGGGCGGCACGGTGCGCCTGATGGATCTGCACGCGCCGCACGAGCCCTGGGGCAAGCCCGCCACCGCCTTCGCGCGCACCGGGCGGATCACGCAGGACGGGCTCCTGGTATTCCGCCACGGCGTCACCCAGCGCAGCTACCGCGTGATCGACGGGCGGCTGCACGCCCATCGCGAGGCGTCAGACCGCGACTACCGCGCCGTGCTGGAGCGTCCCGAGGTCGCCGCCGCCGACGTGATCGACCTGCGCGAGGCCGCGAAGCTCGCCTCGAACTGAGCGCTCAGCCGCTGGTGGCCTCCGCCGCCAGCGGCACCATCACCTCGTTGCGCCTGAGCCACGGCAGCGTCCAGGGCGGGTTGTAGCCGGCCGAGCGCCAGGCGCCGGTGTGCGCGATGCCCTGGCGCTCCAGCCAGTCGTCGAGCGCGCGGCGCTGCTCGGCCACGCTCTTGTCGTCGAGAAAGCCAGAGAAGCGTATCACCGCGACCTGCCGCGCGGGGATGGTGTCGAGCGACACCGCCTCCTCGGTCGGGCGCGGCGCGGTGTCGAGCGAGGTGCCCTCGGGCAGGATGAACATGGTGGTCCAGCGGCCCTGGCCGTCCTCGGCCTCCTCGGCCGAGGGGCCGTCGACGACCACGGGGGCAGTCATCGGGATCTCCTCGCCTCCCTCGGTCTCGTCGTCGATCACCACCGGCGCGGTCATGGCGATCTCCTCGGCCGCGCGGTTGGCGCCCGAGATGTAGTCGAACAGCCGGTTGAAGCCGCGCCCGACCGCGCGGTCGCGGCTGTCGGCGGCGACGGTGGTCTTGGCGACGATCAGCTCGGGGTAGGCCCTGATCTCGATGGCGCCGTCCTCGCGCACGAGGTCGTACTCGGGCTCGGGCGCGGCCTGTCCTCCGAACACCGAGCAGCCCGCGAGCGCGAGCGGGCCGAGGAGCGCGACGATCCGCATGGGTTTGCCTCCGCTTGGACGGGGCTTGAGATAGCGGGGCCGCCCCCGCCTGTCGACGCGGCCGACGTGGCGTCGCGAGCGGGCGTCGCGTTCTTTCTCCGAAGGAGCGCCGCGACAGGGTCGCGTCCCCGGTTCCGGGTCGCGCCGTCCGAGCGCGTTCGCGCTTCTGGAGGGTCGCCACGTCACGGCCGCCGAGCCGGGATGCCGGGCGCGCGACCGAGGGCTCGCGGCCGGCCGGCGCCGGCGTCCCGTGCCCTCCGGGAACGAGGCGAAGGGCGCGTGGCTCGCACGCGCCCTCCACGAGCCGGGGGAGAGGCCCGGCTGTTCCGGTAGCGGTCCTTTTACTGCGTCGCCGTCTGGCACTCGCCGGGATCGCCCGCGCCCGCGCGCTTGCCCTCCTCCCAGCAGCCCTCGTAGACGCTGCCGTCGGCGTAGGTCATCTTGCCGAAGCCGTGCTGGCGGCCGCGGATGAAGCGGCCCGCGTACTGGTCGCCGTTGGGGTAGGTGGCCGTGCCCTCGCCGTGGATCTCGCCCTCGAGCCAGCCGCCCTCGTAGACGAAGCCGTCGGCGAGCACGAGCCGGCCCTCGCCCTCGCGGCGCCCCTCGACGAACTTGCCAGCGTAGACCGCGCCGTCGGGGTAGGTCAGCTCGCCCTTGCCCGACTGCACGCCGTTCACCCAGGTGCCCGCGTAGACGTGGCCGTCGGGGTAGGTCATCGTGCCCTGGCCGTGATGGCGGGCGGAGGCGAACTGGCCCTCGTAGATCGCGCCGTTGGCGTAGCGCGCCACGCCCTCGCCCTGGATCACGCCGTTCTCCCACCGGCCGGTGTAGCTGCCGCCGTCGGCGTAGAGGATCGTGCCCTGGCCCTGCGGCGTGCCCGCGACGAAGGCGCCCTCGTAGCGCGAGCCGTTGGGGTAGGAGGCCACGCCCTCGCCCTCGATGCGCCCCTCGACCCAATGACCCTCGTAGGTGTAGCCGTCGGTGCCGACGAAGCGGCCGTAGCCGTGGCGGTCGCCGGCGCGGAAGCTGCCCTCGTAGCGGTCGCCCGAGGCGTAGACCGCCACGCCCTCGCCCTCGCGCTTGCCCTCGACGAAGGCGCCCTCGTAGCGGTCGCCGTTGGCGTAGACCGCCGAGCCCTGTCCGGTGATCTGCCCGTCGGTCCACTGGCCCTGGTAGGCGAAGCCGTCGGCGAGGCGGATCGCCCCTTCGCCGTGGCGCACGCCGTCGACGAAGGCGCCCTGGTAGACCGCGCCGTCGGGGTAGGTGACGGTGCCCTGGCCGTGCTGCGCGCCCTCGCGCCACTCGCCCTCGTAGCGATAGCCGTTGTCGCGCACCATCACGCCGTAGCCGTGGTGCGCGCTGTCCCGGAACTCGCCCTCGTAGACCATCCCGTTGGCGTAGTCGGCCACGCCCCGGCCCTGGATCACGCCGCCGCGCCACTCGCCGGTGTAGGTGCCGCCCTGGGCGTAGGTGATGGTGCCCTGGCCGTGCGGCACGTCGTCGAGGAACTCGCCCTCGTAGACCGAGCCGTTGGCGAAGCGCGCGACACCCTGGCCCTCGCGCTTGCCCGCGACCCAGGTGCCCTCGTACTCGTAGCCGTCCGGCGCGCGGTACAGACCCTGGCCGTGCTGCTTGCCGTCCTTGAACTCGCCCTCGTAGAAGGCGCCGCTGTCGTACTGCTTGGTCGCGACCGACGTCGTGCCGTCCTGCGCCATCGCCAGGCCGGCGCCGAGGCTCACGAGCGTCATTGCCGTGACTACGCTGCGCATGGGGTGCTCTCCCGCCGTTAGTGCGTGGCCGATAACCCGGCCCCCTCGCGTCTTCATCGCCGGCTCGTATGGCAGGATGATGGCTTGCAACGCGGCGATTTCCGTGCCCGCTTGCCGCGAGCGCGCCACCTCCCGCGCGCGACCCGACGAACGAGGCGAGACGATGGCCGAGCGAGACCGTCTGCGCGTGACGCTGGCGCAGCGCAACCCGGTCGCGGGCGACATCGAGGGCAACGCGGCGCAGGCGCGCGAGGTCTGGGCGCGGGCGCGCGAGGCGGGCGCCGATCTCGCCATGCTCCCCGAGATGTTTCTCTCGGGTTACCAGGTGCTCGATCTCTCGGTGCGCCCGGCCTTCCTGCGCGACTGCCGCGACGCGCTCGAGGCGCTCGCGCGCGACTGCGCGGGCGGTCCGGCCCTCGGCGTCGGCGCGCCGACGGCGACGGACGGGGGCGTCTACAACGCCTACCACCTGCTCGACGGCGGGCGGCTGCGCGCCTCGTTCCTGAAGCACCACCGCCCGACCTATGGCGTGTTCGACGAGACGCGGCTCTATCGCGCCGGCCCCCAGCCCGGCCCGATCGAGATCGCCGGCTGCCGCGTCGGCTTCCCGATCTGCGAGGACATCTGGTTCGAGGACGTGGCCGAGAGCCTCGCCGAGGCCGGCGCCGAGGTGCTGCTGGTGCCGAACGGCTCGCCTCACGAGCAGGGCAAGCACGACGTGCGCCTCGGCCACGCGGTCGCGCGCGGCGTGGAGACCGGGCTCTCGGTGGTCTATCTCAACCTCGTCGGCGGACAGGACGACCAGGTGTTCGACGGCGGCTCCTTCGCGGTCGACCCGCCGGGGCGGCTTCGCCTGCAACTGCCCTTCTTCGCCGCGCTCGACCACGACCTCGACATCCGCCGCGGCGCGGACGGCTGGCGCGTCGAGGAAGGGCCGTGTCATCCCGTGCCGGACGCGATCGACCTCGACTGGCACGCCATGGTCACCGCGACGCGGGACTACGTGACGAAGTCGGGCTTCTCCAAGGCCCTGCTCGGCCTCTCGGGCGGTATCGACAGCGCGCTGACGGCCGCCGTCGCGGCGGACGCGCTCGGCCCCGAGAACGTGCGCGGCGTGATGCTGCCCTCGCGCTACACCTCGCGGGCGAGCCTCGACGATGCCGCCGGCGTCGCGAGGGGGCTCGGCATCCGGCTCGACACGGTCGCGATCGGCGAGCCGGTCGAGGCGATGGAGGCCGCGCTCGCCCCCCTGTTCGAGGGCCGCGAGCCCGACGTCACCGAGGAGAACCTGCAGGCGCGCATCCGCGGCACGCTCTTGATGGCGCTCTCCAACAAGTTCGGCGAGCTTCTTCTGTCGACGGGCAACAAGTCGGAGCTGGCGGTCGGCTACGCCACGCTCTACGGCTGCATGATGGGCGCCTACAACCCGATCAAGGACCTCTACAAGACCCGCGTGACCGCGGCCGCGCGCTGGCGCAACACCGAGCACCGCGACTGGATGCTGGCCCCCGCGGGCGAGGTGATCCCGACGCGCGTGATCGAGAAGGCGCCGACGGCGGAGCTGCGCGAGGACCAGCGCGACGAGGACAGCCTGCCGCCCTACGCCCGCCTCGACCCGATCCTGGAGGGGCTGATCGAGCGCGAGGCCTCGGTCGACGCGCTGATCGCCGAGGGCCACGAGCGGGAGGAGGTGGAGCAGGCGCAAAAGCTGCTCTACCTCTCCGAATACAAGCGCTATCAGTCCTGTCCCGGCACCAAGCTGACGACCAAGGCGTTCTGGCTCGATCGCCGCTACCCGATCGTCAACCGCTGGCGCGACGGGTCGTGAGGGTCGGGAGCACGGGCGCGGACCGGGCGGCGTGAGCCGCGGAGTTTGGAGCGATGAAGGGTCGAGGCGGGTGATGGCGCGGTCGGCGGCGGACGGTGGTACGGTGGAGACGGACGGGGCACGGGCAGGCGAGACCCCGGGCGTCGCGTTCGCCGCCTCTCGGCGCAAGGCCGCCTTCCTGATGGTGATCGCCGCCCTGGTCGTGCTCGCCTTCGCCGGCGTCGACTGGTTCCGTTCGGCCGAGCCCGCGATCCGCTTCGCCGCCGGGCTCCTCGGCGCGGGGCTCGCGGGCTACTTCGCGGTCTTCGCGCTCGCGCTGTTCTTCCGCCGGCGCCCGGTCTTCGCCGTCGACGCGCAGGGGGTCGCGCTGCCGGTCGGGCTGCCCGGCCTCGTGCGTCTGCCCTGGGAGCGGGTCGCGGGCTACGCCGTCGTCTCGCGGCGCTACCGGCTGCTGCCCTTCGCCGGCTCCACCGCCTTCGGCGTGCGGCTGACCGAGGAGGCGCGGCGCGAGGGCGGCTTATCGGACGCCGAGCAGCGAGAGTTCCGCCTGAACGACGCGTCGATGGGCGCCGACGTGATCCTGACCCACTGGTACAGCCCCGTCGGCTTCGAGGCGATCCGGGCCGCGGCACGGCGCTTCCGCCCCGACCTCGACCGCACCGACGACCTCGAGCGTCGCGCCTCATGGTCCTGACCCGCTTCGCTCCTTCGCCGACGGGGCGGCTGCACGTCGGCAACGCCCGGGCGGCGGTGCTGAACTGGGCGCTCGCGCGCGCCTCGGGGGGGCGGTTCCTCCTGCGCCTCGACGACACCGACGCCTCGCGCTCCCGCGCGGAATTCGCCGACGCGATCCGGCACGACCTCGACTGGCTGGGGCTCGCCTGGGACGCGGAAGTCCGCCAGTCCGACCGGCTCGGGCTCTACCGCGACGCGCTCGGCCGGCTGACGGCGGCCGGCCGCGCCTACGACGCCTACGACACCCCCGAGGAGCTGGAGTTCCGCCGCCGCGCCCAGGCGATGCGCGGACTGCCTCCGGTCTACGACCGCGCCGCGCTGTCGCTCACGGACGAGGACCGCGCGCGGCTCGTGGCCGAGGGGCGTCGGGCGCATCACCGCTTCCTGCTCGACCGCGAGGCGGTCGAATGGGCCGACCTGATCCGCGGCCCCGAGCGGGTCGACTGCGCCTCGATCTCCGACCCGGTGCTGATGCGCGAGGACGGGCAGGTTCTCTATACCCTGGCCTCGGTGGTCGCCGACGCCGACCTCGGCGTCACCCACGTCGTGCGCGGCGCCGACCACGTCACCAACACCGGCGCGCAGACGCAGATCTTCCGCGCGCTCGGCCACGCGCCGCCGGTCTTCGGCCACCACTCGCTGCTGGTCGGACCCGACGGCGAGGCGTTCTCGAAGCGGCTCTCCGCGCTCTCGCTCGGGGATCTGAGGGACGCGGGCGTCGAGCCGGTGGCCTTGGTCTCGATGCTCGCGCGCCTCGGCTCAGGCCTGCCCGTCGAGGTCGCGACCTCGCTCGACGAGGTGGTGGCGGGCTTCGATCTCGCCGCCTTCGGGCGGGCCGACACCCGCTTCGACCCGGCCGAACTCGACCGTCTCTCGGCGCGGACGCTGCGGACGCTGCCCTTCGAGGCGGTCGCGCCCCGTCTCGCCGCGATCGGCGTCGGCCCTGACCGGACCGCGGCCTTCTGGGCGGCGGTCGGCCCGAACCTCGACCGCTTCGAGGAGGCCGGCGACTGGGCGCGGCTGATGCGCGAGGGCGCCGAGCCGGTCGTGGCCGAGGAGGATCGCGCCTTCGTCGCCGAAGCCCTCGCGTTGCTGCCGCAGCAGCCCTGGGACGAGACGACGTGGAAGACCTGGACCGACGCGGTGAAGGCGGCGAGCGGGCGCAAGGGGGCCGCGCTCTACCGCCCGCTTCGCCGGGCGCTCACCGGGCGCGACCGCGGCCCGGAGATGGCCGCGCTGATGCCGCTCCTGGAGCGCGTGCCCGAGCGGATCGCGTGACACGGCCCGATCGGGCTTGCGCGAACGGCCCGTCGCTGGCATGCACTGGAGGATGAACGCCCGGGTCCGCAACGCCCAGATCTGCATTAGCCGCTGACATCGCGTCTGCGGCGGCGTTTTCCTGTCCTCTACACGAGCCCGACCCGCCGCCGCGGACGCGCGTCAGCCCGCGCACGAGGTCCGCATGGTCGAGGTCACGCTCACCAACACCCGCTCGAAGGCGAAGGAGGCGGTGCGTCCCGGCGACGACGGCCGCGTCGGCCTCTACGTCTGCGGGCCGACCGTCTACGATCGCGCCCACATCGGCAACGCGCGCCCAGTGGTGGTCTTCGACCTGCTCTATCGCCTCCTGCGCCACCTGCACGGCCCCGAGCAGGTCGTCTACGTCCGCAACTACACCGACGTGGACGACAAGATCATCGCCCGCGCCCGCGAGATCCGCGCTGGGGGCGAGGACGTGGCCGCTGCGGCGGCGCGGCTGACCGAGGAGACCATCCGGCTGTTCGAGGAGGACATGGGCGTGCTCGGCGCGCTCGCCCCGACCCATGCGCCGCGCGCGACCGACTGGGTCAACGATCCCGCCAAGCCGGTCGACATGGTCCGCCTGATCGAGCGGCTGGCCGAGCGGGGCCATGCCTACGCGGCCGAGGGCCACGCGCTGTTCGCGGTCGGGAGCTGGCCGGCCTACGGCTCGCTCTCGCGCCGCTCGCTCGACGAGATGCAGGCGGGCGCGCGCGTCGAGGTCGCGCCCTACAAACGCGACCCGATGGACTTCGTGCTCTGGAAGCCGTCCTCGGAGGGCGAGCCCGGCTGGCCCGGCCCGGTGATCGACGGCGAACCCCTGCCGCGCGGGCGGCCGGGCTGGCACATCGAGTGCTCGGCGATGAGCCAGGCCTTCCTCGGCGAGCGCTTCCAGATCCACGGCGGCGGCATCGACCTCGCCTTCCCCCATCACGAGAACGAGCGCGCGCAGTCCTGCTGCGCGAGCGGCCTCGACGACATGGCCGACATCTGGGTGCACAACGGCTATCTGATGGTGGACGGCGAGAAGATGTCCAAGTCCCTGGGCAACTTCGTCACCGTGCGCGATCTGCGCGAGCAGGGGGCGGACGGGCAGGCCGTGCGTCTCGGCCTCCTGATGACGCAGTACTCTCAGCCGCTCGACTGGACCGCCGAACGGCTGGAGGAAGCCGGCAAGACGCTCGCGTTCTGGGCGCGACGACTCGCGCGCTACGAGGCCGACAAGGTCTCGGACCCCTCGGACGAGCACGTGGGCCGCGCGGTGGTCGAGGCGCTGGCCGACGATCTGAACACGCCTGCCGCGATCGCCGCCGTCGGTGCGATCGCGCGCGAGGCCAAGGGCGAGGATCGCCGCTCGGGCCGCCGCCTCGTCGCCTCGGCGCGCCTTCTCGGCATCGACCTGTTCGCGCTTCCGGCCTACGCCGCCGAGGTGAAGCGCCTCGCCGCCCACCGCGGCGAAGGCGCGCGCGTCGAGGACGAGGCGACGCGCGACCGCGTCGACGCGCTGCTCGCCGCCCGGCGCGAGGCCCGCGCCGCCAAGGACTTCGCCCGCGCCGACGCGATCCGCGACGGGCTGATCGCCGCTGGGCTGGAACTGCGCGACGGCCCCCAGGGCACGAGCTACGCGCCGACCGCCGCCTTCGACCCGGCCAAGCTGGAGGAGATCGAATGACCGACGCCGCACCGAGCCGCGAGCGCCTGTCGCTCTACGACACCACGCTGCGCGACGGCCAGCAGACCCAGGGCGTCGGCTTCTCCGCCAGCGACAAGCGCCGCATCGCGGAAGCGTTGGACGCGCTCGGCATCGACTACGTCGAGGGCGGCTGGCCGGGCGCGAACCCGACCGACAGCGAGTTCTTCGACAATCCGCCCGCGCTCGGCCGTGCGCGTCTCGCCGCCTTCGGCATGACCAAGCGGGTCGGGCGCTCCGCCGCCAACGACGAGACGCTGGCGGCGGTGGCCAACGCCGGCACCGGCACGGTCTGCCTCGTTGGCAAGAGCCACGAGTTCCACGTCCGCCGCGCCCTAGGCTGCACGCTGGAGGAGAACCTGGACGCGATCCGCCAGTCGGTCGCGCATCTGACGGGGCTCGGGCGCGAGGTGCATTTCGACGCCGAGCACTTCTTCGACGGCCACGCCGCCGACCCCGATTACGCGCTGGTCTGCGTCGAGGCGGCGGTCGAGGCCGGCGCGCGCTGGGTCGCTCTCTGCGACACCAACGGCGGCGCGCTGCCGGGCCGGGTCGCCGAGGGCGTGGCGGCGGCCTGTGCGCGGGTGGGGGGCGAGCGCGTCGGCATCCATGCCCACGACGACTGCGGCACGGCGGTGGCGAACTCGCTGGCCGCCGTCGAGGCGGGCGCGCGTCAGATCCAGGGCACGCTGAACGGCCTCGGCGAGCGCTGCGGCAACGCCAACCTCTGCTCGCTGATCCCGACGCTGGTGCTGAAGGAGCCCTACGCCTCGCGCTTCGAGACGGGCATCGCGCGTGAGCGGCTGGCCGATCTGCGCCGTGTCTCGGCGCTCCTCGACGAGATCCTGAACCGACAGCCGAACCGGCAGGCCCCGTACGTCGGCGCGGCCGCCTTCACCCACAAGGCCGGGCTGCACGCCTCGGCGATCCTGAAGGACCCGACCACCTACGAGCATGTGGAGCCCGAGGCGGTCGGCAACGCCCGCGTGATCCCGATGTCGAACCAGGCCGGGCGCGCCAACCTCGCGCGCCGGCTCCAGGAGGCCGGGCTCGACGTCGAGGCCTCCGATCCGCGGCTCCCTGGCCTCCTCGACCTCGTCAAGCGCCGCGAGGACGAGGGCTACGCCTACGACAGCGCCGCGGCCTCGTTCGAGCTGCTGGCGCGGCGTCATCTCGGACAGGTGCCGCGCTTCTTCGAGGTGCGCCGCTACAAGGTCGGCGTCGAGCGGCGCTTCAACGCGATCGGCGAGCGCGTCACCGTCTCGGACGCCATGGTCGAGGTCGACGTCCAGGGCGAGCGGATGATCTCGGCCGCCGACAGCGTCGACCCCGAGACCCAGGCCGACCAGGGGCCGGTCAACGCGCTCGCCCGCGCGCTGTCGAAGGACCTCGGCCGCTACCAGGGCCACATCGAGGACATGCGCCTCGTCGACTTCCGCGTGCGCATCATCGGCGCGGGCACCGAGGCCGTCACCCGCGTGCTGATCGACGCCGCCGACGACGAAGGGGACCTGTGGTCGACGGTCGGCGTCTCGGCCAACATCGTCGACGCCTCCTTCGAGGCGCTGGAGGACGCGATCGTCTACCGCCTGCTGCGCGCGGGCGCCGAGACGGCGGCGGACGATCGACCGCGCCCGGGCCGGGGGCTGTTCTTCCCGGCCGACGCCAAGCTCGTGCGGGATGGCTGAGCCCGCGCTCAGCGCCTGCGCGGACATCGCCCGGCGCTTCGACCCGGACCTGTTCCAGGCGGCGCTGTTCGCGCCCGAGCCCGCGCGCGAGCGGCTGATGGTGCTGACCGCCTTCGACGTCGAGCTGTCGCGCGCCGTGCAGCGCGCGCCGGGGCGCGACGAGGGGCCGCTCATCGCCGCGATGCGCCTGCAGTTCTGGCGCGACCGCCTCGCTGACGCGCGGGCGGGCGGGCCCGCGGTGGCGCACGAGGTGGCCGAGCCCCTGCACGCGCTCGTCGCCGGGCCGCTCGCCGAGCGGGCGGGCGAGGCGGAGGCGCTGGTCGAAGCGCGCGCGAGAGAGCTGGAGACCCCGTTCGATGCCGCCGCCTGGGAGGCCTGGGCCGAGGCGCGCTTCGGGAGCTGGCACCGCCTCGTGCTCGCCTGCCTCGGCCTCGCCGACGACACGGCCGCGAGCGCGGCCGGGCGTCTCGCCGCCGCGGGCTTCACGCTGCGCCACGCCGCGGCCATGGCGCGCCAGGGCGCCTGCCTGATCCCCGATCTCGCCGACGGCGACCGCAGCGCCCTCGCGCGCGGCGAGGAGACCGGGGGGACCGCGGCGGCCGTGCGCGGACTGGTCGAACGGGGCAGGGGCGCGCGCCGCGATCTCTCGGTGCGGCGTCCCGCGCTCGGTCGACGCGCGGCGCCCGCCTTCTTGGCGCTGCGCCGCGCCGAGCGCGATCTCGACCGGCTCGCGGGCGGCCATGGGCTCGTCGAGGCCCCCGAGCCGCCTCCCGGCCGCGCCCTCGCCTACGCCTGGCGTGCGGCGAGCGGGCGCTGGTAGGCGCGCTGCCCCGTCGCCGTCACTTCGGGGCCCGCTCGAAGCGGCTGCCGGAGGAGATGGTCTTGAAACGCGAGTCGCCTTCGGCCCCGCGCGTGCCGACTTGGCGGACATGGCGCTCGCCGACCGGGGCGGGGCCGAGGTCGAAAGCCTCGAACCAGTCGAGCACCGTCGGCACCCAGGTCTTCGGCCAGCCGTGCCCGCCCCCGTGCACGAGATAGTCGAGCTTCGCCCCCTGCCGGCAGCCGCGCCACTCGGTGCGCCGGAAGCCCGCGATCCTGGAGCGCTCGGCCTCCGCGCGCGGGCGGCAGCCGTTGGTGCGGGCGAGCGTGTCGAGCGCCTCCAGCGGGTTGGCGCCGTAGGGCACGCCGGTGACGGGATGGCGGTCCTGGTCCTCGAAGGCGACGATGCGGTCGCGCCGGCCGTGGGTCTGCACGAAGCGCACCGGCGCCTCGCAGCGCCGCGGCGGCCGGGGCGCGCCGTAGGTGCCGGCGTGCACCGCATACGCCGCAGCCATGCGCGGGTGGTGGCAGGCGATCTCCCAGAGCAGGTAGCCGCCGTCCGACTGGCCGAGGAAGATCACGCGACGGCGGTCGATGCGGAAGCGGTCCTGCGCGTGGTCGAGCACGGCCTCGATGAAGGCGATGTCGTCGCGGGGGTGCTCGTCGCGCCGTGCCGCGCGCGACCAGCCGGTGTCGGTGACGCCGCCGAGGTAGCGCACCACCGGCAGCGCCTCGGGCACGATCAGCACGTAGCCCCGCCCCGTGATCGCGTCTCGGAAGTGCTCGTCGCGGTAGCGGTGGTCGGCCCGCCCGGTGGAGCCGTAGAGATAGACCACGGCCGGGTGCGGCCCGTCGCCGTAGGGCTTGAAGGCGCGGTACTCGCCGTTGGCCACCTTGCAGGGCTTGTCGAAGCCGGTGAAGTCGCAGGGATTGACGCCGCGATCGTCGGCCGCCGCGGCGGGCAGGGCGACGAGCGCGAGCGCGGCGGCGATTAATCTCGACAAGCTGACCATGATTTCCCTCGATATCGACGGCGGGAACCAAGCAGCCCGATATGGCGAAAGATGGACTGGCCGTCGCGTCGGAACGCCGAGCGTCACGGATCGGGGTGGGGCCTGGAGGCGAGGCCACCCCGCGTACGTCACGCCGGAACGGTCGCAGCGAACCCGGCGGAGGAAACAGTGGCGCCCCACCGATGGCGATGCATCGGTCACGAACGAGGGCCGATCATGGCGTGGCTCGCTGCCGGGGAGATCGCGAACCCGGCGAGCGGGCCGTCGGGGCAGGGCCGTCGCCGGTCGCGGCTCGGTCAGGACGCCGCTCGATCGAACCAGGTCCGGCGCGCCGGTTCGCCGTCTCCGCACGGTTTCGCGACGCCCGAGGACGGGGGGCGCCCGAGCGGGACGAGCGCCTTACGGTCGTTGCAGCACGTAGAGCGTCGCCTCGATGCCGAGGGTCGGCAGGTGGACCCCGTGCTCGCGCGCGAGCAGGCGCGCCGCGCCGCAGTCCGTCAGCTCCATCAGCCGCCCCTCGATCAGCCCGTCGGCGCGGTGATGGTCGTTGAGCGAGAACACGAGCCGGCCTCCCGGCTCCAGCGTGGCCAGCATCCGGTCGAGCGTGTCGACCGGCATGAGCGCGGCCGCGAGCACGCCGACGGCGGCGGCGTTGGCGTAGGCGCCGTCCTCGACCGGCAGCGGTCGGCCGAGGTCGCATTCGACCAACGCGCGGTAGACCCCCTTGGCGCGGGCGAGGTCGAGCGAGGCGGGCGAGATGTCGAAGCCGTCGATCACGCCGAAGCCGGCGGCGGCGAAGGCCTCGCCGGAGAGCCCGGTGCCGCAGCCGAAGTCCGCGAGGGCGCCGGCGGGATCGGCGCCCGCCTCGACGAGCATCCGCGCCGCCCGCGCGGGCGTGGCGTACTCGGCCTTCGCCAGATCGTCGTCGTAGCGCGCGGCCCAGGCGTCGTAGTGGCGCCGCGCGGCCTCGGCGTCGGTCAGGTCGTAGACGCTGCCGAGGCCCGCCGCGTCGTCTTCGCCGCTCATGCGACCGCCGCCCGTTCGGACGCGCCCGCCTGCGGGTCGGTCGCCGCGTACCAGCCGTCGATCGCCGCGAGCGCGCGGGCGCACATCGCGTTCGCCCGCGCCTGCTTGCGTGCCGCGCGCCCGCCCTTGACGCGGCCGACGTCGAGCGGCGGGAACAGGCCGAAGTTGACGTTCATCGGCTGGAAGGTCGCGGCCTCCGCGTCGCCGGTGATATGGGCGAGCAGCGCGCCCATCGCCGTCTCGGCCGGCGGCGGCGCCACGGGGCGGCCGAGGCGCTCCCAGGCGGCGAAGCGGCCGGCGAGCATGCCCATGGCGCCGGATTCGACATAGCCCTCGACCCCGGTGATCTGCCCGGCGAAGCGCAAGCGGGGCTCGGCCTTCAGCCGCATGGCGCCGTCGAGCAGGCGCGGGCCGTTCAGGAAGGTGTTGCGGTGGATGCCGCCCAGTCGCGCGAACTGCGCGTCCTCCAGGCCCGGGATCAGACGAAAGACCTCGGCCTGTGCGCCATGGCGCATCTTGGTCTGAAAGCCGACGAGGTTGTAGAGCGTGCCGAGCCGGTTCTCGCGGCGCAGCTGGACCACCGCGTGGGGCTTGACATCGGGTGCGTGCGGGTTGGTCAGCCCGACCGGCTTCATCGGTCCGTGGCGCAGCGTCTCGCGCCCGCGCTCGGCCATGACCTCGATCGGCAGACAGCCGTCGAAGTAGGGGGTGTCGCGCTCCCAGTCCTTGAACTCGGTCTTGGGCGCGGCGATCAGCGCGTCGACGAACGCCTCGTACTGCGCGCGGTCCATCGGGCAGTTGAGGTAGGCAGTGCGCTCGTCCTCGGTCTCGCCCTTGTCGTAGCGCGACTGGAACCAGGCTTTCGAGAGATCGACGCTCTCGGCGTGGACGATCGGCGCGATCGCGTCGAAGAAGGCGAGCGACGCCTCGCCGGTCAGGTCGCCGACCGCCTGTGCCAGCGCGGGCGAGGTCAGCGGGCCGGTGGCGACGATCACGCTCGACCAGTCGGCGGGCGGCAGGCCCGCGACCTCGGCGCGCTCGATCGCGATCAGGGGATGGCTTTCGAGACGGCGCGTGACCTCGGCCGAGAACAGGTCGCGATCCACCGCGAGCGCGCCGCCCGCGGGCACACGCGCGCCCTCGGCGGCCGCCATCATCACCGAGCCGCCGCGACGCATCTCCTCGTGCAGGAGGCCGACCGCGTTCGAGGCGTGGTCGTCGGAGCGAAACGAGTTCGAGCAGACCAGTTCGGCCAGCCCATCGGTGCGGTGCGCGTGGGTCGCGACCCGCGGCCGCATCTCGTGGAGCACCACCGGCACGCCGAGCGATGCCGCGGCCCAGGCGGCCTCCGAGCCTGCCATACCGCCGCCGACGATGTGGATCGGATCGGTCATCCTTCCTGGGTAGGAGAGCCCCGCGCTCGGGTCAACCGAACACGGGACGGCGGGCCACGGGCCCGAGCCGAGCACCGGACGGTGCCCGCGCGCCTCAGCTCATGACGTTGCCGGCGATCAGGATCACCGTGCCGCCGACCGCGGCCCAGAGGAACAGGTAGGTGCCGAGCAGCGCGAGGCGGTAGAGCTTGGTCTGCGCCAGTTCGCCGTAGATCTCGGCGCCGACGCGCATGCCTTCCTGCGCCTGCTGCACCATCATCCAGCGATCGGCGTTGTGCGCGCGCGCCTCGGCCGCGACCTGCTCCAGGCTGTTGTCGCTCGGCGCCGGGATGCGGGTGGCATCCTTGTGCATCGCCTCGGCGTAGTTGGTCATGTTCATCGCTCGCTCCTCTGAGTCAGAGCCGGTTGCCTGCGCTCAACGCGCGTCGCGGCGTTTCGCGCCAACCATGGGATCTAGAATGCGGATCACGGGGTCGCACTCCGCGTGACGAAATCGTCCCTGCGCCTTAGATGAGGCGCGGAACGGGAGGAGCCCATGGACACGACCGAAGCGACCCCGCCGCGGCTTACGCGTCCGTCGCACGACGAGAACGCGCGTGCCCCGCGCAGCGAGAGCGCGCGCGTCCCGCGTGACCTGAAGGACCGCGCCGCGCGCCATCCGGAGAAGGCGCACCGCCCCTCGAACGCGAGCCCGAAGAAGCCCGACTGGATCCGCGTCAAGGCGCCGACCAGTCCGGGCTACAAGGCCACGCGCGACATCATGCGCGAGCACAAGCTGGTGACGGTCTGCGAGGAGGCGGGCTGCCCCAATGTGGGCGAGTGCTGGGCGCAGGGTCACGCCACCATGATGATCATGGGCGAGATCTGCACCCGCGGCTGCACCTTCTGCAACGTCGCCACGGGGCGGCCCGAGGCGCTCGACGTGTTCGAGCCGGTGCGCGTCGCCGACGCGGTGGCCAAGCTCGGGCTCAACCACGTCGTCGTCACCTCGGTCGACCGCGACGATCTCGACGACGGCGGCGCGGCGCACATCGCCCAGACCATCCGCGCGGTGCGAAGGCGGTGCCCCGAGACCACGATCGAGGTGCTGACGCCCGACTTCCTCAAGTGCCCGCCTTCGGCGCTGGAGGCGGTGGTCGAGGCCAGGCCGGACGTCTTCAACCACAACCTCGAGACGGTGCCCGCGCTCTACACCGAAGTGCGGCCGGGCGCGCGCTACTACCACTCGCTGCGCCTCTTGGAGCGGGTGAAGGAGCTGGACCCGCAGATGTTCACCAAGTCGGGCATCATGGCGGGTCTCGGCGAGACGCGGCCCATGGTCATGCAGGTCATGGACGACATGCGCTCGGCCGGCATCGACTTCCTGACGATCGGCCAGTACCTGCAGCCGACGCCGAAGCATCACGCGGTCGCCGACTACGTCACGCCCGAGCAGTTCGCCGACTACGAGCGTGCGGCCTACGCCAAGGGTTTCCTGGTGGTCTCGGCGACGCCGCTGACGCGGTCGAGCTACCACGCGGGCGAGGACTTCGCGAAGCTGCGCGCGGCGCGTCAGGCCCGCCGGGTCTGAGCGTCAGGGCGGCACGGCGCGGCCGACGATCGCCGGGGCGGGGGGCGGCGTCGCCTCGCCTTCCTCTGCCGCGGGCGGCGTCGGGCCGGGGGCGAACAGCCCCGCGCCCGAGCAGCCGTCGGTCGAGGACGCCTTGCCCTCCATCCATTCGGCGATCAGGCAGTGCTGCACCGCCGTCAGCGCGGTGCGGCGGTAGAGCGCGAGGAGTTCCCGCAGCGGATCGCGCATCCGGTTGAAGCCGTCGACGAAGGCGATCACCACGCCGAGCGAGGTGGCGCCCTCGATCACCATCAGCCCGCCCCAGAGCAGGATGCCGAGCGGCGCGAGGTTGTTCTGGAGCGCCAGCACCCCCTTCATCATCGCCTTCCAGAGATGCACCCGCATCTTCAGGCCGTAGAGGCGCGTGAGCCGGTTCTCGCGCGCGGCCACGGCGCCGCCGCGGGCGATGTCGTCGCCGAAGCCGCGGCTCTCGGCGACGTGCGCCGCGTTCAGCCGATTGAGCCGGCGCTGCAGAAGCGGCACTATCAGCACCTGCGGCAATAGCAGCGCCACGCCGACCACGGCGACGCCGGGCTCGACGGCGAGCATGTAGGCGAGCACGCCGCCGAGGAGCGCGACGTTGGCCACCGTCTGGCTCGGCGCCTCGCCGACGTAGCCGCCGAGCTTTTCGGCCTCCTTGCCGAGCACCGAGACGGTCTCGCCGGGCGACTTGCCGGGCTCGGACAAACCCTCGTCGCAGACGACGCGCGCGAGGTGCGAGCGGGTGTGGCGCGTCGCGCTCTCGGCGAGCCAGCCCTGACCGATGGTGAGCGCCGCGCGCAGCGCGCGATGGAGCAGCACCGCGCCGAGGTAGAGCCCGGCGAGGCGCCAGAGCAGATCCGCGTTCCCGGCCGTGATCGCGTCGTCGATCAGCCGGCGCTGCAGCTCGATCGGCGCGAGGGCGAGCGCGCTGGTCGCGACGGCGAGCAGGCAGAGCGCGGCCTGGTGCCCCCCGCTCATGCGCCGGACGTAGCGCGAGAGCGTGGCGGCGGGGCGGTCGTCGCCGGAGGGGCGGACACGGCGGGGGGCGGGTACGAGCATGCCGCCGAGGTAGCGAGCCGTGTCGTCACGGCAATGTCGTCTCACCGTCGCGCGAGCGTCGCGATGCATGGGGAGCACGCGCGGCTACGTCGCGGGCGGGCGCGCTTCGCCGCCGGTCCGGCGGCGGCGTTCCGGGCGGCCGGGCGTCGCCCCGCCGCGTCGCGCGCTTGATCCGAGGTCGAGGGCGCGTATGTGGGACCGAGCAACGCGAAGGGCTCAGATGCCGACTCATGCCGAGCAGCGGGTGCTGCCCTATACCGCCGACCAGCTCTACCGCCTCGTGGCGGGGGTGGAGGACTATCCGAAGTTCCTGCCCTGGGTCTCGGGCGCGCGCATCCGCAAGCACGAGACCCTGCCCGACGGACGCCGGCGGATCGAGGCCGACCTCGTCGTCTCGTTCAAGGTGTTCCGCGAGCGCTTCGCCAGCCGCGTGACCATGGACGACGCCAACAAGGTGATCGACGTCGAGTACATCGACGGGCCGTTTCGCTACCTCAACAACCACTGGGAATTCCGCGACCGCCCGAGCGAGGACCGCGCCGAGGTCGACTTCTACGTGGACTTCGAATTCAAGTCGCGCACGTTGCAGTCGCTGATCGGCCAGGTGTTCAACACGGCGATGCAGCGGATCGTGCGCGCCTTCGAGCAGCGCGCCGCCGAGATCTACGGCGCGCCGGAGGAGGCCTCGCTCGCCGCGCCGCACTGACCTCGCCCCCATCCGGGGGCGGGATCACTCCGCTTCGCTCGTCAGCGATGTCAGGCGCAGCTTGGTGATCTGGTGGCGCTCGCGTTCGATCACCTCGAAGCGCAGGTCGTGGAACACGAAGCGCTGGCCCTCGGTCGGGATCGCCTGCGCCTCGTGGATCAGGAGCCCGGCGACCGTGGTCGCCTCGTCGTCGGGCAGCTCCCAGTCGAAGGCGCGGTTGGCGTCGCGGATCGTCATCGAGCCCGGCACCACCACCGAGCCGTCGCTCTCGCGCTCGAACAGCTGGCCCTCGACGTCGTGCTCGTCGGTGATCTCGCCCACGATCTCTTCCAGGATGTCCTCGAGCGTCACGAGGCCCTGGAGCGTGCCGTATTCGTCGACCACCAGCGCGAAGTGCGAGCGCCGCTTCAGAAAGGCGCGCAGCTGGTCCTCGAGCGGGCGGGTGTCGGGCACGAACCAGGGCTTCATCGCCATGGCCATGATGTCGAGCTCGTCGATCGCGCTCGCGGCGTCGGCGGCCTCGGCGAGCCGGCGGTTGATCGCGCGCAGGAGATCCTTGGCGTGCAGGACGCCCACGATGTTCTCAGGCTCGCCCTGCCAGAGCGGGATGCGGGTGTGCGGCGAGGCGAGGCAAAAGTCGACGACGGCGCGCGGGCCGTCGTCGATCGAGACCGATTCGATGTCGCGGCGGTGGCGCATGATCTCGGCCACCTCGCGCTCGCGCAGATCGAGGGCGGCGATCAGGCGGTCGCGGTCGTCCTTCTCGACCATGCCCTCGTAGGCGTGCATGGCGATCTGGCCCTTGAGCTGCTCGTAGGGCGCCAGCGCGTGCGCGCCCTCCTCGACCTGCAGCCCGAGCAGGCGGAAGGCGCCCTGGATCAGCACGCTGACCGTGCCCACGATCGGCGCGAACACGCGCACGAAGAAGCCGATGGGCGGGGCGATGCGCACCGACATCGTGTCGGGGTTATTGATGGCGTAGGTCTTGGGCGCGATCTCGGCGAAGATCGTCACCAGTGCCGTCATCACCAGCGTCGCGTAGGCGACGCCGGTGTCGCCGAGGAGCGCGGTGAAGAAGGTGGTGGCGAGCGCGGTCGCGAGCACGTTGACGAGGTTGTTGCCGAGCAGGATCGAGCCGATCAGCCGCTCGTTGTCCTCGGTGAGCCGGAGCGCGGTCTTCGCGCCGCGCGAGCCCTTCTGCGCGAGCGCGTGCATCGCGGCGCGGTCGACGGCGGTCAGCGCGGTCTCCGAGCCCGAGAAGAAGCCCGACATCATGAGCAGAAGCACGATGGCGATGGCGGTCCACCACAAGGCGGGGTCCATGGATACCTTTCCCGACCGTCCCAGACGGGCCGGTTTATGGGCGGCGGCGGGCGTTCGGGCAAGGGCGGCGGCCGACGGATCCGCTCAGCCGAGCGAGGCGGGCCGCGGGAACCGTGCCATGAAGCGCCGGTCGATGCGGTCCTTCAGCGTCATCGCCCAGGCGCCTTCGGCGGCGAGGCCCGCGTAGGCCGCGATCGCCCGCGTGCGGTCGAGCGTCAGGATCTGCAGCCAGCGCGACTGCGGCGCGAAGGGCTCGGGCGCCTCGCCCGCCGCGAGCCGGCGTAGCGCGCGCGCGAGCGGCGGACCCTGGCGCACCGCGATCACGCCGGCCTTGGGACGGGGGTGGGCGGCGACGGTGGCGCAGTCGCCGACGGCGAGGACGTGGTCGAGGCCCGCGAGCTGGAAGGTGTCGCGGGCGGCGAGGAAGCCCGCCTCGTCGCGCGGCAGGTCGGTGTCCGCGAACCAGCCGGGTGCGCGCGCTCCGGTGGTGACGAGGGCCGCGTCGGCATCGAGCACGCGGCCCGAGGCGAGCGTCAGGCGAGCGGACTCGATCGCCGCGGCCCGGTCGTGCTCGACGAGCGCGATGCCGCGTCGGGCGAGCGCCGCGCGCCCGAGCCGTCGCGCGCGTGCGCCGAGACCCGGCAGGAGCGCCTCGCCCGCCACCAGCGTGACCCCGAGCGCGGCCGGGTCGGGCACTTCGGCCAGGAGGCGTTCGCGGATCGCGAGCGCCAGCTCGAAGCCCGCCGCGCCCCCACCCGCCACTGCGATCCGGCGCGGTCCGTCCGCCCGCCGCGCCGCGTCGAGGAGCGCGCGCCACTTCGGCAGGAAGGTCGAGATCGGCTTGACCGCGACGGCGTGGCGGGCCGCGCCCTCGATCCCGTCGAGCCTCGGCGTGATGCCGACGTCGAGCGAGATCGCGTCGAAGCCGATCGTCCCGCCGCCGGCGAGCGAGAGCCGCCGCGCCCGCGCGTCGAGCCCGACCGCCGCGTCCGCCACGAGCCGGGCGCCCGCGGCCTTGGCGAGGGGGGCGAGGTCGATGTGCGCCTCCTCGGCGGCGTATCGTCCGGCGATCATGCCCGGCAGCATGCCCGAGTAGGGCGCCATCGCCTCGCGCGCGACCAGCGTGATCCGCGTGCTCTGCGGTGGGCCGCGGCGGGCGAAGTCCTCCAGCACGAGCGCGTGGGCGTGCCCGCCGCCGACCAGCACGAGATGCATCGTCTCTCCCGCTCAGTCGCCGCTCCGCTCGCCCGCGGCGGCGAGCGGATGGTGCTCGAGCACCAGCGCGCGGGCACGGGCATCGAGGCCGTGGGTGTAGATCTCGGTCGTCGCGATGTCGGCGTGGCCGAGGAGCGTCTGGATCGTGCGCAGGTCGGCGCCGCCCTGGAGGAGATGCGTCGCGAAGGCGTGGCGCAGCACGTGCGGCGAGACTGTCGCCGGGTCGAGCCCGGCGTGGACCGCGAGGTCCTTCAGCACCTCCCAGGCGCGCAGCCGCGAGAGGGCCGCGTCCGGCGAGCGCGCCGGGAACAGCCAGCGCGAGGCGGCGAAGTCCGCGCCCCGCGCGTCGGAAGCCGTGCGCCAGGCCTTGAGCGTGACGCGCGCGGCCGGCGTCAGCGCGACCATCCGGCGCCGTCCGCCCTTGCCGAGCACCACCAGCGTCTCGGGGCCGCGGGCGGCGGGCTCGCGTGGCAGGGCGACCGCCTCGCTCACCCGCAGGCCGGGGGCGTAGAGGAGTTCGACGAGGCAATGGTCGCGCACGGCGCTCCGCGCGCGCGCCGAGCCCGGCTCGGCCGCCGCGACCCGCGCGGCCGCCGCCCCGATAAGCCGTTCCACCGCCGCGGGGGGGAGGGTCGCCGGCAGGGCGCGCGCCCGTCGCGGTCCGGAGAGCCGCACCGCCGGGTCGTCCTCGCGCCAGCCCTCGGCGAGCGCGAAGGCCGTGAAGCGCCGGATCGCCGAGAGCCGCCGCGCCCGCGTCGCGGCGCCGAGCCCCTCGGCTTCGAGCGCGGTCAGGTAGGTCTCGATCCCGGCCCGGTCGATGACGTCGAGCGTCGCGCCGCGATGGGCGAGGAAGGCGGCGAAGTCGCCGAGATCGCGCGCGTAGGCCGCCACCGTGTTGGGCCGCGCGCCGCGCTCGGCGACCGCCGCTTCCAGGAAGGCCTCGATCATGCCGGCGGCCGTGCGCCCGGACGCGCTCATCGCGTCTCGTCTCCTGGCGTGCTCATCGCGTCTCGTCTCCCGCCGCGCTCACCGCGGCTCGCCTTCCGGCGCGCTCACTGCGGCTCGTCCTCCGACGGCGAGATCGTGACGCTGACGCGCTCGCGCGGCGCGGGCAGTTCGGCGAACAGAGCGTAGGCCGAGAGCGCCACCGCGCCGAGCAGCGCGAGGCGGAACAGGAGTTTCGCGAGCTTGCCCATGCGCTCCCCGGCCGGCCGTCCGATCCTGCGCGCGCCCTTGCCGCGAGCGCGCGCGCAGTGCAAGGCGCGAGACCGCGCGGCGCGACCTCGCCCCGGGTTGAGCCTGGCCGGAGGATCACCGAAGTTCGTCCATCGCGTCGCGCCGTTCGCCGGCTCGGACTCCGCATCGGCGACGGTCTCGGCGGGGACGTTCGCGGGGCGCGGGCGCGGGCGCGACGCGCCCGAGGCGCTTGGAGAGGATGACGTGAACACGCCGCCGAGACGATCGCGCCTGCCCTCGCGCCGTCAGCGGCCGGGCTCGCCGCTCGCGCCGCACGCGGAGGCGGGTCTGGGCGCCTCGGGCGCGGCGGATTCGCTGCGCGCGCGCTATCGACGGCTGCGCCTCGTGCGCCCGGTGGTGCTGGTCGGGCTGATGGGCGCGGGGAAGAGCTCGGTCGGCAGCCGCCTCGCCCGCGCCCTCAGCGCGCCCTTCCGCGACAGCGACGTCGAGATCGAGACAGCCGCGGCGATGACCATCCCCGAGATCTTCGCGCGCTACGGCGAGGCGCACTTCCGTGACGGCGAACGGCGCGTGATCGCGCGGCTGCTCGGCGAGGGGCCGATGGTGCTTGCCACCGGGGGCGGCGCCTACATGGACCCCGAGACCCGCGCGCTGGTCGAGGAGCGCGCGGTCTCGGTCTGGCTGCGCGCCGATCTCGACACGCTGCACGCGCGCACCGCCGGACGCGGCAACCGCCCGCTCCTGCAGACCGGCGACCCGCGCGCGACGCTGGCGGCGCTGATCGAGCGGCGCTATCCCGTCTACGCCGAGGCCGACGTGATCGTGGACAGCCTCGCGGGCGCCACGCACGAGCGCATGGTCGCGCGCATCGTCGCCGCGCTGGTCCGGCTCGGCGGCGTGATCGAGCGGATCGAGGGGGAAGACGCGCCATGACCGAGGCCGAGACCGTTGACGCCGCCCGCATCGAAGTCGCGTTGGGCGAGCGCGCCTATCCGGTGCTGGTCGGGACCGGGCTGATCGCCGGGGCGGCGCGTCACTTCGCGCCCCTGCGCGCGCGCCCCTTCGTCGCGATCGTCACCGACGAGGGCGTGGCGCGCCACCACCTCGGGCCGCTTCGCGAGGCGCTGGAGGCGGGCGGCATCCGCAGCCACGCGACGGTCGTGCCCGCGGGCGAGGGATCGAAGTCGCTCGCCACGCTCGGGCGCGTGCTCGACGAGTTGCTGGAGGCGCGCGTCGAGCGCGACGACCTGATCGTGGCCTTGGGCGGCGGCGTGGTCGGCGATCTCGCGGGCTTCGCGGCCAGCGTGCTCCGCCGCGGCGTCGGCTTCGCGCAGGTGCCGACCTCGCTGCTCGCGCAGGTCGACAGCTCGGTCGGCGGCAAGACCGGGATCAACGCGCGGGCCGGCAAGAACCTGATCGGCGCCTTCCACCAGCCGCGCCTCGTGCTCGCCGACATCGGCGCGCTCGACACCCTGCCGCCGCGCGAGCTGCGCGCGGGCTACGCCGAGGTCGCGAAGTACGGCCTCCTCGGCGACGCGGATTTCTTCGCCTGGCTGGAGGCGTACGGCCCGCGGCTGATCGCGGGCGATCGCGAGGCCCGCGCCGAGGCCGTGCGCCGCTCGGTCGCGGCGAAGGCCGCGATCGTGGCGCGCGACGAGCGCGAGGCGGGCGAGCGCGCGCTCCTGAACCTCGGCCACACCTTCGGCCACGCGCTGGAGGCGGCGACGGGGTATTCCGACCGTCTGCTGCACGGCGAGGGCGTGGCGCTCGGCATGGTGCTCGCCTACCGGACCTCGGCGCGGATGGGGCTCTGCGACGCCGACGTGCCCGGGCGGGTCGCCGCGCATCTGGAGGCGGTCGGGCTGCCGACGCGGCTCGACCGGGTGCCGGGCGGTCTGCCGGACGCCGAGGGCCTGATCGACCTCATGGCCCAGGACAAGAAGGTGAAGGCCGGCCGTCCCGTGCTGATCCTCGCACGCGGGGTAGGCGATGCCTTCGTCTGCCGCGAGCCGGACATGGAGGCGGTGCGTGCCGTGCTGGCGGAAGCGCTGGCCGGGCGGTGAGGCTTGGAGCGGGTGATCGGGATCGAACCGACGACATTCAGCTTGGGAAGCTGACGTTCTACCACTGAACTACACCCGCCTCTCCCTCCCAGCTACACCGCGCCGCGGGTGCCTTCAAGACCCCTTGGGATACCCCGTCGCCGCGCCGAGGCGGGCTGTCGGGGGCGAACGGCCGCATGCCGACCCAGGGGCCGCGGGTGCGCGGCGTCGATCCCCGGAAACAGCCGCTCGGCCGCGCGCACGCCCGTGTCGGTCTCGACGCACCGGCCCCCGGTCCCCGCGCGCGCATGCGTTACCACCCGCACCACCCGCTCGCCCGGCACGTCGCGGTCGAGCACCGTGACCGGCGTCCCGAGGCGCAGGAGCGCGAGCATGGCCGAGAGCCCGACGGGACCAGGGACGGGCGCCACTCAGCTCGCCGCCGGCTCCGGCTCCGGCTCGGCGGCGGCGAGGCGGCGCGACACGCGCTCGACCGCGCCCTCGACGATCGCCTCGGCCACGTCCTCGCCGGTCAGCGCGCCGAACTTGAAGCCGTGACCCGAGTCGGCCGAAAGGGCGATCAGCCGGCCCTCGGCGGCGAGGCGGAAGCGCTCGCCCGGCCCCAGCGTCCAGTGGTTCGCCTGCGCGAAGCGCGGGCGGAAGCGGTCGATGCCGCGGAACACCCCGCGGTAGGCCGCGGCCATCGCCTCGGCCTCGGCCGGGGTCGCCCGGCGGTCGTCGGTCGCGTCGTCGCGCCCGAGCGCGCCGCAGCCGAGCTTGACCCCGAGCCCCGCCACGGGCGCGATGCCCCAGAGATCGGTTTCGGTGGCGAGCCCGCTCCAGCAGGGCGCACCCGTCCAGGCCTCGGCCAGATCGTCGGGCGGGTCGGCGTAGAGGATCAGCGTGCGCTGCGGCCGCAGATCGCCCGCGAGGCTCGGCGCGAGGCGTGGCAGTTCCGTGCCGCAGGCGGCGACCACGATGTCGGCCTCGAGGCGGCGGCCGTCCTCCAGGCGCACCGCCCCGTCGGGCCGCGCGCTCGCGACCGGGCTGTGTTCGAAGAGGCGCACGCCGCGCTCGCGCAGGTGGTCTGCCAGATCGGCGAGGATGCGGTTCGCCATCAGCGCCCCGCCCGGCGCGATCACGCCCGCGCGAAGGCCCTCGGTTTCCAGATGCGGCAGGCGGGCGGCGAGCGCTGCCGGACCGTCCAGCCGCTTGTGGTCGAGGCCGAGGCGGTCGTAGAGCGCGGCGGTGCGCGCGCCGTGGTCGGCCGCCGCGCGCGAGAGCGTCAGCACGCCGGTTTCGACGTAGTAGCGGCTCGCCGGCCCCGCGAGGTCGGCGAACAGCCGCGCCCAGGCGGCGAAGGCGTCCGGCATGCGCCGCGCGTAGCCCGGCATGTCGGCGTAGGCGTGGCGGATCAGCCGGTGGTGGTCGGCCGAGGCGGCGAGGGGGCAGGGCACGGGGCCGCGCTCCACCACCGTGACGTCGATCCCGCGCCGGGCGAGCGCCCGGGCGGTGCAGAGCCCGTTGATGCCGGCGCCGAGGACGAGAACCGACGCCGGCGGGCTCACGCGAGGCTCGCGCAGAAGCGCTGGATGCGCTCGCAGGCGCGCTCCAGCTCCTCGTCCGAGGCCGCGTAGCTCACGCGGAAGTGCGGGCTGAGGCCGAAGGCGGCGCCGTGGACGACGGCGACGCCCTCGGCCTCCAGAAGCTCGGTGACGAAGTCCTCGTCGGTCTCGATCGCCTTGCCCGAGGGCGCGCGGCGCCCGATCAGGGCGCGGATCGAGGGGTAGACGTAGAACGCGCCCTCTGGCGTCGGGCACTCGATTCCGCTCGCCTGGTTGAGCATCGAGACCACCAGATCGCGCCGGCGCTGGAAGGCCGCGCGCGAGCGCGGAATGTAGTCCTGCGGGCCCTCAAGCGCCTCGAGCGCGGCGTACTGGCTGATCGAGCAGGGGTTGGAGGTCGACTGCGACTGCACCTTGCGCATCGCGCCGATGAGACGCTCCGGTCCGGCGGCGTAGCCGATGCGCCAGCCGGTCATGGCGTAGGCCTTGGAGACGCCGTTCATGGTCAGCGTGCGCGCCTTCAGCGCGGGCGCCACCGCCGCGGGTGTCGCGTGCTCGAAACCGTCGTAGACGATGTGCTCGTAGATGTCGTCGACCAGCAACCAAACGTGCTCGAAGCGCTCCAACACGTCGGTGAGCGCCTTCATCTCGGCGGCCGTGTAGCCTGCGCCCGCAGGGTTGGAGGGCGAGTTCAGGATCAGCCACTTGGTGGCGGGCGTGATCGCCGCCTCCAGCGCCTGCGGATCCAGCTTGAAGCCGCTCTCCAGCGAGGTCTCGACCACGCGCGGCACGCCGCCGCCCATCAGCACCATGTCGGGGTAGCTGACCCAATAGGGCGCGGGGATCAGCACCTCGTCGCCGGGGTTCAGCGTGGCGATCAGCGCGTTGTAGAGCACCTGCTTGCCGCCGGTGCCGACGCTGACCTCGGCGGGCGCGTAGTCGAGGCCGTTCTCGCGCCTGAACTTGTCGGCGATGGCCCGCTTCAGCTCGGGGATGCCGTCGACGGCGGTGTACTTGGTGCGCCCCTCGTCGATGGCGCGCTTGGCCGCGTCCTTGACGTTGTCGGGGGTGTCGAAGTCGGGCTCGCCGGCGCCGAGGCCGATCACGTCGCGCCCCGCGGCCTTGAGCTCGCGCGCCTTGTTCGTCACCGCGATCGTCGGCGAGGGCTTCACACGGGCGAGGGCGTCGGCGAGGAAGGCCATGGATCGCGCTCCGGGCTGGGAAGACCTCTTCGACTAGCGCGTGCCTCGCCATCGGCGCAAGCGGGACGGCCCCGTCGCTCGGCGTTCGTCTCGATCTTAGCGGTTGACGTCCGTTAAGGGGTGGGGCAGTCGTATCGAGCGATCTCGAACGCTGCGTCGCGCGCGTCTTACGGAGCGTCGCGTGTCGCCTCTCGGGCGGCCTTCGGCCATGCGAGACGACAGTGTCCGGGCCGTCCGTCTGGGCTAGCTTCCGGCACATGACAAACAAGCGCCCCCGGCGTTTCGCCGAGCGGCGAACAGGAGAGGGAGACCGTGCATGGACGACTTCAGCGACCGCGCCGCTACCTTCGGTGACCGCCTCGCCCTCGCGCGCGAGGCGCAGGGGATCTCCCAGGCCCAGCTCGCCCGCCACCTCGGTATCGAGATCGAGACGGTGGCCGGCTGGGAAGCCGCCCGCGCCGAGCCCCGCGCGAACCGGTTGCAGATGCTCGCGGGCCTGCTCAACGTGTCGATCGTCTGGTTGCTGACCGGCGCGGGCGACGGCGCGCCCGGCGCCGACGCCGGGCTGATCGCCGACCACGGCGACATGCGCGCGCTGGTCGGCGAGATGCGCGCGCTCCGCACCAAGCAGGCGCGCATCGCCGAGGACCTGGGCCGGCTCGAAAAGCGGCTCATGACCCTCGCCGGGGCCTGATCGCGGGCCACATCGACCCCCCGCGGTGATCAGACGCCGCGGGGCCTGAGAGAGCGACTGAGCCACCATGATTCGCGTCGGCGTGGACCTCGGCGGCACCAAGATCGAGGCGGCGGCCCTCGGACCGGGCGACGAGGTGATCGCGCGCGAGCGCGCCCCGACGCGGCGCGACAGCTACGACGCCATCGTCGAGACCATCGCCGGCCTCGTCGGGCGGGTCGAGGACGCCGCCGGCGAGCGCGCCGGAGGCGTCGGCGTCGGCATCCCCGGCTCGTTCTCGCCCGCCACCGGCCTCGTGCGCAACGCCAACACCACGATCCTGATCGGCCGGCCGCTCGACAGGGACGTCGAGGCCGCGCTCGGCCGTCCGGTGCGCATCGAGAACGACGCCAACCTGTTCGCCCTCGCCGAGGCGCGCTCGGGCGCGGCGAAGGGTTACAACGTGGTGGTGGGGCTGATCCTCGGCACCGGGGCCGGGGCGGGCGTGGTCGCGCACGGCGAGGTCCACGTCGGGCCGAACGCGATCGCCGGCGAATGGGGCCACACCGCGCTGCCGCGCCCGAGCGAGGACGAGTTGCCGGGACCGCTCTGCTTCTGCGGCCGGCGCGGCTGCCTGGAGCTCTGGGTCTCGGGCACCGGGCTCGAACTCGACTACGCCGGGCGCAAGGGCGGCGGGCGGGTGAACGGCCAGGAGATCGCGCGCCGCGCCGAGGCCGGCGAGCCCGAGGCCGCCGCCGCGCTCGCGCGCCATCTCGACCGCCTCGGCCGCGGCGTGTCCTCGATCGTCAACATCCTCGACCCGGACGCCTTCGTGATCGGCGGCGGGCTCTCGAACATGGCCCATCTCTACGAGCGGCTGCGCGACGCGACGCGTCCGCACGTCTTCGCCGACGTGTTCGAGACGCCGATCCTGAAGAACCGCCTGGGCGACAGCGCGGGCGTGATCGGCGCGGCTTGGCTGTTTCCCGAGCCCGAGAACCCGCGCGAATCGGGACGCGACCGCTGAGGCCGGGTGGCCGTGTCCCGGCGTCGCCCGGCGCGGGGACGCCGGCCATCCGCCGCGATGCCCCCGGCCGGACCGAGACACGAGGGGAGGACCATGGCCGAGACGCCCGAGACCCGAGAGACCCGTCTGAAGCGGCTGCGCCTGCGCTCCTGGCGGCGTGGCACGCGGGAGATGGACCTGCTGCTCGGCGGCTTCGCCGACGGCGCGCTCGACCGCCTCGACGAGGGGGAGCTGGCCGCCTACGAGGACCTGCTCGAAGAGAACGACAACGACCTCTACGCCTGGATCTCGGGGCGCGACGCGCCCACGCTGCCGCATGCCGGGCTGGTCGAGCGCATCCGCGCGCACCACGGCATCGGCTGAGCGGCGCCCGCGAGAGGCGCACCGGCGAGAACATCAGGGGAGGGACGGCCATGGCGACGATCGGCTTCGTGGGCCTCGGCAACATGGGCGGGCCGATGGCCGCGAACCTCGCGGCCGCCGGCCACGCCGTGCGCGGCTTCGACCTCGACGAGGGCGCGCGCGCCCGCCTCGAGGCCGCCGGCGGTACTGCGGTCGAGCGCGCTGACGCGACGGTCGAGGGGGCGGAGGCGGTCGTCACCGCGCTGCCGGCCGCCAGCCACGTGCGCTCGGTCTACCTCGGCGAGGAGGGGCTGATCGCCGCCGCGAGCCGCGGCACGCTGTTCGTCGACGTCTCGACTATCGACGTCGACGCCGCCCGCGCGGTGGCCGAGGCGGCCTCGGCCGCGGGCCACCTCATGCTCGACAGCCCGATGTCGGGCGGCGTCGCCGGCGCCGAGGCCGGCACGCTCACCTTCATGGTCGGTGGCCCGGAGGACGCCTTCGCCCGCGCTAAGCCGCTGCTCCGCACGATGGGGCGCAACGTCTTCCACGCCGGGCCGTCGGGCGCAGGGGCGGCGGCGAAGATCTGCAACAACATGATGCTCGCGATCCAGATGATCGCGGTCGCCGAGGGCTTCAACTTGGCCGAACGCCTCGGCCTCGCGCCGGAGAAGCTCTACGAGATCTCGTCGACCGCGACCGCGCGCTGCTGGTCGCTCAACGACTACTGCCCGGTGCCGGGACCGGCCCCGGCGGCGCCGTCCAACCGCGACTACCGGCCGGGCTTCGCCGCCTCGCTGATGTTGAAGGATCTCGGCATCGCCATGCAGGCGGCGGCGTCGAGCGGGACGCACGTGCCAATGGGGGCGCAGGCGACCCAGATCTACACGCTGATGCAGTTGTCGGGCATGTCGGAGCGTGATTTCTCGGCGGTCATAAAGCTCCTGCGCGCGGAGACGTGAGGGGGCTTTCCAACCTGTCCCCACACCTGTCCCCAAGTTTCGGGACGAGATGTGGTGTTCCCCCTCGCAAGACCCACCCCAGGTCTGGTAACGATGAGGGCGTCGCCACGCGCGGCGCACGAGTCACGACCGGGGCGAACGACGGGGCGGCGCCACAGGCCGCGATTGAAAACTTACCCCTGGTCAGTTACGCGTAAATGAACAGACCCGCCGCGAAAGTCAAAACAGGCGGGCGATCGAGCGAGCAGGGGCATCCCGAAAATGGAACTTCGGGGTTACGACAGTTATGACGTCACTCTAGGTGACGAATTGCGCGGTGATCGCGCGAGCCGTGGCCAGAGCGTGCGCGACGCCGCGCGCGCGCTGTGCCTGAGGCCCGCGCTGATCGAGGCGATCGAGAACGGCGATCTCTCGGCCTTCCCGAACCGATCGGTGGTGCCGGGCTACGTGCGCTCCTACGCGCGCTATCTCGGCCGCGACCCCGAGGCGATGTACCATCGCTTCTGCGCCGAGACGGGCTTTCAGTCGACGCTGTCGAGCTTCGGCATGAGCCCCACGACCCCGCGCGGGGGGGCGGGGTCGCGAAGCGCCGGGCTCGCCGGCCCGGTCGGCGCCGATCTCGCCGCCTCGCGCTTCGCCGTACGGCCCGCACCGCGGCGGGTCGGCAGCGCGGTGCCGCTCGGCGCGCTGGTCTCGGGCGCGGCCCTCGTCGGGCTGACCGCCGCCGTCGGCTACGGCGGCTGGACGCTGCTTGAGGACGTCCAGCGCCTCGGCTTCGCGCCGCTGCCGAACGCGCCGGTGGTGGTCGCCGACGCCCCGGTGATCGCCGCGCCGGCGCTCGGCGGGGCCGCACGCGTGACGGCGAAGGCCTACGAGGAGGGTGGCGCGTTGCTCGGCCGCGGCGCGCCGGCGCCCCTGCCGCTCGCCGCGCGTGACGGGCCGATCGTCGCCATCGACCCCGAAGGCGCCGGCCTCGTGCCAGCCGGCCCGCCGCTGGCCGAGCGGCCGACGGCGCGTCGTGCCACGGCCGGAGCGCCGACCGCGACGGCTGCGCCAGCGCCGACCGGGGCGGTCGCAGGGGTATCGGACAGGACCATCGCAGAAGTGACGACCGGGACCGTCGCGGGAGCCCCGACCGGGACGGTCGCGGGGGCAACGACCGGGACGGTCGCACCGGCGCCGAACGTACGGGCTTCGGCTAGGGCGGTCGGTCAGGGATCCGCCGACGCGAACGCCGAGGCGTCGGCCGAAGCGTCAGATGCGCGCGCGGGACTGACGGCGCTCGCCATGGTCTCCGCCACGACGGCGGTGCCCGAGCCGGCCGCGCCGCCCGCGGTCGCGGTCGTGGCGACGGTGCCCGCCTGGATGCGCATCCGCGACGCCGAGGGGGCCGTGCTCTACGTCGGCACCATGCAGCCGGGCGGACGCTTCGAGCTGCCCGCCCGTGCCCGGAGCGCACGACTGCGCGCGGGCAACGCGCACGGCGTGTTCGTCGAGGTCGACGGCGTGCGCCACGGCCCGCTCGGCGCCTCCGGCGCGGTGGTCAAGCACGTGTCCCTCGACGCGGCGAGCGTGGCCGCGACCTATGCCGCCGCGCCGGCGGGCGACGCGGGCGGCGGCGAGGCGGCGATCCGGGCGGCTTCCGCCGATTGAGCGCCGCTCGGGCCGGGACGATAGCGCGTCCTTGCGGTCCCGCGCCTCGGCGTGCTCCGATCGACGCGCCCCTGCGCCGATCCGCCCGCCGCTCTCGACGCGGCGGCCCCGGCCGCTTAGGTTCCGCTGCGATGCAGCAGGCCGCCCCGGCGGGGCGAGTGAACGGGCCGCGCCCGCGGAGGCGGCGGCCGAGAGAGGGCGCGATGAGCATCAACCACGTGAGGCCCTGGCGGAACATCTACCGCCGCAAGAGCCGCCAGATTCACGTCGGCCCGGTCGCCGTGGGCGGCGACGCGCCGATCAGCGTGCAGACCATGACCAACACGCTGACCACCGACGTCGAAGCGACGATCCGTCAGGTCGAGGCCTGCGCCGAGGCCGGCGCCGACATCGTGCGCATCTCGGTGCCCGACCCCGAGTCTTCGGCGGCGCTGAAGAAGATCGTCCCGCACGTCAGCGTGCCGATCGTCGCCGACATCCACTTCCACTACCGCCGCGGCATCGAGGCGGCCGAGGCGGGGGCGGCATGCCTGCGCATCAACCCCGGCAACATCGGCGACGAGAAGCGCGTCAAGGAGGTCATCAAGGCCGCGCGCGACAACGGCTGCTCGATCCGCATCGGCGTGAACGGCGGCTCGCTGGAGCGCGACCTCCTGGAGAAGTACGGCGAGCCGTGCCCCGAGGCGATGCTCGAATCCGGGCTCGACCACATCAAGATCCTGCAGGACAACGACTTCCACGAGTTCAAGATCTCGGTGAAGGCCTCGGACGTGTTCCTGGCGGCGGCGGCCTACCAGGCGATCGCGGACGCGACTGACGCGCCGATCCACCTCGGCATCACCGAGGCGGGCGGGCTGATGTCGGGCACGATCAAGTCGGCGATCGGCCTCGGCAACCTCCTGTGGATGGGCATCGGCGACACGCTGCGCGTCTCGCTCTCGGCCGACCCGGTCGAGGAGGTGCGCGTCGGCTACGAGATCCTGAAGTCGCTCGGCCTGCGCCACCGGGGCGTGAACATCATCTCCTGCCCCTCCTGCGCGCGCCAGGGCTTCGACGTCATCAAGACGGTCTCGATCCTCGAAGAGCGCCTCGCGCACATCAAGACGCCGATGTCGCTCTCGATCATCGGCTGCGTGGTCAACGGCCCCGGCGAGGCGCTGATGACCGATGTCGGCTTCACCGGCGGCGGGCAGGGCCGCGGCATGGTCTACTTGGCGGGCAAGAAGAGCCACGCGATGACCAACGAGCAGATGGTCGATCACATCGTAGAGCAGGTCGAGAAGAAGGCCGCCGAGATCGAGGCGACCGAAGCCGCCGAGCCGGAGACGACGCCGGCCGAGTGAGCGCCCTGCCTCGTCGCCCCGCCGCCTCGCCATGTCCCCCGGACTGTGACAGCGTGGGTGTCGGCAGGCGACGAGGGCGGTCGCACCCGGCCACCCTCAGCGGAGCCAGTGGATGAACCGCCTCTAGCCACCCACTGCTCGCTCGGGCGCGGTGGACCGGCTCGTGGCTTCGGCATCGCGAGACGGCCCGGGGCGTCCCATGGGGTGTGACGAACCGATCGGCGGGCAGCGGCGAGCGTCACCGTGGCTCGCCGTGCTGGTCCGTCCCGACGCTCACCGTCCGCCGCTGCCGTCGAACCGCTCCGTCCGGGGGAGGCTCGATCGCCGCCTCCTCCATGTCCGGTGTCTGGCTGCATTCGGTGTCCCCGGCGTCGTCGTCGGCTTTGGCCGGCCGCCTCCCGCACGGGCGTGAGCGCCGGTGCGGCCAGGAATGCGAGGCTCTCAAGGTATTGCCGGGGAGAGCCGCCTCCGTGAGTGCGCCGTCCGTTGCGCATGGCGCAGGCGCCCCCCGGCCCTCGCTCGGTTCCGCGTCTCGTCGTCTCCCGTGAGCGGGTTCTCGACGTTCATCCCGTCCGGGTCGTCCTCGGGGGCGGTCGTCTTGAAGTCATCGAGCGCCTCCCCGGACGGCGTGTCGTCATCGGCCCGATCGTTGGCGGCGTCGGCCGGCTCGCTCGGCGCCTCGCCGGCCGAGGCGCCCTCGCTCGGCGAACCGTTCTCCTCGTCGGCGGTCTGGGCGAAGGCGGGCGTCCCGAGCAGACCCGGCCCGGGCAGGATCGCGAACATCGTCCTCATGGCGTGTCGTCCCTTCAAGGATCCCCGCGCGCCGACTGTGCGCAGAGAGTACCACGAGCCTGCACGCCCCCTGGCGGGGGAGGTCGTGACGGGGAAAAGGTTCGCGCCCGTAGCCTCAGGATATCGAGCGGTCTCGGCCTTCGGACAACGCGGCGACCAGTCGGGCCGCGGCCGTCTCGATCCGGTCCAGCACGGCCTCGTAGGCCGCGAGCGAGGAGCCGTAGGGGTCCGGCACGTCGCCGTCGGCCTCGTCCAGAAGACGCAGCCGCGCCGTGGCGTCGGCGGGCGCGAGGCGGCGCAGCGCCTGCAGCGTCGAGCGGTCGACGGCCAGGATCAGGTCGAAGCGGTCGAGATCGGCCGGCTCGACCTGCCGCGCGCGCTGCCCGGCGATGTCGTAGCCGCGCCGGCGCGCGACGGCGACCGAGGAGGAATGGGGCGGCTCGCCGACGTGCCAGTCGCCGGTGCCCGCGCTGTCGACGTCGAGATCGAGCCCCGCCTCGGCGGCCTTCGCCGCCAGCACGCCCTCGGCCAGCGGCGAGCGGCAGATGTTGCCGAGGCAGACGCAGAGCACGCGCCGCACGTCGCGCTTCGGCCCGTCGCTCACGACGCGGCCGTCATGCCGAGCGGCAGCGCGGCGCCGGCGAGGCCGGCGGGCGCGAGGCCGCGAGGGTCGTTGCCGAATGCGGCCCTGGCCGCGATCGCCTCCGGCCCGACCCGGTGACAGCGCTGCGCAGGACCCACACCGGCGCCTTCGGCCTTCGTGGCGTCTCCGGCGTGGCACACTGCGGCGCGTGCCGTCCCCGCGCCTGTCGTCACGCGGCGGAAGGAGCCGAAATCGGCGCGAAAGACGATCAACCCGACCCCCGTCGTTGGCGTCGCGCTACGCTATCCGCCCTGGACAGCCGGGACAACGACGACGAGGTCCCGTGGCGAAGCGGAGCGAAGGGACGCGCGATGGACAGGATCGTGGTGCTGACGGGGGCCGGGATCTCGGCCGAGAGCGGGCTCGGCACCTTCCGCGACGTGGGCGGGCTCTGGTCGCGATACGACCTGCGCGAGGTCGCCACGGCCGAGGGCTACGCCGCCGACCCCGATCTCGTGCTCGGCTTCTACAACGCCCGGCGCGAGAACGCGCTCGGCGCGCGCCCCAACCCGGCGCACGAGGCGCTGGCGGCGCTGCAGCGTGCCGCGCCAGATCGCGTCACGATCGTCACCCAGAACATCGACGACCTGCACGAGCGCGCCGGCGCTCGCGAGGTCTGGCACATGCACGGGCGCATCCACGCCGCGCTCTGCGCGCGCTGCGACCACCGCTGGGACTGGGCGGGCGCCATGACCCGCGAGCACGCCTGCCCCGCCTGCGGCGCGGCCGGAGGGGTGCGCCCCGACGTGGTCTGGTTCGGCGAGATCCCCCACCACCTCGACGAGATCGCCGAAGCGCTCGACGCCTGCGATCTGTTCGTGGCGATCGGCACCTCGGGGGCGGTCTACCCGGCCGCGGGCTTCGTCCTGGTGGCGGCGCGCGCCGGCGCGCGCACGCTGGAGCTGAACCTGGAGCGTTCCGAGGTCTCGGGGCTGTTCCGGGAGACCCGCCTCGGCCCGGCCAGCCGTGTAGTGCCCGACTGGGTCGAGGAAACGCTGTCGCGCGAATGACGGCTTTACATCCCTAGTTTTCTGGTTACTATCGTCGCCATGGACGATGACCACGCCGCCACCGCTCTCGCCGCCCTCGGCCATCCCGCCCGGCTGAGGCTGTTTCGCCTGCTCGTGCGCGCCGAGCCGGACGGGCTCAACATTGGCGCGCTCGGCCGCCATCTCGGTCTCGCCCCCTCGACGCTCGCCCACCACCTCGGCGCGCTGAAAGGCGCCGGGCTCGTGCGTCAGGCCCGTGTCGGGCGCGAGACCATCAACCACGCCGACACCGCCGCGATGCGCCGCCTGTTCGCGCATGTCGAGGCGGACTGCTGCGCCGGTATCGGCCGGCCCGACGCGGCTCTGTCCGAGGAAGGGGCGGCGTGATCTCTTCGTGTCCGAAATCGACTACATCTCTAGGAATGTCGCCATGACCGCGCTCGCGCTCGATACCTACCGCCGCCTCGGCGCCGTTCTCGGCGGGCTCGACCGGGTCTGGCTCGCCACCAGCCTGATCCTGGCCGCGCTGCTGCTCGTCGATCCGGCGCAGGCGCAGGACAGCCTCGTCTTCACGCTCGACGCGCTGCTCGGCGTCGCGCCCTGGCTCGCGCTCTCGGTCGGCCTCGCGGCCTACGCGGCGGCCTCGGGCGCCGACAATCTGATCGCGCGCGCCTTCCAGGGGCGCGAGGCGGCGATGGTGGTCACGGCCGCGCTGTTCGGCGGGCTCTCGCCGTTCTGCTCCTGCGGGGTGATCCCGCTGATCGCGGCGCTTCTCGCGATGGGCGTGCCGCTCGCGCCGGTGATGGCGTTCTGGCTGGCCTCGCCGGTGATGGACCCGGCCATGTTCGCGCTGACCGCCGGCTCGCTCGGCTGGGACTTCGCCGTGGCCAAGACGCTCGCCGCGGTCGGCATCGGGCTGCTCGGCGGCTTCACGGTGCTGGCGCTCGGCCGTGGCGGGCGGCTCGCCGATCCGTTGCGGTCGGGCATCGGCGACGGCGGCTGCGGCGGCGCCAAAGTGCGTGCGCCGAAGCCGGTGGTCTGGCGCTTCTGGGCCGAGCGCGCCCGGCGCGAGAAGTTCGGCGCCGAGGCCCTGAAGGCCGGGCTGTTCCTGACCAAGTGGCTCGCGCTCGCCTTCGTGCTCGAGAGCCTGATGCTCGCCTTCGTGCCGGCCGAGGCGGTGGCGGGGCTGGTCGGCGGCGAGGGACTCGCGCCGATCGCGCTCGCCACCCTGGTCGGGGTGCCGGCCTATCTGAACGGCTACGCCGCGCTGCCGCTGGTCTCGGGGCTGATCGAGCAGGGCATGGCGCCGGGCGCCGGGCTCGCCTTCCTGGTCGCGGGGGGCGTGTCCTCGATCCCGGCGGCGATCGCGGTCTGGGCGCTGGCCCGCCCGCGGGTGTTCGCGCTCTATCTCGGCCTCGCCTTCACCGGCGCGATGGCGAGCGGGCTGTTGTATCAGGCGTTCGCCTGAGGCGGGAGCGCGGGCGGCGGGCAGGAACCCGCCGCCCGCCTCGGGTAAGCCCCGCCGCGCCGCCGCGCGGTAGGGGCCGAGGAGCGCGGTGGTAGCGAGCGCCGGCGAGACCACCCAGCCGGTCAGGAACGGCGCGGCGCCGG
>JBHJHI010000080.1:0-22515 GCA_050330995.1 Paracoccaceae bacterium
AGGCGTTGCTGGCCGACCTCGGGGAGCCGATCGATGCCTCGCCCGAGGGCTGACCGGCAAACGCCGGGACGGGTCCGGGTAGGGGCCGCGCGCGCCGCTCCGCCAGCCGCTTGGGGGGCGCTGCGCGTCGCGCGCGGCCCCAGCCAGGACCCTCCGCGCAACCACCAGAGACGGCCTCAAGACTGACCATGTAACGTCTTACTCCCTGTTCGGGCGCGCCGCTCAGGCGGCCTCGGTCTCGAAGGCGACGCCCTTGGCGGTCGCCTCCCAGGCGTCGAGGTCGGCGCCGACGGCGGCGAGCTTCTTGCGCATCACCCCGACCGCGTCCGCGCCGAGGGCGAGGTGCAGGGGCGGCTCGGGGTGCTCGACCAGGGCCACGATCGCCTCGGCCGCCTTGGCCGGGTCGTTGGGCTGCTTGCCGTCGAGCCCGCCGATGAAGCCGCGGAACTTGCCCGCCGGCGTCTCGGCGTACTCGGCCATCTCGCGATCGACGTAGGCGAGCGAGCCGGCGGCGAAGCGGGTGCGGAAGATGCCGAGGGTCAGGATCGTGGTGCGGATGCCGAAGGGCGCGATCTCCTGCGCCATCGCCTCGGCCATGACGTCGGCGGCGGCCTTGGCGGCCGAATAGACGCCGAGGCCCGGGAAACCGGTGAAGCCGCCGACCGCAGAGAACGACAGCCAGTGGCCGGACCCTTGGGCGCGCAGCACCGGCAGCGCGGCGTGGGCGAGGTTGAGCTGGCCGATCGCGTTCAGCTCGAAGATCGCGCGCGCCTCCGCAGGGCTGGTCTCCTCGACCGCGCCGACGGTGCCAGCGCCGGCGTTGCTGGCGACGACGTCGATGCGCCCGAAGCGCTCGACCGCGCCGTCGACGGCGGCCCGCACGGCGGCCGGGTCGGTGACGTCGGCGACGAAGGCCACGGCGCGGCCGGGGGCGAGCGCCTCGAAGGCCGCGACCTGCTCGGGGCGGCGCAGCGTGCCGGCGACGCGCCCGCCGCTCGCGAGCACGGCCTCGGCGAGCGCGCGGCCGAGGCCGCTGGAGACGCCGGTGACGAAGAAGGTCTTGGTGGTCTGCGTGGTGGTCATGGCTCGGGTTCTCCGCGCTGGCGTTTCGATGCAGCGAAGATCGGCGGGACCGCGTGCCGGCGCCAATTCGAGTGCGCGCCGCACTTATTCGCGCTATCGATCAGCGCGACGCCCCAGCCGGAGACGTTTGCACGGACCTGCCCGAGCTTCGCGCCGTCGCTGTTGTCGTCGAAGAGCGGCACTTCCAGCCGCGCCGCGCGCCGGGCGAGCCTCAGCCAGCCCGCGCTCAGTCGCCGCATCGGGGCGCTGGAGACCGGGGCCGGCGTGGCGCCCGACCGCCGACGCCGCGCTCGCCGAGGCACGCGCCACCGCGGGAGCACAGCCCGGCGTGCTGCCGGCGACGCACCCGACGCTCGAGCACCGCAAGGTGGCCGAGGGTTTCTGGTCGGTGGTCGTGGCCGAGGGCCATCCGCTCGTCTTCGTCGAGCGCGTGCCCAGCCCCGCGCTCCACGCCTCCTGGATGGCGCGCTTCCGCGCGGCCGGCGTCGACCCCCGCACCGTGCTGGATACCGCGCGAGTTCGGCCGGTCGATCTCGCCCTCGCTCATGGTCTCCTCCGTCACCGTGCGCGGCTCGGGCGCCGCGCTCGACGACGAAGGTCGGGACCGACGTGAACGAGCGCCAATCCGGGTCGGGAAGCGCCCGATCGCATGGCGAGCGAGATGCCGCGCCGTGGCCGCGGATCACGGGCTGCCGATCGCTGGCGCCGATGCGAAGGGAGGGCTTCGTGGGAGGCGCGGGCGTTCGTCGGGCGTCCGGCTCGCGCCAGGGGACGGCCTTCGGCCGAGCCGCGATCCGGGCGTGGCACCTGCCCCGGAGGATCTCCGGAGGCAGGCTCACGACGTGTCCCGTCGCTCAGCCGAGGGCGTCGAGCAACTGGTGTGCGGCCGGCTCCGAGGAGGCCGGGTTCTGTCCGGTGATCAGCAGGCCGTCCCGGCGCGTGAAGGGCGCCATGTCCTCGCCCTTGGCGTAGTCGCCGCCCTTCGCGCGCAGCACGTCCTCGACGAGGTGGGGCACGACGTCGGTCAGGCCCACCAGGGCCTCCTCGCTGTTGGCGAAGCCCGTCACCTGCCGCCCGGCGACGAGCGGGCGGCCTTCGGCGTCCTTGACCTCCATCAGCACGATCGGCGCGTGGCAAACGGCCGCGACCGGCTTCCCGGCCGTCCAGAACGCCTCGATCAGCCGGATCGAGGCCGTATCGCTTACCAGATCCCAGAGCGGGCCGTGACCGCCCGGGTAAAACACGGCGTCGAAGGCGCCCGCTTCCATCTCGGACAGCGGGCGCGTCGAGGCGAGCGCGGCCTGGGCGTCCGCGTCCCCGGCGTAGCGCCGCGTCGCCTCGGTCTGGAAGTCCTCCGCCTCGCTCTTGGGGTCGATCGGCACCGGTCCGCCCGCCGGCGAGGCCAGCGTCACCTCGGCGCCGGCGTCGCGAAAGACGTAGTAGGGGGCGGCGAACTCCTCGATCCAGAGCCCCGTCTTCTCGCCGGTGTCGCCGAGGCGATCGTGCGAGGTCATCACCATCAGGATGCGCTTGGCCATGGTCACTCTCCCTGTCCGAGCTCGGTGCGGCCGAGCTGGCGATACCAGCTCGCATTGTCCCAGAACGCGGTCATCTCGGTGATGGCACCGTCCTCGTCCACGCCGACGACGAACAGGTGGCGCACGGCGTAGGCCTTGCCCTCGTTCTCGATGCCGAAAGCATCCCTGGCCTGCGTGCCCGAGATGTCGACATCGACGTAGGCGAAGCGGCCGTCAGCGGTCTCGCGGATCGTGCGCACCTCGTTGGCGAGGTCGGGGAAGGCGTCGATCAGGCCGCTCCAGCTCTGTCGGCCGACCTCTTCGACCGGTCCTTCGGCGCCGAGCGGCACGTAGGCGACCGTGCCGTCCTCCGCGAACAGATCGACCATCGCCTCGACCTCGTGCGCGTCGTAGAGTTCGAAGAAGCGGCGGGCGTTGTCTTCGGCGGGACCGGCATGGGCGCTGGCAGCAACCGTCAAGCTCGCCGCGAGGACGGCGAGAGCCTTGCTCGTGATCTTCATGATTAGTCTCCGTCGAGAGGATGTATCCGATCAGCGTCTCGTCGGCGGCGATATCGGCACGGTTCGCGGAACGGCAAACGCTATCTATCGTTTTTCTCGAAAATCGAGAGACCGGCCGATGTCCACCCTACTGCTCTGGCAGCGTCAGGCCGCGCTGTTGTTCAGCTTCGCCTCCTACGCCGGGCGGCGCATGAAGATCGGCCTCGCCGAGGTGGCCTGCCTCGAACAGCTCCAGGTCAACGGCCCGCTGACGCCGGGCCAGATCGGCGCGCTCATGCACATGCCCTCGGGCTCGATCACGGCGCTCCTCGACCGGCTCGAATACAAGGGCATGATCACGCGCACGCCGAGCCGGAACGATCGACGCAGCACGGTGATCAACCTGGCGGCCGGCGCCGAGGAGGCGGCCGCGCTCGACCTGCTGCCGATGGCCGAGGCGATCGAGACGATCGCGGACGGCCTCGACCCGGCCGAGCGACGCGCCGTCGACATGTTCCTCACGCGGCTCAACGCGGAACTGGAGCGTCGCTGCGGCGAGACGTGACGAGGGCGGCGAAGGGCGTGCGCTCCCGCCCGGACCGGCCCTTCGGGCGCCCCCGGTCAGGGACCGCTCCGGGCCGCCCCGGGACGAGCGCCGGCGCCGCGGCGAGCGGAGGCTCCCGGTGGAGAGCCGGGCCCTACCCGGGCGCCCGCCTCGCCCCAGGAGCCGATCTCGGGCCTTGCCGGGCAAGGTCGTCCCGCGCAGGCTGGACGCTCAGCGAGCCGCCAGGAAGACGCGGCGGACCAGGGAGGAAGACCATGACCGAACGACGCGGCGTGCCTCGGCGTCACTTCGTGCTCGGCGCCGCGGGCGCTGGTATCCTCGTCGCGGGCGCCGAGCCGACGATCGCGGGAGCCGCGACCGAAGGGGGCGCCGAGGGCCTGCCCGACTACGTCGCCTGGAAGAAGCCGGACGCCTTCATCCAGCACTCGCCCCAGACCCTCGAGACCGAACGCGGCGAGATCGGCGCCGAGGTCGTGACGCCCTCGCGCGTCCTCTACGTGAGAAACAACCTGCCCTCGCTGACCGACGAGCAGGTGGGCGAGCCGGACGCCTGGACGCTCTCGGTCGAGGGCGTGGCGAGCCCCGGCGAGGTCACCGTGGGCGAGCTGAAGGGCATGGACGTGGAGACCGTCTGCGCCGTGCTGCAGTGCTCGGGCAACGGCCGCGCCTTCTTCGAGCACGAGACGTCGGGCTCGCAGTGGTCGGTGGGCGCGGCCGGCAACGTGCTCTGGACCGGCGTGCCGGTGACGCGCGTCGTCGAGGCCATGGGCGGGCCGGCCTCCGGCGCGGCCTGGATCACAGGCACGGGCGGCGAGCCGATCCCCGAGGGGCTCGACCCCAAGCTCGTGCAGGTCGAGCGCTCGGTCCCGATCGCGGCGATGGAGAACGCGCTGCTCGCCTGGGCCATGAACGGCGAGCCGCTCGCCAACGCCCATGGCGCGCCGCTGCGCCTCGTGCTGCCGGGCTACTTCGGGGTCAACCACGTCAAGCACCTGAAGCGCCTGGCCCTGACCGAGGCCGAGAGCGAGGCGAAGATCCAGCAGTCGGGCTACCGCGTGCGCCCCGTGGGCGAGGGCGGCACGCCGTCGCAGCCCTCGATGTTCGAGATGCCGGTCAAGTCCTGGGTCACGCATCCGCTGCGCGAGACCTCCGGCGGGCGCGTGCTGGTGTACGGCGTCGCCATGGGCGGCACCGAGCCGCTCGCGCGCGTCGAGGTCTCGACCGACGGCGGCGCGAGCTGGTCGAACGCCCGCTTCGTCGGCCCCGACATGGGCCCCTACGCCTGGCGGCCTTTCGTGCTGGCCGCCGAGCTGGGCTCGGGGACCCACACCCTCGCGAGCCGGGCGACCACCGTCTCCGGCGAGACCCAGCCCGAGGCGTTCCCGCCCAATCATCGCGGCTACGGCCACAACGGCTGGGCCGACCACGCCGTCGACGTCGAGATCGGCTAGCGGCAGGGCGCGTGCGGCCCTCGCCGCCGCACGCGCGACAGAGCCTCGCAAGGAGAGACCCCGCCATGCGCTCGCCCCCGACCCCGACGATCGCCGCGCTCGCGATCGTCGCCGCCCTGTTCCCGAAGGTCGACGCGCGCGCCGAGGACGAGGCGGGTCGGCGGATCTTTCTCGAAGGCGGCGGCGGGCTGCCGGCCTGCGCCGTCTGCCACACCCTGGCCGACGCGGGCTCGGCCGGCCAGATCGGCCCGAACCTCGACACGCTCGCTCCCGACCTCGCCCGCGTCCGTGCCGCCGTCCACGACGGTGTCGGCGTGATGCCCGCCTTCGGCCAGGCGTTGACGGAGACCGAGGTCGAGGCGGTCAGCGCCTACGTCGCCCGAGCCGCGGCCGAGTAGCGCCGAGACCCTTCCTCGGTGCCGGCGCACTCGCGCCGCCGTCGCGTCGGTCGGCCCGGGGCTGCTCGTCCGAAGCCCGAACCCTCCCCTCGCAGGGCTTCGGCGCCGGCCTCTGCCGCCGGCTCCTTCGCCGGCCCGCTCAGGGCCGGGGACGGCCTCGTCGCATCGCGCTTCGAGAAGGCCGGCCGCGTGGCCCTCGACCGCGCCGGAGCGGTCGTCGGCCGGACGTCCGGAGGCGGGCGGCTCCCGTCAATCCCGTCCGAGGTTCGGCAGCGGCGGCATGCGCCGCTCGACCGGGGACGACTGGATGATCGACGTGTTGGTCATGGCGTAGGGCACGATCAGGTCGATCACGCGCTCCATGTCCGCGATCGAGGCCAGGCTCGCGCGCGCGAGGAAGCAGTCCTCCCCGGTGACGCGGTCGCACTGGGTGATCTCGGGAATGGCCCGGATGATCTCCGCCACGCGCTGCATCTCGCCCGGGACGGGCCTGATGCGCAGCCACACCGCGATGGGCAGGCCGATGGCCTCGGCCGAGAGGGTCGCGCCGTAGCCGGTGATGATCCCGGCCTCCTCCATCCGCCTGACGCGCTCGGCGACGCTCGGCGCGGACAGCCCCGCCTTGCGCGCCAGCTCCGCCGTGGTGATCCGACCGTCCGCCACCAGCGTGGTCAGGATCGTCTCGTCGATCTCGTCCAGGCTGCCGTCTCGATATCCGAGGCGCTTCATCGCCATTAGCCTTCGATAAGTAGGCTCTTGGTCATATACGCCTGTATCTAGCCATATATCGCCGATCGGACACCCCGTAGCGTCGAGAGAACGAAGGGGGTGACGCCATGACATCCGAACCCGCCGCGCCGAGAGGTCTCGATCGCGCCGCCAGGGCCGTGCCGCCGCATGCGTGGTTCGCGGTCAGCGCGGTCTTTCACTACCTCGGGCCGTCCTTCGCGGTCCTGCTGTTCCCGGTGGTCGGCGTCCTCGGCGTCGCCTGGTTCCGCATCGCGTCCGCCGCCCTGGTGCTCGCCCCGGTCACCAGGCCCTGGCGCACGATCCGGCGGGCCGACCCGGCGACCCGCCGGCTGCTGGTCGGGCTCGGCGTCTGTCTCGCGGTGATGAACACCGCGTTCTACCTCGCGCTCGACACGCTGCCGATGAGCCTCGTGGCGGCGATGGAGTTCGTCGGGACTATCGCCGTGGCGCTCTGGGGGCTGAGGACCGGGCGCAACGTGGCGGCGCTGGTCCTCGCCGTCGTCGGGGTCTTCGTCCTGATCGACGTGAAGTGGGCGTCCGACCCGCTCGGCCTGTTCTGGGCGGGCCTCAATGCCGCGCTGTTCGTCGGCTACATCGTCCTCGGCCACAAGGCGTCCGAGGGAGGCGCGAGCGGCGGCGTCGAGCGCCTCGGCGCGGCGATGGCGATCGCCTTCGTGATCCTGATGCCGATCGGGTTTCTGGAGGCCGTCCGCGCCTTCGGCATGCCGCTGGTGGTGCTCGCCGGGATCGGCGTCGGCATCTGCTCGTCGGTGATCCCCTACGTCTGCGACCAGCTCGCGATGTCGCGCCTGCCGCGGGCGTCCTTCGCGCTCCTGCTGGCGATGCTGCCGGCGACGGCCACCGTCGTCGCCGCCGTCGTGCTGGCCCAGATCCCGACCCTGCAGGACCTCGCGGGCATCGCCCTCGTCATGGCCGGCATCGCGATCCATCGACCCGCGCCGGCGACGGCCGTCGAGCGAGAGGCGAGCGCATGATCGAGCGTCCGACGCGAGGCGGCGTCGATCCCGCCGTGGCGCTTCTGTACCGGAGCACCGACGCGGTGGGGATCGTGCCAGCAGATCCGGTCGCCGCGCCCGAGGCGGATCGGGTTGCCGCGCAGCTCGCTCGCGACGCCGTCCCGCCGGCGGCGGAAAGCCTCGCAGACGAGAAGGACGCGCCGCAGGTCCCGGCAGGCCGCGTGCGCCGTGGCGGAGTTGTGTGGGATGGGGGTCGTTCTCGACGACGATCGGGACCGTTAAGCGGAGCGAGCCTCCGGCTTGCGCTCCCCTGTCGTCCGACCGAGGCCGTGGCCTCGGCGACGCCCGCCTCCTCCCGCCGGCGATGGGCCTGGCGAGAGAAGGAGGACGCTCGTGGTCACGGCCGAGGCGACCTCCGATGGGAAGCCCCCGGAGCCACGGGTGCGAGACCGGGCCGACGAAGGTGACGAGGTCCGAAGAGACCCGGGCGATCCGCTTCGAACGCCCGCGCGGTGGTCGCCCCCACGATCGTGCGCCCTTCGGGCCGGCCACCGACGCCGCGCCGCGCGGCCGCGGCCCCGTCGCGCATCGGCGACGCGGCCTCGGGTGGACGGGTTCGTCGCCGCGCCCCCGTTCCGCAGGAGAAGACCGAGCGGCCCGTGCGGTCCGAGATCACCGGGCCGGCGCGCGACAGCCCGTCCGCCCGGCTTGCCAAGCGCGGCGGCGGGCCGTTTCCGAGCCGGCTGCAGCGGTGCGGGCGCCCGACCATTCGACAGCACGCTCGGCCGCTCGGCGAGCGGGTCGTCTCCATCGGCCTCGACCCGGCGGACTACGGCACGCACTCGCCGCGCCGGAACTTTCCAAAGGACCCCGCCCCGGCGGGAGGGCGTCGGCGCCGGAGGCGGCGCCGACTGTCCGGAACAGACGGGCTCCCCGATCAAACGGGAGCGACGCCCCTGCGCCAGGAGGCAACCTACGCGGCGGGGTCCGGGCGCAGGAGATCGACCAGCCAGTCGTGCAGCGTCCGGCTGCTCGCGGGCGCGACGAGGTCGACGACGAGAGGGTCGAGCGCGACGGGCAGCGGTCGCGCACCGACGCCCAGCCGAGCACCGAGGCGCCGAACCGGTCCTTCCGCCAGCACGGCGACGAGATCGCTGACCGCGACCGCCTCCAGCGCCAGGGCGTAGGTCTCGACGACGAGCGCGACGCGACGCGCCAGGCCGAGGCCCGCGAGCGTGCGATCCACGGGGCCCGCGGGATCCCCGGACGGCGCGACCGCGACCTGTGGCGCGGCGGCGAAGCGCACGGCGTCGAGCGGGCCGTCGAGGAGGGGGTGGCCCGCCCGCGCGGCGAGCACGAGGCGCTCCTCGTAGAGCCGCGCTCGGCGCAGCTCCGGCCCGCGCGGGCCCGCCCAGGACCCGGCGACCGCGTCGATCCTCCCGCGCGCGAGCATGTCCGGGGCCCGGAGACGGTCCACCGGCACGACGCCCACGTCGAGATCGGGCGCGGCCTCCCGCAGCCGACGCACGGCGCCGGGCAGCAGCGTCAGCGCGACGTTGCCCGTCATCCCGAGCCTCAGCCGCCGTCCGAGGCGCGTCGGGTCGGCAGCGCCGCCGAGGGCCGAGCGCGCGTGCGCTAGCGCCGTGGCCACTTCGGGCCACATCGCCTCGGCGCGCGGCGTCGGGCGCACGCCGCCGGGGGCGCGCTCGAACAGCGGATCGCCGACGAGACGGCGCAGCCGCGCGAGTGCGTGGCTCGCGGCCGGCTGGCTGAGCGCGAGCGCCTCGGCCGCGCGCGCGACGTGACGCTCGCGCCAGACCGCCTCGAACACGACCAGCAGGTTCAGGTCGAGCCGCACCGGGGCGCGGCGGCGACCGGCATCATTCGTCTCGTGCAGGGCCATGGCGACAACGATGCATTGGACGAGACGGCGGCGCCAGCGCATCGCGGGGGCGCAATCAGTCGGGAGCGGACCCATGCACCTCACGCGTCGCGGCCTCGCAGGGGGGGCCCTTTCGCTGTCGGCCGCCCTCCTGCCCGCCGCCCACGGTATGGCGGAGCCGGCGCCGCCGGGGAACGCCGGCACCTATTCCCTGCGCGTCGGCGACGTCTGCGTGCATGTCCTGAGCGACGGCCAGATCGCCTTCCCCGCCTGGCCGAGCTACGCCCCCGAGGCGAGCGAGGCCGAGGTCGCCGCCGCCATGCGCCGGCGCTTCCTCGCCCCGCCCGACTACCGCCTCGACGCCAGTCCGCTCCTGGTCGAGACCGCCGGGCGGCGCGTCCTGATCGATACCGGATGGGGCGGCGTCGCCCCCGAGGTCGGCCGCCTGCCGGACCGCCTCGCGGCGATCGGCGTCGCGCGGGAGGCGGTCGATCTCGTCGTGCTCTCGCACCTCCACCCCGACCACGTTGGCGGGCTGACCGAGGCGGACGGCACGCCGCTCTTCCCGGCCGCCGAGGTCGTCCTCGCCGAAGCCGAGCTGACGCAGTGGCGCGGCCAGCCCGACTTCGGCGCCATGCGGGTCGGCGCGGCGATGCGCCCGCTCTTCGCCGAGGCCGCGGCGCGCGTGCTCGCCCTGGAGGATCGGCTGCGCTCGGCGACGAACGGCGAGGAGATCGCGCCCGGCCTCTCGCTCGTGGCGCTGCCGGGCCACACTCGCGGCCATGCCGGCGTGCTGATCGCCTCGGGCGCCGGGACGCTGCTCTACGCCGCCGACGCCTTTCACGACCAGGCCTTCGACCTCGACCATCCCGGCTGGGCGACCGCCTTCGACCACGACCCCGCGCGGGCCGAGGCGACCCGGCGCGCGCTGCTCGATCGCGCCGCCGCCGACCGGACGCGACTGATGGCCTACCACATGCCGTTCCCCGGGGTGGGCCACGTCACCGCGACGGGCGAGGGCTATCTCTGGAACCCGACGCGATGGTCGACGGACGACGCGGCGTGACATCCGGTCAGGCCCCTCGACCGACGCCGGCTCCGGGCCTCCATCCTCGCCGATCACAGGCGCCGCGACGAACGGCGGAGAGGGCGTGAGGACCGGACGCGGCCCGGTCGCCCGGCTCGCGACGGACGACCTTCCCGCGGCGTTCCCCCACCGCCACCCGGCGAGGCGATCTAGCCCTCTTCGCGGGAAAGCGGCCGGGACGGGGCCAGCGCGTGGTCGGCGGCGGTCTCGAAGAAGCGGCGCACCAGGCGCAGCTCGCGCCGCTCCGGCTGGGTCATCACGTGGACGCGGCAGGTCTCCTCCATCCCCTCGACCGGCAGGGCCGCGAGGCTGGAGGCCTCGTGGACGGAGCGCTCCAGCATGATGCCCACGCCCGCCCCGGCGAGGACCGCTTCCTTGACCAGCGGAAAGGTGCCCGTCTTCAACAGCCGCGGCAGGGCGAGCCCCGCGGCGGCGAACGCCGCGCGCACGATGCGCTGGGTGAGCGAGCCGTCCTCGGGCACGACCAGCGTCTCGGCCGAAAGCGTCCCGAGCGACAGCGCGGGCCGGTCCGCGAGCGCATGATCGCGGCGCAGGTAGGCGCGGTAGCGCGTCGTCCCGATCTCGCGGCTCGCGAAGCCGTGGCCCGGCTCGGGGTCGGTCTGGAAGGCGACGTCGACCTCGCGCTCGTGCAGCGCGCGGCGCACCGCTTCCCAGGTGCCGAGCCGAAAGTCGATCTCCACGCCCGGATGCGCCTCGCCGAAGGCCGCGATCACCTCGAGCGCCGGGCGCGGGGCGTTGGCGATGATACGCAGGCTGCCGGTCGAGAGCGCGGCGAAGCGGGTCAGCCGCTCCTCGACGATCTCCTCCAGGGTGCGCAGCCGGTCGGTGATCCCGAACAGCTCGCGCCCGGCGCGCGTGAGCGCGAGGCCGTCGCGGCGGCGCACGAACAGCGCCGCGCCCATCAGCGTCTCCAGCTTGGCGACGTGCTGGGTGACCGAGGACTGCGTCACCCCGAGCCGCGCCGCCGCCGCCGAGATCGAGCGCGCCCGCGCGGCCTCGGTGAAGGCGGCGATCTGGTAGGGCGAGGGCCGGGGCAGGCGCGTCTCCACTTCTGCGTGTATTAGCCGGACCGATATCACGTCATCACGCTGTCGATGACGGTTGCTACCGCTCGTCCCGCCGAGTCGCCGACCGGAGAGCGAGCCGATGACCGAGATCGCCCTCGACGCCATCGCCAAGCGGTTCGGCGACGTGGCCGTGCTCGACCGGGTCGATCTCGCCATCCGCCCCGGCGAGTTCCTGACGCTCGTCGGCCCCTCGGGCTGCGGCAAGTCCACGCTCCTGCGCATCCTCGCGGGGCTGGAGCGCCAGAGCGAGGGCCACGTCAGCATCGGCGGGCGCGTGGTCGACGACGTGCGCGCGGCCGAGCGCGACCTCGCCATGGTGTTCCAGTCCTACGCGCTCTACCCGCACCTGAGCGTGGCCGAGAACATGGCGACGCCGCTCCGCCTGCGCGATCTGAGCTTTCGCGAGCGGCTGCCGATCCTCGGCCCGCTCACCGCGCGCGCGAAGCACCGCCGCCTGCGCGCCGAGGTCGAGGAGGTCGCGCGGGTCCTGAAGATCGAAGGATTGCTCGACCGCAAGCCGGGCCAGCTCTCGGGCGGGCAGCGCCAGCGCGCGGCCCTCGGGCGCGCCATGGTGCGCAAGCCCGTGGCCTTCCTGATGGACGAGCCGCTCTCCAACCTCGACGCCGCGCTCAGGGTGCACATGCGCACCGAGCTGTCGGAGCTGCACCGCCGGCTCGGGCGCACCTTCGTCTACGTCACCCACGACCAGGCCGAGGCGCTGACCATGTCGGACCGCATGGCGGTGATGATGGACCGGCGCCTCCTGCAACTCGGCCGTCCGCAGGAGGTCTACGACGACCCCGCGCACCTGAAGGTGGCCGAGTTCGTCGGCAGCCCGAAGATCAACACCCTGCCCGGCGAGATCGACGCCGACGGCCGGGTCAGCCGGCTCGGGATGCCGCTCGGCCGGCGGGCGCGCGGCGCGGCGCCCGGCCCGGTGACGGTGGCGCTGCGCCCCGAACACCTGCGCCTGCGCGCCCATGCCGGCCCCGGGAGGCTGTCGGGCCGGCTCGCCCACGTCGAGAACCTCGGCGCCGATCTCTGGCTGCACCTCGCCCTCGCCGACGGCGCGCACCGGATCGTCGCGCGCGCCGAGCACGACATCCTCGGCGCCCATTCGATCGGCGACACGCTCCACGTCGAGCGCGTGCGCGGCGAGGCGATGGTGTTCGGCGCGGACGGCGCGCGGCTTCGGCTCGCGGCCGACGCCGCCGCGGCGCAGGCGGTCGCGTGATGACGGGACGCCATACCCACCTCTGGTTCGTCGGCCCGGCGCTGTGCCTGATGGTGCTGATCCTGCTGATGCCGATCGCGGTCGCGACCTGGCTCAGCTTCACCGACTACAGCCTCGGCGGCGACGCGCTCGCGTGGGTGGGCGTCGAGAACTACGAGCGCATCCTCACCCGCTCGACCTACGAGAAGATGTTCGGCGCGACGTTTCGCTACGTGTTCGTGGTGGTGCCGCTCTCGGTCGGCCTCGGCCTCGGCGCGGCGCTCCTGATCCAGTCGGTCGCGCGCTTCGGCGACGTCTACAAGACCATCTACTTCCTGCCGGTGATGGCCGCGCTGCTCGCCATGGCGATCGTCTGGGAGTTCGCGCTGCACCCGACCATCGGCCTCGTCAACTCGACGCTGGAGATGGGCTGCGGCACGGTTCTGGAGGCCTGGGACTGGTACGCCGCCGGGTGCGCGCGCACCTTCCCGCTCTGGCTCGGCGATCGCGACTACGCGATCTGGACGGTCGCCTTCATCGGCGTCTGGCAGGGCTTCGGCTTCAACATGGTGCTCTACCTCGCGGGGCTCACCGCGATCCCGCGCGAACTCTACCACGCCGCCGAGATGGACGGCGCGCGCACCGGCTGGGACCGTTTTCGCCTCGTCACCTGGCCGATGCTCGGTCCGACCACGGTGTTCGTGGTCACCATCTCCTGCATCCGCTCGTTCCAGGTGTTCGACACCGTCGAGGCCTTCTATCCCCAGGGCGGGGGGCCATCGAAGTCGGTCTACGTGATGATGTTCGCCATCTACGAGAAGGCGATCCAGCAGAACCTCGTCGGCATCGGCAGCGCGATCACGGTCTGCTTCCTCGGCTTCGTGATGATGCTGACGCTCGCTCAGCGCTGGCTCGTCGAGCGCAAGGTGCACTATTCATGAGCGACGCCGCCCTCTCCCGTGCGCCCGTCGCGGCCGATGCGTCGCGCCTGCGCTTCTCGACGGCGGAGGCGATCAAGCACGCGGTGCTGATCCTGGGCGCGCTGATCGTGCTCATGCCGTTCTACGTGATGGTCAGCTACTCGCTGAAGTCGCCGGACGAGATCATGCAGAATACTGGCAGCTTCTTCGGCGCTCAGGCGCCGTTTCGCGACGACTACTGCATCAAACTCGGCAACCCGGTCGAGGACTGCATGGTCACGCCGGTGGTCTACAATTACACGACCGCGTTCGAGAAGGCGCCGCTCCTGCGCTACCTCGCCAACGGCGTGGTCGTCACCGTGTCGATCTTCGTCATCCAGGTGCTCGTGGCGTTGCCATGCGCCTACGCGCTGGCCAAGCTGCGCTTCTGGGGGCGGGAGGCGGTGTTCGGCCTGGTGTTGTTCTGCCTCCTGATCCCGGTCCACGCGATCGCGCTGCCGCTCTACGTGATGCTCGCCAAGCTCGGGCTCACCAACTCCTACGCCGCGCTGGTGATCCCCTGGACCATCTCGGTCTTCGGCATCTTCCTGATGCGCCAGTTCTTCATGACCGTGCCCGACGACCTGATCGACGCGGCGCGGATGGACGGCATGACCGAGTTCTCGATCGTCTGGCGGGTGATGCTGCCGACCGCGATCCCGGCGCTGCTCGCCTTCGCGATCTTCTCGGTGGTCGCGCACTGGAACGACTACTTCTGGCCGCGGATCGTGATCACCGGCGACCGCGATCTGTTCACCCCGCCCCTCGGCCTGCGCGAGTTCAAGGGCGACGCCGACGGCGACAACTACGGGCCGATGATGGCGACGGCGACGATCATCGTCGCCCCCCTGGTGGTCGCCTTCCTGCTCGCCCAGCGTCGCTTCATCGAGGGGATCACGCTGTCAGGCATGAAATGAGCGCCCCCGCGCTCGGGCATGAAGCGATCCCCGGCCCCCATCCCGGAAGGGAAAACCAGAGGCGGCGCCTGCCCATGGCCGCCCGACAGACAGGAGAGTGTCCATGAAGACCACGACGACGGCCATCGCCGCTATCCTGCTCGCGACCGCCGCCATGGCCCAGGATCAGGAGAAAGTGACCATCGAGTTCGCCTATCCCTACAGCCACCTGTTCGACGTCACCTACGAGAGCATCCTGCCGAAGTTCTACGAGCAGCACCCGAACGTCGAGGTGGTGATGCGCGCCACCTACGAGAGCTACGAGGACGGCACCAACACCATCCTGCGCGAGGCGGTGGCGGGCGAGCTGCCCGACGTCACCATGCAGGGCCTGAACCGTCAGGCGATCCTGGTCGAGAAGGGCATCGCGAAGTCGCTGGAGCCCTTCATCGCCGAGGAGGCCGACTTCGCGAAGGACGGCTACCACCAGGCGATGCTCGATCTCGGTACCTTCGAGGGCGAGGTCCACGGCCTGCCGTTCTCGGTCTCGCTGCCGGTCGGCTACTATAACATGGACCTGATGGCCGAGGCCGGCATCGAGAGCCCCGAGGACTTCCCGAAGACCTGGGACGAGGTGGTCGCGACCTGCCAGCGCCTGCGCGAGGCCGGCGTCGACAATCCCGTGTTCTGGGGATGGAACATCACCGGCAACTGGTTCCTCCAGGCGCTGATGTGGAGCCAGGGCGAGGCGACGGTGGAGAGCACCGACTTCCGCATCGACACCGACGCGGGCCTCACCTCGCTCGAGACCATGAAGTCGATCTTCGACGGCTGCGAGATGCAGAACCTCGAATGGAAGGCCGCGCTCGCGTCGTTCTCCGCCGGCGAGGTGGCGATGATGTTCTGGTCGACCTCCGCGCTCGGCGCGGTCGAGCGCGCCAAGGGCGACTTCGAGCTGGTCACCGCCGAGTTCCCGGGTATCGGCAGCGCGCCGCAGGGCCTGCCGGCGGGCGGCAACGCGGCGATGCTGGTCTCCGACAGCGAGGACCCGGCGGTGCTCGACGCGGCCTGGGCGTGGCTGAAGTTCATCACCTCGGGCGAAGGCGCGGCCGACGTCGCGCGCACCACCGGCTACATGCCGCCGAACAAGGCCGCCAACGAGATCATCCTCGCCGACTTCTACCAGCAGAACCCGAACAAGGAGACCGCGGTGCGCCAGCTCCCGCTTCTGCGCGAGTGGCAGGCCTACCCCGGCGACAACGGCCTCGCGATCACCCAGGTGATCTACGACGGCATGGAAGGCATCGTCACCGACGAGTACGAGGACATGGAGGAGTTGCAGGAGGAGCTGGACGAGGAAGTCCAGGACCTGATGCCGGGCTCCTGAGCCTCTGGCGGGGCGTGTCGTCCGAGACGCCCCGCGTCCCGCCCGGCCCTCCGGCCGGGGCCTTCCCCGCCCTGCGACCACGTTCCCGCGAGGCCCCGGCCTCGCACGTGGACGCGCGCTCGCCACGAGGCCGCTGCCGTGAAGATCCTCCAGCTCACCGACATCCACCTGACCACGCCGGGCGAGACCATCGGCGGGCGCGATCCGAACGCCAACTTCGAGGCCGCGCTCGACCACGCCCTCGCCACCCACCCGGACGCCGACGCGCTGGTGATCACGGGCGATCTGTCCGACTGGGGCGAGCGCGCGGACTACGAGCGGCTGCGCATACGCCTGGACGACGTCCCGATCCCGGTCGAGCTTTGCATCGGCAACCACGACGATCGCGACGCCTTCCTCTCGGTCTTCCCCGAGCGCGCGGACGAGCACGGCTTCGTCCAGCGCGTCTTCGCCCTGCCGGGCGCCGTCGGCCTCGTCCTCGACACTTGGTGGCCCGACACCCACGCCGGGCGATACTGCGAGACCCGCCTCGCCTGGCTCGACGCGCGTCTCGCCGAGGTGGCGGCGCCGGCGTTCCTGTTCATGCACCACAACCCGGTCCCGACCCACGTCGCGCCGAAGGATCGGATCATGCTGCTCGACGCGGCGGCCTTCGAGGCGGTCGTTGCACGTCACGCCGCGAAGGTCCGCCACATCTTCTTCGGCCACTGCCACGTGCCGCTCGCGGGCTCGCTCGCCGGCGTGCCGGTGAGCGCGCCGCGCGGCACCAACCATGCGGGCTTCGCCAACTTCCCCGAAAAGGCGCTGCTGACCCGCTCGACGCTGCCCGAAGCCTACGCGGTCGCCATCGTCGAGGGCGGCACGGTGACGGTGCACATGGTCGAGTTCCACGAGGCCAGCCGCCTGAGCGTGGAAGGCTCGCCCGACAAGGCCGACTGGGACCGCGCCTCGATGCGACGGTGAGGCTGTCCGCGGCTTTCGTCCTTCCGTGCGGCCCCGCTGCCGACCATCGGAAGACGGTCGCGGACGGTTCGACCGGAGCCCCCCGCCATCCTGCCGGCGAGCGTCCGCTCGGGACGCCCGAGCCGGCACCGCGCCCCGCCACTCGGCTTGGCCCCTGCGCCCCCGCGCGCTACCCCTTCCCCGCACAGTCGGAGAGGAGCCCGCCATGACCGCCTGGGACCGCGTCCACGCCGAGGCCGAGCGGCTTCGCCCGATCTCCTTGCGCGATCTGTTCGACGCCGATCCGAACCGGCCGGCGGCGCTCACCACCGCGCTCGACGACCTGACGCTCGATCTCTCCAAGGAGAAGCTCGACGCCGACGCGCTCGCCGCCCTCGTCGATCTCGCCCGCGAGGCCGGGGTCGAGGCGCGACGCGACGCCATGGCCGCGGGCGAGGCGATCAACGACACCGAGGGACGCGCCGTGCTGCACATGGCGCTCAGAGGCTCGGTCCGCCCGGACGTCGACGGCGTCGCCGAGGTCGGGCGGATCCTGGAGCGCTTCCTCGCCTTCGCCGAGGCGGTGCGCGCCGGGACCGCGACTGGCGCGGGCGGCGCCTACACCGACGTGATCAACATCGGCATCGGCGGCTCGGACCTCGGCCCGGCCATGGCCGCGCGCGCGCTCGGGGCCGACGCCGACGGGCCGCGGCTGCACTTCGTCTCGAACGTCGACGGCGCGCATCTGGCCGACACGGTCCGCGGCCTCGATCCCCGCACCACCCTGGTGATCGTCGCCTCCAAGACCTTCACCACGCTCGAGACCATGGCCAACGCCCGCTCGGCCCGCGCCTGGCTCGCGGACGCGGTCGGCGAGGACGGCGCGGGCGCGCAGATGGCCGCCGTCTCGACCAATCTGGAGGCCCCCGCCGCCTTCGGCATCGACCCCTCGCGCGTGTTAGGCTTTCGCGACTGGGTCGGCGGGCGCTACTCGGTGTGGTCGGCGATCGGGCTGCCGCTCGCGATCGGCATCGGGGCGGAGGGGTTCAAGGCGTTCCTCGGCGGCGCGGCGGCGATGGACCAGCACTTCCTGGAGGCGCCCCTGGAGGCCAACCTCCCCGTGCTCTACGCGCTGCAGGCGGTCTGGCGGCGCACGCTCGGCTACCCGACGGTGGCGCTGATCCCCTACGACCAGCGCCTCGACCGCTTTCCCGCCTACGTCCAGCAGCTCGACATGGAGAGCCTCGGCAAGCGGGTGACGCGCGAGGGCACGCCGGTGAGCCGCCCGACTGGCGCGGTGATCTTCGGCGAGCCCGGCACCAACGCGCAGCACTCGTTCTTCCAGCTCCTGCACCAGGGCACCGACGTGATCCCGGTCGACTTCATCGCCGCGGCCGAGCCGCGCGAGGCGAAGGGCCGGCTTCCCGAGAACCACCACGCCATGCTGCTCGCCAACTGCCTCGCCCAGGGCGCCGCGCTCGCCTTCGGCAAGACCGAAGCGGAGGTGCGCGCGGAGATGGCGGGGCAGGACGCGGCCGAGATCGACCGCCTCGCGCCGCACCGCACCTTTCCGGGCGACCGGCCCTCGACGCTGATCCTGCACCGCTGCCTCGACGCCTTCGCGCTCGGCCGCCTGATCGCGCTCTGCGAGCACAAGGTGTTCGTCGAGGCCGCGCTCTGGGGGATCAACGCCTTCGATCAGTGGGGGGTCGAGCTTGGCAAGGCGCTCGCCAAGGGGCTGATCCCGGCCCTGTCCGAGGGCGCCTCGGTCGACACCGACGCCTCGACCGCCGCCTCGATCGAGCGGATCGCCGAACTGCGGGGGCGCTGACCGGCGCTCCGACGGGACCACCGGCCGGCCGCCATCAGCGGGTGCGCCACCGGGTCCTTCGCCCGCCACCAGTGCCGGCGGAACACCGCCGCGTAGCTCGGGTAGAAGTAGCCGCGGTTCCTCGCGAGCACCGCCGGTCGCCGCTCGCGCCAGAGCGCGGGCAGGCGATACCACGCCACCCGCGGGCACGCGTGGTGCAGCGCGTGCAGGTTGTTGTTGAGAAACAGGAAGGCGAGCGGGCCGGTGTCCTCGATCACCACCGAGCGCCCGGCCGCCTTCTCGTGCGCGCGATGCTCCAGGAAGGTGCGGATCTTGAGCACCGAGAGCGCGAGGTAGGCCGAGGCGAGCACGACCCACAGGGGCGTGCCGACGGCCCAGAGCCAGAGGACGACCGGCGCGAGCCCCATGGCGTGCAGCGCCCATGCCCGCCGCGCCGTCGCGTCACCCCACCATACCCGCCGTGCCTCGCCGCCCCAGAACAGCGCGAGCCCGATCGCCGGTCCGAGTGCCATGCGCCCCGCCAGCGTGTTGTTGGCCGCGAGCAGCCAGCGCGCGGGCCGCGGCAGCCGCGCCCAGACCGCGGGGTCGAGATAGTGGCTCTCGGGATCGTCGTAGGGGTCGGTGAGCCGCTCGTCCTCGTGGTGGGCGAGGTGCAGGTCGCGGAAGCGCTCGTAAGGCACGGCGAGGCCGAGGGGGAGGAACACCAGCGCCTCGGACGCCGCGCGCGAGGGCAGCGGATGGCCGTGGCAGACTTCGTGGGTCAGCGAGGAGTGCAGCGTCAGCACGAGCGCGAGCGGCACCAGCACGAGCCAGCCCTCTGTCCCGGCCGCCGCCGTCAGCGCGAGCCAGAGGGCGTGGACGCCGAGGATCAGGCCGAGGGTCGGCCATTCGGTACGGACGGGCCGGGGGCGCCGCCCGGCCGGGGAAAGGGATCGGTCATGTCGCATGGTTGCGATGTTGCCCCGCGTTATGCCCTGACGGCAGACCCGACATGCGCCGCGGCTCCACGATTTTCACCGCGACATCGCGCCGAATGTCGCGCATCCGCGCCAAGCGTCGTAGATTCGCGCCCATGATGGACAAGCGCGCCCTCGCCCGCCTCTTCGCCGAGCGCCTGCGCCGCCTCGCCGAGCGCCAGCCCGGCGGGCTCGCCGCGCTCTCGCGCACGGCCGGGATCGACCGCTCGGCGCTCGGCGCCTTCCTCGCGCCCGACGCCACACGGCTGCCGCGCGTGGAGGCGCTGCGCCGCCTCGCCGAAGCGGGCGAGGTCTCGGCCGACTGGCTCCTCGGGCTCTCCCACGCCGAGGAGCGCGGGCCGCGCGCGCTGACCCCGGCCGCGCAGATCGAGGCGGCGGTGACGCCGGACGGCGAGAGCCCGATCGCGCGGTGGCACCGCGAGGCGGCCGGCCACAAGATCCGCTACGTGCCCTCGGCGCTGCCCGACCTGATGTGCCTGCCCGAGGTGTTCGCGCACGGCGACGGCGCGGCCTCGACCGGGCGGGCGACCACCGGCGAGGCGACGCTCGCGGCGGTCGAGGCGGGCGTCACGGACATGGAGATCGCGCTCGCGGTGCAGGCGGTGGACGACCTCGCCGCGGGCAGCGGTCTCTGGCGCGACCTCTCGCCCGGCCTCCGCCGCCGTCAGCTCGCGCGCATGGCCGAGCTGACGGCGGCGCACTACCCGGCGCTCAGGCTGCACCTCTACGACGGGGCGGGGACCTACGCCGCGCCCTTCACCGTGTTCGGCCCGACGCGGGCGGCGCTCTATCTCGGCGCGGGCTATCTGGTGCTGACCGCGGCCGAGGACGTGCGCCGCATGGCGCGGCTGTTCGACGATCTGGTGCGCCGCGCGGTCGTGCCCTCGGACGCGGCGTCGGCGCGGCTCGCGGTGGCGGCGCGGCGCGGCGGGTAGGCCCCGGCCCGGCGGGACGGCGCCGTCCCGCCGGGGGATGCGTCAGCCCCGCTCGGTCGCTTCCAGGATGGCGTCGACCAGCTCGCCCTTGTCCATCCTGGAGCGGCCTTCGACGTCCAGCGCGCGCGCGCGGTCTTCGAGTTCGCCCTTGGTCATGTCCTCCAGATTCGCGCGCCCGCCCTTCTTCGAGCCGCGCGCGTCGGTGGCCCGTTCGATCGCGTCGTACAGCTCGTCCTTGCTCATCGACGAGCGGCCGTCGATGTCGAGATCGCGCGCGCGCTCGTCGAGCATCTCCTTGGTCGGGCCGTCCTTCTTGATCTTCGCGACCTTGGCCTCGATATCGTCGGGCTGCGAGGAGTACTGGTATCCCTTGTCCTCGGTATCGCGCCGCTTCTTCTCCGAGGTACGGGCGTATTCCTCCTCGGTCAGCAGCATCCGCACCTTCTTCGGCAGATAGCGCTCGCCCGAGCCGAGGCTCTGCGCGCCGGACTGCGTGCCCCACTCCTCCTCGGTCCAGTCGTTCAGATCGGTGTCCTTCTGGTCGGGGCTGTCGTCGGTATAGCCTCCGCCGCGCTTCTTGTACTCCTGCACCGCCATCTGCGCCTTGCGCGCCGACCACTGGCCAGGCTCGCCGCCCTTGTCGGACTCCTTCAGTTCCTCCTTGACCCGCTCCCAGAGCTTCGGATCGGTCTTCTTAGCCTCTGTCATCGGGGTCTCCGCGTCTCGGGTTCGATCGCGGGGGCGACGAGGCGGCGGGCGATGCGGTTCCGCGTGCCCTCGGGCTTCCCCTGCGACGCTTCCGCCGGACGGTTCAGCCCTTCAGGACGAGCGGCAGGCCGGCGGCGACGAACTCGACGCGGTCGGCCGCGGCGGCCACGCGCTGGTTCAGCCTGCCCTGCGCGTCGCGGAAGGCGCGGCCGAGCGCGTTCATCGGCGCCAGCCCGAGGCCGACCTCGTTCGAGACCAGCACCGCCCGGCCCGGCGCCGCCTCCAGGGCCGCCACCAACCCCTCGGTCTCGGCGGCGACGTCGCGCTCGTGGTGCATCAGGTTCGATAGCCAGAGCGTCAGGCAGTCGATCACCAGCGTGCCGCCCGGCTCGGCGGTCGCGGCGACCGCGCCCGCGAGGTCGAGCGGACATTCCGTGAGCGCCCAGTCGGCCCCGCGCTCGGCCTTGTGGCGCGCGATCCGCTCGGCCATCTCGGCGTCGAGCGCCTCGGCGGTGGCGACGAAGCGGCGCGGCGGCTCCGGCGCCAGCGCGAGCGCGCGCGCCGACTTGCCCGAGCGCGCGCCGCCGAGGATCAGCGTGACGTGGGCCATACGCCCCCCTGCGACGTCGAAGCGGACGCGCCTTCCAGCGCGATCGAGGCGGACGCGCCCTCCAGCGCGATCGGGACGGCGTAGGGCACGGCCCAGGCGAAGGCCGCCTCGAACGACCAGCCGTCCACGATCATGCGCGCGGCCCGGATCGGGCCGGCGTGGGCGACGACCGCCGCGCCCTCGGGGAGATCGGCGAGCGCCGCGCGGACGCGGGCGCGGAGATCGGCGAAGCGCTCGCCGCCCGGCGGCGCGCGGGTCTCGGGGTCCTCGGCCCAGGGGTCGCTCTCGGCGCGGTCGATTTCGGCCCAGGGCCGGCCCTCCCAGGCGCCGAAGTCCAGCTCCGCGAGCCGCGGGTCGAGCGTGAGCGCCACGCCGTCGCGCGCCGCCAGCGGCTCGGCCAGCGCGCGCGCGCGAAGCGAGGGGCTCGCGACCACGGCGCGAACGGGCGGGGTCGTCACGAGGGCGGCGGCGATCTCGGCCTCGGCCGTCGCCGCGAGGGCCACGTCGGCGCGACCGTAGCAGAGCCCGGCCGCCGCGACGCGCGGATGGCGCAGCAACGTCGCCCGCCTCATCCGAGCGCGCCCGCGAAGGCGACCAGCGCCGCGGTCTCGGCCACCGCCGCCGCCGCGCCGTAGACGTCGCCGGTCGCGCCCCCGAGCCGGCGCTGCGCGAGGCGACCGACCCAGAGCGCGGCGAGCCCGGCCGCCACGATCGCCGCCAGCCCCGACAGCCCCGCGAGCGCGAGCGCCGCGAGCGCCG
>JBHJHI010000081.1:0-85393 GCA_050330995.1 Paracoccaceae bacterium
TAGCCGCGCATGAGGTTGCGATACCTCTTCCACATGGCTGTGTCGTCCCAGTTCGGACGAGCGAGTTCAGCGTGGATCATGTCCGGTTGATGCGCGGAGAGGCGGTGGAGAAGCGCGTCGACATCTGCCCCGGCGAGCACGTCCGACCAGTAGCGGATATCGAACAGATGCACGCCATCGCGCCGGATCAGGCGGCGCTCGCTCGGCAGGAAGCTGGCCCGGAAGGCTTCCATGTCGCGAGGCAGTTCCATCGTGATCCTGCCCCGGTCTGGTGGACACCCATGCTAGGCTTTCGAGCCTGTCGAGGAGTGTCTGATGGAGAGGAAGAAGCGCCGGTGACCCTGTCCACTTTTCCAGGGCAGGATCACGGGCGCGGCAACCTCGATCTGCTCAAGGCACGGCTCATAGCCGCTGCATGACGATCTGCACGGAGAATGCGACAGGCCCCTTATTGCAGGCCGATCCACAGCATGACACGGCGCCGGCGGGCTCGGCCGGATCGTGCGCCCCCGGCGCTTCTCAGGGGTTGTCGGTGCCGGGGGATGCGCCGGACGTTCGTCCGGTCAGAACCGGCATCGTGTCGGCTCGCCCGAGCGTGGAGGACGCATGCCCGGAACCACGAGAAACCGCCTGCTCGCCGTCCTCGTCGTCGTGGCCGTGGTCGCCTCGCTGCGGGCGAGCTACCCCGTGAGCATGCCGATCGCGGCCACCGTCTTCGTGATCGCCGCTGTATGGCCGATCAAGCCGTTCCTCGATCGCCTGCTGCCAGGTCCGCTGAGCGAGACCCTGACGCTCCTCGTCCTGGCGGTGCTATCGGCGTCGGTCATCCTCGGTGTCTACCTCGCGCTCCTCAATCTCGTCGAGACCTTCAGCGGCAGGCAGGAGGAGTTCAGCGCGCTCGGCGAGCGCTACCAGCGCCTCGCCGAGCGCTACAGCCTGCCCGACCTCGACACGCAGGCGAGCTACGAGCGCTTCGTCTCCCTCGCGCACTCGATCGCCGGCACGGCCTACAGCGCGCTCGGCTACGTCGGCCTCATCACCATCCTCGTCATCCTCGGCCTGCCGGAGGTGGCGAACCTGCGCCAGCGGCTCGCGGCACGCTTCTCCGAGGAGAGCCGCGATGCGATCGGCGAGTCGGTCCTGCTGATCGCGCAGCACTTTCGCAGCTACCTCATGGTCACCGTGATCACGAGCGCCCTCACCGGCCTCGCCTCCTTCGGCTGGTCCCGGGCGATGGGGTTGGACCTGGCGGCGACCTGGGGGCTTTTGAACTTCCTGCTGAACTTCGTGCCGGTGGTGGGCAACCTGATCGGCATCGTCCCGCCGACGCTCTACGCGCTGGTGCAGTTCGACGACCCGCGCACGGCACTCCTCGTGCTCGGGGGCTTCATCGCGATCCAGGTGACGATCAGCAACTTCGTCTACCCCTTCCTGCAGGGGAAGGGGCTGGCGCTGCCCTCGGTGGCGATCGTCGCGTCGCTGACCTTCTGGTCCTGGGTCTGGGGCATCGCCGGCGCGCTGCTCGCGGTGCCGCTCACCTCGGCACTGATCGTCGTGCTCGGCCGCTTCGAGAGCACCGCCTGGGCCGCGCGGCGCGTCGTCGACGACGACGAGCAGGCGCCTTCCGCTTCGGGAGACAACGCGTCCGCCGCGTAGGCGGGGCGGGCCGCGAGGCAACGCGCTCCTACTCGATCAGGCCGACCCAGATCGGCAGGCCGCGATCATGAGATACGTCGTCCTCTCGGCCCCGGGCCTGCGATCGACGTCGCTCGGCGCGAGCCCGCCGAGCGTCACGAGCCATGGGCGGCCTCGCAGGCGTCGAGAGAGCCCGACGACGATCCTGTCGGCAAACCACGATCACGACGGGGAGCGAGCGGCCGACCGGCGCGCCGCGTCCCGAGAGGACCTCGGCGAACCAGGGGCCGCGCTTCTGGCGAAGTTTCCATCGTCCTGCGATCATCTCGCTTTCCTTTCCCGCTCCGTTCGTCCGGGCGGTGCTTGCGGAACCGGTCGTGCCGACGGCGGTCCATGGTTACCGGACGACGAACCTCATCGGCTCGGTTTCTTGGCGACGCTATTCCTGGCGTTGGTGGATAAGGGAGAGGGTCCGGGCCGACTGCTCGCGGTCTCCGTGACGCCGAAAGACGGCACGAGCCGACAGATACGCCGTGGCGCGTCCGACGCCCTCACGGCCTCGTCCCTGGCAGACCGTCCGTCCCGGGCGCTGGCTCGATCCAGATCTCGAAGCCCGTCAGTTCGTGATGCCCGAAGCTGTGGGTGAGCGGCACGTCGGCCGCGTCGCGCCCGTGCGCGATCAGCACGCGGCCGAAACGGGTGTCGTTGTTGCGCGGATCGAACGTCCACCAGCGACCGCCGAGATAGACCTCCATCCAGGCGGCGAAGTCCATCGGCGCGTAGGGCGGCGGCTGGCCGATGTCGCTGACGTAGCCCGTGCAGTAGCGCGCGGGGATGTTGAGGCAGCGGCACAGTGCGACCGCGAGATGGGTGAAGTCGCGGCAGACGCCGACGCCTTCCTCCAGCGTCTCGGCGGCGGTGCGCGTGGCGCGCGAGTGCTCGTAGCCGAAGCGGACGTGGTGGTGGACGAAGTCGCAGACGGCCTGCACCCGCGGCCAGCCGAGCGGCTCGGGGCCGAAGCGCTTCCAGGCGAACGTCGACAGGAGATCGGTCTCGCAGTAGCGGCTCGGCAAGAAGAAGGTCAGCGCGTCAGCGGGCAACCGCTCGACGGGGTGCTGCTCGGCCTTGGTGTTGACCGGGTCCGACAGGCCGGCTCACGGACGATCCCCGCGGTCGAGACGGCGAAGGCACCGGTCGGGGCCACGAGGCGGTTGCACCAGTTGCCGAAGCCGTCGCGGTAGCTCTCGACCGGCACGGCAAGGTCGGTGACGAGGAGGTCGGGACGTTCCAGATCGCTCGCGCGCGAGTAGTGCACGTTGAGCAGCAGGATCATCGGGGTCGGCACCGGGAGGAGCCGGTAGCTCAGCCGGCATCCGAGCTGGATGCGCATCGTAACCTTCCGGGACCGCACTTCACCTCGCCGATCGGAGGGAGTGCTATCACGACCGTAGCACTACGGTACCAGCCTGTCGCGCGCCGCGCTCGGCGCCCCGCGCGTCGGCTCGTGGCGCAACCCAGAAGCCGCCCACTCGGCAAGCGACGTCCGGGGCCCCGAGAAAAACCGACCTCTACGCCCGCCCGCCTCAGCCGCGCCGACGCCACATCGCCGCCACCCCAAGCGCCCCGAGCATCAGCGCCAGCGCCATCGCCAGCGCCGAGGGCGGCGGGATCACGGTCTCGACCGTCGCCCGGTTGATCGTGACGCTCGCGGCCGGGTCGATGCCGCTCGCGAAGTCGCCCGTCAGCGCGACCAGCGCCGCGTCGCCGGGCACGGTGCCGGCGAGCGAGAAATCGGTCGGCGTCGCGCCGAAGCCGGTCGCCCCGACGGTGCCGCTCGCGCTGAAACCGCCGGGGGCGAGGTCGAACACGGTCACACCGCCGGCGGAAGAGAAGGCGACGGCGTCGTCGATGGCGATCGGCGTGGTCAGCGCCGAGGCGGGCGCCGCGCCGAGGATGCCGGCGGCACCGAGAGCGAACGCGCGCAGCGCGAACGTGGTCATGGTTGTCGTCCCCCTGTTGTCGTGAAGGACCCGCGCTGCCCTCCGGCGCGGGGGCTCGGCTCGCCCGTGCCCGCCCCGTGCGGCGGACGCGCGACGGCCCGTCCGGTCAGACGAGGCCCGTCTCGTCGACCGGGATGTCGAGATCGTCTAGGTCGTCGATACCGCGGAACACGACGAAGTCGCCGCTGTCGAGCGCGACCAGCAGCGTCCGCCCCGCCCCGGCCGAGAACGCGACGTCGCCCCGGTCGAAGCCGACGACGCTCTCGTCCTCCTCGACGCCGAACAGCGTGAGGAAGTCGCGCCGGCCGTTCTCGACTACCTGCGCGAAGTCGAAGGTGTCCTCGCCGCCGCGCGGTCGCACGATCGCCGAGCCCGAGAGTTGGAAGATCTCGGCCTCGTCCGTGCCCCGGACCACCCGCTGGCCGGGCGCCTGCACGATCACCGGCGCGTCGTCCGGCGCGAGGTCGAGCCCGACCAGCACCGGGTCGTGGTCCGACGAGCGAAACGGGTCGGGCGCGTAGAGCAAGTCCTGCTGATCCGCCGACTGGAAGTTCAGGTTGTAGTCCAGCGCCACCGGCTCGTCGGCGTTGATGTGCCAGATGTCGGCGCCCGTCACCTGATCGTAGAGCGAGCGGTTGACCAGCGCGTAGTCGAGCGTGCCGAAGGTCTGCACCTGCGGCACGGTGTCGAGACCGACCGGGAAGGCGAAGCTGTAGTCGTCCTCGCCGACCAGGCTGAGGTAGTCGTCGTCGGTGCCGCGGGTGTCGTCCGCGCCGTCGAGGATCGCCTGGATCGCGTCCTCCTGCAGATAGGCGTTCAGATCGCCGAGGATCATGAAGTCCGGGTCGCCCGAGCCGGTCGGGTCGGTCGCGAGCCAGTCGACCAGCGCCTCGGCCGCGCCCTCGCGGATGGTCGGGTTATTGGCCTGCCCGTCGCCGAGCGCGGCGTCGGGCTGTTCGGGGCCGTAGACGCCCGGCGCCGGCGCGTCCTGCAGGTCGAGCGAGAGATCGTAGTCCGCGATCGAGCCCTTCGACTTGAAGTGGTTCACCGCCGCCGTGAAGGTGGCGCCCGTCGCCGTCTCGGTGAAGGTCTGCGCGAGCGCCGGGCGCTGGGTGCCGACGGTCTGGAAGCGCGGGTCGACCGTCTCGTCGAGGATCGCGACGTCGCCCTCCGGCGTCACCGCGTCCACGTCGTAGAGGAAGCCGACCTTGATCGCGTCGCCCTCGACCGCCCCGCCTTGCGCGCCCTCGATCGGGCCGGCGGCGATGAAGTCGTAGGTGGCGGGGCCGGCCGCGTTCAGCGCATCCACCAGCGAGGCCAGCGCCGCGTTCGGGTCCGGGTCCGGGTTGTTCTCGATCTCGATCAGGCCGAGCACGTCGGCGTCGATCTCGGTGATCGCGGCGACCAGCTTGGCCTGCTGACGCTCGAACTCGGTCCGACCGTCGGGGTCGGTGCCGTTCGCCTCGGCGCCGCGCGGCTCCTGATCCCCGGCCGGGCCGGTGATGTCGGGTCCGTTGAAGCCGCCGGGGTTGGTGTCGATCGTGGTGAAGTAGTTGAGCACGTTGAACGAGGCGACCTTGAGCGAGCCGCCGACCACCGGGGGCGTCTCGGGACGCGGGTTCTCTTGCTCGAACTGCGGCGCCTCGGTCGGGATCACGCGGAACAGCGTGTCGCCGAAGATCTCCTGGTTGTAGGAGACGACGCCGGTCAGGCCTGTCAGCGTGTCGCCCGAGCGCAGGACGTTCGGCGCCTCGGCGTCGAGGCCGCCCTGCGGGAAGATCGGGTCGCGGTTCTGCGCGTCGAAGAAGGCGTCGTCGATCACGATCCCGCGCGAGGCGGCTTCCTGCTGGAACGCCTCGAAGCCGGCGGCGCTCGGCGCGTTGGTCTGGGTGAAGGTCTGGATGCGCCCGCCCGAGGTGAGCCCGACCTCGTTGTAGCGCCCGAGCGTGAACAGATCGCCGACCGTCAGCGTCTCGGGCACGGTGATCAGCATGCCCTCGACGGCTTCGAGATCGGCGATCAGCTGGCCGGCGGCGTTGGTGGTGACGGCGGCGGGGAAGGTGACGACCCCCGGCTCGACCGCGTCGATCGAGCCGCCCGGCACCACCTCGATCGCGGCGATCTCGTCGATCTGGGTCTCGCCCTGGAACTCGTCGACCGTGCCGGTCAGGCGCACGCGGTCGCCCACCGCGAGGTCGGGCACCGCGACCGAGGCGTTGCCCTCGAACACGAACACGCCCTCCGAGGTCGCGTCGTCACCGTCGCCGTCGCTCGCCTCCTCCTGCAGGAAGAAGCCGCCCAGATCGCTGTCGGCCGCGTCCTGAAAGTCGGCGGTGACGATCGCCTCGACGGTGACGGTCTGACCGGCGAGCGAGCTCGCCTCGGCCGGCCCCTGGACAGTCGAGATCGGCGTCACCGGCGGCACGTCGTCGTTCAGGACGCTGCCCGTGGCGCTCGCCGTGGCGATGGTCTGGCCGTCCGAGGGGTTCGAGAGCGTGACGGTCAGTGCCTCGTCGGCCTCGAAGTCGGTGTCGCCCGAGACCGCGAGGGCGATGGTCCGCTCTGCCTCCCCGGCGGCGAAGCGCACCGTGCCGGAGGGCAGCGCGCCGCCGAAGTCGGCCGCGTCCACGTCGCCCGAGACAGCGAAGTCGACCGTGCCCGCGGCCGAGACGTCGCCCGAGCGCGTCAGCGTGAAGGTGAACTCGGTGGTGCCCGCGTCGCCCTCGGCTCGGGTCGCGTCGGCCGCGGCGATCGCGACCCTGGTGCCGTCGGCGGTCGCGGGGACGCCGGTGATCTCGATGTTGTCGAAGGCGAACGCCTCGAACGGTACGTCGGCCGTGAGTGTCAGCGTCAGCGTCGAGCCGGTGCCGTCAAGGTCGGTGACGAAGGTGTCGAGCATGCCCGCGCCGTCGCCGGACGCCGGGGTCTTGTCGAGCAGCGTGTTATCGGCCGCGGCACCGTCCTCGGCGAGCCGCTTGGTGACCGCGTTGTCGCCACCGACCGCGAGCACGCCCTGATCGGGCGTGACGGTGCCATCGTCCATCGGGCGGTAGGCGAACTCGCCGGTGTCGGTGGTCGCGGCGAGATCGAAGGCGGTCGACGCGGTCGTGCCATCGACCGCGTAGGCGAAGCGCGCCGTCTGCGGGCCATAGCCGCCGAAGTCGTCGCCGTCGGCGATGCCGCCGAAGTCGATCGCGAGGCGCAGGTCCTCGAAGCCCGAGACGTCGAACGTCCAGCTCACAGTCTGCTCCGCGCCGAACTCGTCGCTGTCCGAGAGCGCGAAGAAGTCGTTCTCGACGTCGGCGTTCCGGCCGTAGACCCCCTCGTCGTCGCCCGCGAACGCGCCGCCGCCGCTGACGTCGGCGCCGCTGTCGTCGGCGAGGCCGAACGGCACGCCGGTCGGCTGCGGCCAGTCGGCGAGGCTGCCGACGCCGAAGAAGTCGCCGCCGCCGCCGTCGCGGTTGCCGCTCGCCGGGTCGAAGCCCGAGACCAGGCTGGTCGCGCCGCCGTCGAAGTCCTCGCCCGCCACCACCTGGCGCTCGGCCACCGCCGTGCCGGTGATCTCCAGGGCGTCGATCGCGATGTCCTCGTCGCCCGCGTCGAGATCGAAGGTCACGCGCAGATCGAGCGTCGAGCCGGTGCCCGCGATCGCGCTGGAGAAGCGCTGGAAGACGTCGGTGATCTCGGTGCCGTCGCCGTCGCCGTCGAAATCGGTGTCGATCGCCGGCACCGCGTTGAAGGCGTCGCCGTCCGGGACCGACTCCACCGCGAGCAACGGCCGGAACGCGCCGCCGTCGATCCGGTACTCGAACCGCACGAAGTCGACGAGGTCGTAGTCCTCGTCGCCGTCGCTCGCGTCGTCCTCGGCGAGCAGCACGCCGAAGGCGAGGTCGGTGAAGCCGTCGATGTCGATACCCGAGAAGATCAGCGCCTGCTGCGACGCCGCGCCCTCGCCGTCGAGGTCCTGAGCCGCGAACACGAAGCCGCCGTCGGCGCCGGTGACGCCGTAGGTGCCGGCGACGTCGCCGAGATCGGTCCGCAGGAAGAAGTCGCCGGAGCCGTCCGTGAACTCGGGGATGCTTGTCGCGTAGCGCGTGCCGTTGCCGTCGGTCTCGAAGCTTTCGCCGAAGATCGTCTGCATGTCCTGGAGGTCCCTGCGAGCGCTGTGGAGCGGTGGCATGGCGAGGCGGCGCCCGCACCGGGGAGCGTCGAGGCGACGATCGCCCGCACCGTCCCGGCGCGGGATCGGAGCGGGCGGACCCGCCTTCTCGTCGCGGTCCTATCCGGCTTCGTTGAGGGTTTCGTGACAGTCGTCGCGGCCGTCCCGACGACGCGGCGGTCCGAACCGCCGCGCCTAGCGAGGCGACACGACGGGAGCCGTCGGCTCCGCCATGGCCGCTCGACGCGGCGTGGCATTTCTTCTGCCGTCCGACGCCGCTCCCGGAACGAGACGACCTGTCTTCTCGTTGGTCGTTAAGGGCGTTGTCGACGCGCGGTCACATCCTCGGGCGCGCAACGAGCACTGGCGTTCGCGTCGCGGTTGAGTTTATACTCTGTTAAGAGTTCAGCCGAGGTCGCAGTGCAGGAGAAACCGATGCTCCGCCGAATCGTCCAGCACCGCCGTGGCATCACGCTCGCCCCGCTCGGCATGACCATGCCGATTGTCGCGATGATCGCGGCCGGACTGGGGCTCGCCGTCGCCGCCCTCGTCGCCCCGGCCGCGTTGAGCGTCGGCCACCTCGGCCTCGCGAGCCTCCTGGTCATGAGCGGCGTGGTCGGCCTCGTCGGCCTCTGGCGCGCTACGCCGCGCTCGCGCCGCAAGCGGACGACGCGGCCCTCGCTCGTCTGAGACCGTCCCCTACCGACGCTCCCTGACCGCCTCGCCGGGGAACCCGCCAGCCGTACGTGCGGTTCGTGAGCGGTGGACCTCTCGCTCTTCTATCCCGCCCTCTTCGCTGCCTCGATCGCCCTCGGCCTCGCGCTCGAACGGCTGCGCGTGCCGTGGATCTTCGCCGCGCTGCTGATCGGCCTCGCCCTCGCGGGCGCCAACCCCTTCGCCGAGACCACCGACGGGCCGGCCTTCACCTTCCTCGCCACCCTCGGGCTGCACCTGTTCCTGGTGCTGATCGGCCTCATGGTCGACGTCGACGAGCTGTGGAAGAGCCGCGGCTTCCTGATCCGCGTCGCCACCGTGGTGACGCTGATCGAGGCGGTCGCGGGGTCGATCTTCCTGCACTACGTCTTCGGCACGTCGTGGCCGATCGCCTTCGTGGTCGCGCTCTCCTTCGCCACCGTCGGCGAGGCCTTCCTGCTGCCGATCCTCGAGGAGCTGCGGATCCTGAGGACGCGGCTCGGCCAGACCATCCTCGGCGTCGGCGTGATCGACAACGTGTTCGAAGTGCTGGCCGTGGTCGGCGTCTCGCTCGCGCTCGCCTTCGCGGGCGGGGGGTCGGAGACCTCGGCGCTCGACGTGGTCGTCGCCTTCGCGGGCATCGCGCTGATCCTGGTCGCGGGCTTCGCCGCGCGGGTGCAGCGCGTGGTCGGGCGGCTGCTCGCGTCCTCGCGCATGGGCGACGCGCTCGCGGTCGCCGTCGTGCTCGGTGTCGCCTTCCTCGCGATCTGGATCGGCGAGCGCGCGGGCGCGGCCGCCCTCGGCGCGCTCGCCGCCGGCCTCGCCGCGCAGCGCCTGATCCCCGAGGGCCTGCGCGAGCGCGCGATCGAGCGGGTCAAGGCGATGGTCTACGCCCTGTTCGGCCCGATCCTGTTCGCCTGGGTCGGGCTCGAAGTCGATCTCGCCATGCTCGCCACCGCGCCGCTCACCATCCTGGCGCTGATGCTTCTGGTGAAGGCCGGCAAGATCGGCGGCTCGTGGATCTCGGCGCGCTGGGAGCTGGGCGACCGCCGCGCGGTGTTCATGGGCGTGGCCCTCGCCGTGAAGTTCTCGACCTCGATCGTGCTGGTGAAGCTGCTGCACGAGCGCGGCCTGATCGGGCGCGACGTCTACTCGGTGCTGATCGCGGCCAAGATCGGCTTCAAGTTCGTGGTGCCGTTCCTGCTGGCGTGGCTCGCGACGCGCTGGGCGCTCGGGGAAGGCGACGAGCGGGAGACGGCCGCGCGAGCGTGACGGCGCGGCCGGGACCGAAGGCCGGCGCGCGACCGCCCCCCCCCCGCCGGGGGATCGTCGCCGTGGAACGGCGCACGCCCGACCCCGCGTCGCGCCGGTCGAGGCCCTCGCGCCGGCCGAGCCCGTGGCCCGGATCGCCCAGTCCGCCGCCACGTCGGACGACCACCGGCTCGATCGCGCCGGCGCCACGTCGCGCGCCCGCGGTTCAGCCGTCCCGCGAGCGCGCCGCGCCGGCGGTGCCTCACCGCCCGGCGCCTCGTCGCGCCGCTGCAACAGACGGTTGCACATTCGCCCGCCTGACGGCCGGGGGTGCCCTCGCGCCGGCGGACCGCGCCGGCCCAGGCGTCTTCCGGTCCGACCGAAACGGCCGGCGTCGCGAAAGCCCGCGCGAACAACAGCCTAGGTCGCTGTTCTTCAGAACCGCGGCGCGACTGTCGGGCCGGCGCATCGAGCGAGCGTTGCCTGCCAACCTCAGGAACAGCAATCGCCCGGCATAAATAATACAGTACGGTGCTACCACAGCATGATGCAATATTACCTCTGATTAACCTCGCCCCTATCCGTCGTTTCTAAAAATTTATTTCGGGCAACTAGTGACTCGACCGCGTCCTCGTGGCAGTAAGCCGCGCGGCGCACGAAGCGCTTCAGGCGTGGATTTGCTGTGATCTCGGTCGACGCGTAGCGAGCGGGCCGCGCCGAGAGCGACGTCCCCCGTCCGGCGGCATGCATCGACCGCCCGGCGAAGACCGCTCTCCAGCCCCCGAAGCGCCTTCAGAATCCTCGTACGGCGCGCCGTACGTCCCCCCGAACACTCGACGAAACCGCATCCGGAGAGACTCCATGAACGATCGCATCATCGGCGATTACGATCACGTCGTCCTGCACTTCGACGGCAACAACAACGACCCCGACGACATCGCGGCGATGCCGATGGCGGCGCTCCTGGTGGAGGCGGCCGGACTGGAGGACGAGGTCTCCTTCTTCTTCGGCAACAACCTGAGCGAGAAGAACCGGGGCGATCAGCTGTCGCGGCTGAGGCAGAGCGCGGAGTTCGTCGAGAGCCTCGGCATCGACGTCGTCGACTACCAGGCGAACGAGGGGGTGGGCACCGAGGCGCTCGTGTCGATCTTCAACGACGCGTCGCTCGACGAGATCCTGGTGCTGGATGGCGGCCCGATGGAGGCGACCTTCCGCGCGCTGAGCGAGACCGCGCCCGGCCGGCTCGACAACATCACCCAGCTCTCGCATTCGAGCTGGAACGAGAACCGCGACGTCGGGGGCGGACGCACCTGGGACGACATCGCCGAAGCGTTCCCCCAGGTGACGCAGATCGAGATCGACGACCAGAACCAGGGGAACAACAACACGCGCGGCTTCAACAACCGCGACTGGGACTGGATGGACGACGCGACCGACCCGACCATCGAGGCCGCGCGCGAGGCCATGATCCGCGCCGGCACCACCAAGCGCAACGACCCCTCCGACGCGGGCATGCTGTTCTACGCCCTGACCGGCGAGGAGCGGGGCACGCCGCAGGACGTCGAAGCCTTCCTCGAGGCGAGCGGCGCCTTCGACTTCGGCGACGACGCCGAGGGGGAGCCCGAGACCCCGACCGAACCGTCGATGCCCGAGGAGCCTGACACCACGGACGGGGACCCCGAGCCGGCGGACCCCGAGCCGGAAGAGCCGGAGGCCCCCGGGGACGACCCGGCGGACGATGCGGCAGGCGGGCCGGCCGACCTCGTGGCCGCCTACAACATCGGCGGCGGCGCCCATACCAGCGTCGACGGCATCCTCCACGCCGCCGATACCGTCTCGAAAGGAAAGACGTTCTCCGTCCCGGGCGCCATCGCCGGCACCGACGACGACGCGCTCTTCCGCAGCGAGGCCTGGCGTCCGGGCACGCTCGAAGTCGAGATCGGCGACATCGCGCCGGGGCGCTACGCGGTCGAGCTCGATTTCGCCGAGATCTACGGCGGCACCCGGGAACCCGGCGCGCGCGTGTTCGACGTCCGGATCGAAGGCGGCGCGACCGCGCTCGACGACTACGACATCGCCGCCGACGTCGGCTTCCGTACCGCGACGACGAAGCGCTTCGAGGTCGAGGTGGACGACGGCACGCTCGACATCGACCTCCTCGCCGAGACGCAGAACCCGAAGCTCTCGGCCGTCCGCGTCTTCGCGGTCGACGAGGCCGCCCCGACCGGAGAGACGCCGACCGACGAGGCGCCGACCGGCGAGACCCCGACCGAGGAGACCCCGGCCGACGAGGCCGCCGGCGTGCCGGACACGTTCGAGATCTTCCTCGTCGACACGGAGACCGACGAGCGGATCGCGCCCCTGAACGACGGCGACACCATCGACGCCGATCTGCTCGACGGACGCTCGACGGGCATCGCGATCGAGACCGACGACCCCGCCGTCGAGAGCGTGCGCCTCGGCCTGGACGGCTACTTGCGGCTGGAGAGGGTCGAACCCTACAGCCTGTTCGGCGACAGGGGCGGCGACTACCTCGACGGCGCCGGGGTCGGGACGGGGTCGCGGACCCTGGAGGTCGAGGCGTTCGCCTCCGGCAACGGGACCGGCCCGGCGATCGAGAGCTTCGAGGTCGATTTCCTCGTCGCCTGACCGGCCGCCTCCGCTGCGGCGGCCCCTCGCGGCCGTCGCGGCGCCCCCTGGCCGCGTCCCGGTGCCGGGCGAGGCCGAAAGCGTGCGCCCCCGCCGGCGGCGAAGCGGGCGGAACGACGCGGCGGAGGTACGCGGACCCGCGGCACGCCCGGTCCCGGGTCGGAGAGCGAGGCATCGTGACCTCCGGCCCCACGCCGCTCGGCTCGGTGCCGGGCTTCGCGGGGGCGCAGCCCCGCCGACCTGCCGACGCGCCGCTGGGAAGCGACGTATGGCCACCGCCCCTTTCGCCTCGAAAGGCACGGTCCGGCGCGACGCCTCGCCCAAACGTCGCCAGCACCGCCTCGCGCGTGTCGACCGGCGGCTCGTCGTCCGGGCTGTTCAACCGGCCGACGTCGACATGATCGATGACGACCGCCCGGCGCGCGACTTCGACCACCATGCGGCCGCGCCCCTCGGCGTCCCGCCTAGGACGGCGTCGGGATCGCGCCGACGAACGCCCCGTTCGACGAGCCGCGGGTCGGGTTGGGCGAAGAAGTCCTCCGGGTCCGGCGCCGGGACGCTGGGACGCCGGGGCCGCCGAACTCGATCGCGGCCGGATCGCCCTCGCCGGAGCGGCCGTCGTGGGTGTCGCCCGCGATCATCGCGGTGGTCGCGTCGTTCCGGGCCGGCGCGTCGAGGACGCGCCCGGTCCTGCGGCGGCAGCGCCGCGCCCGTCAGAGGCTCGGCGAGCACGCCGGGCCGGACCGGCAGCGCGGCCTGGCCGCTCGGGGCGGTGAAGCGGTGTCCGTCGGTCTCGCCGGAGATCAGACCGGCGGGGTCGCCTCGACGAAGTCGTCCTCGGACGCGTCGGTGACGACGGCGCCGCTCGCGACAACCCCGGCGAAGCCCGCGTCGACGGCGCCCCCGACGGACCGACGTGCCACACACATTATATATGCGCTGCCGCAAACCGCGGCTCCGTCACGGCCCGCCGACAGCCGGCAGGATCACGGCACAGGCGCCCTGATCGCGACTTCACGTTATGTTCCCTATATCGTATTTTTTATGCAACGCCTTGAGAGCCACAGCTCTATGGCTTTCCGGCAACGTTGCCGATCAAGCACGTTATCGTGCCCGCTGAAGCACGATAAGGTTTGCGGCCGAGGTCAAGCGGCCTTGCGCGCATCGCTCCTGCCCGGACGCCGCGGCGCGGTGTAGATCCCTCGCGTCGCCGCGCCGTCCACGGGGGTGGTCCCCGCCGAGCCGGACGACCGCGGGCCGCGTTGGCCCCGCAGGCCGCGTTCGGCCCTGGACCCGACCCCGATGACCGCTCTTCGCACCCTGCTCGCCGTGGCCCTGTTCGTCTCGGCCACCCCCGTCCTCGCCGCGCCGCGTCCGCTCGCGGTCGGCGGCCCGGCCGACTGCGCCGTCGCGCTCGCCGATGCGCGCGCCGCCCGTGCGGCCGCCTCGGTGGTCGCCGCCACCGCCGCCGAGATCGACGCGCTGATCGCCGCGGCCGAGGTCGGCTGCCGCTCGGGCGACTACGCCAGCGCCGACGCCAAGCTCGCCCTCGCCCGTGGGATGGCCGCCGACGAGTGAGCCCGGCACGCGGCGCCCGGGCGGGCGCGCTCGCAGGCGGCACGCCGGGGCGCCGCGACGCAGGAAACGGCGCGCCGCCGCGTCGCGACGGGGGCGGGACGACGCCCCGCCCTACTCCGCCGCCTCGACGCGGCGCGCCTCGCGGATGAGGTCGAGCACCTCGCGCGCCGCCTCGGGGATGTTGGTGCCGGGGCCGAAGATCGCGGCCACGCCCTTCGACAGGAGGTACTCGTAGTCCTCCTGCGGGATCACGCCGCCGCAGACCACGATCACGTCGCCCGCTCCTTCGGCGCGCAGCGCCTCGACCAGCCGGGGCGCCAGCCACTTGTGGCCCGCCGCCTGCGACGAGATGCCGACGACGTGGACGTCGTTGTCGATCGCGTCCTGAGCCGCTTCCTCCGGCGTCTGGAACAGGGGACCCACGTCGACGTCGAAGCCGATGTCGGCGAAGGCGGTGGCGATCACCTTGGCGCCGCGGTCGTGGCCGTCCTGGCCCATCTTCACGACCAGCATGCGCGGCCGGCGCCCCTCCTCCTCGGCGAAGGCCTCGACGTCGCGTTGGATGCGCGCGAAGCCCTCGTCGCCCTCGTAGGCCTGGCCGTAGACGCCGGCGAGCGTGCGGGTCTCGGCGCGGTGGCGGCCGAACACCCGCTCCATCGCGTCCGAGATCTCGCCGAGCGTGGCGCGCGCCCGCGCCGCCTCGACCGCCGCCTCCAGGAGGTTGCCGCCTTCGCGCGCGACCCGCTCCAGCTCGGCCAGTGCCCTGTCGCAGGCGTCGCCGTCGCGGGTGGTGCGGACCGTCTCCAGCTTCCCGACCTGGGCGGCGCGGACCTTCTCGTTGTCGATCGAGAGGATCTCGACCGGGTCGGGCTGCTCGGGACGGAACTTGTTGACGCCGACGATCACCTCTTCGCCGCGGTCGATCTGCGCCTGGCGCCGCGCGGCGGCCTCCTCGATGCGGAGCTTCGGCATGCCGGAAGCCACGGCCTCGGTCATGCCGCCGAGTTCCTCGACCTCCTGCATCAGCGCCCAGGCCTTCTCGGCCAGCTCCGCCGTCAGGCTCTCGACGTAGTACGAGCCCGCGAGCGGGTCGATCACGCGGGTGACCCCGGTCTCGTGGTTCAGGATCAGCTGCGTGTTGCGCGCGATGCGGGCGGAGAACTCGGAGGGCAGCGCCATCGCCTCGTCGAAGGCGGTGGGGTGCAAGGACTGCGTGCCCCCCAGAACGGCCGCCATCGCCTCGTAGGCGGTGCGCACGATGTTGTTGTAGGGGTCCTGCTCCTGGAGCGAGACGCCGCTGGTCTGGCAGTGGGTGCGCAGCATCAGGGACTTCGGGTCCTTGGCGCCGAACTCGGTCATGATCCGGTGCCAGAGCAGGCGCGCCGCGCGCAGCTTCGCCGCCTCCATGAAGAAGTTCATCCCGATCGCGAAGAAGAACGACAGCCGCCCCGCGAAGCGGTCCACGTCCATGCCGCGATCGAGCGCCGCCTTCACGTACTCGCGCCCGTCGGCCAGCGTGAAGGCCAGCTCCTGCACCAGATCCGCCCCGGCCTCCTGCATGTGGTAGCCCGAGATCGAGATCGAGTTGAACCGCGGCATGTGCTCGGCGGTGTACTCGATGATGTCGGCCACGATCCGCATCGAGGGCTCGGGCGGGTAGATGTAGGTGTTTCGGACCATGAACTCCTTCAGGATGTCGTTCTGGATGGTCCCCGACAGCTTCGCCTTGTCGACGCCCTGCTCCTCGCCGGCGACGATGAAGCACGCGAGCACCGGGATCACCGCGCCGTTCATGGTCATCGAGACGGACATCTTCTCGAGCGGGATGCCGTCGAACAGGATCTTCATGTCCTCGACCGAGTCGATCGCGACGCCCGCCTTGCCGACGTCGCCGGCCACCCGCTCGTGGTCGCTGTCGTAGCCGCGGTGGGTGGCGAGGTCGAAGGCGACCGAGACCCCCATCTGCCCCGCCGCGAGGTTGCGCCGGTAGAAGGCGTTGCTCTCCTCCGCCGTCGAGAACCCCGCGTACTGGCGCAGCGTCCAGGGACGGCCCGCGTACATGGTCGCGCGCGGGCCGCGCACGAAGGGCGCGAGGCCGGGCAGCGAGCCCAGGTGGTCGAGCCCGTCGAGGTCGGTCGCGGCGTAGAGCGGCTTGACCTCGATGCCCTCCATGGTGCGCCACGCGAGGTCGTCGGGCGAGCGCCCCTTCAGCTCGGCCTCGGCCAGCTTGCGCCAGGCGTCCATCTCGTCGCTCATCGCGTCCTCCGTCGCAGGGCCTCTCGCGCCGCCTCATACCGCAGCGCGCCACCCCCCGTCACGTCATGGCGATGCGACCTTCCTGCCACACTCCCCCGGCGTCGCGCACCCGCGCGCCGGAACCCGCCGCGGCCCGGGGGCGTCGGCGGATCGCCACACTCCGACCGTTCCGAGGGAACGCCCATGTCCGTCAATCTCGCGCTCGCCGCGCTCCTGTCGATCGGCCCCTACGCCGCCGAGGACCGCGCGGCCGATCTCGCCGATCTGCGCTGGGAGAACCGCCCCGTGCTGATCTTCGCCGAGAGCCGCGACGACGCCGAGCTTCGCGAGCAGCTCGACCGGCTCGGGCGGGCGCAGGCGGCGCTGGTCGAGCGGCGCATGGCCATCCTGATCGACACTGGCGAGGACACGGCGCTGCGCCGGCGCTTCGAGCCCGACGGCTTCACCGTGATCCTGATCGGTCTCGACGGAAGCGAGAAGTTGCGCCGCGGCCGGGTGGTCGAGGCCGGGGAACTGACCGGCCTCGTCGACACCATGCCGATGCGCCGGCGCGAAATGCGCGAGTGACGAGCGCGGGCGGCGCGGCAGCGCGGTCACAGGTTGTCAGTCTTGTGGCGAGACTACCCTACGTATCATCTGGGAACATCCTGCAACTCGAAATTGTAACGGCTGTTGCAGAAATGCGGCGACTTTGTGGAGGGGCAGAGAAAGCTTTCGAAAATCTTCTCGTCTCTTGCCGAAAGGGTGAACCGAACGCACCCTCTGACGTTGTCAGGTCGGACGGCATATCGCCCGTGGGTCGCCACCACGCGCCCCGGGGGTTGCTCCGTCCGACCGCATTGCAGCCATGACGGGAGGGTCATGACATGAAGAACCTAAAGCTGGGGGTGGCGGCCGTCGCGCTGACGGTGGCATTGCCGATGAGCGCGAGCGCCCTGACGATCCTCGACGGGAATTTCCCGAACTTCTTCGCTCCGAGCGCGCAGCCCCTGCCGCTGGCTCCGGGCGACGGTGCGACGGCGACGATCGACCTCGAGCCCTTCGAGGACATCAACGACTCGTTCCCCGGCGGCATCTTCGGTTCCTTGCGGGCGACCGCACCGCTCACCATCACGAACGGCGGCGTGACCTTCATCCCGTTCCGTACCGATGATGAGATCGGCGAGGAGCCGCTCAACACGCTGGAGGTCGCCTTCAGCGTCAACGGCACGGATCCCTCGGACTTCACCGATCTGCCGATCACCGTGGTCCCGGTGGGCGAGCCGGCCGATCCGAACGGCAGCGCGAACGCCGTTCCCCCGCCGATCGATCTCGACACGGACGACATCCTCACCTTCCGCCTGACCGGCCAAGCCGGTCCCGCGAACGGCAACACGGTCTCGTTCGACATCCAGAGCATCGCCGGCGACACGATCGACCCGCCGCTGATCCCGGTGCCGCCGGCGCTCGCGCTGCTCGCCTCCGGTGCCGTCGGCCTGTTCATGGTCGGCCGCCGCCGGTCGGTCTGAGACCGGTCGAGCCGACCAGATCAGACGGGATCGGCCAGAAGGCCGGTCTCCACTCGGCCCTGGAGCGCCGGCCGGTTCCGCACCGGTCGGCGCTCCGCGTCTCCGGCCGGCGGCTCCCGTAGCCGCCGCGCCCCGGGACGCCGGGACCACGGCCCGCTCGCGACGACCAAGGCACCGCGAGCACGCATCGAAGCACGAGCATTCGGGGGCCGGGGACCCGATCGGGGCGGCGAGGCCCAAAGGCCGCCCGAAAGCCGCGGCGGACACCGCCGCCACGAAACCACCGGAGGCTTCCCATGTGCGGTTTCGTCTGCCTTTGGCGCGTCGGCGACGAGGATCTGGCCGCCGAGATGGTGCGCCGCATTAGCCACCGCGGCCCCGACGCGCTCGAAGTGGTCCGCCCCGAGGGCGTGCCGGCCGTGCTCGCCCACTGCCGCCTCTCGATCATCGGCCCAGACGACGGGCGCCAGCCGATCCACGCCGAGCCGGGCGCGCTGGTGGTCAACGGCGAGATCTACAACCACGCCGACCTGCGCGCGATCCTGGGGCCGAGCGCGTTCCGCACGGCCTCCGACAGCGAGACGGTGCTCCATCTCTACCGCACGCGGCGCAAGCGCTGGGTCGAGCGCCTCGACGGCATGTTCGCCTTCGTGCTCGCGACCCACGAGCGGGTGATCGCCGCGCGCGACCCGCTCGGCATCAAGCCGCTCTACCTCGCCCGCCTCGGCGAGGGCCTCGCCTTCGCCTCCGAGCTCAAGGCTTTCGACGGGCTGTCGCTCGACAGCGTCGAGGCCGTGCCGCCGGGCACGCTCTACGACAGCCGCGACGGCTGGCGGCAGTGGTATCGCCTCGCCGCCGGCCGCGCCGAGCCCGAGCCGGACACGGACGTGGACGCGCTCGCGCGCGAACTGCGCCTCGTGCTCGAGGACGCGGTCGCCAAGTGGATGCTCGCCGACGTCGAGGTGGGCTCGTTCCTCTCGGGCGGGCTCGACAGCTCGATCATCGCCGCGATCGCGGCGCGCGTGCGCACCGACGCCGGGCGCGGCCCGCTCAAGACCTTCGCGGTCGGCCGCGCCGGCTCGCCCGACCTCCTCGCCGCCCGGGCGGTCGCCGAGCACATCGGCTCGGACCATTACGAGCACGAGTTCACTGCCCAAGACGTCGCCGACAACCTCGCCCACGTGGTCTACCACCTGGAGAGCGCGGACGTGGACCTCGTGCGCTCGGCGATCCCGACGCTGTTCGCCGCCCGCCTCGCGCGCGCCCGCGTCAAGGCGGTGCTGACCGGCGAGGGCGCGGACGAGCTGTTCGCGGGCTACGCCTACCATCACGCCTACGCCGACGACCCGCGCGCACTGGCCGACGAGATCACGCGGAGCCTGGGGACGATGCACAACATCAACCTCCAGCGCGTCGACCGCGTGACCATGGCCGAGAGCCTGGAGGCGCGCACCCCCTTCCTCGACCGCGACCTGATCGACGTCGCCCAGTCGATCCCGGCGAGCCTGAAGATGGCGCGCACCGACCCCGCGCGGCGCGAGGCGCTCGGCGAGACCACCGAGAAGTGGATCCTGAGGAAGGCCTGCGAGGACCTGCTCCCCGACGATCTGGTCTGGCGCAAGAAGGCGCAGTTCGACGAGGGCTCGGGCACGGTCGACGCGCTCGCCGAGGCGCTGCGCCGCCATGCCGGCCACGGCGGCGACGTGAGCCGCGAGGAGGAGGGCGCGATCTACGAGCGCCTGCTCCGCGAGCGCTTCCGCGACGCCGATCTGGTGCTGGCCAACGCCGGCAGCTGGACCTCCGGGCGGGTGACGGCCGGGGCGTGACGCGCCCGCTCCGCCGGGTCGTCCGGCGGCGGTGCCCCCGCGCCGGACCTCGGCGGCGTGTTCGCGCCGAGACGCCGTCGCCGCGAACACGCCGGCCCCCGGCCGGCATCGCCTCGCGAGCATGAAGCCGCCGCGCGTTCCCCCGGCTTCGATACGGCGTCGAGGGGCGCCTCGCCCCGGCCTCCCCGTCTCTGACGCGGCGACCCGTCCGGGACAGGCGCCGTCCCCCGCGACGCGTTCGGAACCGAGGGCCGCGCAAGGCTTTCTCCCGGTGACAAGCGAGGCTTATCCGGCATCGCCGGAAGGAGGCATCGTGATGGACACGAGCCCGCCCGAACGCCTGAACCTGGCGCTCGCCGCCGGCCTGGGCGTGGTCCACCTCGCCGTGCTCGTGGCGCTGCCGCTATGGCTGCTGCCGCTCTCGCCCCTCTGGGGGTGGCTCCTGCTCCTGCCGATGGCGCTGACGCCGACGCTCTGGTCGCTGACGCACGAGGCGGTCCATGGCTCGCTCGCCCGCGCGCGTCCGCTGAACGACCGGCTCGGGCGCCTGCTCGCCGGGCTCTACGGCGCGCCCTTCCAGGTGCTGCGCCTCGGCCATCTGATGCACCACCGCTTCAACCGCACCGCGCTGAACCGCGTCGAGGTGGTCGAGAGCGCGCCGCCCACCCCGCGCGAGCGCGCCGGCTACTACGCGCGCCTGTTCGGCGGGCTCTATCTCGGCGAGATCGCCTGCGCCCCCCTCGCGATCCTGCCGAAGCGCGCCCGCGGCCTGATGGTGGCGCTCGCCTTCGGGGCCGAATTGGAGGACGGGCGCAGCATGGCCCCGGCCGCGCGCCGCCAACTGCTGGAGGAGCCGGGGCGCACCAAGATGCGCACCGAAGGGGTCCTGATCGCCCTCGGCCTCGCGGGCGCCCTCGCACTGTTCGGCGCGCACTGGTGGATGCTGGCGCTGGCGCTGCTCGGGCGTGGTCTGGTCGTCTCGGGTCTCGACAACGTCTACCACTACGGCAACGCGCTCGACGAGCGCGCGGCCGGGAGCGATCTGCCCCTGCCCCGCCCGCTGCGCCTCCTGTTCCTGAACTTCAACTACCACGGCACCCACCACGCGCGGCCGCACCTGCCCTGGACGGCGCTGCCGGGCGCCTTCGTCGAGCTGGACCGCCGCTTCGCCGGCCCGTTCAGCACGGCGCTCTGGCGGCAGTTGGACGGGCCGATCCCGGAGCAGGCGTTCGTCGCGCAGGGGGCGGGCGACGAGGCCGGGCCGGAAGCGCACGACGACGAGGCCGGGCCGGGGAGGCACGACGACCGGGCCGCCTCGGAGGCGCGCGACGAGGAGCGACAGGCGACCGCCGCGTGAGACGGGCGACCCGACCGCGCCGCGCGCCGGATCGGGCGGTCCCGGGGCGCCCGGCCGCGCCGCCCGCGCTGGAAAGCGCCCCGGCGCGCGCCACCTCGACGGGTCGTCCTCGCCACGGAGCCTCGTTCATGCCCCTCGCCCGCCTCTTCGTCCTCACCGCGCTCGTCGCCCTGCCCGCCTCGGCCGCCGACACGCTCTCGGACGAGGCGATCCGCGATCTGGTGAGCGGCAACACGGTGACCGGCTCGATGAGCGGCTCGGGCGGCTACGCCGAATACTACGCCGAGGACGGCACCATCCGCGCCGAGGACTACGAGGGCGAATGGTCGATCGAGGGCGAGCGCATGTGCTTCGCCTACGGGGGCGAGGCGACCTGCTACGCCGTCGCGCGCGAGGGCGACGCGGTGACGTAGATCGCCGAAGGCGAGACGGCTGGCACCGGCACGGTGGTCGAGGGGAACCCGCGGGGGTTTTGAGACGCGCTCGGCAGCTATGTGACGACCCTAGTGGAAGCATCTAGCTATGACCTGAGGCGGACGCTTGACATCATTTTTACTTATTTGAGAAGCGCGTCCCTAAATCCAGCATAAATACACTTCGTTTTCGACAACTCCAAGTATATTTCCTGATGCACATCATCGAACAGGCTCAAGAGATAGGAAATCTCAGCCATTTTCTGCCTTATTGCAATTTTTCTCTATATAGTCTGAAATCATTGCAGCAAGATCATTTCTCTCTTCGATCTCTGTATAAATATTTTCGGCAATAGTAAAATTGAACGAGTAATTCTCATATCCATCGAATCTCGTTGTAGTATATGAAAGCCAATTATTTTTGAAAAACTCGCCAAAATCTCCATCACGCACTTGCCGTTCAAACTGAGCAAGACGATCGGCATTATCAGCAACAGCTTCGCGACTTCTATTAAAACGATGCCATGCCTCTTTCGTAAGGGAAGCTGGAGGCCCAGACCATTCTAAGGATATATTTCCATAGTGCTTACCATCTACATCAACATTGGCAATTTCAAAAATTGAAAGATCTATGCTTGTCAATGTAATATGATTAGCGAAAACCGACTCGCGACGCCGCTGGATTCGCATGGTGCATTCTATAATATCCACTGCTTGCCGAGTATCAGGTGGCGCAGATAGCTCAAATGTCAGTCTTTTCTCAAGTGAAGTATGAGTAGAACTAGCCGATGCAAGCGTAAGGCTTATCGCAGAAAGCCCAAACAGTATCATTGCTTTATATAGTATCGGCAAGAACGTTATCGTACGTGTGTCTCATGGAAGATTTCCAGTGAGGCGTAGCTTGGCCTGCTTCTGGCGCAAAGCCGCCCCTGCCCCTCACTCGAACTCCATAATAACCTCATCCACGCTCAGCCCCGCCCCCGGCGCCACGTTCACCTTCGCCACCGTCCCCTTCCGCTCCGCGCGCAGCACGTTCTCCATCTTCATCGCCTCGACCGTGCAGAGCGCCTGGCCCTCCTCGACCGCCTCGCCCTCCTCGACCGCGAGCGAGACCAGCGTGCCGGGCATCGGGCAGAGCAGCATCTTCGAGGTGTCGGCCACCGCCTTCTCGGGCATCAGCGCCGCCAGCTCGGCCGCGCGCTGGGTGCGGACCATCACGTCGAGGTACGCACCGCGCCAGCGCAGGCGAAAGCCCTCGGTGCGCGGGTCGACCTTCAGGACGTGGGACGGGCCCTCGCCCTCGGCCCCTTCGTGCACCACCGCAAGGCGATCGCCGGGGCGGTAGCGCGTGACGAAGGCGGTGTGGCCGGCCTCGTCGCCGAGACGCACGGCGAACACCCCGGCCTCGGCCGGCGCGGCCGCAATGCCCGGCGCGTAGGGAAGCACCGCCGCGTCGAATGTTCGCCCGCCGAGCGCGACCGACCAGAACGAGGCTGGCTCGCGGCGCCGCCCGCCGAGCTGGCCCGTGATCGCCAGATCGCGCGCGGCGTGGACGTAGCGCAGCGCCACCGCGAAGCGGGCGAGCCGCGCCAGCGCCTCGTCGCCCGGCACCACGCCGGCGAAGCCGTCGGCGTACTCCTCGCCGATGAAGCCGGTGGTGATCTCGCCCGAGACGAAGCGCGGATGGTCCATCACCGCCGCCAGGAACGGCAGGTTGTGGCCGATCCCCTCGACCTCGAAGCTGTCGAGCGCGACGCGCATGGCCTCCAGCGCCTCGCTCCGATCCCGCCCCCAGGTGCAGAGCTTGGCGATCATCGGGTCGTAGAACTTCGAGATCTCGCCGCCCTCCTCGACCCCGGTGTCGTTGCGCACCATGGCGCGCTCGGGGCGCTCGCCGGGGCGGTAGCCCGGCGTCTCCTCGGGGGGTCGGTAGCGCGTCAGCCGCCCGATCGAGGGCAGGAAGCCGCGGTAGGGGTCCTCGGCGTAGAGCCGGCTCTCGAGCGCCCAGCCGTCGAGCCGGACGTCCTCCTGAGAGAACCCGAGCTTTTCGCCCGCGGCGACGCGGATCATCCACTCGACCAGATCGATGCCGGTGATCAGCTCGGAGCCCGGATGCTCGACCTGGAGCCGGGTGTTCATCTCCAGAAAGTAGAAGTTGCGCTCGCCGTCCACGATGAACTCGACCGTCCCGGCCGAGGCATAGCCCACGGCCGAGGCCAGCCTGCACGCCTGCTCGCCCATCTCGGCGCGGGTCTCGGCGTCGAGGAACGGCGAGGGCGCCTCCTCGATCACCTTCTGGTTGCGCCGCTGGATCGAGCACTCGCGCTCGCCGAGGTGGACCGTGTTGCCGTGCGCGTCGGCGAGCACCTGGATCTCGATATGGCGCGGGCTGGTGACGAACTTCTCGATGAACACCCGGTCGTCGCCGAAGCTCGACCGCGCCTCGTTGCGCGACGACTGGTAACCCTCGCGCGCCTCGCGCTCGTCCCAGGCGATGCGCATGCCCTTGCCGCCGCCGCCGGCGGTGGCCTTGATCATCACCGGGTAGCCGATGTCCGAGCAGATGCGCACCGCCTCCTCGACGTCGTCGATCAGGCCGACGTGGCCGGGCACGGTGTTGACCCCCGCCTCGGCGGCGAGCTTCTTCGAGGTGATCTTGTCGCCCATCGCCTCGATCGCCGAGGCCGGCGGGCCGATGAAGGCGACCCCGGCCTCGGAGAGCGCCTGCGGAAAGGCGGCGCGCTCGGACAGGAAGCCGTAACCCGGATGCACCGCCTGCGCGCCGGTCTGGCGGCAGGCCTCGACGATGCGCTCGACCAGCAGATAGCTCTCGGCCGCAGGGGCAGCGCCGACGTGGACCGCCTCGTCGGCCATGCGCGCGTGCAGCGCGTCGGCGTCGGCGTCAGAGTAGACCGCCACCGTCGCGATCCCCAGCCGCCGCGCGGTCTTGACGACGCGGCAGGCGATCTCGCCGCGGTTGGCGATCAGGATCTTGTCGAACATCGGCGCCCCGGCAGCCGCGCGTCGGAGGGAAGCCGGCGGCGGGGCGCGGCGGGTCGCGGCCGGGCCCGCTTTCTCGCCGCGCGGGGACGAGGCGTCAATATCGCGCACGCGAAGGCGACGAACCGATGACGCCGCGACGCACCGATGCCTCGCCGGGAGGCCGCGCGCCCGAGCGTCGCGCTCAGCCCTCGGCGCGCAGCGGCGCCTCCGCCGGCACGACCCCGCCGGCCCGCGTCCGCGCGATCGCCCAGCCGCGGTGGCGCGCGATCCGCGCCGGCGCCATCGCCCGCTCCAGCTTGCCCCGCCCCGGCACCGAGCGGCCGAACACCGCGAGCGTCACCGCTACGCCGTCCCCGGCCGGGTCGATCCCGACCACGAGGCTCACCGCCTTGGCCCCGGCGAGGGCGCGCGCCGCGTCCTGGCGCACGGCATGGGCGATCCAGTAGCCGAGCGCGGGGTCGGCCGGATCGACGCCCGACGGCAGGCCGAGGCAGGAGCGCACCACCGCCACCGGCGGCCCCGAGCCGAGGCGGGCCGAGACCAGCCACGCGGCCCCGTCGGCCTGGCCTCGGCGAAAGCGCAGCATCGCCGCGCCATCGGGGCGGCGCGCGATCGGGTCGGCCAGCACCGCGTCGACGGCCGCGCGCAGGCCGGCGTGGTCGCGCGGGGCCGGTCCGAGGCCGGGGTGGCCGGCAGGGGCGTCCGCCCCGGCCTCGGTCTCGCCCTCGGCGAGCGGATCGTCAGTCATGGTCGGGCAACAACACCATCACGCGCCAAGCGATGCCGAGCATGCCTGCGGTCACCGCCGTCATCAAGGCCGTGATCGCGAGCGCCAGCGGGCCGGCCTCGGCGGTCTTGAACAGCGTGCCGAAGCCCCGGACGTCCATCTCCACCGCGATCAGCAGCAGCAGCCAGCCGGCGGCGATGCCGTCGCCGGCGCCGATGGCGACGAGGCGCAGCAGCCGCCCCGGCGGGGGATCGGTCCGTGGGCGGGTCATGGCGGGCTCCCTCTCGACGTCGTCGCGAGGGGTCAACCGCGCCGGCCCGCGGCGGGTCCGGGCGCCGGGCGCGTCATCGTCGCGCGTCAGTAGCGGTAGCCGCGCCGGGGGTACGCGCGCCGGTAGCCCCGGCCGTAGTGGCGATAGCCGCGCCCGCCCCGGCGGTAGCCGCGGTCCTTGTCGGCCGTGACCGCGCCGATGCCCGCCCCGATCGCGCCGCCGATCAGCGCGCCGCCGCCGCGGTCGCTCGGCGAGAGCGCCGCGCCCGCGCCCGCCCCGATCGCGCCGCCGACGATGGCGCGCTCGCCGGGGGTACCGCCGGCGCAGCCGCCGAGGACGAGGGTGCCGATCACGGCGCCGAGAGCCAGAAGCCGTCGCATGATGGGGTCCTTCCGCATGCCGTCTCGCCCCCTCCCGAACGCCGGCGCCGAGCGCTGCCGTCGCGCGGCGGAGGGCGCGTCGTCCGCGGCGATGGCGCGACGAGAGGCGAATTCCCGCCCTGTCGTCACGTCACCCCGGAACGCCGACGCGGCGGGCGTCGCGAGGGCGCGATTCCAGCGCAGACGGGCGTGTCAACGATCTGTCAGGATCGCGGCGTCCCCGGACCGGGCCGGTTTCGCCTGTCCGTCCGGGAGCTTGCGATCCGGGGCCGGCCCGTCCGATCCGTGGCCCGCCGTATCGTCCGCGCCGCGAACCTCGATCCGGGGGGCGTTCCGGGGCTGGATCGCGCGCCCGCGGCCACGGAGACGCACCATCCCGGTTCCGACCGGCCCTGCCCGCCCCGCCGCCGGGCGCCGCGCCTTCACTTGCTCAGTCCGGGCGTCGGGCGAGGCAGTCGACCTCGACCAGCGCGCCTACGGCGAGGGCGGTGACGCCCACGGTGGTCCGCGCCGGCAGCCGGTCGGGCGCGAAGAAGGTGCAGTAGGTGTCGTTGAAGGCGGCGTAGTCACGCTCGAAGTGGGTAAGATAGGCGCGGCACTGCACGACGGCGTCGAGGTCGAGCCCGACGCCCCGGAGCACGAGCCGCAGGTTCTCCATCACGCGGACGGTCTGGGCTTCGATGCCCTCGGGGAGGGCCGCGTCGGGATCGGCCGGGTCGGTCGGCATCTGACCGGAGAGGACGAGCCACGGCGGGGCCTCGACGGCGTGGGAGAAGGGGGCGACTGGGGTGGGGGCAACAACAATTCTATGGAACGCGATGTGATTAGACAATTCTTGCGCTTCCACTGACTATATGGGAGGATTTCGTACCAAGCAAACTATTAGCATACACTCGCCCTTTGAGGGACCAGACATCATCATATCCCTTCACATTCTTGGATACAATTAAGCGATCGACATACAGCAGGCCGGCGCGTACAAGATTTGATAACTTTTTATCATCCTCTAGATCGATATTATATCCAGATACATATTTTGATCCACAATACAATAGCATATCCTTTATCAAGCCCCCTTCTATGGGAGAACTCGGGGACAAAATTGATTTTAGAATATCCTTACCGTTTACATCAAAATCTCCTCTCTCTATCCTTAAAAATAGAAGATCCGCAATACCCAGAAAACCTCCCTCCATGAAGTATGCAGTGAGACGAGGATCATCACCATCTTCTCCATCTGAGTCTATGTCTATTGGTGCGTTTTTTACATAAAAATTATCAAATAATCTTGCCTCATCAGGGCCAATATTTTTCAAAGCATTAACAAGACCCAAGTCTTCCGGATCAAAATTCTCTGGCGCTTGAGCCAGAACTCTAGCCCAAAGCTCAAGTATATTTTCATAATCCAAACTTTTTCGCGAGGCGCCCTCTGACCAATCCACAAGAAATCTAGTAGATACAGCCCGCCCTGCCCTTGAAGTACCTGCTCGAATTTCTTTCGCTCTAATTAAAGCAGCGGCCAACGCATCCTTATTATACACTCGCCCAGAATACATAGCATCACGAACTGCACCAATAGGTCCTCCTATTAAGCCCACAGCATCTGCCGTGTAATCAGCTATACGTGAGAATGCATTTCCCCCTTTATTACAAGTGAGAATGTGCCAGCTTTGATTTCTATAACCGATTCTTGAGACATTTTCACAATGGCAAATTATCGTGCTTCTTCCAAGGGTTCTCCAGCCTCTTCCCCCGGAGCGCCGCGAACGCCCGCGCCACGCGCCGGCGCGTACTGTGCGGCATGATCACCTCGTCGATGAAGCCCTTCTCGGCCGTCACGAACGGGTTGGCGAAGCGGTCCTCGTAGTCGCGCCGGCGCCCCTCCAGCTTCTCGGGGTCGCCCGCCTCCGAGCGGTACAGGATCTCCACCGCCCCCTTGGCACCCATCACCGCGATCTCGGCCGTGGGCCAGGCGTAGTTGATGTCGCCCCTCAGATGCTTGGACGACATGACGACGTACGCCCCGCCATAGGCCTTGCGCGTGATCACCGTGACCTTCGGCACCGTCGCCTCGCCGTAGGCATAGAGCAGCTTGGCGCCGTGCTTGATGACGCCGGCCAGCTCCTGCTGCGTGCCCGGCAGGAACCCCGGCACGTCCACGAAGGTCAGGATCGGAATACTGAAGGCGTCGCAGAACCGCACGAACCGCGCCGCCTTGCGCGCCGAATCGATGTCGAGCACTCCAGCTAGCACCATCGGCTGATTGGCGACCACCCCGACGGGACGGCCCTCCAGCCGGATGAAGCCAGTGATGATATTGCGCGCGAACTCGGCCTGGATCTCGAAGAAGTCGCCCTCGTCGGCGGTCTTCAGGATCAGTTCCTTCATGTCGTAGGGCGTGTTCGGGTTGGCCGGCACCAGGCTGTCGAGGCTCGGCTCGATTCGCGCGGGGTCGTCCTCGGTCGGCCGCTCGGGCAGCGGGCTCCGGTTCGACAGCGGCAGGAAGTCGACCAGCCGGCGCACCTCCGCCAGCGCCTCGACGTCGTTCTCGAACGCGCCGTCGGCCACCGAGGACTTCTTGGTATGCGTCGCCGCGCCCCCCAGTTCCTCGGCTGTCACCTGCTCGCCCGTGACCGTCTTGACCACGTCCGGACCGGTCACGAACATGTAGGACGTGCCCTCCACCATGAAGATGAAGTCGGTCATCGCCGGCGAATACACCGCGCCGCCGGCGCATGGCCCCATGATCACACTGATCTGCGGGATCACGCCCGAACCCAGAATATTGCGCATGAACACTTCGGCATAGCCGGCGAGCGAGGCCACCCCTTCCTGGATGCGCGCGCCGCCCGAATCGTTGAGACCGATCACCGGCGCCCCGTTCTGCACCGCCATGTCCATGATCTTGGCGATCTTGAGCGCGTGCGTCTCGGACAGCGAGCCGCCGAACACGGTGAAGTCCTGGCTGAACACGTAGACCTGCCGGCCGTTGATCGTGCCCCAGCCGGTCACCACCCCGTCGCCGTAATAGCGCGTCTGCTCCATGCCGAAGTCGGTGCAGCGGTGCGCGACGAACATGTCGTATTCTTCGAACGAGCCCTCGTCGAGCAGGACCTCCAGCCGCTCGCGCGCCGTCAGCTTGCCGCGACCGTGCTGCGCGTCGATGCGTTTCTGGCCGCCGCCGCGCCGCGCCTCGTCGCGCCGCGCTTCGAGCTGCTCAAGAATCTCCTTCACGGCGGGCGTCCTCCTGCCAATCCCTCGCGTCGTCCCGCTTAGGCGAGCCGTCGCCCTCGGGGAAGCCCTCCGCCACGCGGAACACCCGCCACGCTGCGCGATGGCGACACAAGAGCGCTTGGCTTCGTCGCCGCCTCCGGCATATTCGAAGTCATGGAACTCGTGAGCCTGATGTACGTGAGTCGCTCCCTCGTCGACCCGGAAGGGCCGGCCATGGACGCGATCGCCGCCTCGTCGCAGCGCAACAACGCGCAGCGCGGTCTGTCGGGGTTTCTGTACTACGACAACGAAGCCTTCGTGCAAGTCCTCGAAGGCCCGCGCGAGGCGACCGAACAAATCTACGACGTGATCGCCGAGGACGCCCGCCACGACAGAGTCGCGCTGCTGATCAAGCAGCCGATCCCGCAGCGCGCCTTCGGCGGCTGGACCATGGGCCTCTACGACGGCGAGATCATGGGCGGCCTCCTGCAGCAACGTTTCGGCCCGGCGCTGTACGACCGGGCGCGCGAGATGGACGTGCCCGAGGTCATGCGCTTCCTGCGCGACCTCAGCGTCGGGCGCGACGACGTCTACAACCTGCCCTCGGTCGCCGCCTCCTGACGCGGCTTGCCGGCCGCGCCCCGCCGCGCTAGCGAGATCCCATGGGGGAGGCGAGGATCACGCTGGCGGGTGCGACGCTCAAGGCACGGCCCTCGGGCGCGCTTCACTGGCCGTCCGAGCGGCTGCTCGCGGTCGGCGATCTGCACCTGGGCCGGGCCGTGGCGGTCGCTCGTCGCGGCGGCGCCTTTCTGCCGCCCTACGCCGATCTCGACACGCTGACCCGGCTCGCAGCCGAGGTCGACGCCCTCGACCCCGCGACGCTCCTGCTGCTCGGCGACAGCTTCGACGACGCGGCGAGCGCCGACACCGCCGCCGCGCGGCTCGCGGGCCGGATCGGGGCGCTGGCGGCCGGGCGCCGTCTCGTCTGGGTCGCGGGCAACCACGACCCGCGGCCCGTGGCGGGTCTGCCCGGCGACTGGCGCGCCGCGTTCACGGCCGGCTCCGTCACGTTCCGCCACATCGCGGAAGACGCCCGGCCCGGCCCCGGCGCCGCCGAGGTCTCGGCGCACTACCACCCGAAAGCACGCCTTCTCTGCCGCGGCACGGCGATCGGGCGGCGCTGCTTCCTCGCCGACGAGGCGCGGCTGATCCTGCCCGCCTTCGGCACCTACACCGGCGGGCTCGACGCGCGCGACGCGGCCTTCGACGCGATCCTCGGGCCACGGGCGCGGGCGCTGATGCTGGGCCACCGCGTGGTCGCGGTGGCGCGCGCGCGGCTCGCATGAGCGCGCCGGCCGACCCCGCCTTCGCCGAGCGCGTCGCCGCGGGCTTCGCGGCGCAGCCCTTCATGGGCCTCCTCGGCGCGAGCCTCGCGCGGGTCGAGCCCGGCCTCGTCGAGATCGTGCTGCCGGTTCGCCCCGCGCTCGGCCAGCAGCACGGCTTCGTCCATGCCGGCGCGGCCTGGTCGATCGCCGACAGCGCCGCCGGCTTCGCCGCGCAGACGCTGATGCCGCCCGGCACCGGGGTGCTGACGGTGGAGTTGAAGATCAACCTGCTGCGCCCGGCCACCGGGGTGCGGCTCACGGCCGTCGGCCGGGTCGAGCGCGCCGGGCGCCGGATCACCGTCTGCCGCTCGGACGTGCTGGCCGAGGCAGAGGACGCCACCACGCGCCCGGTCGCGATCGCGCTCGGCACCTTCACGGCCGTGCCCGAGACGCCCGCGACCGCCGGCTGAGCATCGCCCGCACCCGAGGCGCCGCCGCGATCGGTCGTGGGCCGGTCTCGCCCCGCGGCCGGTCGCGAGCTTCGCTTCGTCGACGACTCGTGGTGGCGAGGGCTTCGAACCGAGCCACCGGACGCGATTGCCCGGCCTCGCGATCCGGACTACGAGGCCCGTGGTACGCGGCCTCGGGCCGGCTCTCGGATTGAACGATGAACGACGACAGCGAGCGTCCACGCTACACGGGGCGCTGCCTCTGCGGCGCGGTGGGCTTCTCGATCGCAGGCGCCGTCGAGGCGCCGGTGGCCTGCCACTGCGCCGAGTGCGCGCGCCAGTCGGGCGGGGTCTGGATCGCGGCGACGGCGCCGGCCGAGCGGGTGAGCATCACCCGCGAGCGGCTCGGCTGGGTGCGGGTGAGCCCGAAGGCCTTCCGCGGCTTCTGCCGCGACTGCGGCGGCTTCCTGTTCTGGCAGCCGGTCGAGGGCGAGACGATCGACGTCGCCTTGGGCGCCTTCGACCGCCCGCACGACCTGACGCTCGCCGCCCACGTCCACGTCGCCGAGGCGCTGATGACGCTGCCCGACGACGGGCTGCCGCGCTACGAGGGCGAGGGACCGGGGGACGAGCCCGCCGGCAGCGACTGAGGAGCCCGCGGCTCCGGCGAGCCGGCCGCGGGCCGTGCCGCCGCCAGGATGTCGCGCAGCGTCGAAGCCGCGATCTGAAAGCCGACCCCGAGCGCGATCAGCGCGAAGCCGAGGGCCACGTAGAGCCCGGTCGCGGCCCCTTCGGCGAGGAGCGGCAGCGCGGCGCCGATCAGCGTGACGATGCCGGCGCCGATGGCGACGAAAGCCGTGGTCACGACGAGGGTGGCCAGTCGCGCGGCGCCGGCGGTCTGCGGGCAGTCGGCGGCCATGCGGCCGATGAGGACGAGAACGGCGGCGACAGCGCCGAGCCCACCGGTCGCGAGGGTGAAGTAGACGGCATGGGTCATGACATCGGGTTCCTTTCCACGAGCGGGTCGGGTCGTGACCCGACGAAGCTCCAATAAAGCAAAGCGAAGACGATCCCGAGCACCGGCCCGAACAGGAAGCCGAGGCCGGTGAGGAAGAGGGCTTGGTGGGCCGCCTCCGGCGTGGCCTTGTCGAACGCCAGGGCGAAGAGCGGCAGGGTCGGCAGGTTGGCCACGAGGCCGACGACGAGGAACCGACCCGGCACCGCACGGCCGTGCCGGTGCCAGCGCCCGAGGGCGTACCAAGCGAGCGGCAAGCCGAAGAGCGTATAGCTCGGCAGCCCGAGGACGACGGCGCCGAGGGCGACGGCGACCACGAGAAACCCCGCCGGCCACAGGATAGGCACCACGAACCCGAGGAGCCCGCAGAGCAGCGCGACGAGGATCGAGCCCAGTACGACGGCGAGCGGCGTCGCGATCGCGGCACGTGCGAAGGCTCCCGGGCGCACACCGCCGGGCGGCACGACGACGCGCCGGCGCACCGCGCCTCGCGGCGATCGCATCTCGACGGACCCTCCGCCAGACCGGGGGGTCCTCCGGTCCGCGGGGACGCTCACCTCTCCGGTCCTCTCGCGCGGTCGTCCAGATCCACTCCCGACGCCGCCGCGCCGCTCACCAGCACGAGCGCGAGACAACCCAGCACCACCAGCGCCGCGAAGGCGAGCGGCGCCAGGAGGCGGTGCCGCCATCCCGGATGCGTGGCCTCCGGCGCCTTGCGCCGTCCACCGTCGCGCAGCCAGAAGCCGCCGGCCATCTGTTCAGTTACTCTAGACATTTCAGTCCTCCCTGAAAGTTTCGGCCAAAATTTTTCGCGGCCCCTCAGTCCGGGCGCGGCAGGAAGCGCGACACCGCGCCGCCCGCCTTCAGGAGCGCCACCTGCGCGCCGCGCGGCAGGCGCGAGACCTCGCGATACCACGCGTCGAACAGGTGCATGGTCTGGAGCATGTCGGCGACGCGCTCGCGCACGTCCTCGGGCGTGCTTCCGTCCACCGCCGCCTCGTCGAGCACGTCTTCGAGCGCCTGCATGGTCGGCAGGAACTCGCGCTCGCGCCGGCCCTCGCCCACCGCCTTGACGAGGTCGAACAGGTCCGCGTGCGTGGTGAAGTGGTCGCGCCGGTCGCCGAGTTCGCGGCTGACCTTGACGAGCTTCCAGCCCTGAAGCTCGCGGATCGCGCCCGAGACGTTCGAGCGCGCGATCGACAGCGTCTCGGCGATCTCGTCGGCCGGCAGGGGCTTCGAGGCCAGGAACAGCAGCGCGTGGACCTGCGCGACCGAGCGGTTCACGCCCCAGCGCGTGCCCATCTCGCCCCAGTGCAGCACGAAGGCGCGCATGGCGGGGCTGAGGTTCATGGATCGTCTCCTGCAATTTCAGTTCTGACTGAAACTACAGGATAGACCGCCGGCGTCAAGCGCGCCCGGGCGGGCCGGCCCGTCGGCCGGGCCGTCGCGACAGCCTCCGCGCGGGAGGGGGCGGCTCGGCCACGGACGCGGCCCGAGCCTCCGGGAAGCCCGCGTTCAGGCGGTCAGGCCCTCGGGCTCGGGCAGGCCGTTGGCGCGGCAGCAGGCGGTCAGCGTGTTGGCGAGCAGGCAGGCGATGGTCATGGGCCCGACGCCGCCGGGTACGGGGGTGATGGCGCCGGCCACCTCGGCGCAGCTGTCGAAGTCGCAGTCGCCGACGATGCGGGTCTTGCCCTCGCCCTTCTCGGGCGCGTCGATGCGGTTGATGCCGACGTCGATCACCGTGGCGCCGGGCTTGACGTAATCCGCCGTCACCATCTGCGTCCGCCCGACGGCGGCGACGAGGATGTCGGCGGTGCGGCACACGGCGGCGAGATCCTTGGTGCGGCTGTGCGCCACCGTCACGGTGCAGCTGTCGCGGAGCAGCAGGTTGAACATCGGCTTGCCGACGATGTTCGAGCGGCCGAGCACCACCGCGTTCATGCCCGAGAGCGAGCCGTGGTGGTCGCGCAGGAGCATCAGGCAGCCGAGCGGCGTGCAGGGCACCATCGCCTTCTGCCCGGTGCCGAGAAGACCGACGTTCGAGATGTGGAAGCCGTCGACGTCCTTGGCCGGGTCGATCGCGCCTATCACCTTCTCGGCGTTCATGTGATCGGGCAGCGGCAGCTGCACCAGGATGCCGTGGACCTCGGGGTCCTTGTTGAGCTTGTCGACGAGATCCAGCAGCTCCGCTTCCGGCACGCTCGCGTCGAGCTTGTGCTCGATCGAGTTCATGCCGGCCTCGACCGTCTGCTTGTTCTTGTTGCGGACGTAGACCTGGCTCGCGGGGTTCTCGCCGACGAGCACCACGGCGAGGCCGGGCGTGATGCCGTGCTCGTCCTTCCGCCGCGCGACGTGGCGGCCGACGTCCTCGCGCACCCGCGCCGCGAAAGCCTTGCCGTCGATGATCGTGGCGGTCATGGCCGCGCCTCCCTGCCGTTATCGTTGACGGCCGCAGATAGCGACGCGCCGTCGCAGGGTCCAGCGACGCTTCCGCAGGGCGGGGGCTCAGGCGATCTCCGGCGCCGGGGCGAGCGGCGCGTAGAGGCGTTGGGGCGGGACGTGAAGCCGGGCGCGCTCGCCCACGCGGAGACGCCCGGGCCTCTCGACCCAGCCGACGACGCCGCGCCGGCCCCTGGCCGCCTTGGCGAAGCCGCGGCCATGACCGGGACGCTCGGCCTCGATCACGTCGCCCGGAAAACGGCAGGGGCCGTTCTCGACGTCGACCGCCAGCACGGCGCCCCCCTCGAAGGCGAGGCGCGAGGCGGGCGGGAGCGTCGTCAGCGCGGGGATGCCCTCCATCACGAGGTTCGCGCCGAGCCAGGACGGGTCGAGCCGGTCGAGCCCGAGATCGGCCGCGATGCCGGCCAGCTCCTCGGCCGAGAGGATCGAGACCTGACGGGTATTGCGGATCTCGGTGCCGCGCGCGGGGTGGAGCTTCAGCACCCGCGAGCAGGACGGCCGCGTCAGCCCACCGTGGCACTCGCCGTCGAGGCCGGCGAAGCGCGCCTCGACGGCATCGCGGGGCTCGGAGCGGAGCGTCACGGCGCGGTCGCGCACGACGCCGAGCCACGCGAGGCGGCCCGTGATCTCGGTCGGCTCCAGCATCGGTCCCTCCTGCGGCGCGTCCGTCCCGGCGAGGCTAGCGCATCGCGCGGGCCGGCGCGATCAGGACGGGGGGCGGGCGAGCGCGCGCCAGCCGATGTCGCGGCGATGGAAGCCGCCCGGCCAGTCGATCCGGTCGACCGCGGCGTAGGCGCGCGCGCGGGCCTCGGCGAGATCGGCGCCGAGCGCGGTGACGCCGAGCACCCGCCCGCCGGCCGAGACGACCGCGCCGTCCCGCTCGACGGTGCCCGCGTGGTGCAGCGTCACCCCCTCGACTGCGGCGGCGGCGTCGAGCCCGCCGATCGCCTCGCCCTTCGCGTAGGCGCCCGGATAGCCGCGCGCGGCGAGCACCACGCTCAGCGCCGCCTCCGCCCGCCAGTCGAGCGTGACGCCCGCGAGACGACCCTGTGCGCAAGCGTCGAGGGCGGGCAGGAGATCCGAGGCGAGGCGGGCGAGCACCGCCTGCGCTTCCGGGTCGCCGAAGCGGACGTTGAACTCGACGAGGCGGGGGCGGCCGGCCTCGATCATCAGCCCGGCGTAGAGCACGCCGCAGACCGGCGTGCCGCGCGCAGCCATCTCGGCCAGCACGGGGCGCACGATCCCGGCCATGGCGCGCTCGGTGGTCGCCTCGTCGAGCACGGGCGCGGGCGAGTAGGCGCCCATGCCGCCGGTGTTCGGCCCCTCGTCGCCGTCGAAGGCGCGCTTGTGGTCCTGGGCGGAGGCGAGCGGCAGCGCGGTCGCGCCGTCGGTCAGCACGAGGAGCGAGGCCTCCTCGCCGGCCATGAACGCCTCCACCACGACCGAGGCGCCGGGCTCGGCCATCAGCCGTTCGACCGCCGCGATCGCTTCGGCCGCCGTCATGGCGACCACCACGCCCTTGCCGGCCGCGAGCCCGGCGGCCTTGATCACGATCGGCGCGCCGGCCGCTTCCACATGGGCGAGGGCGGCCGCGCGGTCGTCGAAGCGCGCCCAGGCCGCGGTCGGGGCGCGGGCGGCGTCGCAGACTTCCTTGGCGAAGGTCTTCGAGGCTTCGAGGCGGGCGGCGGCGGCGGTCGGGCCGAAGGCGCGGATGCCGGCCGCGTCGAGCGCGTCGACCACGCCGGCGGCGAGCGGCGCCTCGGGGCCGACCACCACCAGGTCGACCGCCCGCTCGCGGGCGAGCGCCACGACCGCGCCCGCGTCGGCCGGGTCGAGCGCGACGCATTCGGCCAGGCGGGCGATGCCGGCGTTGCCGGGCGCGCAGACCAGCGCCTCGCAGTCGGGGCTCGCGGCGATCGCGAGGCACAGCGCGTGCTCGCGCCCGCCGCCGCCCAGGACCAGGACCCTCACGTCGCCTCCCTCGAAGCCTGCGGCCCCTCAAAGCGCGGGCGGCAGCGCGACGCAAGCCTTCGCCCGGTGGCGTCCGACCGGGCGAAGGCGCGGAGGTTCACGTCGGAGGGGCGCGCCGCCCCCTGGGCTAGGGCGCGATCGCGTATCGTCCCGGCCTCCGGATACGGCACCGGCCGGTCCGTCGCGAGGACGGACGCGCGGCTCGCCGGCGCCTCAGTGCCGCGCCGACAGCCCGTAGTGGTCGGCGAGCCGCTGGAGCGCGAGCTTCAGCACCACCTTGCCCGAGCGCGCCGACCAGCCGAAGCGCTTCTCGCAGGCCTCGAGCCCTTCGAGGAAGCAGCAGACCCGGAGCGCGGCGTCGGCGAGGCCCGGCCCGAGCGCGCCGAGCGCCGCCGTCACCCGCGCGCGCGCCGCCGCCGGGCCTTCGCCGGGACCGCGCGCGACCGGACTGCCCGCGAGGGCGTCGGACGGCGTCAGGAACGAGCGCCAGTCCTGAGTGATCGACGGCCCCATCCGGGCCAGCTCGAAGTCGCAGCGCAGCCGCTCGCCGGCCTCGACCTCCTCTGGCGCCAGATAGGGCTTGCCGTCGGGGCCGGGACGGCGCGCCAGCCAGCCGAGCACGCTCTCGGCGATGTTGACGCGCGTCCGGGTCAGCGCGCCCTCCTCCGGGTCGGGCAGCACCGCCTCGGCCATCGCGCGATGCTGCGCGGCGAAGGGCGACACCGTGCCCGCCTTGGTGGCCGTGCCGCGCCGCTCGGCGTCCTCGGCCAGCGCGCGGCGCAGGAAGGCGCGGCCGACCTCGGTGATCTGGTAGCGCACCGAGCGCTCGCCGGGGCGCGAGAGACGGATCCAGTCGCGGCGCAGGAACTCGGCGGCGAGCCGGACCGGCAGCATGGCGATCGGGCGGCGGTGCTTGTTGGCCGCGCAGAACACGCCGGCCTTCTCGGTGCCCTCGGCGACGAGGAGGAAGGCGCCCGGCTCGCAGAGGCGGCGCAGGAACCGGCGCGCCTCGCGCTCCAGCCCCGCGTCGTCGCAGGCCTCGGGCAGGGCCTCGGCCACGTCGCAGGCCTCGGCCTCCAGGCGGGCGATCAGGCCGTCGAGCAGGGGATCGTCGCGACGCTCCTCGACGCGGCGCACGGTGCGCAGGATGGTCGAGGGGTTCTGGCCCACCGCGGCGGCGATGCGGCGCAGGCTGTGGCCGTGGCCGGTGTGGGCCAAGTAGATCGCCGCCTCCCGCGCCGTGCAGCACGGCGTGCGATCGCCGAACAGCGTCGCGGCCTTCTCGGTGCAGGTAGCGAGAACTTCTTCCGTGGTCATGACGTCACCCGTTCGACGCAACGTTTCGATGGGGAGCGTTTGCACCGACAACGGCTAACGACAGCCTAACAGCACCCAGAAGCCAGATTTTTACTTTGCATTCACTTTCTCAGCGCGCGCAGCCCGCCGTGACGGCGCAACGGACGACGGCCACGCGCTTGTCTCGCCCGGCATTCGCGGACCGCGGGAGAACGGCGATGACGACGGATCGGGACGACGCGCTGGCGGGCGAGACCCTGCGCCCGCGCCTTCTGGTGATGGCGGCGACACGGGTGGCCGAGACCCTCGCCCGCCGCGGGCTCGTCGCGGCGGGCGCCGAGCGCGCTTGGCTCGCCGAAGCGGAGGCCGAGATGGAGGCGACGCGCCGCGAGCGCCCGTTCGCCTGGCGGGCCGAGGCGCACGTCCGCGTGCTCGGCGCGCTGATAGCCGCGCGCGTGTCCGCGGCGGAAGAGGAGACGGCAGTCGCGGCGGAGGCCGAGCCGCCCGCGCGAGCGGCCTGAAGCGCCGTTCGGCCGGGCGGAAGCGGGCCCGGCGCTCCTGGTCGTCGGAGACACGCTCCTTCACGGCGCCCGGGCGTCCCGCTCAGGCGGTTCCAGCGCTCCGGTGGCGAGCGGCGACGGCCACAGGCCCCGCTCTCCCCGCGCGCCTCAGCCGCGCCCGCCGTCGTCGGGGTAGCCACGAAAGCCCTTCACCCACCACAGCTCGTAGCCGAAGCTCCGGTCGCGATGGGTGGCGAAGCGGCCCTCGTCGACCAACTCGGCCTCCTCGAAGCGCGCCGCCATGGCGGCGCCGTCGTCGTCCAGCGTCGCGAGCAGCATCGCGCGTCGATCGCCGGGCCGGAGCGAGGCGACCATCTCGTGGTGGTTCTCGACGCGGTCGGGGTTCCAGACCGCCACCTCGTCCCAGCCGAGGCCGCCGAGGAACATGCACTCCGAGAGCCGCCGGCGGTTGTCGGCGAGCAGTACCTCCGCGCCCATCTCGCCCATCACCGGCAGCGCGCGATCGCAGAAGGGCTCGGACAGGCGCATCTTCTTGAACGGGTCCGGCCCGCGTGCCAGCCCCTCGCCCTCGGCCGCGTAGAGCGCGGCGCGCGCGTAGACCGCGCCCGCCGCCACGACGCCGATCCCCGCGTGCCAGCGCAGCAGGCGACCGAAGCCGGAGGCGAGCAGGAACCGCGCGGCGAGGAGCGAGCCCGCGACGTAGGCCGGCGCCGCCCAGTTCGGCTGCGCGCGCGTGGCGTAGGCGAGCGCCAGCATGGCGAACAGCAGCGTGCCGGCCTGCCAGGCGAGCAGCCGCATCCGCCAGTCGCCGGCCCAGTCGCGCCGGCGCCAGAAGGCGGCCAGGATCGCGAGAAAGACGATCGGGCCGATCACACCGAACTGGCTGCCGAAGAATTCGAGGAAGGCGCCGATGTTGCCGTAGCCCTCGCCGGGATCGGCGTCCTCGGCGACGTGGGTGACGGTGGCGAAGCCGTTGGTCGCGTTCCACCACAGGTTCGGCGCGAGCACGACGAGGCCCGCGCCCGCGGCGATCCCGGCGCCGCGCCAGTCGCGCCCCCGCGCCGAGAACAGCGCGTAGCCGAGCATCCCGGCCGGCAGCGCCAGCATGGTGTACTTCGCGAGCGCGCCGAGGCCGACGAGCGCGCCCGTGAGCGCCCAGTCGCGGTCGCGCCCGCTCTCGGCCGCCCTGATCCAGGCGACGAGCGCCAGCGCCCAGAACGCCATCATCACCGGGTCGGTCGACATCACCATCGCCGAGACGCTGACCCCCGGCGCCGCGGTGTAGGCGACCGCCGCCCAGAAGCCGGTGGCCGGATCGAACAGCTTGCGCCCGAGCGCGTAGAGCGCGAGCGCCACCACCGCGTGCGCCACCACCGCGCCCGCGCGCAGCGCGAACAGCGTGTCGCCGCCCAGATCGGTCGCGAGCCGGATCAGCGCCGCCACCAGCGGCGGCTTCGAGAAATAGCCCCAGGCGAGTTCCTGGCCGTAGGCCCAGTACTGCGCCTCGTCGAAGTGGATCGGCACCCAGCCGGCGGCGTTCACCGCGAGGCGCAGGCAGGCGACGGCGAGCACGACCCCGAGGGCGGCGAGCGCCCAGCCGGCCTCGCGCGTGGCCGGCGCGGCCGGCGTGGCGGACGAGAGACCGGCGCGCTTGCCCCGGGGCTTGGGCGCCCCCTTGCTCGCCGGGGCCGCGCCGCCACCCCGCTCGGCCGAGGCCCGCGTCTTCGCGTCCCGGGCCTTCGCCCCACCCCCGGCCGGCGGCGACCCGGCCTCGGCATCGGGCGAGGTTCCACCGCCCCGCCCGGCCTTGACCGGGGCGCCGCGCGCGGCCTTGTCCGCCGTCCCGCGCGAGGCGCCCCGCTCGCCGCTTCTCTTCGCCGCCATGGCCGCGCTCCCCTTCGTCGAGGCGCCGCTCTACACGAAGCGCCCCGCCCTCTGAAGGGGCGGGCCGCGCCGTCCGCTCCCCGAGCCGGCAGCGGCCCGCTCCGGCAAGGACGAACGCCCCGGGCGGGGCGCCCCGCCCCTGTAACGGGCGGCGCGAGGCGCTATGTCGGAAGGCTCAGCCGAGACGCGAGGATCCCCATGGCCGCAGACCGCCGTGCCGCCACCGCCACGCCCCGTGACCAGACGGTGCGGCTCGCGGACTACCGAGCGCCGGACTGGCTCGTGGAGCGGGTCTCGCTCGACGTCGACCTCGCGCCGCGGGCGACGCGGGTGACGGCGCGGATCATCTTTCGCCGCAACGAGACCCTCGCCGACGACGCCCTGCCCCCGCTCGCGCTCGACGGGCGGCGGCTGACGCTGGTCTCGGCCGCGGTCGACGGCGAGGACGTCACCGCCTCGGCTCACCTGACCCTCTCGCGCGAGGGGCTGACGCTCGGCGCCGAGGCGCTGCCGGGCACGCGCTTCGAATGGACCTGCGTCACAGAGGTCGACCCGGAGGCCAACACCGAGCTGGAGGGGCTCTACCTCTCGAACGGGATGTTCTGCACCCAGTGCGAGGCGCAGGGCTTTCGCAAGATCACCTACTACCCCGATCGGCCCGACGTGATGGCGCCCTTCACCGTGCGGCTGGAAGCGCCCAAGGCCACCTGCCCGGTGCTCCTGTCGAACGGCAACCCCGGCGAGATCGGCGATCTGGACGGCGGGCGCCACTACGCGCTCTGGCACGACCCGTTCCCGAAGCCCGCCTACCTGTTCGCGCTGGTCGCGGGCGATCTGGTCGCGCACCGCGACCGCTTCACCACCACGTCGGGACGCGACGTGGACCTGGCGCTCTGGGTGCGCTCGGGCGACGAGGGCAAGTGCGCCTTCGCCATGGACGCGCTCAAGCGCTCGATGGCCTGGGACGAGCGCGCCTACGGCCGCGAGTACGACCTCGACGTCTTCCAGATCGTCGCCGTCGCCGACTTCAACATGGGCGCGATGGAGAACAAGGGGTTGAATATCTTCAACTCCAAGTACGTGCTGGCCAGCCCGGAGACCGCGACCGACCGCGACTATGAGCTGATCGAGGGCATCGTCGCGCACGAGTACTTCCACAACTGGACCGGCAACCGGATCACCTGCCGCGACTGGTTCCAGCTCTGCCTGAAGGAAGGGCTGACGGTGTTCCGCGACCAGTGCTTCTCGGAGGACGAGCGCTCCGGCGCGGTCGCGCGCATCGACCAGGTGAAGGCCCTGCGCGCGCGCCAGTTCGCCGAGGACGCGGGACCGCTCGCTCACCCCGTGCGCCCGGAAGCCTACGTCGAGATCAACAACTTCTACACGGCGACCGTCTACGAGAAGGGCGCTGAGGTCATCCGGATGCTGCACACCCTGCTCGGCCCGGAGACCTACCGCGCGGCGATGGATCTCTACTTCGAGCGCCACGACGGCGAGGCCTGCACCATCGAGAACTTCCGCCGGTGCTTCGAGGACGCCTCGGGCCGCGATCTCTCGCAGTTCGCGCGCTGGTGGTCGGTCCCCGGCACGCCGCGCGTCGGCGTCGCCGAGGACTGGCAGGACGGCACCTATCGCCTGACGCTGAGCCAGCGCGCGCCGGCCATCGCCCCCGAGGGCAAGGCGCCGCCGATGGTGATCCCGGTCGCGGTGGGCCTCCTGTCGGCCGAAGGCGATGAGGTCGCGCCGACGCGGGTGGTCGAACTGGACGGCGCCGAAGCCACCGTCAGCTTCGACCTCGGGCCGGACGCCGCCGGCGGTCCGCCGCCCGTGCCGTCGCTCTTGCGCGGCTTCTCGGCCCCGGTGATCCTGGAGCGCGCCTCGACCCCCTCCGAGCGCGCCTTCCTGCTCGCCCACGACACCGATCCGTTCAACCGCTGGGAAGCGGGGCGGCGCTACGCGCTCGACCTCGCCTGCGATCTCGCGACGGGGCGACGCGCGGCCGACGAGCCCGACGGCGTGCCCGATGCCTGGTGCGAGGCGCTCGGGCGCGTGGTCGAGGAGGGGACGCTCGACCCCGCCTTCCGCGCGCTCGCGCTCGAGATGCCCGGCAACGACGAGGTCTCGGCCGAGATCTTCGCCGCCGGCACGCCGGCCGACCCCGACATGGTCCACGCCGCGCTCACCGTGATGCGCCGCAGGCTCGGCCAGCGCCTCGACGAGGCGCTCGCGCGGCTCTATGACGCCCTCGCCGAGAGCGGCCCCTACAGCCCCGACGCCGCCGCGGCGGGACGCCGGGCGCTGCGCAACCGCGCGATGGCGCTGCGCCTCGCCACCGGCTCGGACGCCGCCCAGGCCGCGGCCGAGGCGCAGTTCGACGCCGCCGCCAACATGACCGACGCCATGGCGGCGATGACCGCGCTCGTGCACCACGACGCGCCGGGCGCCGAGCCGCGGCTCAAGGCCTTCCGCGAGCGCTGGAGCCGGGACGAGCTGGTGATGGACAAGTGGTTCGCCGTGCAGGCGACCGCGCCGGTGGCGGACGCGGTGCGGCGGGTCGAGGACCTGACGGGGCATCCGCAGTTCTCGTGGAAGCGCCCCAACCGCTTCCGCGCGGTGGTGGCGAGCTTCGCCATGGCCAACCCTGTCGGCTTCCACGCGAGAGACGGCGAGGGCTACCGCTTCGTCACCGACTGGATCCTGCGCCTCGACCGGCTGAACCCGCAGACGGCCGCGCGCGTGGCCGGCGCGTTCGAGCGCTGGCGGCGCTACGACGAGGGCCGCCAGCACCTGGTCCGCACCGAGATGGAGCGCCTCGCCGCGACCGAGACGCTGTCGAAGAACACCCGCGAGATCGTCGAGCGGATGCTGAGGGGATGAGCGACGGCGACCGCGGGGTGGCCGCCGGGCCGTCTCAGGCGCCGCCGTCGCGCGTCAGCCGGTCGAGCGCGGCGCGTTCCTCGTCCGAGAGCGGCGCGTCCGACGGACCGACCGGTCCCGCGCCTGCCTGCTGGCGACGCAGCCAGACCGCCGCCGTGATGCCGCCCGCGAGCAGAAGGGCGGGGCCGGCGAGCCAGACGAAGGCGTTGGCGACGTTGAGCGGCGGGGTCATCAGCACGTATTCGCCGTAGCGCGCGACCAGGAAGTCGCGCACCTCGTCGTCGCTGTCGCCGGCTTCCAGCCGCTCGCGCACCACGAGGCGCAGGTCGCGCGCCAGCTCGGCGTTCGAGCTGTCGATGTTCTCGTTGCGGCAGACCAGGCAGCGCACGTCCTTCGACAGCTCGCGCGCCCGCGCTTCCAGCGCGGGATCGTCGAGCATCTCGTCGGGCTCGACCGCCCGCGCCGCGAGCGGCCAGAGCAGCGCCAGGACGAGGAACAGGCGGATCATGCCGGCGCCCCCGCGTCCGTTCCCGCGGCCGGCGCCGCGCGGCGCGCGGCGGCGCCGACGCGGTAGCGCCGGTCGGTCAGGCTCACGACCCCGCCGAAGGCCATCACCAGCGCCCCGAGCCAGATCCAGACCGCGAGCGGCTTCACGTAGGCACGCACCGTCCAGGCCGCGCTGTCGACCTGCCGGTCGCCCAGCACCACGTAGACGTCGCGCCAGATCGTGCTGTCGATCGCCGCCTCGGTGGTCGGCATGCGCGCGACCGGGTAGGCGCGCTTCTCGGCGCAGAGCGTGTCGATCGGATCACCGCCCGAGGCCAGGGTGAAGCGGCCGAGCTGGGTCGAGAAGTTACGCCCCTCGCCGCCCTTCAGCCAGGCGTCCTGGCCGACGCCGCAGCCGGCGACCTCGAAGGGAGCGCCGAAGGGAAGCTGCTCGACGCGCTCGAAGGTGAGGTCGTAGCCGCCGATCCCGATGGTCTCGCCGGGCTCCGCGAGCAGGATGCGCTCCTCCTCCCAGGCCGTGACGGCGGCGATGCCGCAGACGGTGATCGCGAGGCCGGTGTGGGCGAGCCACTTGCCCCACTCGGCCCGCGGCAGGCGGGCGAGGCGGCGCGCGCCGTCGAGCCAGGGGCGCGCGGTCTTGAGCGCGGGCCACGCGTGGCGGTTCAGCCCCGCGCGCTCGGCGAGTTCCACCACGACGCCGCCGACCATCCAGACCGCGAGCGCGAGGCCGACGGGCGCGAGCAGCGCCGCGCCCGACTGGAACGCCCAGACCGCGCCTCCGACCGCGAGCGCGGCCGCGCCCGCCCACCAGAGCCGCGTGAGAACGCCGCCCAGATCGGCGCGCTTCCAGGCCATCAGCGCGCCGATCGGCAGGGCGGCAAACAGGATCACCATGAACGGCGTGAAGGCGAGGTCGAAGAACGGCGCGCCGACCGAGATCTTGGTGCCGTCGGCGAACTCGCGGATCACCGGCGCCAGCGTGCCGACGAACACAACCCCGCAGGCGACCGCGAGCACGAGGTTGTTGTAGACGAGCGCGCCCTCGCGCGAGACCGGCTTGAAGGTGCCCTCCGACCTCATCGCCGGCGCGCGCCAGGCGAACAGCGCCAGCGAGCCGATCAGCGCGATCGCCAGGATCAGCAGGATGAACACGCCCCGCGTCGGGTCGGAGGCGAAGGAGTGCACCGAGGTGATCACGCCCGAGCGCACGATGAAGGTGCCGATGAGGGAAAGCGAGAACGCCAGGATCGCGAGCAGGATGGTCCAGGTCTTCAGCGACGCCCGCTTCTCGACCACGATCGCCGAGTGAAGCAGCGCCGCGGCGACCAGCCATGGCATGAACGAGGCGTTCTCGACCGGGTCCCAGAACCACCAGCCGCCCCAGCCGAGCTCGTAGTAGGCCCAGTACGAGCCGAGCGCGATGCCGACGGTGAGCGTGAGCCAGGAGAGCAGGGCCCAGGGGCGCACCCAGCGCGCCCAGGCCGCGTCCACCCGACCCTCGATCAGCGCGGCGACCGCGAAGGAGAACGCCATCGAGAGCCCGACGTAGCCGAGGTAGAGAAACGGCGGGTGGAAGGCGAGGCCGGGGTCCTGCAGGAGCGGGTTGAGGTCGGCGCCCTCGGACGGGGCGGGGAACAGCCGCTCGAACGGGTTCGAGGTGAACAGGATGAAGGCGAGGAAGGCGACGCCGATCATCGCCTGCACCGCTAGCGCCCGCGCCTTCAGGGGCAACGGCAGCCCCCGCCCGAAGGCCGCGACCATGGCGCCGAACAGCGCCAGGATCAGCACCCAGAGGAGCATCGAGCCCTCGTGGTTCCCCCAGACGCCGGTGATCTTGTAGAGGAGCGGCTTGGCTTCGTGGCTGTGATTCGCCACCAGCGCGACCGAGTAGTCCGAGGCCACGAAGGCCTGGGTCAGCACCGCGAAGCTGACGCCGATCAGGAGGAGCTGCGCGAGGGCGGCGGGGGCGGCGGTGGCCATCCACTCGCCCCACCCCTTCTGCGCGCCGACGAGCGGCACGCTCGCCTGGAACAGCGCCACCGCGAAGGCGAGGATGAGCGCGAAATGGCCGATCTCGACGGTCATGGAGCGATCCCGTGGCGGACAAAGGCTTGCCGCAGACTAGGAGATCGCGCCGCACGGCGACAGGGGGGCGCGACGTTGGTGCGCGCTCGGCGGGGGCGCGCGACACCGGCCGCGCGCCCCGAACTCTCCCTTGACCGGCGTCAGAAGGCGGCGGCGATCACCGCGATCAGCACGATGGTGTAGAGCGCGATCGAGCCGAACACGAGGCCGACGGGATAGTTCTTGCCGACGCTCGCCTGCGCCGAGAGGCTGAGCTGGCGCAGAAGTTCCGGCCACGTGTACGAGACGAAATCGCCCTGGGTCATCATCGAGACGACCTTGCCGTTCTCGTCGACGATCGGCAGGCGGCGGAAGCGCTCGTTCGACATGATGCGCAGCCAGTCGATCAGGTCGTCGTCGGCGCGCGCGACCCGGACGTCGGTGGTCATCACGTCCTTGAGCGTGAGATCGTGATAGTCGCGCCCCTCGTTGATTACGCGGGTCATCAGGTCGCGCTCGGTGACGATGCCGAGCATCTGCTCGTTCTCGTCGGTCACCACGACCGAACCGTAGCGGCGCTTACACATCTCGGCGACCGCCTCGCGCAGCAGCGTGTCCGGTCCCCTGGTCAGCACCCTGGGCTTGGAGGTGAATTCCGGGCGGTCCTTGATCTTCATGGAGTGGTCCCCTCCGTTCGCGTCGTCGCGCCAGCGGCCCGGCGCCTCGTGTCCGGGCCTGACCTATGGCGACGTCGCGCTCGGACAAACCGTCGCGCGGACGGGCGCGCACCACGGGATCGCGCGGACGGGCGCGGGCGGCGAGGACGCGCGGCCCGATCGGGCGGCGTGCCGAGAGCCGGCCGAGCCGGGGATCAGTCGAGGAAGACGCGCCCGTCCATCACCACCACGCCCGGCCCGGCGACGACGACGCCCTCGATGGCGTCGGGCGGGCCGATCAGCGCGACCCGCGCCCGGCCGGGGCGGCCCATGGCGTGGCCCTGCTCGGCGGTGAAGCGCGGGCCGACGAGCCCCTCGGCATAGGCGTAGGCCGCCATCGCGCCGGTGGCCGAGCCGGTGAACGGGTCCTCCGGCGGCTCGGGCGGCGCGAGCAGGAGCCGTGCGGCGGTGTCGCCGGCCTCGGTGTAGCCCTCCGCGACGAAGGCGAAGGGCTCCCAGAACCCTTCCTCGCGCTCGGGCATGGCCCTCAGGCGCTCGACGTCGAGGCGGACGCGGGCGAGCGCGTCGTGGTCGCGAAGCCGCACGACGCAGAAGCGGTTGCCGGTCGAGACCGTGCGCGGCGTGCCGAGCACCTCCGCGGCCTCCAGCCCGAGCAGCGCCGCGATCTCGCCCGGCTCGTAGGCGCGGCCGAAGCTCGGCGCGTTCTGGCGCATGGCGTAGACCGTCCGCGGCCCCGAGCGGTCGACCCCGATCTCGAACACCCCGCCGCCGAGTTCGAGCGTGAAGCGCTCGCGTCCCGCGAGCAGCCCCGCGTGGTCGAGCGCGGCCGCGGTGGCGACGGTCGGGTGGCCGGCCATCGGAATCTCGCGGTGGGGCATGTAATAGCGCGCCCCGAAGTCGGCGCGGTCGCTGTCGACGAGAAAGGCGCACTCGACGAGCCCCGTCTCGCGGGTGAAGGCGAGGCGGGTCTCGACGGGCACCGCGTCGGCGTCGAACACCACCGCGCAGGGGTTGCCGGCGAAGGCGGCGTCGGTGAAGGCGTCGACCCAGACGACGCGGCGGCCCGGACGCTCTCCGTCCGCGCTCACGAGCCCCCGGCCTTCGGCGCGCCGAACTCGCCCTGCCAGACGCCCTTCTCCTTGAGCGCGTCGGCCACCTCCTTCGGCACGTAGTTCTCGTCGTGCTTGGCCAGCACCTCGGCCGCCTCGAAGCGCCCGCCGCGCCAGTGGCCCTCGGCCACCACCCCCTGCCCCTCGCGGAACAGGTCCGGCAGCACGCCCGCGAAGCTGACCTCGACGGTGGCCGCGCCGTCGGTGACGGCGAAGCGCACCGCCTCGCCCTCGCCGCGCACCACCGAGCCCGTCTCGACCAGACCCCCGAGGCGCAGCCGCTGACCCGGCCCCGGCCGCTCGGCCATGATGTCGGAGGGCGACTTGAAGAAGGCGATCGTGTCCTGGAAGGCGAAGCCGACCAGCGCCGCGGCCGCGGCGAGCAGCACGCCCCCGAAGGCGATCAGCTGGATGCGTCGCGTCTTGCGCGTCGTCGTGCGCGGGGCCATCGGTCGTCCTCCCGTCGTTTCCCGCTAGATGCGCGCCCGCGCCACGCCTTGCAACGGGGAGCGCGGTCGCGGCCGGCGCGGGAGGCTCAGGGGAAGACCGGCGCGAGCGTCAGCCCCTCGGTCTCGGGCAGGCCCAGCATCAGGTTGGCGCAGTGGATCGCCATCCCGGCCGAACCCTTGGCGAGGTTGTCGATCGCCGAAAACACCACCACGCGGCCGGGCACCCGGTCGGCCACCACGCCGAGGTGACAGAGGTTCGAGCCGCGCACGTGGCGCGTCGCCGGCGCCTCGCCGAAGGGGAGCACCACCATGAAGGGCTCGTGCTCGCAGGCGTCCTCGAGCGCGGCATGGACCGCCTCGGCGTCGCCCTTCAGGTGGATGGTCGCGAGGATGCCGCGGTTCATCGGCACGAGATGGGGCATGAAGGAAGGCGAGACCGGCCGGCCGGCGGCGGCGCTCATCTCCTGCTCCAATTCGGCCGAGTGGCGATGCCCCGTGATCGCGTAAGGATGCGCGCCCTCCGAGACCTCGGCGTGCAGCATCGCCTCCTTCGCCGCGCGCCCCGCGCCAGAGACGCCCGAGAGCAGGTCGACCACGATCTCGTCGGGGTCGATCACCCCCGCCTTCAGGAGCGGCAGCACCGCGAGGTTGACCGTGGCCGCGTTGCAGCCGGTCGCGGCGACGAGGCGCGCGCCCCGGATCGCCTCGCGGTGGTGCTCGGGCAGGCCGTAGACCGCCTCGGCCTGCAGCTCGGACGCCTGGTGCGGCCGGCCGTACCAGCGCTCGTAGGCGACCGGGTCGGCGAGGCGGAAATCGGCGGAGGTGTCGACGATCTTCAGCCCGCGCGGCAGCCGGACGATCACCTCCTGGCTGGTCGCGTGCGGCAGCGCGCAGAAGGCGAGGTCCACGGCGCCGAAGTCGATCTCCTCGATCCGCGCGAGGGTCGGCAGGTCGAGATGGCGCAGGTGCGGGTAGACCCGCGCCATCGTCTCGCCGGCGCGGCGCTCCGCCGAGAGCGCGGCGATGTCGAGACGCGGGTGGGTGGCGATCAGGCGCACGAGTTCCGCGCCGACATAGCCAGAAGCCCCGAGCACCGCGACCCGCGCCGTCTCCATGACACTCTCCCGCCTGTTCCCTGCGGCGCCTTACGCGAGGCGCGCGGGACGTGCAAACGCGCCGTCGCCCGCTCAGAGCTGCAGTCCGAGCCCCGGATCGGCGTCGGCGGGGCCGAGGCGGTAGGCCTCGCGGCGCAGGTACTCCATCAGCACGCGGCCGTCGCCGCGCCGCCGGGCGAGCTCGGCCGGCGGCACCGGGTCGCCCACCACCACCCGGATCGCGGTCGAGACACGGTTGTCGAACTCGTTGATCAGGAGCGCGGTGCGCAGCGTCGCGTTCAGGTGGCTCGCGATCTGGAACACCCGGCTGTTCGAGCCCTCGAAGAAGATCGGCACCACGGTCGCGTTCGAGCGGGCGATCATCTTGGCGGTGAAGGTCTTCCAGGTCGGATCGGCGGGGCGCGCGAACGGGCGCGGCGCGGTCGAGACCATGCCCGAGGGGAAGATGCCGATCGCCCCGCCCTGCCCGAGGTAGTCGAGCGCGGCCTTGCGCGGCTCGATGTTGGTGCGCCGGGCCTCCTTGGTCTCGTTGAAGTCGATCGGCAGGATGATCTTCTCCAGATCCCTGGCGCGGCGGAACACGACGTGGGCGACGATGCGGAAGTCGCCGCGGGTCTCCGACAGCATCCGCCCGAGCACCAGGCCGTCGAGGATGCCGAAAGGATGGTTGCCGACCACCACGAGCGGCCCCTCGCGCGGGATGCCGGCGAGGCCGTTGCCCGCGATCTCGAGACGGATGCGGTAGCGCTCGCGCATCACCTCCCAGAAGTCGCGCCCCGCCGCCACCTCGCGCTCGTAGCCGTCGGCGAGGCGCAGAAGCCGCGGGCGGCCCGTGATGTTCTCGATGCCGCGGATCAGCACGCGCTCGACGCGCGAGCGGGCGAACACCGAGTAGCTGATGTCGCGCGGCGCGTTGGCGCCGGCGGGCGGCAGGGCGCTCGGGGAGGGTTCGGTCTGCATCGACGTCCCGTTCTGACGTGTCGCGCCTTTAGTAATGGCCCGCCCGCTCGGTCGCAATCCGCGACCGCAGCGCCCGGCCGTGGCCGGCGCGCGCGCCGGTCGCGTTGAAGCCCCGACCGCGCGACCCAACTCGGAAGACGGCAGGGAGGCTCGGCTCATGGATCTCGGCTCGATCGGCGCGCTCGCCGTCTTCGCGCTCGCCACCTTCGCGGCGGCCTGTTCGGGCGCCGCCTTCACGCCCGGCGAGTGGTACGAGCGGCTGAACCACCCGTCCTGGCGTCCGCCCAACTGGGTGTTTCCCGCGGTCTGGACGCCGCTCTACGTGATGATCGCGGCGTCGGGCTTCCTGGTCTGGCAGGAGGTCGGGTTCTCGGGCGCACCGCTCGCCTTCGCGGTCTACGTCGTCCAGCTCGGCTTCAACGCCGGCTGGTCGGCGCTGTTCTTCGGGGCCAAGCGTCCGGTCTGGGCGCTCTGGGAGGTCGCGGGGCTCTGGCTGTCGATCGCGCTCACCATGGCGCTGTTCTGGCCCCTCGACGCGACGGCGGGCTGGCTGCTCGTGCCCTACCTCGCCTGGGTCAGCTTCGCGTCCTACTACAACTGGGTGATGGTGCGGCTGAACCCGGAGGCGCACCGCGCCCGGGCCTGACGCGGCGGGGCGGAGACCGGCTCCGCCCCGCCCGTCGTCAGTCCCGATCGCCGCGCCGCCCCCGGCGGTCGTCGCGGTCGACGTCGCCGTCGCCGTCGGTGTCGAGCCGCTCCAGCCGGCTCACGGGACGCAGCATCTCGTCCTCGGTCACGGCACCGTCGCCGTCGTCGTCGAGGCGCTGGAAGGCGTCGACCATGCGCCGGCGCGTGACCTCGGCGAACAGGCCCTGGAACTCCTCGAGCGAGAGCGCGGCGTCGCCGTCGGCGTCGAAGCGGGTCAACCGCTCGGTCTGGAGACCGCGGGCCTCCTCCAGCGTGACCGTGCCGTCGTCGTCGGCGTCCAGGAGGCGCAGCATCATCGCGCCGCGCGGGCCGGCGTGGCCGTCGTAGCCGCGTCCGTGGTGGCCGCCCCAGCCGTGCGCGGCGGCGGCGGTCGCGGCGAGGCCAGCGGCGGCGAGAAGGGCGAGGGTGATCTTGGTCGGGGTTCGCATCGTTCGCTCCGTCGTGGGTCATCGGCGATGGGCGCTAGCTGGGGGGCGATCGTCACGGGCCTGTCCCTGCAAGGGGACGAAAGTGTAACCGTGCGTCGCGGAACGCCGGCCCGGCGACGATCGGCGACCGTCGCGCCCCGCGCGGCCAAGCGATGCTCGGCTATCTCTCGCGCGGCCGAGCCCGAGGGAGGGACATGACCCGCACGCCGCGCATCCTCGTCGTCGACGACCACCGCGAGATCCGCGACGCGCTCGTGCGCTATCTCGCCCGCCAGGGGCTGCGCGCGGACGGGGCGGTGGACGCGCGCGCCATGGACCGCGCGCTCGCCGAGGCCGACTACGACCTCGTGATCCTCGACGTGATGATGCCGGGCGAGGACGGGCTCTCGGCCTGCCGCCGCCTCGCGGTCGAGGGGCGGGTGCCGGTGCTGATGCTGACCGCGCTCGGCGAGGAGACCGACCGCATCGTCGGCCTCGAACTCGGCGCCGACGACTACGTGACCAAGCCCTTCAACCCCCGCGAGGTGCTGGCGCGCATCAAGGCGATCCTGCGCCGGTCCGAGCGCCCCGAGCGCCAGGGCGGCGACCTCGCCGGGCGACGTCTCGCGTTCGGGCGCTGGACGCTCGACGTCGACCATCGCCGGCTGAGCGACGAGGACGGCACGGCGGTCACGCTCACCGACGCCGACTTCCGCCTGCTGCTCGCCTTCCTCGAACGCCCGCGGATCGTGCTCTCGCGCGAGCGGCTCCTGGACCTGGTGGCCGGCCGCGACGCCGGCCCGTTCGACCGCGCGATCGACAACCGCGTGAGCCGGCTGCGCCGCAAGATCGAGCGCGACCCGGCCAGTCCCGAGATCGTCACCACCGTGCGCGGCGGCGGCTACTGCCTGACGGCGGACGTGCGCGAGACGTCGTGAGACGCCAGGGGCGCGCGCTCGGGGCGGGGTCGCTCGGGAGGCTGCCGGGCGGCCTGCGCCCGCGGCTGATCCTGACGCTGCTCGCCGCCCTGCTCGTCGTCCAGGGCGCGACGCTGGCGCTGTTTCTGGACGAACGACGCCGCGCGATCCGCGTCAACGTCGCCGAGGCGGCGACCGCGCGCGCGCTCGTGCTCGCCGCCGAGATCGAGCCCCTCGCCCCCGCGGCCCGCCGCGCGGCGATCGGGCGGACCCGCACGCGCTTCATCCGCTTCCACCTCGCCGACGCGCCCGCGGTCGACGCCGACGCCGCCCGCCGCTTCGCGGGCGTCACCGAACACATCGCCGCCGAACTCGGCGGGCTATCGCGGCCGATCCGCCTCGCCGTCGGCGATCGGGACGGCCCGTCAGGGTCCGGACACCATCGACGCCCGGCGCTGCACGTCGCCGTCGGGCTCGACGACGGCGGCTGGCTCAACGCCCGCGTGCGCGTTCGCCGGCCGCCGCTGCAGTGGGCCTGGCCCGCGCTCACCTCCTTCGCCCTCGCCGGCCTCGCGATCGCGCTGATCGTCTGGGTCTCGGTCGGGCGCATCCTGCGCCCGATGGACGCGCTCGCCGCCGCCGTCGAACGCCTGGGCCGCGGCGAGCGTCCCGAGGCGCTGGCGCTCGCCGGGCCGACCGAGACGCGCCGCCTCGCCGACGCCTTCAACCGAATGGCCGAGCGCCTGACGCGGCTCCTCGACGAGCGCGCACGCACGCTGGCGGCGATCGGTCACGACCTGCGCTCGCCGATCACGGCGATGCGGCTGCGCGTCGAGATGGTGGACGAGGCGGAGACGCGCGAGCGCCTCGCCGCCTGCCTCGACGAGATCGAGACGCTGACCGAAGCCGCGCTCGCGCTCTCGCGCGGCTCCGGCGCGGAGGAGGCGCGCGCGCCCGTCGACCTCGCCGAGCTGCTCGCCGGCCTCGTCGCCGAGGCGCTGGAGCGCGGCGAGCGCGCGAGCCTGGAGATCGCATCGCCGGTCGCGATCGAAGGACGCCCGCTCGCGCTGCGCCGCAGCCTGCGCAACCTCGCCGAGAACGCGCTGCGCTACGGGGGCGCGGCGCGGATCACGCTCGGGCGCGAGGGCGACGCGGCGCGGATCACGATCGACGACGACGGCCCCGGCATCGCCGAGGCCGACCGCGCGCGGGTGTTCGAGCCCTTCGTGCGGCTCGAAGGCTCGCGCTCGCGCGACACCGGGGGCGCGGGGCTCGGCCTCGCCATCGCCCGCGCCGCGATCGAGGCGCACGACGGCGGGATCGCGATCGAGGACGCACCGGGCGGCGGGGCGCGGGTGGTGGTGCGCCTTCCCCTCGGCTGAGACGCGCGATGCCGGCAGACGCGTCCGCCGCTCGACAAGGCCGTGCCTCGCCGCACAATCGCGGCTGTGCACGACACCGAACTCACCCTCCGTCAACTGCGCGCGCTCTGCGCCGTCGCCGAGGCCGGCAGCTTCCGGCGCGGCGCCGAACGGCTCGGCATCGCCCAGCCTTCGCTCAGCGCGCAGATCCAGGCGCTCGAAGCGGCGCTCGGCCGGCCGCTGGTCGAACGCGGGCGCTCGGGGGCGACGCTGACGCCGGCGGGGCGCGAGATCGAGGCGCGCGCGCGGGAGATCCTCGACGCGGTCGGCGCCCTCGCCGACAGCGTGCGCGCGGCCAGCAGCGGCACGCTGCGCCTCGGCGTGACGCCGACGCTCGGCCCCTATCTGCTGCCGCGCGTGGTCGCACGGCTTCACCGCGAGGCGCCCGACCTGAAGCTCTACATCCGCGAGGCCTCGGCGCGCACGCTCGCGCGCGATCTCTCGGAAGGGCGCCACGACGCGATCGTCACCCAACTGCCGCTCGCCGCGCCCGATCTCGACCACGACGAGCTGTTCCGCGAGCGGCTCCTGCTGACGCTGCCGGCCGACCATCCGCTCGCGCATGCCGAGGCGATCCGGCGCGAGGACCTCGCCGGCCTCGACGTGCTCTCGCTGGAAGCCGGCTTCCAGTTCCACGACCAGGTGCGCCGGCTCTGCGAGAGCTTCGGCGCGCGCTTCCAGGACGGCTACGAGGGCACGAGCCTCGACGCGCTGCGCCTGATGGTCGGGCTCGGCATGGGCGTGACCTTCCTGCCCGCGCTCTACGTGGCCTCGGAGATCCGCGAGGACTCGGAGGTCGTGCCCCGCGAGATCGCGGGCCGCACCATCACCCGCGCGATCGCGCTCGCCTGGCGGCGCACCGCCGGGCGATCCGCCACGCTCGATCTGCTCTCGGGCGCGCTGCGCGAGACTTATCGCGACCTGACGGAGTGACCGTCCCCGCCGCCGGGACAAGTTATTTGATCCGCCCCGGCCCCGCTAGGTGTCCACGGACAGCGCCTCGTCCCGAACGTGCCGCCGGCGGCCCGTCCCGTCGCGGCATCGCGCGACGTCCGCCGCGGGTCGGTTCGCGATCCGGCGTCGAGGCCGGCGCTTTACCTCCGGACAGCGAGGCCGGTGCCCCGGACGAGCCGCGCGGTCCTCTCCGTCCCGGCAGCGGCGCGCCGGGGGCGACGGCTCAGCCGGAGCGGGCCGGCGGCACGTGGTCGATCAGGTCGACCGCCCCGAAGCTCTCGACCGCGATCCAGACGACGAAGCCGACGTAGAGCGCGAGGAGCGCTGCCGACTCGCGCTGGGTCAGCACCAGGCTCGTGCGCATCATCAGAAACAGCGCGATCGTCGCCGCGGTCAGCACCCCCATCATGGGCGCGGCGATCGAGAAGTTGATCACCGTCGCGCCCGCGACCAGCACGCCCGCCGGGATGCAGACCAAAAGGTCGAACACGTTCGAGCCGAGCACGTTGGCGAGCGAGGTCAGCCCCCGGCCCCGCCGCGCCGCGCGCACCGAGACGAAGGCGTCGGGCACCGAGGTGCCAGCGGCGACCACGGTGATGCCCCAGAGGAAATCGGGGGTGTCGAAGATCTCGCCGAAGGAGAGGGCGGCCCGCACCAGCCCCTCGACGCCGACGACGATGACGCCGAGCGAGAGCGCGAGGCGCGCCCATTCCCGTCCCGGGCGCACGTCCTCCGGCGCGGGGGCGCCCTCGAACTCGATCGTGTCCTGGTACTGCACGAACAGATAGAGCGCGTAGAGCGCGATCGGGATCAGCGCGAGCCCGCGCGTGACCTCGCCCAGGATCGCGCCGGTATCGCTCGCCACGGGGTTGTAGATCACCGCGAAGGCGAAGGTCAGCGTCAGCACCGCGACCGACACCATGTAGAACTGCGACTCCTTGTAGACGAGGTCGCGGTCGGCGCGCAGGCGGTGGGTGGAGAACAGTCCCGAGAGCGCGGGGATGACGAGGATGTTGAACAGGGCCGAGCCGACGATCGCGGCGACGCCGAGTTCGAAGGCGCCGTGCAGCGAGGCGGCGATCACGGTGGTCGACAACTCGGGGAAGCTCGACCCGATCGCCACCACGATGGCGCCCTGCACCACGTCGGGCAGGCGGTAGTGGGCCGAGAGCCGCTCGGAGGCGGTCTCGAGCAGGCCCGAGCCGAGCCAGATCGCCGCGGTCGCGATCACGGCCACGGCGGCCCAGACGAGGATCGGGGTCAAGGGGTCTCTCCGTGCGGTCCTCGCCGCTCAACGCGGCAGGCGCCGATCGGATCGGCCCCGGAAACATCGCCCCGGCCGGGCGGCCCGGGACCGGAACCTCTCGGTCCGGCCGGGGCGCGCTCCGGCGGAGGGCGGGTTCAGTTCGAGCCGAGGGCGGCGAGCGCCTCCTCCGCCTCGGCGACGCGGGTGAAGCGCTGGTCGGCCGCCAGCGTCAGCGCCCGCTCCAGGTGGCGGCGCGCGTCCTCCGGGCGGTCGTTCGCGGCGTAGGCCATGCCGAGGTGGTACTGCACGAAGGCGTTGTCCGGCAGGGCGCCCGCCGCCCGTTCCAGCGGCCCGAGCGCGGCCTCGTACTCGCCCGTGAGGTAGAGCACCCAGCCGAGCGTATCCTGCATCTCGGGCACCTCGGTGCCTTCGAGACGGGCGGCGATGGCGCGGGCGCGCTCCAGCGCGCCGGGGCGGTCGGCGAAGTGCTCGGCCAGCGTGCTCGCGAGGTTGTTGGCGGCGATGACGCTGTCGGGCTGCGCCTCGTAGACCGCCTCGTACTGTTCGAGCGCGTCCTCGTAGTCGCCGGCGCGCTCCAGCAGGCTCGCGAGCGTCAGGCGGATGCGCAGGTCGTCCCCGGCGGCGGCGAGCCCCTCGCGCAGGCGCACGCGCGCGGTGACGAGGTCGCCCTCCTGCATCTCGTAGCGCGCGAGCATGAGATAGACGTCGCCGCTGTCGGGGAAGTCGGCGCGCATCGCCTCCAGCAGCTCGATCGCCCGCTCGCGCTCGCCCAGACGCTCGGCGAGTTCCACCTCGATCATGCGGGCGAGGCGGTTGTCGGGGTTGTCGGCGAGCACGCGCTCGACGAAGTCGCGCGCCTCGCTCGTGCGCTCGGCGGCGACCAGGTTGGCGACGAAGGCGCGCAGGCGCCGCGTGTTGCCCCCGCCCTGCTCCAGAAGCCCGCGCAGCACCGCGGCGCTCTCGTCGAAGCGCTCCTGGCCCGAGAGCGAGGCGGCGACGATGTCCTCGGCGGTGTCGCCGCCGCCCTCCAGCTCGCGCAGCTGCGCGGCGACGGTCTCGGCGCCGACCCAGTCCTGCTGGCGCAGTCTCAGCTCGGCGAGCGCGCTCAGCACCGCGCGGTTGTCCGGCGCGCGGCGCGCGGCCTCGCTCAGCACCGCCTCGGCACCGTCGAGCCGGCCCTGGCTCAGCAGGAAGCCGACGTATTCCTGCGCGACCTGGGGCGCGTAGTCGGAGACCCGGGTGGCGGTGGCGAGCTGGTCGCTGCCGAGCGCCTCGTTGCCGGCGCGCAGATGCGCGCGCCCCGAGAGCAGGAGCAGGCGCACGTCGTTGGGCTCGGTGGTAAGGCCGGTGCGCAGCGTCTCGATCGCAGCACCGTGCTCGCCGCGCTCGAGCTGGATCGCGCCGCGGATCGCGAGCGCGTCGACATTGGCGCGGTCGCCTTCGAGGGCGGCGTCGATCAGCGCCTCGCCGCGCTCGACGTCGCCCTCCGAGATGGCGTAGCGCGCCAGCACCACGCGCGCGAGGCTGGCGTCGTTGCTCCCGCTCTCGGCGACGCGGGTCATGACCGCGCGCGCCTCGTCCTGGCGGTCGTTGTCGTAGAGAAGCTCGGCGAGCGCCTCGCGCAGCGGCCAGGTCTCGCCCTTCGCGCTCGCGTCGATCTGGTCGCGCAGCTCGGCGACCGCGGCGTCGAGCCCTTCGACGCGCAGCCGGAAGCGCACGATGTCGAGGCGCGCCTCGGTCTTGTCCTGGGCGCTGGCGGCGATGTCGCGCAGCTGCACCTCGGCCTTCTCGTACTCGCCGAGCGAGGCGTAGCGCTCGGCGAGCGCGCGGCGCACCGCGACCACGTCGGGGAACTCGGAGACGATGTATTCGAGCTGGTCGAGCACCGCGTCGGCGCGGCCCGCCGCTTCGAGCAGGCGCAGCCGCAGGAGCTGGAGCGAGAGGTCGTCCTCGTGGACCGCGAGGATGGCGTCGGTCATCGCCAGCGCCTCGTCGAGCTGGCCCTGCTCGACGCGGTCGGAGATCAGCACCACGCTCGCCGCGGCGTGCAGCGGCTCGATCTCGACCGCCTTCGTGGCGAGTTCGAGCGCGAAGCGGTCGTCGCCGACCTGGTAGGCGGTCGAGGCGCGCACGGCGAGCACGTCGGGGTCGTCGGGCGCCAGCTCGTAGGCTTCCTGGGCCACCTCGAGCGCGCGGTCGACCTTGCCCGAGACCAGCATGTACTGCGCGAGCCGCACGCGCGCCTCGACGTTGGCGGCGTCGTTCTCGACGGCGACGACGTAGTGGCCGACGGCGCGGCCGAACTCCCCCTGGTCCTCGAACAGCTTGGCGAGTTCGAGCCGGGCCTCGACGTTGTCCTGGTCGAGCTTGATCGCGTTCAGGTATTCGAGCTTGGCCTTCTCCGGCTGGCCCTCCTCGACGAGGGCGGCGCCGCGCTCGAGATGGCCTTGGATGCGCTCCTCGACGCTGTCGCAGCCGGCGAGCAGGACGAGCGCGAGGGCGGCGCTCGCCAGGGCGCCACGCGGGGGGAAGGGGCGGCGGGCGTCGGTCATGAACTCGATCCGCTGTTGGGACGCGTTGCGCGTCGGTCTATGGGCAGGCGCCCGATTCCTCAAGCGCGCTCGATGTTTCGCGCGCCACGAGCGCGCTCGGGGTCCGGGGCGCCGTCCGCCGCGCCGTGGCTGGCCGACGCTCCGGGATCTCGCTCCGGCGCGTCGCGTGCCCGGCCTCTCCGATCCGGCACGGCGAGCGCTCCGGCCTCGACCGGGCTTCGCCCGCGCCACCGCCTGGGTTTCACGGGCGCGATCGTAACGCGCGATCGTGGCCGCGGCGTGGCGGGCACGGTCCGGGAGCCCGTCCCGGCACGACCGGCCCGCGCGGTCGGGCTCGCCGCTCCCACGGGCCCCGACCGCCGCGATCTGTCGGAGCCGCTCCCCCGGAGCGCCGTTCGACCCGATCGGATGCGGCGCTCTGGCTCGTCGCCCCGCGCGCACTTTCGCGACGCCCATACATTCCGTCAGGGCAGGACAAACGCCCTAATACGCGTTCTTCTGGAACAGCACCACCATGGCGGTAAGCACCAGGATCTTCAAGTCGAACAATAGCGACCAGTTCTCGGCGTAGTAGATGTCGTGGTCGACCCGCGCCTTCATCTTGCCGATCGCCTCGGTCTCGCCGCGCAGGCCGCAGACCTGCGCCCAGCCGGTGATGCCGGGCTTGACCTTGTGACGCGCGAAATAGCCGCGGATGCGCCGGCCGTAGTCCTCGTTGTGATCGAGCGCGTGCGGGCGCGGGCCGACGAGCGACATCGTCCCGTTCAGCACGTTCAGGAGCTGGGGCAACTCGTCGATCGAGGTGCGCCGGATGAAGCGGCCCACCCGCGTGATCCGCGGGTCGTGCTTCTGCGCCTGCTTGGTGACGTGTTCCGGGATCTCGCGGTGGTACATCGAGCGGAACTTGTAGATCTCGAACGCGTGGTTGTTGAAGCCGAGCCGCTTCTGGCGGAAGAATACCGGGCCGGGGCTGTCGATCTTGATGGCGACGGCCACGACGATCAGCAACGGCGAGAGCGCGAGCACGATCAGCGCCGAGAGCACGTAGTCCTCGAGCGCCTTCAACAGGAACGACCAGCCCGAGATCGGGCGCTGGACCACCTCGAACACCGGCAACTGGCTCGCCGCCCCCATGACGGGGCGGAACTGGAGCTGGTAGCCGAGCAGATCGGTCGAGACCGCGACGTTGATCGGAAGCTCGCGCAGCGCCTCCAGCGTCTCGGCGACCAGCGCCTCCTCGGACCAGGGCAGCGCGATGATGATGTCGTCGATCGAGTGGGTGCGCGCGTGCGCGATCATCGCCTCGAAGCCGCCGAGCACGGGATGGTCCTCGAGCGCGTCGATCGCGGGATCGGCGCTGGCGGCGAACACGCCGTCCACGCTCGTGAAGTAGGGGTTGATCGCGGCGAGGCGGCGCAGGAACTGGCGCGCCTGCTCGCCGGTGCCGAGCACCACCAGCCGCCGCCCGATCACGCCGCGCCGCCCGAGCGCCTGGAGCGCCTGGCAGGCGAGCAGCCGCGTCGTCACCAGCGAGACGGTCGCCGCGACCGCGAAGGCGACCAGCCAGCGGTTAGAGTAGATGTCCTGGGTCTTGAGCGTGACGACGATGGTCAGGAACAGCAGGAACGCGGTGACCACGGCCACGATCAGGAAATCGGAGCGGCTGATCGGGCGCATGATCGCGTCGACGTCGTACATGTCCGCGCGCGAGAGCAGGGTGACGGCGGCGAAGGTGACGAAGCCGACGGCGAAGACGTAGTAGTCGAGCGTCACCGCGCTGTAGCGTACCAGCGCGAGATGGGAGAGCGCGCCGGAGCCCGCGAGCGCGAGGACGTCGAGCACGAGGACGACGCCCGGCAGGCTCGCGATCGTGAGCCAGGCGGGACGCGACGTTCGGCTGCGCCCCCGTCTCGCCGGCCGTTCCGCCCGCTGCAGCATGTCCAACATCGGCTCCCCGCCCGAGGCCGAAGATCGCCCCCATCCCTGGCCGTGCCCGGATATAGCGGCAAATCTCCTCAGGGATAAAGTGCGAGATCGCGCGTCAGCGTCAGCGTCGCGCCGTTCGACAGCCGCAAATCGCCGTCGTTGCTGCCGATCAGGAAGGCGTAACTGAGCCGGGCGCTCCAGTTGCGGCTGACGTCGTAGCTGAGCCCTGGCGAGACGCGGGCGATCAGCGAGCCGTCGCCGTCGCCACCGTCGGCGTCGATGTCGCGGCTGCGCGACAGCCTCAGCCTCAGCGTCAGGCTGTGGCGCCGCGTCAGGTTCTCGTCCGCCGAGGCGAAGAGCGAGGTGCGGTTGGACAGATCGCCGTTCGCCGAGGGCGAGACCGACTGCGCCGCGCCGAGGCTGAAGCGCCGCGCCGCGGTGCGGTAGTCGACCGCGAGCGAGCCGGAGAAGCCGAGCGTGCTGTCCTCGTCGCTCGGCTGCGCGCCGATGTCGCGCTCGTCGAACAGGGTGTAGACGAGTCCGCCGGAGGCGGAGAACGACAGCCGCGGCGAGGCGGTGCGCGTGATCCCGAGCCTCGTGTTGAAGAGGGTGGCGTCGCGCGCGGTCTCGAGCTCGGACAGGAAGCGCTGCCCGGCGAAGGAGAGCGTGAGGTCGGTGCGCTGCGAGACGCTGCGCCTCAGGCTCGCGTTCGCGCCGAAGGAGGTGGAGCCGGCGATCTGCTCGGTCGTCTCGCCGACGCGCCGGAACGAGGCGTTCACGCCCGTGCCCAGCGACGTTCGTGGCGAGAGCGGCACGCTGAGGCCGAGGCTCGGGGCGACGCGGATCTCGGTGGTCTCGACGTCGTCGAGCGTGGCGTCGTCGGCGGCGGTGTCCTGATCGATGAGTTCGTCCTCGACGACGTCGAACCCGTCGTCGTCGAAGTCGGGCAGGTCGAGCCCGCCCAGGGTGTCGCCGAAGTCGTCGGCGAAGGCGGTATCGTCGCTGTCGAGGCGCCGGCGGCGGAAGGTGAGCCCCGGCGAGAGCGCGAAGCGCGGCTGCGCGATCTGGCCCGACAGCCGCAGCGTCGGCTCGAACAGTTCGCGGAGCGCGTCCTGGTCCTCGTCCCGGTTGGTGCGGTAGCGAAAGCCGAAGCCGGTCGCGAGCCTCCAGGACGAGCGCTGCGTCGCGAGCCGGCCGTTGAGGCTCAGCCGCGTGTTGCTCCCGAACGAGATCGGCTCCCCGCCGCCTCTGTCGCTGTCGAGCGACGGGTTGGTGTCGAGCGACAGGTTCTGCGACAGGGAGCCGTCCAGAGTGAACCCCTGCGCCGCGGCCCCGGCCGGCGCCATCGCGGCCAACGCCGCGGCGAAGGCGGTGGCGAGGCGCGCGCCTCGCGGCGGGCTCATTCGAACAGGCCGCGCTCTGGCACGACGATGACGTCGCCGTCGACGACGGGGACGATCTCCGCGAGCGGCGCGCCGTCGAGCACCGCGTCGTAGTCGAAGAGATAGAGCGCGCCCGCGGCCCCCTCGATCTTGCGGCGCAGCTGGATGCGGCGCGTGGCCGCGAACACGCTCGGCCCGCCGGCGAGGGCCAGCGCCTGGAGGATGTTGAAGGGCTCGCCGGTCTCGAACGGGAAGCCGCCCGGGCGCGCGACCTCGCCGAGCACGAACACCTGCCCCACGTCGTCCTGCTCGGCGAGCAGCTCCTGGACGATGCGCGCGTTGAACGGGCCGAGGCCCGCGAGGCTCACGTCGACCGTGGGCGCGGTGATGAAGTCCTCGGAGAGGCCGCGCAGGATGATCTGCTCGACCTCCTCCGGCGTGCGCCCGCTCGCGTCGATGGTGCCCGCGATCGGCATCGAGACCTTGCCGTCGGGCCGCACGAGCAGCGTGCGGTTGAGGCTGGCGTCCTCCAGCACGGAGACGGAGATGCTGTCGCCGGGGCGCAGCTGGAAGTCCTCGTCGACCACGGTGATGCTGCCGGGGTCCACCTCGGGCGTGCCCGTCGGCGCGCCGAGCCCGCCGGGCGCGGGGGCGAAGCCGGGCACGGCCACGCCCTGGGACGGACCCGTCGGCACGCCGGTGCCGCCCGTCGGCCCCGTGCCGAGGGCGGAGCCCTGCTCGACGGTCTGCGCCGCCGCCGGCAGCGCGAGAGAGAGCGACAGCGCGAGGGCGAGGAGGGGGTGGCGCATGGGCAGGCTCTCCACGGGGTGAGGAAATCCGACGCAGATCAACCACGCCGTCCCGTCGAAGACCAGACCGTGTCCCGACGTCGCGGGGGCGGGTATCCCGAGATGCGACGGCTCGGCAACAGGGGCGCGCGGCGTCCGCCCCCGTGGCCGGACGCTCTCAGCCGCTCTGCGACGGACCGCCGTAGCCGTAGCCGCCGTACCCGTAGCCGTAGCCGTAGGAATAGGGGTCGCGGCGCGGGTCGCGGTGCTTGTTGAGCAGAATGCCGAGGAAGTTGGTGTTGGCCGAGAGCAGCCGCTCGCACTCGTCGATGTCGCTCGCGCGGCTCTCGCCAGCGGAGACGACCAGCATGGTGCAGTCGGCGAGCTGGACGAAGGCGAGGGCGTCGTCGTTCACCAGCATCGGCGGCAGGTCGAAGATCGTGACCTCCGGCTTGAAGCGGCGCTGGATGGCGTCGAGGGTCTGAGCGGTGGTCGGGCGCTCGATCAGCTCGGCGCTGTCGCGCACGCGCACGCTGTTGAGCCCGAGCGCGAGGTTGTCGCCGATGCGCTCGAGATGCGCCTCCGGCGCGACCTGGCCGGTCAGCATCGCGCCGATCTGTCGCTTGCCGGTGGCGCCGAGGATCGAGGCCACCCGCGGCGCCTTCAGGTCCATGTCGATCAGCATGGTGCGATGGGTGGCGTGGCGCGACAGGCTGAAGGCGAGGTTGGCCGAGATCACCGTCTTGCCGCAGCCCTTGGTCGGCGAGGTGATGGCGAGGCGCGACCAGCCGTTCTCGCGCATGAGCTTCAGGAGGCGGGTGCGCAGCACGTCGAAGGTGACGTGCGCGGGGTCGGTCTTCTGGTAGGAGACCACGCGCTCGCGGCGCATGCGGTCGGCGTCGATCGGCAGAACGGCGAGCCCCTGCCACAGATCGTCGACCGACGAGGCGCCGCCCCCCGGGCGCGCGGCGGGCTCGGCGCCCGGCGGCGGGGGGACGGCCGAGACGCCCTCGCGCCGCTCGCGCGCCTTGGAGATCGCGTCCTTGAGTCTCTCGACCATATCCTCGTCCCCGTTGTCTCTGTCGTCGCCCGCCGGGCGGCGCGGCCGCGCCTCAGCCGGCTAGGCGATCCTTGACGTTGTCGATGAAGTCCATCGCGCCCGTGCGCTCGAGCACCGTCTCCGCGATGAGCTGCAGCGGCATCACGAACTGGTCGACGGCGTAGAGCGTGCCCGGCACCACGACGAGGAAGAACAGTGTGATCACGCGGGTGCGCCAGACGCGCCGGCGCACCTCTGACTCGGTCTCGATGTAGGGGATCGTCACCACCGGGCGCATGTTGAGCGCGCGCTCCAGGTCGGAGACGGTGCGCACGCTCTGGTTCATCAGCTCGGCGAGCACGATCAGCGAGAAGGCGGCGGCGAAGCCGCCCGCCACGCCGCCGGCGGCGACGATCTTGCGGTTGGGCGCGATCGGGGCGTCCGGCACCTCCGCCTGCTCGATCACCTCGAAGCGCTCGGCCTGCTGGTTGACCTCGAGCGTCACGCCGGTCTCGGCGGCGGCGAGGTTGCGGCTCGCCTCCTCGTAGCGCCGCTCGAGCCCGCGATAGCGCCGCTGCATCGCGTTCATCTCGGCGGCGACGTTGGGGCCGCGGTTGATCGCCTCGGCGAGGTAGCCCTTGCGGTCGAGCGCGTCGGACTGCTGCTTCTTCAGGAGCGCGATGCGGTTGTCGACGAGGCTGATCTCGCGGTTCAGCTCGCCGCGCCGGTCGGCGACCAGGTTCTCGGCGCGCCTGCGGTCCTCGGGGCCGATCGCGGCCTCCAGCGCGCCGATGCGCGCGACCAGGGACTTCACCTGCGGGTGGGTGTCGGCGAAGACGGCGCGCTTGAGCACCAGTTCGCGCTCGAGCGCGCGCAGCTCGCGCTGCTCGTCGGTGAGCTGGTCGAGCACGGTCTCGATGTCGACGCCCTCGTCGAGGGTGCGCCTGAGCGTGCGGCGCTGTTCCTCGAGCGCGAGGATCTCGCGCTCGCGCTCGAACATGCTCGATTCGATGTGCGACAGCTCGGAGCGGTTCTGCTCCATCGCGTTCGGCAGCGAGTCGGCGTTCTCGCGCTGGAACGCGCTCATCTCGTCCTCGAGGTTGAGCAGCTCCCGGGCGAGTTCGTCGGCCTCGCTCTCGAAGAACCCCTTGGTGTTCTCGGTGGTCGCCTGGCGGATGGTGACGTTTTCCTCGACCGCGAGCGCGACCAGCTCGTTGACGACCGCCGCGGCCATCCGCGGATCGGAGGCCCTGAAGCTGACGCGGAAGCCCGAGATGTCCTCGCGCCCGCGATTGCCCCCGATCGGGTCGATCTCCACGCCTTCGCGCAGCACGCGCACCTTCTCGGTCGGGCTCATGTCCGGCTCGTCCTCGAACAGCGACAGCTGATCGACGAGCTGGAGCAGGTTCTTGCGCGAACGCAGGCGGCCCTGGATGAGCTGGAGGCGCTGGGCGGCGGGCGTGGCCACGGTCGAGCCGACGAGGTTGGGGTCGATCGCCTGGTTCTCGATCAGCACGCGCGCCTCAGCCTCGTAGACGGGGGGCAGCACGTAGGCGATGAACAGGCCCACGAGCCCGCACAGCGGCACCAGGATCGCGAACAGATACCACCGCCGCAGCACGGCATCGATGTAGTCGCGGATGTCGATCGGGGTCTCGGTCTCGCTCACAGCGTCCTCCCGCGCGCGTCCGGCGCCATCTCAGTGCCCGCCCTCGCGCGGCCGCGAGCCGGCCGCCTCCCCCGTGGAGGCGACGAGCTTGGGCGACGCGCCGCGGGGGGCAAAGTGGTTGTATATCCCGTGCCGGCGGATGCTGGACAGGAATTCCCAGAGCAGGTCCTCGTCGATCACCTCGCGCTCGCACGAGAAGCCGTAGACGAGCGCGAGGTCGCACAGGATGTTCACGAGCCGGGGCGTGCCGCCCGTCGCGTCCGCGATCAGATCGCAGGTGCGGCCGGGGAAGACCACGTCGGACGCGCCGGCGACGCGCATGCGATGGCCGATGTAGGCGCGCACGTCCTCGTTCGAGAGCCGCGGCAGGTGGAAGTCGGCGGCGATGCGCTGGGCGAACTGCACGAGCTCGGGACGCGCGAGCAGCTCGCGCAGCTGTGGCTGGCCGACGAGCACGATCTGCAGCAGCTCGTCCTGATCGGCGTTGATGTTGGAGAGCATGCGCAGCTCCTCAAGCTGCTTGACCGAGAGGTTCTGCGCCTCGTCGACCACCAGCATCACCCGCCGCCCGTCGGCGTAGCGGTCGATCACGAAGTCCTGGAACCGCTTGAACAAGCGCACGTAGGCCTCGTCGTCGCGGAAATCGACGTCGAGCGCCATCAGCGCCCATTGCAGCAGGTCGCCGCGGCCCTCCTGCATGTTGGAGACGAGACCCATGGTCACGTCCTCGGGCAGCTCGTTCATCAGATGGCGCAGGAGCGTGGTTTTGCCGGCGCCGATCTCGCCGGTGATCACCGTGATCAGCGCGCGCGTCTCCACGCCGTAGCGCAGCATCGTGTAGGCGAGCTCGTGACCCCCGGACCAGTAGAGAAAGCGCGGGTCCGGCACTGTCAGGAACGGTCTGTGCTTGAGACCGTAGAACTGCTCGTACATCTAATGCGCGCCCTGGTTGATATCCCGCGTCTTCGGCGCCCGCGTCACTCCGACGGACGGGCCTCGACGACGCCGCCGGTCGATCTGTTCGAGTCTTTCGCCACATAACGTTGGTAGCGAAGGGTGTTCGTCGAGTCGAGGGCGGTGGCGCGCTGCAACATAGTTGCCGCGTCCTCCTCTCGCCCCGCCCGTGCGTAAGCTTCCGACAGATGGTAATGCACCGTGGCGTTGGCCGGAAGCCCGGCCACGGCGCGTTCCAGAAGCTCGATCGCCCGCTCGCGCTCGCCGGTATGTAGCGCGATCCAGCCGAGAGTGTCGAGGTACTCCGGCTGCGTCGTCCCCTCCAGCCGCATGGCCACCGCCGCGGCGCGCGCCATCGCCGCGGGCCCGCCGTCCTCGGCGAGCAGGCTCGCGAGATTGTTGGCGATCGGACGCGAGGCGGGGTCGAGGGCGTGGAGCACCTCGTAGGCGGCGATCGCCTCGGTGCCGCGTCCCAGCTTGCGCGAGAGCGCGGCGCCGCGCAGCCACAGCGCCCCGGTCGAGGCCGCGCGCGCGAGGCCCCGGTCGATCCAGGCGAGCGCCCCGCGCAGCGAGCCTGCCCGCGCGGCCGCCAGCAGATAGCCCCCCGCCTCGCCCGGCGTGAGCGCGAGCGCGCGTTCCAGGTGCGCCGCCGCGTCCGGCCCGCCGCGCGCGGCCAGACGCAGGCGCAGCTCGGCGACGTCCGCGGCACGATCCAGCGCGCGGCGGACCAGCGCGTCCGCCTCCGCCTCGTCGAGCGCCGCGAGGCAGGTGTCCAGGAGCGCCGCGCCCGCCGCGCCGGCCTCGGCTTCCGTGCGCTCGGCCGCCCGCGTGAGCAGCGTCACCGCGACCTCGCCGGCCGCCCCGGCCCGGCCCGCCTCGACGAGCAGCCGCCCTTCGAGAGCGGCGAGCCCGATCGAGCCCGGCCGCGTCGCGACCGCCTCGCGCACGAGCGCGAGGGCGGCCGCCTCGCGTCCTTCGCGCGCCGCCAGCCGCACGCGCGCGGCGAAGACCTCCGGCGCGTCGGCGCTGCGCTCGGCGGCGCGTTCGAGCAGGCGGGCGGCGCGCCCGGGCCGGCCAAGCGACGCTTCGCGCCCGGCGAGCGCGACGACGAGCCGTGTCGGCGTCTCGGGGCCGAGACGGACGAGCGCGGCCTCGAGCGCATCGCGCCCCTACTCGACGCGGTCGAGCTGTTCGGCGAGGCGGGCGACGGCCTCGGCGCTCCCGCCCCCGCGCGGGCGCGCCTCAAGCGCGGCGCGGGCGACGTCGAAGGCGACCTCCGGCGCGCCCGCCTCGCGCCAGCGCTCCGCCTCGTCGAGCGTCGCCCCCCAGAGCCGGCCGCGCGCATGGTCGTGCCCGAGGAGCGCGCCGGCGCGCTCGCGCTGCCCCGCGGCGATCAGCACCATCGCTTCGAGACGGCGGTGCATGGTCGAACCCGCGCCGAACCCGGCGGTCTCGATCAGGGCGTCGAGGCGCGAGAGCGCGGCGTCGAGGCCCTCGCGCGCCAGGGCGAGGTCAGCGCGCGCCCCGATCGCCTCGCGATCGCGCGGCGCCTTGGCGAGACGGGCGTCGAGTACGGCGGCGGCCTCCGCGAAGCGCCCGCGCGCGATCAGGCGCGTCGCGAGCCGCCGCGAGAGCACGCCGGCGTCGGCGCGGGTCGTGTCGGGGCTCGCGAGCGCGCGGCGCAGCGTCGCGACCGCGGCCTCGGGACGGCCGTGACGATCGTGGAGCGCGACCCGACGCTCGACGATCGCTAAGGTGTGGCGCACGGGCGAGGCGGCGAGCGCGGCGAGCGCGGCTTCCGGCCCCTCCGCGGCGAGCAGCGCGTCGGCGAGCGCGAGCGCGGCGTCCGCCTCGCGCGGCGCGGCGCCCACCGCGCGCCGCGCCGCGCGCAGCGCCGCGGTGGTATTGCCGATCGACAGCAGCACGCGCGCCTTGAGGGCGAGCACCGCCGGATCGTGCGGCGCGAGGCGGTAGGCGGTGATGGCGAAGCGCAGCGCCTCGCCGAGCGCGCCGCGGTCGAGCTGGAGGCGCGCGAGACGGCGATAGGCCGCCGCGCCCGCGTCGTGCTCCTCCGCGGCGGTGCGCAGCCGCGCGAGCGCGAGCGCGATCTCGCCGCGGCCCTCGGCGATCTCGCCGAGCGCGACGAGGCTCGCCTCGTGGGCCGGATCGCTCGCCAGCGCGCGTTCGAACGCCTCGACCGCGCGGTCGTGCTCGCCGAGCCCGCGCAGCATGGCGCCGGTGGCGAAGGCTTCGTCGGCCGCACGCCGTCCGACGGCGTCGACGTCGTCGCGGCAACCCGCGAGCACTGCGCCCGCGAGCAGGAGCAGCGCGATACGAACGGCCCACGGCCGATACGTCATGCGATCTCCCCGTTGCCGCGACGGCGGATACCCTCGAGCCGGACGCGGCCATTGCCGCAACGCACCGACGGGCGCCTGCCGTCGCTGCGCCGCCCGGAGTACGCCCTGGTTCCCCCCTACGAGGCGTCGCTCACTCCCCCCCGACGACGCTTATCTAGCCTTCGTGGCGAGGCGGTGAACGGTTTCGCGCCCGTTATCGCGATCGACGCCGCAATATCGGCAGATATGCCACGCCCATAGGGCGTTTCGTGCCGTGGCGGCACATCTCGGCGCGAGTGGTCGGCCCATGACCGTATCGTTCCGGTCCGGACGTTCTCCCCCCGCACGCGCCAATAGCCCGTCTCGCCGCCCGGTAACGCAAGGGATCGACGCGGGGCGCGCGCCGGATCGTTGGCGCGGCGCGACGGGCGGACCCTCGTCGACGCGCTCGCGCCATCCACTGGGGGCGCCGGGCCGGGCGGCGCGGCGATCCCCGGCCTCGGCGTGCGTCTTCCGCGTCACGAGAGCCGGGGCACGGCCGCCTCCCGCCTGCGGGTGAGGACCATCGGGGGCGGCACACCCGCCGGCCAGCCCGGCCCCCGGCTCGACGAGGCACGGGTTTCGGCGCGCGCGGAGAAGCGCCCCTCCGAGGCCGGAATCGTCGTGATCGAGGGCGCATCCTCCGCGGCGGCAAGCATCGCGAGATCGCCGGCGGCTATCGCATCCCGCAGGACCGCCCCCCGGCCTCGAAGCGCGACCGCCGCCGCGCCGGCGGCGTTGAAACCCGCTTCCCGATCGGCGAGGCAGGGCGGGGCGGTCGCGGCCGCCCCAGCCATTCCGAGGGAGGACAGATGGACATCGTCTCCGAGACCGCCGCCTTCGGCGGCGTGCAGGGCGTCTACAAGCACCGGAGCCAGGCGTGCCAGTGCGAGATGACCTTCGCCGTCTACATGCCTCCCCAGGCCGACGACGGCCCCGTGCCCTGCCTGTGGTATCTCTCGGGGCTCACCTGCACGCACGAGAACGCCATGACCAAGGCGGGCGCCCAGGGCTGGGCGGCGCAGGAGGGCATCGCTCTCGTCTTCCCCTACACCTCGCCCCGCGGCGAGGGCGTGGCCGACGACGAGGCCTTCGACCTCGGCCAGGGCGCGGGCTTCTACGTCGACGCGACCGAGGACCCCTGGGCCGAGCACTTCCGCATGCGCTCCTACGTCACCGACGAGCTGCAGCGCCTCGTCTCGACCGAGTTCTCGATCGACGAGGGGCGCCAGGGGATCACCGGCCACTCGATGGGCGGGCACGGCGCGCTGACGCTGGCGATGGCGTACCCCGATCTCTACCGCTCGGTCTCGGCGTTCTCGCCGATCGCCAACCCGTCGGCGAGCGACTGGGGGCAGAAGCAGCTCGGCGCCTACCTGGGCGGCGACGAGGATCTGTGGCGCCGCTACGACGCCAGCGTGCAGCTGCGCGAGGCCGGGCTCGACGGCGACGTGCTGATCGATCAGGGGGCGTCCGACCAGTTCCTGCACCTCCTGAAGCCCGAGGCGCTGGCCCACGCCATCGCCGAGCCCCGCACGGCCTCGATGTTCCGCATGCAGCCGGGCTACGACCACAGCTACTTCTTCGTCGCCTCCTTCATGGAGGACCACGTGCGCTGGCACGCCGACCGGCTCTGAGGACCGGGCGCCCGCCGGCCACCCCGCCGGCGGGCGCCCCCGCTCATTCGAGCGCGGCCGAGCCGAGCGAGACCGAGAACTCGCCACACCAGATGAACACGGTGTCGTAGGTCGAGGCGTCGATATCGCCGGGCACCGCGTACTCCTGCGCGCCGGTCTTCGCCTCGAGCGCGCCGAGATCGCCCGCCTCGACGTACTCTCCGTCGCGGCCGAGGACGACGCGCGGGTCGGGCGCGCCGTCGAGGCTGAAATCCTCCGCGAGGCGGACGACGTGACCGTCCCCGGTCTCGACGAGACTGACGCCGCCGGTGGTGACGTGACCGTTGGCGCCCTCGAAGCTGCCGCTGCGGGCGTTCTCGCCGGCCGTGGCCGGCGAGGCGAGGGCGCCCGCGAGGAGCGTGGCGGCGAGGGCGAGGCGGATGCGGGTCATGGTCGTCTCCTCTCTTCGGTTCGGAACCGTCTCCCGGCCCGTGGCAGCGCCGGACTTCGGATAAAGCACCCGGGCGACCGTCGCGCGAGGCACCCGCACGCGAGCGTGATGGCGCGTGACGACGCCGGGGAAACGGCGCGACGCTTGCGCGGGCGCGACGCGGCGGCCATCGTGGTCAGCCGTTGGCGGCCGTCCCGGGCCGACGCCGCGGCGGAGCCGCCGGAGAGGGACCACAGCGATGCCCGACGCGAGCCGCGCGCCCTCGGCGGTCGTCACGACCGTGCGCCAGCCCCGTGCCGAGGGACGCGTCGAGATCGCGACCAAGGCGACGCCCGCGGGCGCGCGGCTCGCACGGCTGCGCCATCAGGGCTCGGCCAAGTGCCTCATGCCGCGCCTGCCCGGCCCGCCGCAGGGCGTGATCGTCAACACCGCGGGCGGCATCACCGGCGGCGACCGCTTCGCCTGGACCGCCGAGGCCGGCCCCGGCGCGGCGCTCACGCTGACGACGCAGGCCGCCGAGCGGCTCTACCGCGCGCGACCGGGCGAGGTCGCGACGGTCGCGACGCGCCTCTCGGCCCGTGCCGGCGCGACGCTCGCGTGGCTGCCGCAGGAGACGATCCTCTACGACCGCGCCGCCGTCGAGCGCCGGCTCGACATCGAGATGGCCGCCGACGCGCGCGTGGTGCTCTGCGAGCCGCTGATCCTCGGCCGCGCCGCCATGGGCGAGACGGTGGAGAGCGCGCATTTCGTCGACCGCTGGACGGTGCGCCGCGCCGGGCGGCTGGTCTTCGCCGACACGCTCCGCCTCTCGGGTCCCGTGGCCGGGATCGCCGCGCGCCCGGCGGTCTTCGGCCCCCACCGCGCGGCGGCGAGCCTGCTGCTCGTCGCGCCGGACGCCGAGGACCGCCTCGCCGCCGCCCGCGCCGCGCTGCCCTTCGACGATCACGCCGAAGGCGGCGCGAGCGCCTGGGACGGCATGCTCGCCGCCCGCGTCCTCGCCCGCGACGGGCGGCGCCTGCGCGGCGTGCTGACCGCGCTTCTCGCCGCCCTCGGCGCGCCCCTGCCCCGTGTCTGGACCTTCTAGGAGACCCCGATGAACCTCAGCCCCCGGGAGAAGGACAAGCTCCTCGTCTCGCTCGCCGCCATGGTCGCGCGCGGACGCCGCGAGAGGGGCGTCAAGCTGAACCACCCCGAGGCGGTCGCGCTGATCACCGACGCGGTGGTCGAGGGTGCGCGCGAGGGCCGCTCGGTCGCCGATCTGATGGAGGCCGGCGCGCAGGTCCTGACGCGCGCCGAGGTGATGGAGGGGGTGGCCGAGATGATCGCCGAAGTCGCGGTCGAGGCCACCTTCCCCGACGGCACCAAGCTCGTGACCGTGCACGAGCCGATCCGATGAGGACGCGCCGCGGGGGCCGCGATGATCGGGGGCCGGGGCCGGGCCTCGCCCGGCGCCGTCGCCTTCTGTGCCGTCGATCGTCGACCGGCGGGTCCGTGGGGGACGTCGCGCCGGCTCGCGAGGACGACGGTTCTCGGGCCCGTCCTCTACGGCGTCCGCGTCGTCGCGCGCTCGACGGGCGGCGCCTCGGTCGGCTCTGCCGCCCTCTTCCCTCGCGTCGCCGGCCGGCGCCTCGGCGAGGCGGTCCTTCGGCTCTTCAGGAAGATCGCGAGGCGGTGATCGCGCGGGGGATCTCGACATCGGACGTCGGGATGAGGCATGGGGCCGCACCCGACGGGCGGCCGGACGTCGCCCCGACAGCGCGCGAGCCGATCCGATGAGCCTCGACACCGACATCCGCCGCCTCGCCGAGGCCTACCGGCTCGCCGCCGAGGCCCACGCCGGCCAGCGCCGCCGCGGCATCGCGCAGATCCCTTACGTCAATCATCTCTGCGACGTCGCCACGCTGGTCGCGGGCTCGCCGTCGGCCGACGTCGCCGCGCTGACCGCGGCGGTGCTGCACGACGTGGTCGAGGACAGCGAGGAGGTCGACCTCGCCCAGATCGAGCGCCGCTTCGGCGCGCGCATCGCCGGCGTCGTCGCCGAACTGACCGACGATCCCGCCTGGGAGGCGATGCCGACGGCCGAGCGCAAGGCGCGTCAGGCCGGCCGCGCCCGCGACGCCTCGGCCCGCGCGCGCCTCGTCAAGATCGCCGACCAGATCTCGAACGCGCGCGACCGCGTGGCCGACGTCGAGGCCCGACCCGACGAGGTCGCGCGCCACCGCGCCTGGCTCGACGGCGCGCGCGCGGTGGTCGACGTCTGCCGCGGCACCGACGACACGCTGGAGGCCGCCTTCGACCGCGCCGCCGGCGCGCTCGACCGCGTCATCCGCCGGCACGAAGCCGCGTCGGACACGACGCCCGAAGCCAAGGAGGCCCGGCCATGATCCCCGGCGAACTGTTCGTCCAGGAAGGCGAGATCGAGCTGAACGAGGGGCGCGAGCAGACCGTGCTCACGGTCGCCAACACCGGCGACCGCCCCGTGCAGGTCGGCAGCCACTACCACTTCTTCGAGGTCAACGCCGCGCTCGACTTCGACCGCGAGGCCGCGCGCGGCAAGCGCCTCGACATCGCCGCGGGCACCGCGGTGCGCTTCGAGCCCGGACAGTCGCGCGAGGTGCGCCTCGTGCCCTACGCCGGCGATCGCCGGGTGTTCGGCTTCGACGCGAAGATCATGGGAGCGCTCTAGATGGCGGAGCGCGACGACGCGGAAGCGAGCGGGAAGGCATCGGAGCAGAGCCGTTCGATCACGCTGGCCCTGCTCGGCTTCGCCGCCGGCACCGCGTCGACGGTGTTCATGGACAAGGGCGCGTTCTCGATCTGGGCCGCACCGCTCGGCGGCATCATCTTCCTGTCGAGCCTGTACTACGAGCCCGACATCCCGAGGTCCGGGCCGGGCGCCTGGGCCTTCGCCCTGATCGTCGCCGTCGGGCTGGTGATGATCGTCGGCTGGTTCGTGAACACGCTGCTGGGCGACGCCGAGGGATCGAAGAACTACGCCCAGCTCGTGCTCACCGTCGCCTTCGCCGGCGCGGCGATGTGGTATCGCAACCAGCGCCGCGACTGAGCCGGGCGGCGGCTCGCCGCCGCGCCCGATCGTCGGGGCGGGGACCGGGCCGCCGGCCCCGCCCGCCGCGGCGGAACGCGCTCAGCCCTCCGTCGCCCCCGGACGGGTCGAGGTCCGGTCCGGCGCGGTCTTGAACGACGGGCCCGCGCCCGACGCCGCGTCCTCGGGCGCACCGCCAGCGGCCACCGCGCGCAGCATCGCCACCACCTCCGGCGCGTCCCAGTCGGCCGCGCCGGTGAGGCGCGCCAGCTCGCGCCCCTCGCGGTCGAGGATCAGCGTCACCGGCAGCCCCATCACCGCCATCTCGCGCGGCACCCGGTTGCGCGGGTCCACGTAGACGGCGAGGCGCTCGATGCCCTCCTCCTCGTAGAACGCGCGCACCGTCTCCGCACCGCCGCGGTCGGTCGAGAGCGCCACCACGCGGATGTCCGAGCCCGCGGTCTCGGTGGCGAGCGCGTCGAGGGCCGGCATCTCCTCGCGGCAGGGCGGGCACCAGGTCGCCCAGAGGTTCAGCACCACCACCTCGCCGTGGAAATCGTCGAGCGCGACGGCGCCGCCCTCGCCGTCCTCGAAGGCGGCCTCGTAGGGGCCGCGCGCCTCGTCGTGGACGACGAGCTTGTCGCGCGCGCCCGTCGCCGCCTCGCGCAGCGTCTCGGCCGCCGGCGCGGCCACGGCGAGCGGGCCCGCGGCGAGACCGCCGAGCGCCAGCGCGCCGAGCGCGATTGCCCCCGATGCGGCCGCGCCGTATAGCGGGACCGCGAGCGGCCGGCGGCGCCTCCGGCGCGGGGCGTAGGGCTCGGCCATCTGTCTCTCCTCGAAGGGCTGGCGAACATGAGCGAGGATAGCGCCGACACGCCCGGAGGTCAGCCCGACGACGCTCACGCGAGCGCGAACAGACAGCCAGACGGCGTTCACGCGAGCGCGAACACCATGTGGGGCGGGCGCTTCGCCCAGGGCCCCGCGGCGGTGATGGAGGCGATCAACGCCTCGATCGACTTCGACCGCCGCATCGCCGCCGAGGACATCGCGGGCAGCCGCGCCCACGTCGCCATGCTGGCCGCACAGGGGATCGTCCCGGAGGAGGACGCGCGGGCGATCGACGCGGGGCTCGCGCAGGTGGCGGACGAGCTCGCCGAGGGCCGCTTCGCCTTCTCGCGCGCGCTCGAGGACATCCACATGAACGTCGAGGCGCGGCTTCGCGAGATCGTCGGCCCCGCCGCGGGCCGTCTGCACACCGCGCGCTCGCGCAACGACCAGGTGGCGACCGACTTCCGCCTCTGGGTGCGCGCGCGCGCCGACGAGACTGTCGCCGCGCTCGACGCGCTGATCGAGGCGCTGGTGGCGCAGGCCGAAGCCGGCGCCGACTGGCCGATGCCGGGCTTCACCCATCTCCAGACCGCCCAGCCCGTGACCTGGGGCCACCACATGCTCGCCTACGCCGAGATGATCGCGCGCGATCGCGCGCGGTTTCGCGATGCGCGCGCGCGCATGAACGAGTGACCGCTCGGCGCGGCGGCGCTCGCCGGCACCTCGTTCCCGATCGACCGCTTCGCGACGGCCGAGGCGCTCGGCTTCGACCGCCCCGCCGCCAACTCCCTCGACGCGGTCGCCGACCGCGACTTCGCGCTCGAATTCCTCGCGGCCTCGGCGATCGCCGCCACGCACCTGTCGCGGCTGGCGGAGGAGATCGTGATCTGGACCTCGGCGCAGTTCCGCTTCGTGCGCCTCTCGGACGCCTTCGCGACCGGCTCCTCGATCATGCCGCAGAAGCGCAACCCGGACGCGGCCGAGCTGTGCCGCGCCAAGGTGGGCCGCATCCTGGGCGGCTTCACCGCGCTCGCGACCGTGCTGAAGGGCCTGCCGATGGCCTATTCCAAGGACATGCAGGAGGACAAGGAGCCGGTGTTCGACGCGGCCGACGCGCTCGCGCTCGCGCTCGCGGCGATGACCGGCATGGTCGCCGACATGGCGCCGAACCGCGAGGCGCTGGAGCGCGCGGCGGGGGCGGGCTACGCCACCGCCACCGACCTCGCCGACTGGCTGGTGCGCGAACTCGGCATGCCGTTTCGCGAGGCGCACCATGTCACCGGCCGCGTCGTCGCCGCAGCGGAGGCCGACGGGCTCGACCTCGCCGACGTGCCGCTGGCGCGCCTGCAGGCGATCGAGCCGCGCATCACCGAGGACGTCTACGCCGTGCTGACGCCCGCCGCCTCGGCCGCCTCGCGCACGAGCTACGGCGGCACCGCGCCGTCGGAGGTGCGCCGCCAGGTCGCGCGCTGGCGCTCGGGGGAGCGGGCGTGAAGGCCGCCCTGATCGTGGTCCTCGCGGCGCTCGCCCTCGCCGGCTGCGGGCGCAAGGGCGCGCCGGTGCCCCCGCCCACCGCCGACCAGCCCGCCGCCGAGATCCCCGACACCGAGGACTGAGCCTTGGATCACTTCCACTACCGGGACGGCCGGCTCCACGCCGAAGACGTCGCGCTCGACGCCGTCGCCGAGGCGGTCGGCACGCCGGTCTACGTCTACTCGACCGCGACGCTCACGCGGCACTACCGGGTGTTCGAGGAGGCGCTGGCCGGGCTCGACCACCTGATCGCCTACGCGATGAAGGCCAACGGCAACCTCGCGGTGGTCGCCACCCTCGCCCGCCTCGGCGCGGGGGCCGACGTGGTCTCGGGCGGCGAACTGCTGCGCGCGCTGAGAGCGGGCGTGCCGGCCGAGCGCATCGTGTTCTCGGGCGTCGGCAAGACCGACGACGAGATGCGCCTCGCCCTCGGTGCCGGCATCGCGCAGTTCAACGTCGAATCCGAGCCCGAGCTGGAGCGGCTCTCAGCCGTCGCGCGCGACGCAGGCACCACCGCGCGCATCGCCTTCCGCGTGAACCCGGACGTCGACGCCGAGACCCACGCGAAGATCACCACCGGGCGCCGCGAGGACAAGTTCGGCATCGCGATAGAGCGCGCGCCCGAGCTCTACGCCCGCGCGGGCGGCATGCACGGCATCGAGGTGGTCGGCGTCGACGTCCACATCGGCTCGCAACTTACCGCGCTGAACCCCTTCGAGGCCGCCTTCGCCCGCGTCGCCGAACTGACGCGGCAGCTCCGCGGCGAGGGTCACGCGATCCGCCGGCTCGACCTCGGGGGCGGCCTCGGCATCCCCTACGCCGCCACCAACGACGCGCCGCCGCTCCCCTTCGACTACGGCGCCCTGATTCGGCGCACGGTCGGCGATCTCGGCTGCCAGGTGGTGATCGAGCCGGGGCGGCTGATCGCCGGCAACGCCGGCGTCCTGTTGTCGCGGGTGGTCTACCGAAAGCCCGGCGCGGTGCGCGACTTCCTGATCCTGGACGCCGCGATGAACGACCTGATGCGCCCCGCGCTCTACGACGCGCACCACGATATCGTGCCGGTGGTCGAACCCGCCCGCGGCGTCGAACTGGCCGACGTCGACGTGGTCGGACCGGTCTGCGAGACCACCGACACCTTCGCCCGCGCCCGCGCGCTGCCGCCGCTCGGGCGCGGCGATCTCGTCGCCTTCCGCTCGGCCGGGGCCTACGGCGCGGTGATGGCGTCGGAATACAACGCCCGCCCGCTCGTGCCCGAGGTGCTGGTGTCGGGCGAGGCCTTTGCCATCGTTCGCGCCCGGCCCACGTTTGACGAGATGCTGGCGCGTGATAGCGTGCCCGACTGGATCGCGAGCCCGGCCGGCGCCTGACCCGCGCTTACCCGGCGTGGCTCGCTTGGCAGCGCGCCGCGGGGCGCGAAGGAAAGCGCCCATGGCCGACGCACCGAGCGACCGCCCTTACTCGCCCGATCCGCGCACGCGCCGATCGATCCGCCGCTCGCGCACGGCACTCGCGGCCGAGCGCGCCGTCCGCGCTTTCTGGCCGCTCGCCTCGACGCTCTGCCTCGCGATCGGGCTCGCGTTGTTCGGACTGTTCGAGGCGGTGGCGCCGGGCTGGCACCCGATCGCGGCCGGGCTCGCCGGCGGCGCCTGCCTCGCCGCGGCCGCCTGGGGGCTCTGGTCGTTCCGCTGGCCGAGCGAGGCCGACGCCCGCGCGCGCCTCGACGAGGCCGCGCCCGAGCGCCCGCTCGCCGTGCTCGCCGACCGGCAGGCCTCGGGACGCGCCGACGCCTTCGCCCGCGCGGTCTGGCTCGAACACCAGCGTCGCGCCGAGGCGATCGCCCAACGCCTCGCCGCGCGTCCCGCCGATCTGAAGCTCAGCCCGCGCGACGTCTGGGCGCTGCGCCTGTTCGCACCCGTCGTGCTCGTCGCCGGCCTGATCGCCGCGGGTCCCGAGTGGCAGGCGCGGCTCGCGAGCCTGATCGCGCCCCCGGTCCCGGCCGCCGCCGAGCCGGTGGTCGCGCGCGTGCCGGTCGCCGAGGCCTGGGCGATGCCGCCGGCCTACACCGGCGAGGGCACGATCTACCTCGACCGCGAGGCCGAGGGCTTCACCCTGCCGGAGGGCTCGCGGATCACCGTCCGCGTCACCGACCTCGACACGACGCCGCAGGCGAGCCTGCCGGGCGTCGAGACCGAGGGCGAGGGCTTTCGCGACCTCGGCGCGGGGCTGCACGAGCTGACCGGCACGCTGCGTGCCGGCGGCCCCATCGCCGTCGAGGCGGAGGGCGAGCTGCTGGCCTCGTGGCAGATCGCCGTGATCGCCGACGACGCGCCCGAGATCGCGTTCGACGGCGAGGTGAGCGCGACCTTCGCGGGCGCCGCGGAAGTGCCGTTCCGCGCCTCGGACGACAACGGCGTGGCCTCGGCCGGGGCGGAGGTGCTGCCGACCGACGGCCTGCCCGAAGAAGGCCGCAGCCTGATCGACGGCCCGCTCGAATTCGCCCTGCCGCTGCCGATCGCGGGCGATCCGACCGAGGTGGCCGACGTCGCGGTCGAGGACGTCTCCGAGCACCCGCTCGCCGGCGGCGAGGTGGCGATGACGCTGCGCGCCGAGGACGGCGCGGGCCAGACCGGCGCGTCCGAGACCCGGATCGTGCGGCTGCCGGGGCGCCACTTCAGCCACCCGCTCGCGAAGGCGCTGGTCGAGCAGCGCCGCGCGCTCGCGCTCGACTTCGACGACGCGGCGCGCGTGCTCGACGTGGTGCAGGCGGTCACGCGCCGGCCGGAGGCGATCTTCGAGGGCAACCACGGCGCCTATCTCGCCGTGCGCACCGCGATCCGCCGCCTGGCGTTCGCGATCCCCGACGGCAGCGTCGCCGAGGCCGCGCCGGAGGTGGCCGAGCTGTTGTGGCAGGCCGCTCTCGAACTCGACGGCGGCGATCTGAACGACGCGATGGAGCGGCTGCGCGCCGCCCAGCGCGCGCTGGAGGACGCGCTCGAGAACGGCACCGAGGAGGACATCCGCCGCGCCATGGAGGAGATGCGCGCGGCGATGGACCAGTACCTGCGCGAGTTCGCCCGCCGCGCGATGGAGGAGATGCAGGCCCAGGACCGCCAGCAGGGCCAGCAGGGTCAGCAGATGACCCGCCAGGACCTCCAGGAGATGCTCGACGAGATGCAGCGCCGCGCCGAGAGCGGGCTGCGCGACGAGGCGCGCGACATGCTCTCGCAGCTCTCGCGGATGCTCGAGAACCTGCAGATGGGCCGCATGCAGCCCGGCGAAGGCAGCCCCGGCCAGCAGGCGATGGAGCAGCTCCAGGAGCTGATCCAGCGCCAGCGCGAACTGTCGGACCGCACCTTCGGCGAGGCGCGGCGCAACCAGCGCGAAGGCCAGCAGGGCCAGCAAGGACAGCAGGGCCAACGCGGCCAGCAAGGGCAGCAGGGTCAGCAAGGCCAGGGCCAGCAGGGTCAGCAGGGCCAGGGCGAGCAGTTCGGTCAGGGCCAGCAGGGCGGCCAGGGCCAGGGGCCGGGCGGCCTCAGCCAGGAGCAGCAGGCGCTGCGCCGGATGCTCGACGACCTTATGGGCCAGCTTCCCGGCGACGGCGAGGGCACGCGCGAGGCGCTCGACGGCGCGGGGCAGGCGATGGACGAGGCGCAACGCGACCTCGACCGCCGCTCGCCGGGCGAGGCGGTCGACGACCAACTCGACGCGCTCGACCGTCTCGCCGAGGGCGCCGAACAGCTGATGCAGCAGCTCGAACAGCAGGGCCAGGGTCAGCAGAGCGCGCAAGGCGCCGGACGCGGCCGCGGCGAGGGGCGCGACCAGCAGCAGGCCGACCCGTTCGACCGCCCGGCCGGCCGCTACGGTGCGATCGACGGCGACGGCACCGACGTGCCCGACCGCGCGCTGATGGACCGCGCGCGCGAGCTTCTGGAGGAGCTGCGCCGCCGTGCCGGGGAGGCGCAGCGCCCCGAGTTCGAGTTGGACTATCTGGAGCGTCTGATCGAGCGCTACTGAGCGTCGCCGGCCTCGCCGGGTCGGCGGGGCCGCGCGATCGGCGACCCTCGTGCCATACGGCCGACCGGGCTCGCGAGACCGCGCGCCCGGGCGTTCATGCCGAGATCAAGGCTCGTCAGAAGACGCCGGGGAAGGACCGGCCCGAGGGCGCCGGAACCGCCCTCGCCGACGGGACGGGCCGGCGCGGATCGCGCCCGCTCCCCCGGCCTCACTCCCCGCCGAACTCCTCGATCGTGGTGGCGATGCGCTCGCGCACGCGCTCGGCGAAGAGGCGGACCGCCTCGATCGCGCGCTCGACGGTCTGGACGTACTCGTCGAGCGCGGGAGCGGCGGCGGGGAAGCGCTCGGCCAGCACGTCGGCGAAGGCGTAGACCCCGCCGACGAGGGCGACGACCACGAGCATGAGGCTGAGGCCGGTCAGGAAGCCGCCGCGCGAGCCGGCGCGGTCGGCGGTCTCGCGCCGGCGCGAGCGCTTGCGGTGGCGGCGCATCAGGCCGGTGCGCGCGGCGTCCGGATCGTTCGAGCGCCGCGCCTTGGTCTCGGGGTCGATCAGCCGCTCGCGCAGCGGATCGTGAAAGTCGGGCTTGCGCGGCGGGGGCGAGGGCTCGGCGACCGGCGCCATCCGCCCGATCCCCGCCGGATCGCCGCCCGCATCGCCCTCCGTCGTCGCGCCGCCCTGCCCCGAGCCCTTCAGCTCTTCCAGCATCCGCCGGATCTCGGCCATCTGCGACTGGCGCCGATCCTCGGGGCCCGCTTCCTGCGAGGCGGCCGGCGGGGCGGCGTCGTTCTGGCCCTCGTCCGGCGCGGGCGGCGCGTCGTCGCGCACCGCCGGCGGGGGCGCGGCCTGCGGCGAGCCGGCCTCGTCCGGATCGGTCGAGGGCGCCTCCACGGGCTTCGGCGACGGGTCCGAGGGCGGGGCGGGCGCGGGTTCTCCGCGTGCGTCGCGCAGCTTCGCGAGGCGACGCCGGAAGGCGTCGGTCGAGTCGAGCGCCGGCGCGGCCGGCTCGGGAGCGCTCTCCTCTTCGTCGTGCGGACCACGCCGCCGCGCCCTGAGCGGCGCGCCCTCCGGCTCCGCCGATGCGGATGGCTCGGGCTCCTTCGAGGCGGCCCGGAACCCGGTCGCGGCGGCAGCGCCCGCGGTGGCGGCAGGCGCGGCGTCTGTGGCCGGGGACGGGGCGACGGCGGGCTGCGCGACGGGAGGTGGCGCCGCGTCGGCAGGAGGCGTCGATGCGTCGCGCCCCGGCGGCAGCGCCCGCCAGACGTTCGAGCAGGCGGCGCACTGCACCCGTCGCCCGCCCGTGCCGAGCGAGGCCAGCGGCACACGGTAGCGTGCGCCGCACGAGGGGCACTGGATTTCGGCCATGCCGCCCGCGGCGCCCGCCGCCGGCCGGCCCCGCGCCGCGCTCTGTTCCTCGCCTGCCACCCGCGCCCCCGTTCGTCCCCGTTCGCGGGCGCGACCCTATCCGAAAGCGCCGAATCTCTGCAAACGTGGCGCTCGCGCCCGCGGGCCGAGTGATCGGCCGGGCGCGGAGATCGCCGCAGGGAGGACACATGGGCACCGAGCGGGAGGGACCGCCGCGGCCGGGATCGCGTCTGCGCGACTGGGCGTTCGCGCTTGTGGCAGGGACGATCATGGGGCTCTACGGCCTCGTCGCGGCCCCCCTCGCCCTGGTCTCGGCCACCGGCTGCCGCAGGGTGATGCGCGTCTACGTCGGGACGCTGCTCGGCCTCCTGCGCCACGGCCTCGGCGTCGAGACGCAGGTGCGCGGGCGGGTGCCGGACTATCCCTGCGTGATCGCGGCCAAGCACCAGTCGCAGCTCGACGTCTACCTGTTCTTCCGCGCGCTGACGCGGCCGCGCTTCCTGATGAAAGCCTCGCTCGCGCGGGTGCCGGTGTTCGGCTACTACACCCGCCGCATCGGCTGCATCACCGTCGAGCGCGGCCAGCCCGGCGCGGCGGCGGCGGCAGTCGAGGGGTTTCGCCGTGCCGGGGGCGAGATCGGGCAGATCGTGGTCTACCCCCAGGGCACGCGCGTGGCGCCGGGGCTCGCCGCGCCCTGGAAGCGCGGCGCGGTGTTGGTGGCGGAATCGCTCGAACTGCCGGTGGTGCCGGCGGCCACCAACGCCGGGGTGTTCTGGGATCGCCACGGTCGGCTCAAGGGTCCCGGGACGGCGGTGATCGAGTTCCTGGAGCCGCTGCCGGCCGGGCTCGACATCGACGCGGCGATGGGCGAGATCGAGCGTCGGATCGAGCGGGCGTCCGACGCGCTGGTCGCCGAGGCGGGGGGCGTGCCGGCCGGGTCGGGGTAGCCGCCTCCGGCGATGCGGCCCGGGCGGTCCTTCCGCAGTGCGCCGCTCGACCCGACGGGGTCGGAACCGGCGCTGCGGAGTGGCCGTCCGACCGATCGGATCGGTTCGGGTGCTCCGGTCGTTCGCTTTCGCGGTGCCCAAGCGTATCGCACGGGCCGGACGGCAACTCCGGCCCCGCGTCCCGTGCGTTTTCGAGATGTCCGAAGGGGCCGGCTCGGCGGGCGCCACGACGCGCCGTCGAGACGATCGGATCGACCTCGGACCGTAGAGCGTTGATTCCCTGCGTCTTCGTCGTACCCGACCGTGCCGCGGCGCGGACCGGCGGGACGGCAGACCCCTGCCCCATTGTCAGCCGATGGATCGGACCGACGCCCTGATGGAACAGTCAGTCTCGTGGCGCCTGCTCGTCGTCGAGGACCAGGCGATGATCGCGATGTTGCTCTGCGACATGCTCGACGAGCTCGGCCATATCGTCGTCGGCCCGGCGGCGCGGGTCGAGTTCGCGCTCGCGTTGCTCGGAGCCGGGACGATCGACGGGGCGATCCTCGACGCCAACCTCGACGGCCACTCCTCGGCGCCGGTCGCGCGGGCGCTGGAGCGGCGCGGGCTCCCCTATCTCGTCGCCTCCGGCTACGGCGACGCGGAACTGCGCCAGCTCGGCTTCGAGGGAAAGGCGATCGGCAAGCCGTTTCGTCAGAACGAACTCGCCCTGGCGCTGGAGACGGTGATGACCTCCCGCTAGCGCGCTTTCCGGCCCGGGCGAAACGCTCGGGCGTCGCGGGACCGCGCGGGGACGCGCGGCCCGGCCCCGTCGGGCCGGACCGCGCTCCGAGGGCGGCACCGGCGCGCCGCCCTCGCCGTCACGCGCGGGTTCGGCTCAGGCCATCCACCAGCGCTCGACCCAGCGCCCGCCGTCGAGCGCCCAGTTGGCCGCGACCTCGGGGCCGTGCTGCACCTTGTCGGCCATGGCGTAGACGTAGTTGGCGAAGCCCCAGACGATCGCGCCGCCCTGGTCCTTCACGATCGTCTGCATCTCGGCGTACATCTCGGCGCGCCTGGCCTCGTCGGTCTCGCCGCGCGCCTCGACCAGCAGCTTGTCGAAGCGCTCGTTGTCGAAGTTGGTGTCGTTCCAGTTCGCCCCCGACTGGTAGGCCTGGGTGAACATCCAGTCGCAGGTCGGCCGCCCGCCCCAGTAGCAGGCGCACCATGGCTTCTTCATCCAGACGTTCGACCAGTAGCCGTCGGCCGGCGTGCGTTCGACGCGCATGTTGATGCCGGCCTGCGCGAGCTGCTCCTGCATCAGCACCGAGGCGTCGACTGCGCCGGCATAGGCCGCGTCGGCGGCCGAGAGCACCAGCTCCTCGCCCGAGTAGCCCGCCTTCTGCAGGTGGTGCTTGGCGCGGTCGAGGTCCTGGGTGCGCTGCTCCAGCTCGGCGTGGAACGGCACCGACGGCGCGATCGGGTGGTCGTTGCCGACCTGGCCGTGCCCGCGCAGGATCTTCTGCACCAGCTCCTCGCGGTCGAGCGCGTACTTCACCGCGAGGCGCAGGTCGTTGTTGTCGTAGGGCGCGACGTTGGTGAGCATCGGCGCGGTGTAGTGCAGGAAGCCGGTCTCCTCCTCGACGCGCACGCCGGGGCGGCGCTGGAGCAGGTGCACCGTCTTCAGATCGACGCGCGAGATGAAATCGACCTCGCCGGAAGCGACCGCGTTCTGACGCGCCGCCGCGTCGGGGACGTAGAGGATCTCGATCTCGTCGAAGTGGCCGCGGCCCTCCTTCCAGTAGTCGTCGCGGCGGCGGAGCACCGTGCGCACGCCGGGCTCGAAGCTCTCGAGCGTGTAGCCGCCAGAGCCGACGAAATCCTGCCAGTTCGGGCCGTTCTCGCCCGCCGGCATCAGGATCAGGTGGTAGTCGGCCATCAGGTAGGGAAAGTCGGCGTTCGGCCCGTCGAGGGTGAAGGTGACGGCGTTGTCGCCCTTCTTGGCCATCTCCCGGATCGGGCCGACCACGTCCTTGGCCGCCGACTTCGAGTCCTCGCCGCGATGGTGCTGGATCGAGGCGATCACGTCGTCGGCGGTCAGTTTCTTGCCGTCCGTGAAGGTCACGCCGTCGCGCAGGCGGAAGGTCCACTCGGAGGCGTCGTCGGAGGCTTCCCAGCTCTCGGCCGCATCGCCCGCCAGCTCGCCGTTCGGCGCGATCTCGGTCAGCGTCGAGTGCGTCGCGAAGCCGACCGAGATCATGTAGATGTCGGTCCAGGTCTGCGGGTCGAGGCTGTCGGAGGTCGAGCCCTCGGCGATCGCGGCGCGGATGCGCCCGCCCTTCTTCGGCTCGCTCTGCGCGAAGGCCGGCTTGGCGAGGCCGGCGGCGAGCCCGAGCGCGGCGGTGCCTTCGAGGAAGCGCCGGCGATGCATGGCCGGTCCGGTCAGCAGGGTCATGTCGCTCTCCTGTCGTGGTTTTTGGTTGACGACTAATAACCATGCGCGCGCCCTAGGGTCCACGGCGTTGTCCCGTCGTCAGCGCTCGCGGCGCTGCCGGGGCCGTGCCTCGGAAAGCGTCGTCGCAAGGCGACGGTCGCGCGCGAGCCGGATGCCAGGCCAGCCTTCGGACCGCCACGGCCGCGTCACCGCGAAGCGCGGCTTGGCCGCGATTACCCGCCCGAGCGGGTCGAGGTCGAGTTCGGGAGATACGTCGCCGCCGGGTCGAGCGGCAGCATTGCCGGCAGATACCAGTGGACGATGCAACGGTCGAACACGAGCAGCCGCGCCGTGTCGGACAGGCCGATCCCGAGCCTTGCGACCGCGGGGACGAGCGCCAGCACAACCACAAGCCGTCCGACCCGCCGGCGCGCCAGAACGGCGAGGCTGAGGGTCGTGAGCCGCCCTGCCCGCTCGCCCGTCACGACGACCCGTCCGAGCCCATTCACCTTACTATTCCAAGCCTCTGCACATCTAAGAAACTAGATTTCTTGTTGACACCTATGGCTTTCTCGCTAGAGTAATTCAAGAATCCATGCAGACTCGAAGGGGCGCTACATAAAATGCATAACATAGAACATCTCCTGATAAGAGATATTGACAATAAGTCAGTAGCAACGAAGATGGACAGGGGAGATATACCAAAGTCCATATTAGATATTCCCGTTGTTGCTCATGTTGGCCCCCACAAGACTGGCACCACATGGTTCCAGAAACAATTTTTGAAGAAATCAAGTGATATAGTATACGAAGACAATGTTGATCTTAGCCATCATGCTTTCATTACACCTGATATTGGAAGCTTCAATGGAGATTATGCTAGAGATGTATTTAGCAGTTGCTTGAGGAGAGCGCACGAAACTGGAAAGCCGCTCGTTATCTCGGACGAGGCGCTGGGCGGTCGTCCCTTCGGGCAGCGTCATATTCGCGAAATCACGGCATTGAGAATACATCAAACATTTCCACAAGCAAGAATAATACTAACGATAAGAGAGCAGTGCTCGCTGATTGGCTCTATGTACGTATCTGCTCACCCAGCTGGCTTCAGGCCGTCTGAACGGTGGGTCTGAAGAGGGTGTCGGCGACGGAGCGGATGGCGCTGAAGGCGCTCTGCCCGGCGAGGCGGGCGGTGCTGGTGACCGACCGGTAGCCGGCATGGACG
>JBHJHI010000082.1:0-51028 GCA_050330995.1 Paracoccaceae bacterium
ATTCCACCTCGCCGCCGCAGCCCAGAACCTCCGCAAGCTCGCCAAGCTCAGGACAGCGACCGCCTGAGGGCGGTCGTCAGCACCTCACGAGCCGGCCCGCCCGCAATACTTCCCGCGCGACTTTTTCATCGAAATCCGCCAGATTCGGAAGTAGGCGTTCCCTCCAATCCGACGCGGAAGCCGACCTTCAGGCTAGACTGAAGCGGTAGTTTTCGCCGGTGACAGAAACGTATGGGTTTTGGCCAACTACGCCTTGATCGCACTCATCCGATAGTATGTCAGCGAAAAGAAAAACCGTCGTTGCTGTGCGAGGTCGACCTGCTCACTGAACCAGGCTTTGGTCTCCGAAGCGCTCAGGTATCCATTCTCGGCAGCATATCGCGACATCAGGTGCAAAAGCATGAAAGCGATGCCGTCGGGACGAAGGGTTGTGTCACAAAACGTGAAAGGCTCAACTTCGACAGCGACGAACCCTGCATTGCTGACCAAGAGAGGCCAGAGCGCAGCAACCCTTGGTTCAGTGTAGTGGTGATCCCATGCTTCCAAAACTCGCTGCATTCGGCCTGTGTTGTCGGAGAACCAATCGAGTGTTTTGTAGCCAGTATCAACAGCGACGAACCGTCCACCTGTCCTGAGGACGCGATGCGCTTCACCAATAGCGGCTGGGATGTTGGAGAGGTATTCAAGAACCTGAACGGCAACGGCCTTGTCCACTTCGCCGTCTTGAAGTGGGAGCGCATCCGCAAGACCGTCTACGATCTCGACAGTTGGGAAGGCCGCACAACGGCGTGAAGCCGGTGCGCGCATATCCGCACTCGGGTCGATCCCGACGACTCGTCCTGACGAACCGACGGCGCGCGCAATCTCTCCAGAGAGAAGTCCATTGCCGCAACCGATATCAGCAACCGCATCCCCTTCAATCAGATGCAACGCATCGAAGGCCATTCTTCGGCGTCGATTGACATCGCCGCCTTGATAAGCGATCTCAAAGAGCTTGGCTGTTGCCGCATCGAAGCTGAGCATGTCGTAGTATAGCACAAGAGATGGTCGCTTGTAACCTGCGGGTCCAACGGCCATCACGAGGCGGTGACGCAGCCACAACAACTCTCTGCCGAAACCGATGCGCTAAGAACGGTGGTTTCTGACCTATCTGGCCCTGCCGATGAAAACGCAGAATTTTTCACGGACAGAACCCCTTGGCGAAAGCTCCGCACGTTTTGTCCGGTTTCTGGCCCTGTAGGGCAAGCCTGCGAGGTCCCGCCATGGGTTGCGGACGGTCGATGGCATGGCGGTGTTCGGGCGTGGCGAAGGCCCGGTGGAGCGGATGATCATGCGTCCCCGCCAGCGAGCCGGAGCAGCATGCGCCGCTGGTGGTCCTGGCCGCCGAAGAACACGGCGAGCACCAGCACGCACTCCTGCGCCTCGTCGACGATGAAGTAGAAGATCGCCCGGTCCTTCGTGACGCGGCGAAGGCCCGGCATCAACGCCGGCATGAGCGTGCCTTGGAAGGGTGCGGCACCGAGCGCTTCCAAGATATCCTCGATCGCCGTCACCCGGGCGGCGGCGCGCTCGACGGCCTCGCGCTCGTCCTCACCCACGCTTTGGTAGCTGTCGACGAGGTGATCGAAGATCAGCGCGAGGTCGCGGTCGGACGCCCGCGAGCGGACGACCGCAAAGGCCACGCTCGCGCTTCTTCCGCTCGATCATCGCCTCGGTCGCAGCGCGCCCCTCGGCCACGGAGACGAACGAGCCCTCAGCCCGCTCGCGCAGGAGCGCGCGCAGCGCGGCGATCTCGGCTTCCTTCGTCTCCGTGTCTTCGCGCAGGAGTTCGAGACCGCGCTGCACAACGGCGCTGAGGCTGGCGTAGCGGCCCTCGCGCACGAGCGCGCGGGCGAAGGCCTCCTGCTCCTGCGAGATCGACACCGACGCCTTCACGGTCATGGCGGCCTCCCTGGCGATGCTACCCAGTAGCATGTCGGCGCGCTGCGAGGGCCGTCAAGGCGCGGGATCGTGGTTCTGGCGAGACTGTCCCCGGCACCGAGGAGGAGGCGAGGGATGACGGCGACAATGACGACATCGACGAGCTTTGGCCACGACCAGCAAGCTGGACGGGCCGCATCACGGCCCTGGAACCACGGCTGCAAGATCGGGCCGAAGAAGGCGCTGAAGCCGAAAGAGATCTGGGCGATCCGCTTCGAACTCTCTCGTGGTGGTCGGATCCGCGATCGGGCGCTGTTCGATCTCGCCATCGACAGCAAGCTCAGAGGCTGCGATCTCGTCGCCCTTCGCATCGGCGACGTGGTCTCGAGCGGAAAGGTCCGTCGGCGTGCCACCATCGTTCAGAAGAAGACGAAGCAGCCCGTGCAGTTCGAGATCACCGAGCCGGCGCGCGACAGCCTGCTCGCCTGGCTGACGAAGCGCGGTGGCGGGCTCGACGACGTCCTGTTCCCGAGCCGGCTGCACCGGTGCGCGCATCTGACCACTCGCCAGTACGCCCGGCTCGTCGACGACTGGGTCGGATCGATTGGCCTCGACCCTGCGGACTACGGCACGCACTCGCTGCGGCGGACGAAGGCATCGCTGATCTACAAGCGGACCGGCAACCTGCGCGCTGTTCAGATCCTGCTCGGCCACACCCGGATCGAGAGCACGGTGCGCTACCTCGGCGTCGACATCGAGGACGCGCTCGCGCTGGCCGAGGGCACCGACATCTGATCCACGATGGGCGTGGCGATCGCAGGTGATCGCCGCGCCACCTTCGAGCGTTGGCACCAAGCGTCTGGAACGGTTATGGTTTCCGACGAAGCGGGAGCGCCTGCCTCGCGCCATGGGCGGCCGCTCGGCCGATGGCCGTGCTACCCGCCTTGGCGGTCGTTCGCGACCGCCGTAGCGAACGGCAGGATCGAGCCCTTTCGAGACATGTAGGCACGTCGTCCGGACGCCGTCCCCGCAGCGCCCGGATCGTCGGCCCGCGCTCCGCACGGCGGGGTTCGGGCCGAACGCGGGTCGTCTTGCCGCCAGCCTCAGCGTTCCGCAGCGTACCAGTCGCAGCCGAACCGCTGCGTCTTCCGGGCCGCCATCACCGGCAGTTGCAGGCTCAACACGCCGGTCATGTCGATGACGCTTTCGACCGACGGGATGCCGATCTCCTCGCGCACCTCGACGTACTCGGGCGTGCCGACCGGAAAGGTCCACCAGACGGCATCCTCGAGGTCGCGCGAGGGGGCGTCGACGCGGTACACCTCGACCTGAACCGTCTCGAGCCCGACGAACCCCCGACCGGGCGAGCGGGTGATCGTCTCGCTGTTCACCTCCTCGGTCTCGGTCTGCTCGAGGAACTCCTTCTCGACGACCTGCGTGAGGCCCAGGGACCGGCTGGCCATGGCCGTGAACTCGCCCTTGGCGTTGCCGAGCGACGCCCCGAGCGAGCTGCTCTGGTTGGCCGTGAAGGTCGTCTGGAACAGGCGGCGGGTGGAGTTGATCCTGGCGACGCGGCTCGAGACGAAGGTCTCGATCTGCTCGCCCTGCGGCACGACGCCGATGATCGCGGTCTGAAGACCCGGCTCCGCCTGGCTGGGGTCGTAGTTCCGGATGAAGTGGATGGCCAGCTGGTCCAGTTCGCTGCCGGAGCGTCCGCCGAAGCCGAGCACGCGGATGTTCGCGAACGTTCCCCTGTCTTTGCCACCGCCGCCGCCATGGACCATGGTGCGGCCGTGGTTGGTGCGCAGCTCGAGCCTGTCGATCCTGCTGTCCGACCTGATCGACAGCTGGTCGATGTATTCGTCGCTGCTGAGCGACAGACCCGACTGCGCCCACCCGCCGTTGCCGCCGTGGCGCTCGCCGTCGAGCAGCAGCGCGTCGATCCGATTGCCGGAGCGCAGGCCGATCTCTTCGAACCCTGCGATGCCGAATTCCTTTCCGCCGCGTCCGCCGAAGTACATGGTTTCGATGCTCATGGTCAGTGTCCTCCTAGTGGGTTGTCGATGCCGCTTGGTCGGAGGACCCGGCGAAGAGGTTCAAAGTTTTTCTTGGTGCCGCACGGTCCCGCGCTCGGCCGCGCCGCGCCCACCCGGCATGGGGCGCGACCGCCCGCTTCCGCAGCAGCGCGTCGGAACTCGAAAGCACGCGGAAACCGTGGGCCGCGCGCCCTTCGCCGCCTCTGGCGTCGGCGTCGCGCCGTCCGCGGGCATTGCCGGCGTCCTGGCTGTCGCCCGCCTTCGTAACCGCAGCCATCGCCGTCTGATGTCCGCTCCGGGTCAACCCCTGCCGATCGCGGCTGTCGCCGTGAACGGAAGCCTTGGGTGATGGACCGGGCGCAGCCCGGCCACCCAAGGTGCGCTATGAGGCGACCGTTCTGTTCTCCTCCCAGGCGACGCTATCGCACGAGGACGGTCGAGTGCGGTCCGTGCGGCACCTGAATGCTGTGCCGCGTCCGCACGAGCTTCGGGTCGTCGCCGTCCACGAGGCGCCAGACGTCGATCGAGCCGCCCTCCGGCCCGCCGTCGGGCTGGTCGTAGTTGACCACCATCACGTAGCGGCCCGAGGCGTCGAAGGCCGCTGCCTCGGGCAGGATGCCGTCGTAGGGGAAGGTGGCGACCGTCTCCATCGTGCCCGTCTCCGGGTCGAGGTCGATCAGCGTCAGCGAGGCGTAGGGCGTGTGGCGCGGGTCGTCGGCAGGGGCGTAGGACACCTCCAGGTTGGTCGTCACCGCCCATTCGCCGTCGGGCGAGATCGCGATGCCCTCGGGCGAGCGCGCGGTGCCGACGCGGCCGGCGAGGGTGTTGTGCACCTCGCCGTCCTCGCTCTCGGCGCCGACCCGGATCGCGGTCACGTCGCCCTCGGGCGCCTCGGTCCAGGTGCCGACCACGTCGGGACCCCAGTAGAGGTTGGCGGTGAGGTAGAACGCGCCGTCCGGGGTGAAGCGGCCCATGAACGGATACTTCGAGGTCAGCACCGGATTGCCGTGGGGCTCCAGCGTCACGCCGTCCGCGCCACGCTCGACGCGGGCGAAGTGGATCGTCGCCTGGTCCACCGCGTGGATCGCGACGATGTCCTCGGAGGGGTGCCACTCGACGTGGCTGACGCGTTGGTCGCTGCTGATGGCGGGCAGGCTCGCATGGCTGACCGCGCCGAGCATGCCGTCCTCGACGCGCACGAAGGCGACGCCGCGCCCGTCGGACTGATGCAGCGCGATGGCGACCATCGTCCCGTCAGGGCTGATCGAGAGGCCGTCGGGGCGCGCGCCGACCTCCACCTCGCCGACAACCCGGGGCGCACGCGGATCGCTGATGTCGACCAGCGTTAGCGCCCCGCCCGGCGTTAGGTCACGAAACGTCTCGCCGCCCTCCGACCGCGGCCCGAGGCTTTCGGAGACCACCGCGAAGCGGCCATCGGGCGTGACCGCGATCGCCGTCGGCGCGCCCGCGACCGAGTTCGACACCGGCACCCGGGCGACGGACAGATCGTCGAGCGAGAGCACGGTGAGCCTGTCCTCGCCCTCGGGCGCGCCGAGCCGGCCGGTGACGTAAGCCGAGGCCAGCATGTCGCCGTCGTGGATCGAGACGAGCGCGCGCCCTTCGAGGCCAGGCGGCGGGCCCCCTTGGGCCCCCGCGGCGACGGGGGCGAGAACGAGAGCGGCGAGGGACAGCAGGCGCATGGAGCTCTCCGAGCAGGCCCGCGACGGCGCGGGCGATCGACACGCCCCGAATGACCGACGCCGAGGCGAAGGGGAAATCGGATAGTCGCGTGCATTGATCGCCCGAACGGGATAATCGCCGCGCATGGAAGCCCGACGCCTGCGCCTGTTCCTCGTCCTCGCCGACGAGCTGAACTTCCGCCGCGCCGCCGAGCGCACCGGCGTCACGCAGTCGGTGCTCTCGGCGCAGGTGCGCCGGCTCGCGGACGAACTGGGCGCCGCCCTGTTCGCCCGCACCACCCGAACGGTGCGTCTGACCCCGTTCGGCGTCGCCTTCCGCCCGGAGGCGGAGGCCGCGATCGCGCGCCTCGATCACGCCCGCCTCGCGGCACGGCGCTTCGCCGAGGGCGCCGAGCGGACGCTGCGCCTCGGGCTGACGGCGGTGTTCGCGCTCTCGCCGGCCATGGACGCCGTCGCCGCGTTCCGCCGCGCGCATCCGGGGGTCGATCTGGTCGTGCGCGAGGCCGGCACGGTCGAGGCGGAGGCGGCGCTCGCGCGCGGCGACATCGATCTCGCGCTCCTGCACCCGCCGCTCGATCGCACGGACCTGTCGGTGAGCCCGCTCGCGTCCGAGCCGCTCGATGCGGTGTTCGCCCCGGACGCCTTCGCGCTCTCGGCCGAGCCCGCGCTCGACGAGGTGCTGGCTCACCCCCTCGTGTGGCATCCGCGCCGGCGCGCGCCGCGGCTGAGCGACGCGCTCGTCGCCGCCGCTCGCGACGCGGGCCGGGCGCCGCGCGTCGTGGCCGAGGCCGAAACCTTCCTCGCCGCCCTCGCGCTCGCCGCCGTCGGCGTGGGCGTCGCCCTGCTGCCCCGCCCGCTCGCGCGGCTGCGCGAGGGCGCACTGGCGCGACGCGCGATCAGGGGCGTCCCCCTCGCGCTCGGCTGCGCCGTCGCCCTGCGCGAGGAGCGCGCCGACGATCCGCTGCTGACGGCCCTGAGCCGATGCCTGGTCGATGCCTCTTGAGAGGGGACGACACGGTCGTCTGGACGGTTGCTGCACTTCTCGATCGGGTCACGGACGGCCGAGGGCTGTCGCGGGGGCGGATGGCGGGCGAGCCGGGGGGCGCGGCGCGGCCGTCCAGGGGGCGCCGGAGCCGAGATCGCGGGAGAGCCGCGCGCGGGCGGTCCGGGCCCTCGCTCGCCACCCAGTCCGCGACGGAGACGGTCATGGAGGTCCATCCCGACGGGCGCTCAGCCAGTGAAGTCGATCTCCGACAACCAGTCGAGGAAGACGCGGAGCCGTGGCGAGAGCTGCCTGTCGCGCGGATAGAGCGCCACGACGGGTGAAGGATCGGGGGCGTATTCCTTCAGGACTTCGACGAGCCGGCCTGTCTCGAAGTCCTCCACGAGATGATAGCGGGGCACCTGGATCAGGCCGAGACCGCGTCTGGCGGCATCCACCATGATCTCGGCGCTGGTGGTCACGAGGGACGTCGGCAGCGACCGAGTCACGGTCTCGGTGCCGCGGCCGAACTCGAGACCCAGCACCGCGCCCGTCTGCGAGGACAGGAAGCCGATCGTCTCGTGGCCGTCGAGATCGTCGGGGGTGCGCGGCACGCCGCGGCGTTCCAGATAGGTCGGCGCGGCCGCCACCGCTTCGGGGAACTCCCCCAGGCGGCGGACGATGAGATCGCTGTCGTCCGGACGGGCGACGCGGATCACGCAGTCGACCCCCTCGCGGATCAGATCGACGAGCCTGTCGCCGTCGGACAGGACGAGATCGAGATCGGGATGGCGCGCGAGGAAACCGGGCAGCCCCGGCAGCAGGAAGTGCCGTGCCACGACGCCGTGCGCGTCGACGCGGAGACGACCGCGCGCGGCATCGTTCGTGAAGGCGGCTTCCGCGTCCTCGACGTCGGCGACGATCGCGAGGCACCGGCGGTGCCAGGCCTCGCCGTCGAGCGTCGGCGCGACCACGCGCGTCGTGCGATCGAGAAGCCGCACCCCGAGCCGGGCCTCGATCCTCTTGACCGCGTCCGTCACCGTCGAAGGCGGCAGGCCGAGGCTCTCCGCCGCCCGGCGGAAACTGCGCATCTCCACGACGCGGGTGAAGACGCGCATCTCGTCGAAGCGATCCATCGTTCGGATTTTCCGAATGCTGATTCCGAGAGCTGCCCGATTAACCGGTCGACGGCCATAGTCTAGCTCTCTCGTCGAGCGGCCCGACGTCGGGCGCGGTCGGACGAGGAGCGGCGGCATGACGGATCGCGCGACGGGGATAGCCCTCTTCTTCGGCGGCAAGACCGACGAGCGGGTCGACGTGCCGGGAGCCCGGGGACCGGGCCCTCGGCCGACACGCCGCGGATCGCCCTCGGCGGCCGCGATACCCGGAGAGGAAGGAGAGGCCGCCGTGCCGGACGATCGCGACATCGACGAGACCTCGACAGACGGACCGACCAGGCGGGAGGTCCTGGCGGGCGGGACGGCGGGCCTGGCCGTCGCCGGGATCGGCTGGCCTGCTGGCGCGACGCCGGCCGCCGCGGAGACCGTGGCCTTCTCGGCCAGCGTGAACACGTCGTTCCGGATCAACGGCGCGCCGGTGGCGGCGACGCTCGACCCGAGGGTGTCCCTCCTCGACTTCCTGCGCGAGGACCGAGGCCTCTTCGGCACCAAGAAGGGCTGCGATCACGGACAATGCGGCGCCTGCACCGTGCTCGTCGACGGCCGGCGGGTCGCCGCCTGCCTGACGCCCGCCGTGCAGTGCGAGGCCCGCGCCGTCGGCACGATCGAGGGGCTCGAGACCGAGGGCGGGCTGCACCCGATGCAGCGGGCCTTCATCGACCACGACGCGCTCCAGTGCGGCTACTGCACGCCGGGGCAGATCATGGCCGCGATCGCCTGCGTCCGGGAGGGCCATGCCACCTCGCGCGACCGGGTCCGCGAGTACATGTCCGGCAACCTCTGCCGCTGCGGCGCCTACGAGAGCATCGTCGACGCCGTCCTCCAGGCCCGCGACGAGATGGAGGCCTGAGCATGCGGCCCTTCTCCTACCTGCGGGCCGGATCGGCCGACGAGGCGGTGGCGGCGCTGCGGAGCGATGCGCGGGTCATGGCCGGCGGCACGACGCTCTACGATCTCATGAAGCTCGGCGTCGAGCGCCCCGACCGGATCGTCGACATCGGTCGCCTTCCGCTCGACGACGTGACGGTCGAGGACGAGACCCTCGTGCTCGGGGCGCTGGTGCGGATGAGCGACGCGGCCGAGCACCGGGCGGTGACCACCGACTTTCCCGCGCTGTCGGAAGCGCTGTGGAAGGCCGCCTCGCAGCAGCTTCGCAACATGGCCTCGCTGGGCGGCAACCTGCTGCAGCGGACGCGGTGCGCCTACTTCCGCCACGGCGCGCCCCACGCCTGCAACAAGCGCGCGCCGGGGTCGGGTTGCGCGGCGATCGACGGGCTGAACCGGAACCACGCGCTGTTCGGCGGCTCGCCCGCCTGCATCGCGACCTACCCCGGCGACTTCGCCGTGGCGCTGATCGCCTTCGACGCCGAGCTGGACGTCCTCGGCCCCGACGGGGCGCGCCGGATGCCCATAGCCGATCTGCATCGCGAGCCCGGCGACGCGCCCGAGCGCGACCACACGCTGGCGGAGGGCGAGATCATCACCGCGATCCGCGTGCCGCACGGCGACGCCGCAAGGGCCTCCACCTACCACAAGATCCACGATCGCGAGTCCTACGCCTTCGCCGTGGTCTCAGCGGCGGTGGGGCTCGCCATGGCGGGCGACGTCATGCGCGAGGCGCGCATCGCCCTCGGCGGGGTCGCGACGACCCCCTGGCGAGCGCGGGCCGCCGAACGCGCGCTCGCGGGCCGGCGGCTGACGCCGGCCGCGGCGCGCGAGGCCGGCGAGGTCGCCTTCGCCGGCGCCCGGACGACGGATCACAACGCCTTCAAGACCGAGCTCGGCGCCCGCGCGGTCGCCGACGCCCTGATGGTCGCGCGATCGAGGAGCTGATCGATGGCCGACGGACCCTTCCCCGACACGCCGCGCGTCGATGCGCGCGCGAAGGTCACCGGCGCGCCGATCTTCGGCGCCGACCACCGCCCCAAGGAAATGTTGCACGCGCTCTTCGCCGTCTCGACCACCGTCCGGGGGCGCCTGACCGGGATCGACACGCGCGCAGCACGCGCGGTGCCGGGCGTGCGCCTGGTGCTGACGCACGAGGATACGGGCGCGCTCCACCCCGACGGGTTCCTGCTGGCCGGCGGCCATTCCTTCCAAGGGGTCCAGCCGCTTCTGACCGACGAGATCCGCCACCGCGGCCAGCCGGTCGCCATGGTCGTGGCCGACACGCTCGAAGCGGCCGCCGAGGCCGCCGGCCTCGTCTCGGCGCGCTACGCGGCGGAGCCTTTCTCGAGCACCATCGACGGCGACGGCGTGACGGTCATACCCCAGGCCGAGTCGCCGCTGCCCCAGCAGTTGTTCGGCGACACCGTCGCGGGCGACGCCGAGGCGGCGCTCGACGCGGCCAGCACCGTGATCGACGCCACCTTCGCCAGCCCGCCGCAGCACCAGAACCCGATGGAGCTGGTCTCGACGCTGGCCGTCTGGGACGGCGAGGACGTCACGATCCACGAGGGCACGCAGAACGCCTCGGCGCTGCGCTTCGGCGTCGCCGCGGTGCTCGGGATCGCCCCCGGGCGCGTCACGGTGATCTCGCCCCAGGTCGGCGGCGGGTTCGGACAGAAGAACTCGATGCAGATGCAGACCGCGCTCGTCGCCTGGGCGGCGCGGGAGGCGGGCGCGCCGGTCAAGATGGTGGTGCCGCGCGCGCAGCTCTTCCACGACGCGAGCTTCCGGCCGCAGTCGGTCCACCGCATCCGGCTCGGCGCCGACGCGTCGGGCCGGATGACCGGTGTGCTCTACGACGCGGACGCGCAGAGCTCGCGCCACGACCTCTTCCCGCTCGACCACGCCAACGCGGCGGCACGCCTCTACGGCATTCCGAACTTCCGTGGCCACCAGCGGATCGTTCAGACCGACGTGCAGACGCCGGGCTTCATGCGCGCGCCGTTCGAGCACGTCGCCTCCTTCGCGCTGGACTGCGCCGTGGACGAGATGGCCGAGCGCCTGAAGCGCGACCCGGTCGCGTACCGGCGGGAGCATGACACCGACACCGACCCGGTCACGGGCCTGCCGCTGTCCTCCCGCCACCTGTCGGCGTGTCTCGAACGGGGGGCGGCGATGTTCGGGTGGTCCGCCCGCACGCCGGAGCCCGGCTCGATGACGGACGGCGACGGCACGCTGATCGGCATGGGCGTGGGCTGCGGCTGCTACAAGGCCTCGACCGCGCCGGCCGTCGCCGCGCTGGTGCTGCGCCGAGGCGGCACGGCCACCGTGACGGTGGGCGTCCACGAGATGGGCCAGGGCGTGCGCACGGCGCTCGCGAACGCGGTGGCCGAACGCCTCGGCATCGACCCGGCGGACGTCGAGGCGGTCGTCGGCGACACGAGGGAGGTGCCCCAGCACCTGACAGCGGGCTCGTGGGGCACGGCGACCGCCATCCCCGCGGCGGTGGAGGCCGCCGACGGGCTTCTCGCGGACCTCGGCCCCGACCCGCTCGCCGCCCTGGCGGCACGCGGGCTCGACGACCACGAGGTCCGCTTCGAGCGGCGTGCGCCCGGGCAACCGGCCGAGCTGGCGGACAGGCTCCACCGGGGCCTGCCCGCCCCGTGGGGGCCGGTCTACGGCGCGTTCGTCGGCTACAGCTACGCGGCGCACTTCGTCGCGGTCCGGGTGGACCCGGGCACCCGCCGGATCCGCGTCCCGCGCGTGGTGAGCGTCGTGGACTGCGGGCGCGTGGTCAGTCCGCGCACCGCCGGGAGCCAGGTCAGGGGCGGCGTCGTCTGGGGCATCGGCGCCGCGCTGCACGAGGCGAGCGAGGTGGACCCCCGCTACGGCGGCTTTCTCAACGCCGACATCGCCGAGTACCTCGTCCCGGTGAACGCCGACATCGGCCGGTGCGAGGTCGGCTTCATCGACGTGCCCGACCCGCGGCTGAACGCTACCGGCGCGAAGGGCCTCGGCGAGGTGGTGATGACCGGCGTCGCGGCAGCGGTCGCGAACGCCGTCTGGCACGCCACGGGCCGGCGCGTGCGCCGTCTGCCGATCCGCGTCGAGGACCTGCTGTAGTCGAGGCCAGGGGACGTCGGGCCGGGGCGCGGCGCCCCCCGCCCGGCGAGGTCAGTGCCCGGCCGCGGTCGGGCGCACGACGATCTCGCTCACGTCGACGTCGTCCGGCTGCACCAGCGCGTAGCGCACGGCGCGCGCGACGGCGTCGGGGCGGAGTGCCACGGCGCGGTAGGCCTCCATCGCCGCGGCGGCCGCCTCGTCGGTGATGCCCGAGGCCAGCTCGCTCTCGACCACGCCCGGATGGATGCAGGTAACCCGGATCGCGTCGCACTCCTGGCGCAACCCGTCCGAGATCGCGCGCACGGCGAACTTGGTCGCGCAGTAGACCGCGGCCATCGGCACCGCCTGCAGCGCGCCGATCGAGCCGATGGTGACGATGTGGCCCCGTCCGGCCGTGCGCATCTCGGGCAGCACGGCGGCGATGCCGTGGAGCACGCCCTTGACGTTGACGTCGACCATGCGATCCCACTCGTCGAGCTTCATCGCGGCCATCGGCGAGAGCGGCATCACGCCGGCATTGTTGACGATCGCATCCACTCCGCCCCATTCGGCGCGGGCCGCGTCGGCGAAGGCGCGCACGTCGTCGCGGTCTGTCACGTCGAGCCGGCGCGCGCGTGCCGCGCCGCCCGCCGCCTCGATCTCCGAGACGATACGCGCGAGCCGCTCGGTGCGCCGCGCGCCGAGCATGACGCGCGCGCCGGCGGCGGCGAGGTCGCGGGCGATGGCCTCGCCGATGCCGCTGGAGGCCCCGGTGACGAGGACGGTCCTGTCCAGGGTCGCGGGGGTGTCCCTCCCGGTTACCGGGCCCGACGCGACCGCCTGTGCCCCGCTCACCGCGCCGGCTCCTCGTGGAAGACCACCGCATCGTAGGCGGCGAGGTCGAGGAACGCCTCCGCCTCGACCACGCGGCTGTCCTCCATGCGGAAGATCCACAGGAAGCTGTTGCGGTAGGGCGCGCCCGAGGTCGTGGTCGCCGCCCCGTCGAAGCGGATCACCACGGTGTCGCCGTCCGCCCAGATACGGTGGACGGTCGGCACCAGAGGGCCGGCGAGGCGGCTGATCAGGGGCCGCGAGGCCCGCGCGACGAAGTCGTCGAGCCCGTGGTAGGTGCCCGCGACCGGGCTGGAGCCGTGGATCGTCCAGGTGACGTCCTCGGCGATCAGACGCGCGAACACCGCCTCGCCCTCGGCCCAGGCGTCGAACGCCTCGCGCACGGTGGCGCGGTTACGCGCTTCCAGCGCGATGGTCGCGTTGCGCGCTTGCAGCGCGACGGCCGCGTTGCGCGCCTCCATCGCGGCCTCGCCCTCGGTGTCGCCGAGCGCGAGGCTCGCGGGGCTCACGGCCAATGCGGCGGCGAGCCCGAGGGCCCCGAGGCGCGGTGGCACTGCGGTGATCGACATCATCGTGTCTCTCCTCTTCGACACCACGGATCGGCGCCGTGACGACGAGTTAGAGAAGACGGCGAGGTAAGAGAACTTGCTCGTTCGTGGTCACCGCGGTAAGCGTTGCTTGACAATGGCTGTCGATCTCAACGCGCTCGCCACCTTCGCCGCCGTCGCCGAGGCCCGCGGCTTCCGCGCCGCCGCCGACCGGCTCGGGGTCACCCGTTCGGCCGTCAGCCAGACCATGCAGCGCCTGGAAGCCTCGCTCGGCGTGGCGCTCCTGCACCGCACGACCCGGAGCGTCGGCCTGACCGAGGCGGGCGAGCGGCTCTACGCCGAGGCCGCCGGCGCGCTCACCGACCTGAACGCCGCCGTCGAGACCGCGCGCGACGCCGGCATCCGACCGCGGGGACGGCTGCGCCTCGCGGTCTCCTCGATCGCCGAGCGCTTCATCGCGGGTCCGCTGCTGGCGTCCTTCTTGGAGGCGTATCCGGAGGTCGGGCTCGACATCACCGTCACCGACGACGAGTTCGACATCGTCGCACACGGCTTCGATGCGGGCGTGCGCCTCGGCGAGGTGATCGAGCGCGACATGATCGCCGTGCCGGTCTCCGCCGCTCAGCGCCAGATCGCCGTCGCGTCCCCCGCCTACCTCGACCGCCACGGGACGCCCGTCCATCCGCGCGACCTGGCGGCGCACCGCTGCATCGGCTGGCGCCCCGCCGCGAACGTCGCGCCCTATCGCTGGGAGTTCGCCGAAGGCGGGCGCTGGTACGACGTCGCCGTCGAGCCGATGGTGACGAGCAACGACATGGGGCTGATGATCCGCCTCGCGCTCGCGGGTGCCGGCATCACCTTCGGCGTGGCCGAGAGCTTTCGCGAGCCGATCGCGCGCGGCGACTTGATCGCGCTGCTCGAAGAGTACGGGCCGCCCTTCGCCGGCTTCTTCCTCTACTTCCCGAGCCGGCGGACCGTCGCGCCCAAGCTGCGCGCCCTGATCGAGCACGTCCGCCACCCCTGCCGACGCGATGCTCCCTGACGGCGCACGATCACGAGCGACGTGGACGAGGCGCGCAGAGCCGGCATCGTCCGTCACGGCTCAAGATCGGCTCGGGGTCGGCTCCACGTATTCGCGAGGGGCCCGGGAGCGCCGGGTTTGGGCAGCCGGCCTGGCTCCGTTGCGAGAGGGGCGCCTGTCTCCTGCTCGGGTCGTGGTCGCAGGCTCGGGGATAGGGCGACGGCTCAGCCGCCGAAGACGAGGTTCGGCAGGAACAGCACGATGGAGGGCAGGAAGATCAGCGCCAGCGTCGTCGCGACGACCGCTCCGAACAGCAGTACGGATTCGCGCGTGTACTCGCCGATCGGGCACTTCAGGATCGAGCAGACCGCGTACATCGCCGCGCCGACCGGGGGCGTGAAGTTGCCGATGGTCGCAGCCACGATGAAGACGATGCCGAAGTGCACCGGGTCGCCGCCGAGGCGCTCGACCACCGGCAGGAAGATCGGTGTCAGCATGATGATCAGCACGGTGGCGTCGACGAAGAAGCCGACCACCACCATCACCAGCGCGATCAGCACCATCACGCCGTACAGGCTGCCGGTCGCGTCCGTGACCCAGCCCGCCACTGTCTCGGGCACGCGCTCGAACACGATGGAGTAGGAGAAGATCGCCGAGAGCGCGATCAGGAACATGACCGAGCCGATGTCCGACAGGCTGCCTTCCAGCGCCTCGACGAAGCCGTGCCGACCGAGTTCGCGGTAGATCGCGAGCCCGACCACCAGCGCGTAGATCACCGCGAAGGCGCCGATCTCGGAGGGGGTGAACACCCCCGAGCGCAGGCCGAGCAGGAGGAAGACGGGGAACAGGATCGCCCAGATCCCGCCCGCGAGGCCGCGCCCGATCTCGCGGGCGGAGGCGCGCTCGGTCCGCTCCGGCCGGTAGCCCCTCGCCCGCGCGGTGAGCCACACCGCCGCGGCGAGTCCCAGCCAGAGCAGGAGCGCGGGCACGATCCCGGCGGCGAACAGCCGCCCGATCGAGACCTGGCCGATGGTGCCGTAGAGGATCATGCCGATGCCGGGCGGGATGATCGGCGTCAGCACCGCGCCGAAGGAGAGCACGCCCGCGGTGAAGCCGCGCGCGAAGCCGCGCTCGATCATCTCGGCGCCGAGCATGCGCGCCTGCATCGCCGCGTCGGCGATGGCCGAGCCCGAGACCCCGCCCATCAGCCCCGAGAGCGCGAGCGAGACCTGCGCGAGCCCGCCCTTGAAGCGCCCGGTCAGGATCGAGGCGAGGCCGAGCAGCCGCGTCGTGATGCCCGAGCGGTTCATGTAGTTGCCGGCCATGATGAACAGCGGCACCGCGAGCAGGGCGAAGTTCTGCGTCTGCGAGACGGTGCGCTGCACCGGGATGGTCGCGGGCAGGTAGGGATTCAGGAGGAAGAACACCGTGCCGGCGATGCCGATGGCGAAGGCCACCGGCATGCCGATGACGAGGAGCACGGCGAAGGCGAGGAGCACCCAGACCATCGCGTCAGCCCGCCCGCCCGCGCGGCGTCGGCATCGCCGCCTCGCCCGGCCCGTCGCGCAGGAGATCGCGTATCTTGAGCACGGTCGTCACGAGGAGCAGGAGGCTCCCCACCGGCAGGCTCAGCGTGACGAGCGAGTAGCTGATCGAAGGAATGCCCTGGAAGCTGCGCGCGCGGCTGGTCCACGACAGCTCCAGCCCCGTCCAGATCAGGTAGCCGAGAAAGCCCGTGATCAGCGCGAGGTTGAGAAGGCCGAGCGCCTGCCGTCCGCGTGGCGGCAGGCGCGCGGGCAGGAAGTCGATCGACATCAGCGCATCGCGCCGCCAGGCGATGTCGGCGCAGAGAAAGCAGGCCCAGGCGAAGGCGCAGCTCGCCACGTCGATCGTCCAGTTCTGCGGCATGGCCATCATGCGGGTGACGCCGCCCGCGAAGATGGCCGTCACCATCACGAACAGGAGCATGCCCGCGATCACGCCCTCCGCCTTCAGGATCGTCGCGTATGCCTTGCGCATCGTCCGCCTCCGTCGACGCGTGGCCCGTCCCCGACGGACCCCACGCGCCCCGGGTTGCCGTCCCGGCGCCAGCGCGTGCCGCGCCCGGCCGCCGGGTCGCGGCGCGCGCCGGCACCTCTCACTCGGCGATCTCGCTCTGGAGCGCGTCCTTCGCTTCCGTGAGGCCGAGCGCCTCGTAGGCCTTCTCGCCGGCCTGGCGGAACGCCTCCATGTCGACGTCCTCGACGACGGTCATGCCGGCGTCCTCGAGCATGGCCTTCGCCTCCTCGGACGCCTCCTGAATGGTGCGCGAGGTGTTCTGGCCCGCGGTGCGGCACTCCTCGACCAGCGCGGTCTGGTGTGCCTCGGGCAGGGCGTCGAACCACGAGGAACTGACGACCTGGAAGTTCACCAGCAGGATGTGCGCGGTCTCGTTGGCGTGGCTCAGCACCTCGTTGAGGTTGGCCGCGGTGATGTTGGGATAGACCAGCTCGGCGCCGTCGATCGCCTGTTGCTGCAGTCCCGGGTAGACGTCGCCGAAGTTCATCGCCACCGGCTCGGCGCCGAGCGCGCGTACCGACTCCTGCCAGATCGGCGCGGGCGGAGTGCGCACGCGCAGCCCGTTCAGATCCTCGGGCGAGCGCACCGCCTTGTTCGTGAAGAAGTGGCGGAAGCCCTGCACCCAGTCGAAGCAGACCACCTTGAGCCCGTGCTCCTCGGCGAGCGTCGTCTCCCATTCGTCCATCGTCGGCGCCTCGGCGAGGGCGAAGGCCTTGTCGACCGAGCGCACGAAGTAGGGTCCGTTCACCACCGCGATCTCGGGGACGTAGTTGCCGAGGCGCGCGGCGTCGGTGTTCTGCCCGAAGCTCGCGCCCTGGCGGATCTGCTCGATGATGTCCTCCTCCACGCCGAGCTGGGAGGAGTGGTAGACCTCGATCTCGAGCGCGCCGTCGGTGCGCTCCGAGACCGCCTCGGCCCAGGCGGTGAAGCCCTCGTGGAACGGCTCGTTCGGGCCGAGGACGTGGTTGAAGCGCAGCGTCTGCTGCGCCTCGGCGGCGAAGGCGAAGCCGATGGCCCCGACGCAGGCGGCGGCGAACGAAACCCGGTTGCGGATCATGGCGGTATTCCTCCTCTGGTTGGTCGGGATCCGATCCTTCGGGCTGCGGATCCTCGGGTCGTCGAGCGGGCGCGGCCGGGCTCAGGCGGCGTCCGCGTACGGCAGGGGGACGCCGAGGCGTTCGGCGAGGCGCTCGAAGGCGCTGGCGGTCTCGGGGTCGAGGGTGACGCCCTCGCGCTCGCGCCGCTCGGCCTCGGCCCATTCGCGGTCGCCCGGCGCCATGACCCGCGCGCCCTCGCGCGCCGGCGAGGCGCGGAGCAGATCGAGATAGCGCCGCATCGCCGCCCGCATGGTCTCGGCCGTCACGAAGGCGTCCGGGCGCAGCGCCAGCACGAAGGCGCCGACGTCGCGGGGCGTGGCGAAGTCCGGCCCCGCCATCGGCGCGATGTCCGGATCGAGCCTCGCCCCCGTCAGCACGGCGCGCAGGATCGCGACCAGCCCGCCGAGCCCCGCGCCCTTGAAGCCGAAGGCGCCGCCGAGGGGGGCCAGCATCTCGGCGAGGGCCGCGTCCTCGGTGTCGCGCCCCTCGGCGTCCGAGGCGGCGGCGGGCGGCACCGGCATGCCGAGGCTGCGGTAGAGCTGCACGCGATTGTAGGGCACCGCGCTCGTGGCCATGTCCAGAAGCCACGGCCGTCCGCCCTCGACGGGTACGGCGGCGGCGATCGGGTTGGTGCCGTGAAAGCGCGCCGCGCCGTCGTGCAGGCGCACGAAGCTGTCGGAGTTGCAGACGGCGAGCCCGACGCAGCCCGCCTCGGCGGCGGCGAGCGCGTAGGCGCCGGCCGGGGCGAAGTGCGAGGAGCGCCGGATGCCGACGGCGCCGATCCCGAAGGTCCGCGCGCGCGCGACGGCCTCTTCCATCGCGCGGTAGGCCGCGAGCGCGCCGTGGCCGTCGTCGGCGTCGAGCGACGCCACCGCGCCGCCCGCGCCCTCGCCGACCAAGATGCGCGGCCGCGGGTTCACCCGCCCGCCCGTCATCGCCGTCGCGTAGTGGTCGAGCAGGCGCACGCCGTGGCTGTCGACGCCGTGGCGCGTGCCGTGCAGCATCGCGCGCGTCGCCGCCTCGCTCGTGGCCTCGTCCGCGCCCGCGCCTTCGAGCACGGCGCGGCAGAAGCGGTCGAGCGCGGCGAGCGTCGCGCGCGGGCGGGCGGCGGCATCGTCGTCGGGGGTCACAGCGTCTGCCCCCCGTCCACCACGAGGAGCTGGCCGGTCATGAAGGCGGACCCGTCGCCTGCGAGATAGAGCGCGGCCTCGGCCATCTCCTCGACCGTGCCGAGCCGGCCCATCGGCTGGCGCGCGTGGAAGTCGCGCCGCGTCGCCTCCGGATCGTCCGTCGCCTCGATGCGCGCCTGCAGCGAGGGCGAGTCGGTGGTGCCCGGGCAGCGCGCGTTGCAGCGCACGCCGTCGCGGACGTGATCGCGCGCCACCGCCTTGGTCAGCCCCACGACCGCGGCCTTCGAGGCGCCGTAGGCCGCGCGGCGCGGCACGCCCGTGACGCTCGACGCGACGGAGGCGACGTTGACGATCGAGCCCGAGCCACGCTCGATCATGCCCGGCAGCACGGCGCGGATGGCGCGGTAGCAGGCGGTGACGTTGGTCTCGAGGCTCCTCGCCCAGTCGTCCTCGTCGCAGTCGAGGAGCGTGCCGTCGTGCACCCAGCCCGCGCAGTTGACGAGGACGTCGATCGGCCCCGCCGCCTCGATCGCGGCGCCCAGCGCCGCCCCGTCGGCGACGTCGCAGCCGACGGGGCGGATGGCGCGCCCCCGCCAGGGCAGGTCGGCCATCTTGTCGGGCGTGCGCGAGGCCGCCGTGACCCGGGCCCCCTCCTCGGCGAAGGCGATCGCGATCGCGCGCCCGATCCCCTGGCCCGCCCCGGTCACGAACGCCCGCTTGTCGGCTAGCACCCCTGGCATGACGCCTCCCGTGCACCTTGCGTGTCTTTCGTATACACTAGACGTTACAAGCGTCGTGGACAACCGGCGGTTCCGCGCCCGACGACGAAAGGGAGGGACGATGAGCTTCGAGATGAGCGCCTTCGGGCTGAAGGGGCGCACGACCCTGGTGATCGGCGGCACGGGCGGCATCGGCCGCGCGATCGCGCTCGGCTACCGCGCCGCCGGCGCCCGCAGCCTCGTCGCCGCACGCGACCGGACGAAGCTCGACGCGACGGCCGAGGCGCTCGGCGGCGGGGGCGTGGCCTACGCGGCCGACGCCACCGCGCCGGACGACCTCGACCGCCTCGCCGAGCGCGTGGAGGCCGACCACGGCCCGCTCGACGTGCTGGTGAACTGCCAGGGCACGATCGCGATCAAGCCGATGCTCGAGCACGACGAGGCCGACTACGACCGCATCCTCGACACCAACCTCAAGAGCGTGTTCTTCGCCTGCCAAGCGTTCGGGCGGCGCATGACCGCGCGCGGGCGGGGGTCGATCGTCAACGTCACCTCGCTCGCGGCGCACACGGGCTGGGCCGGGGCGGCGGCCTACGGCGTCTCGAAGTGGGGCGTCGCCTCGCTGACCGAGACGCTCGCGGCCGAGTGGGGCGAGGCCGGCGTGCGGGTGAACGCCATCGCGCCGGGCTTCTTCCTGACCGATCTCAACCGCGAGCGCATGCCCGAGGCGCGCAAGGAAGAGGCCCGGCTCAACGCCGCCATGCGCCGCATGGGCGAGGTGGACGAACTGGTCGGCGCGGCGGTCTATCTCGCCTCGGACGCCGCGCGCTTCGTCACCGGCGCGACGCTGCGCGTCGACGGCGGCTACGGCGCAAGCGGGATCTGAGGGCGCGGCTTCGGAGGATGGATGACCTCACGCAATCCCGTGCGGGCAGGATCGACGGGCAGAGGAGCCGTGCCACGCCTCTATGAGCGCGTGGCGGTCCGGCTGGCGCGCGAGATCGCCGAAGGCATGCTGCCCGTCGGGACGCGGTTGACCGAGACCGGGCTCGCGGCCCGTCTCGGCACGAGCCGCGCCCCCGTGCGTCAGGCGCTCGGCGAGCTGACGCGACGGGGTCTTCTCGCGAAGGCCGACGGGCGCGGCCATCTCGTCGCGGCAACGGACGGTGCGGCCGCCACCGGCGGGGACGACGGGGCCGCGCCGCTCGTGGTGCACAGCACCTGGGAGGATCTCTACCACGGCGTCGAGGAAGAGATCGTCGCGCGGATCGCCTTCGCCGAATGGCGGCTCAACGAAGCGGCGCTCGCCCGCGCGCACGAGGTGAGCCGGACCGTGGCGCGTGACGTGGTCGGACGGCTGCAGAGCCGCGGGCTGCTGCGGCGCGACGAGCGCGGACGCTGGCACGCGCCGGCGCTCACGCGCGAGCGCGTCACCGAACTCTACGAGCTGCGCGCGCTGCTGGAGCCCGCCGCGCTCACCAAGGCGGCGCCGAACCTGCCCGACGGCATGCTCGCGGCCATGCGCGCGGCGATCGAGACGGCGATGGCGGCGCCCCGCGCGTCGGGCGAGACGCTCGACGCGCTGGAGGGCGATCTGCACGTCCGCCTGCTCGGCCACTGCCGTCAGCGCGCGCTCATGGAGACGCTGGCGCTGCCGCAGGCGTTGCTCAGCGCGCACCGCTTCCTCTACCGCTGGAGCGCACGGCTGTTCGCCGCCGAGCCGTTCCTGCCCGAGCATCTGGAGATCGTCGCCCGCTTGGAGGCGGGCCGCTCCGCGGCGGCCGCCGAGGCGATGCGCCACCATCTCCACGTCTCGCTCGAACGCGCGATCGTCCGGGTCGACTTCGTCGTCGCGACCTTCGACCCGGCCGATCTGCCCGCTCTCGGCTGGCTCGAGCCGGTCTGATCCTGGTCCACGCGCCGCGCCTTGGCGCGCCCCGAGGCCGGCACGCCCATGCGCGGACTGGACGGGGGCACAGCGGCTCGGGACCGGACGCTCACGGTGCGGTTTCCAGAAGCGTAGCGCTTCGAGAGACCCTCACACCGCCGTGTCGCGTTCCGGTCAGCCGCGGACCCACGGCTGAAGAGCCGGAATGGATCACGAGCGGCCACGGAACCGCGACCCGAGACGGACGGCCACCCCTCCCGAAGCGGATGTTCCCGGATCCGAAGCCCGCATCGCCGATGCGACGCGGGCCCCGAGAGGCGAGCGTCAGGCCGTCTCCAGCAGCCGCCGCGCGATCACCTGCGCCTGGATCTCGGCCGCGCCCTCGAAGATGTTGAGGATGCGCGCGTCGCAGAGAATCCGGCTCACCGGGTACTCCAGCGCGAAGCCGTTGCCGCCGTGGATCTGCAGCGCGTTGTCGGCCGCCGACCAGGCGACGCGCGCGCCGAGCAGCTTGGCCATGCCCGCCTCCAGGTCGCAGCGCCGCTCGGCGTCCTTCTCGCGCGCCGAGAAATAGGTGAGCTGGCGTGCGGCCATGATCTCGGCCGCCATCATCGCGAGCTTCGAGGCCACACGCGGGAAGCTCAGGAGCGGCTTGCCGAACGCCTCGCGCTCCTGCGCGTAGCGGAGCCCGACGTCGAGCGCGTTCTGCGCCACGCCCACCGCCCGCGCGGCGGTCTGGATGCGCGCGCTCTCGAAGGTCTGCATAAGCTGCTTGAAGCCCTGCCCCTCCTTGCCGCCGAGGAGCGCGTCGGCCGGGATGCGGTGGTCGTCGAGCGCGAGGGTGTATTCCTTCATGCCGCGATAGCCGAGCACCTCGATCTCGCCGCCCGAGATCGTCGGGTCGGGGAACGGGTCGGCGCAGTCGCCGCGGGTCTTCGGCGCGAGGAACATCGAGAGGCCCGAATAGTTCGTGGTCGCCGGGTCCGTACGGGCCAGCACGGTCATCAGGTCGGTGCGCGCCCCGTGGGTGATCCAGGTCTTGTTGCCGGAGAGCACCCACTCGTCGCCGTCGCGCCGCGCCTTGGTCTTGAGCGCGCCGAGGTCGGAGCCGGTGTTGGGCTCGGTGAACACGGCCGTCGGCAGGATCTCGGCCGAGGCGAGCCTCGGCAGATAATGGGACTTCTGCTCGTCGGTGCCGCCGCAGAGGATCAGCTCGGCCGCGATCTCGGAGCGCGTGCCCAGGGAGCCCACGCCGATGTAGCCGCGCGACAGCTCCTCGGAGACGACGCACATCGCGGTCTTGCCGAAGCCGAGACCGCCGTGCTCCTCGGGGATGGTGAGGCCGAACACGCCGAGTTCGGCCATCTCCTCGACGATCTCCATCGGCACCAGGTCGTCCTTCAGGTGCCATTCGTGGGCGACGGGCGTGACGCGCTCGGCGGTCCAGCGCTGGAACTGGTCGCGGATCATGTCCAGCTCGTCGTCGAGCCCGGCGTCGCCGAAGGTGGCCGCCCCCTCCCGCTCGGCCAACAGACGGGCCAAGCGCAGGCGGGTCGCGATCGACGGCCCCTCGGCGGCGAGGCGCGCGATCGGCGCGGCGTCGAGGGCCGCGAGGTCCGCGCGGCCGAGGCCGAGGTCGGCCGGACGCACGATCTCGCCCTGGCTCATGGGCAAGCCGCCGACGATCTCGGCGACGTATTCGCCGCAGGCGACGGCAAGGACCAGCCGCTCGATCTCGCCGAGCTTGCCCTCGCCTTCCAGCCGGCCGGCCCAGTCGCCCATCTGCGCCAGCGTCTCGGCGTAGGTGGCGAGCCAGGCGAGGCCGTGGGCGGCGCACTGACGCTCCTCGAGCAGGCTGCCCGAGACGCGGCCGTCCCTGCTGACCTCGGCCTTCAGCCGCTTCGCCGCCGTGTCGGTGATCCCGCGCGCGGCCTCCGCGGCCGCGCGCACGGCGGCGAGGAGCGCGGCCGCATCGTCCACGAGTGGGGTGGCGGCCCGCGACGCTTCCGACGCGTCGGCCGTGTCGAGGATCAGATCGGCGGCGTCTGCGGTCATGACTCTCTCCTTTTCGGGACGCGGCGCACGGCGGTGCGGCGCGCCTTCGCAATCGCAACGCAGCTAGCGTCGCACCCCCGTGGACGTCAAGGAAGGACGGCAATATCCTTGCCGCGCCAATGCGTCACCCGGAAGATCGTTGCCGACTGTCTCAGGATCGGCGTGCCGCTCCGTCCCGCCGCGGGTCGGCGACGGCCTCGACCCGGCCGTCGCGGGCGCGGGCGACGGCGTGGACGCCGCCGAAGAACATCGACGGCGCGTCCCAGCCGCGCGGCTCGTCGCAGGCCTCGGGCCAGCGCTCGACCAGCGCGCGCTCGTCGTCCTCGGCGCGCCCGTCGCGCTCGTAGTCGAGGCGCGCGGCCTCGCCCGTGCCTTCGACGTGCAGCCGCGGCGCCATGATCGCCGCCTCCAGATCGGGCAGCCGCCCCGGCGGCGTCGCGTCGGCGAGGCGCGCCAGAACGCGGGCGAGCGCGGTGCGAATGCGGTTCGAGCCGCCAGAGCCGAGCGCCGCGACCCGCCCGTCGGGCCAGGCGATGAGCGTCGGCGCCATCATCGAGGCGAGCCGCACGCCCGGCGTCCAGGCGAAGGGATCGTCGGGGACCAGATCGTCCTCGCCGAGCATGTTGTTGGCCATGATGCCGGTGCCCGGCACGATCAGGCCGCAGCCCTCGCCGTTCGAGAGGGTGAGCGCCGCCGCCCGTCCCTCGGCATCGACCGCCGAGAGGGGGGTGGTGCCGCGCGTGGCGGACGGCCGCGCGCGGGCGGCGGCGAGCCAGCCGCCGGCGGGCCCCCGCAGCAGCGCGCGCCAGTTGTCGAGCCGCCGGGGCTCGGCGAGCCGCGCCGCCCCGGCGACGGGGTCGGCGTCGATCCGGCTGTCGCGCCGCGCCAGAGCGTTCAGCGCGAAGGCCTCGGCCACCACGGCCGGCGGCGCGTCGCGCGGGATCAGCGCGAGCGACAGCGCGATCAGCGCGCCGCCGAGCGCGGGCGGCGGGTTCAGCCAGAGCCGCATCGCGCCCCGCTCGGTCTCCAGGGGCGCGCGGTAGACCGGCCGCCAGCGCGCCAGGTCCTCGCGCGTCAGGTGGCCGTGCGCCGCGGTCTGCTCGGCGAGCGCCGCAGCGACCTCGCCGCGCTGCACGAAGTCCGCCCCCTCGATGCCCCAGATCTCCAGCACCTCGGCGAAGTCGGGGTTGCGCCGGATCGCGCCCTCGCCGAGCGGGCGGCCGTCCTCGTCCGCATGCAGCGCCCGCGCCTCGGGCGTCGCCGTCAGGATCGGGGCGACGATCCCGGACAGCCGCGCCTGGTAGGCGGTCAGCCGCACCCCCTCGCGCGCCGCCCGGATCGCGGGGCCGAGCAGTTCGGCCATCGGCATCCGTCCCTGCCGGGCGTGCGCCTCGGCGAGACCGGGCGCGAGGCCAGCCGAGGCGACACTCGCCGGGCCGATGCGGAAGCGCTGCCGGGTCGGACCGAAATCGGCGTCGACCTCGTCGAGGCGGCACTCGGCCTGCGCGCGCCTGCGGGCGGGCGTATCGACGAACAGGTCCAGAAGCCGGGTGCGGCCGGCAGGCTCGCGCAGCATCAGGAAGCCGCCGCCGAACAGGCCCGCGAGCACGGGCTCCGCGACCATCGCCACGGCGGCGCCGGCCACGACCGCGGCGACCGCCGTGCCGCCCTCGTCGAGGACGTCGCCCATGGTGGCGGCGGTCAGGGGGTGGCCGGCGGCGACGGCGTGGGTCATGAGGAGGGCTTGGCGCCGGCAAGGCGGCGCTGTCAACGTTCCGGGTGCACCGACGCGGCAGAGGCCTCCTGTGCGGAGGTGCGGCCGAGCGCGGCGACAAAGGCGGCGAGCTTGCCCGCGTCGAGCGCACCGTCCGTGCGCAGTCCCGAGCAGACGTCGACGCCGAAGGGCCGGACCTGCGCCACCGCCTCGGCGACGTTGTCGGGCGTCAGGCCGCCGGCGAGCCAGACCGGCACGGACGAGCGCCGCACGATCTCGGCCGAGACCGACCAGTCGTGACGCCGCCCCGTGCCACCGAACTCGTCGGCCGAGGGGCGGCCGCTGTCGAGCAGCAGCGCGTCGGCCACGGGGGCGTAGACCGCGGCCTCGTCGAGCGCGCGCGCGTCCTCGACGTGGATCACCTGCACGCGTCTCAGCCACGGCACGGCCTCGGCGAGGCGGCGGTGGTCCGCCGGCGCGAGGGATCGCACGCATTGCACCACCTCGACGCCGAGCAGGGGCGCGAGACGGGCGATCTCGGCCGGGTCGGTGCGCGCGGTCAGCCAGAAGCGCGAGACGCCGGGGGGCACGCCTGCGGCGATCGGGGCGATGGCGTCCTCGGCAAGCACGCCCGGCCCGGTCGGCATCGGCCCGACCAGGCCGAGCGCGTGCGCGCCCGCCGCGACGGCGAGGCGCGCCTCGGCGGGCGAGGCGATGCAGCAGACCTTGAGCCGCATCGCCACCGTCACGGCCTCAGGCCGCCGCGGTCAGCGCGCAGGCGCGCACGTCCTCGCCGACGTGGCGCTCGTACTGGGCGAAGTTCTCGGCGAACATCGCGACCAGCTTCTGCGCCTGCTCGTCGTAGGCGGCCGGGTCCGGCCAGGTCGAGCGGGGATCGAGGAGCGCATCGTCCACGCCCTGCACCGAGGTCGGCACCTCGAAGCCGAAGTTGGGGTCGGTCACGAAGGTCGCGCCGTTCAGGCTGCCGTCGAGCGCGGCGGTGAGCAGCGCCCGCGTCGCCTTGATCGGCATGCGCTCGCCGGTGCCGTAGCCGCCGCCCGACCAGCCGGTGTTGACGAGCCAGCAGACCGAGCCGTGGGCCGCGATCTTGTCGCGAAGGAGCGCGCCGTAGACCTCCGGCCGCCGGGTCATGAAGGGCGCGCCGAAGCAGGTCGAGAAGGTCGGCTGCGCGGTGTCGAGCCCTTTCTCGGTGCCCGCGACCTTGGCGGTGAAGCCCGAGAGGAAGTGGTACATCGCCTGCGCCGGCGTCAGCCGCGCGATCGGGGGCATCACGCCGAAGGCGTCGCAGGTCAGCATGACGATGTTCTTCGGCACGCCGGCGAGGCCGGTCCCGGAGGCGTTCGAGATGTAGTCGAGCGGATAGGCGCAGCGCATGTTCGCCGTCAGGCTGTCGTCCTCGAAGTCGAGCGCGCGCGTCTCCGGGTCGTACACCATGATCTCGAACACGGTGGCGAAGCGCGTCGTGGTGGCGAAGATCTCGGGCTCGGCCTCGGGCGAGAGGCTGATGGTCTTGGCGTAGCAGCCGCCCTCGAAGTTGAAGAGGCCCTGGTCGGTCCAGCCGTGCTCGTCGTCGCCGACCAGCACGCGGCCCGGATCGGCCGACAGCGTGGTCTTGCCCGTGCCCGAGAGGCCGAAGAACACCGCGGCGTCGTCGGGATCGCCGACCGCGTGGTTGGCCGAGCAGTGCATCGGCATGACGCCGTGGCCGGGCAGGATGAAGTTCAGGATGGAGAAGATCGACTTCTTGTTCTCGCCGGCGTAGCTCGTGTCGGCGACCAGCACGAGGCGGCGCTCGAAGCTGACGGCGATCACCGTCTCCGAGCGGCAGCCGTGGCGCTCGGGATCGGCCTTGAAGCTCGGGCAGTTGATCACGGTGAACTCGGGCTCGAAGCCGTCCAGCTCGTCGCGCTCGGGGCGGCGCAGCATGTGGCGGATGAACAGCGAGTGCCAGGCAAGCTCGTTGACCAGCCGCACGTTCAGGCGATGTTCCGGGTCAGCGCCGGCGTAGAGGTCCTGCACGTAGTAGGTGCCGCCCTTCATGTGGGCGAGCATGTCGCGGTAGAGCCGCTCGAAGGCGTCCGGCTCCATCGCCTTGTTGTTCTCCCACCAGACGTCGGCCTCGACCGACGGCTCGCGCACGACGAACTTGTCCTCGGGCGAGCGGCCGGTGTGCTTGCCGGTCTCGACGAGCAGCGCGCCGCCGCGCCCGAGGCGGCCCTCGCCGTGGCGAATCGCCGCCTCGACCAGCGCGGGATTGGTCAGGTTGTAGTGGACGGCGGCGAGGCCCTCGATGCCTGCGTCCTCCACCCGCCGCTGCGGGTTGACCGTTCCGGTTTGCATCGGGCTTCGTCCTCCATCGGATCAGGCGCGCGTCGCGGGGCGAAAAAGACGGCCGGGGCCGGGCTGCGACGGGCGCGCGCAGGCGCGCTCAGGACGGGATGTAGAGCAAGCGCTTAAGCTACGTCCACCCCGCAGCGCCGGGAGCGTCGCGCGGCACAACCGAGGGTTTGACGCTGCGAGAGAAAAGGAGCGGTCGCGAAGCCCGCGGCGAGCGGGACGCCGACCGTGAGGCGCCGAGGACTTCCAGCGCGACGCCCTCGCCGCGCCCGAGCGCGGCCTCGGCGGCGTCCGGGAGGCGGGCGCGGGCCCACGCGAGCGTGAGTGCCGCGCCGGCCAAGACGATGATCGCCTCACCCGCAGGCGGCGTGGCCAGCGGACGCGAGGCGGGCGGGCCCTGCGCCGCCGTGGCCGGGGCACGAAGCCGCCGCGCGTCGGCTCGCAGCAGAACCAGCGCGGCGCGCCCCTCGGCCGCCAGCCCCCGGCCCCTTCCGGCAGCGCCTGCCAGAGGCGCGCTTCGACCGCATGAACGATGCCGGCGGCAACGGTCTCGCCATGACGCCGGCGGAGCCCGCGACGGCGTCGATCTCGAACGGGATCAGGCCGACGCCCTGGGCGCCCGGACCGGACGACCGCTCCGGCTCGTCGGCCGTCGAGGCCGTCATGTCGGCGCAATGTCGATCGAAAGGGTGACGTCGAGCATCGGGCACCTCTCTCCGACCGGACGAGACCGCGACGGCCCCCGACCCGAGACGAGGAATCGGCGAGCGAGGCGGGACGGAGCACGAACGAAGCCGGTTCAGGCCGGCTCGCCGAAGCGCTCGGCCACGAGCCGCGTCAGCGCGTCGAGCAGCGCGTCGGCGTCCGGCCCCTCGGTCTCGACCTCGATCACCGTGCCCTGCGCGGCGGCGAGCATCAGGAGGCCCATGATGCTGTCGCCCGCGACGCTGTGGCCTTCGCGGCTGACGCGGGCGCTGGCCTCGAAGCGCTCGACGGTCTCGACGAAGCGGGCCGAGGCGCGGGCGTGCAGGCCCTTGGCGTTCAGGATGGGCAGAAGGGCGCGCGGCATCGGGCTCGACGGGACGGGACGCGACGGGCGGGCCGTCGTCAGGGGCCGGCAGCCTAACGCGACGGCGTCCGTCCCGGAAGCGCCGGATCGGCCGTCCGGCCGCCGGCACGGGCCGCCGTCGCGACGGCGCTCTCAGGGGCGATCGGGGGAGCGGTCGGGGTCGAGCATGCGCCCGGCGCTGTCGATGTACTTGCCCCCGGCCTCGAGGGCGGCGCGGACCGCATCGGCGATCGGGCGCTCGCGGCACTTCACGAGCTTGACCAGAAGCGGCAGGTTGGCGCCGTAGATCACGTCGGCCTCGCCCGACATCGCGCCGAGCGCGAGGTTGGAGGGCGTGCCGCCGAACATGTCGGTGACGAGCACCACGCCGCCGCCCGCGTCCGCGCCGGCCACCGCCTCGCGGATCTCCGCCTGGCGCGCGCGCAGGTCGTCGGAAGGCTCGATCGCGATGGCGACGACCCCCTCCAGCGGGCCGACCACGTGCTCGAGCGCGGCGCGAAGCGCCGCGGCGAGCGCGCCGTGGGCGACGATGACGATGCCGAGGCGCATGCGCTCCTCCCGCGACGCGCTCGCGCGCCGTCCCTGTCCGGCGGGCGCCCTGGCGCCCGTCCCCTGATACGCACGACCCGTACGGGACGGTCGCGCCTCCTCCCACGCACGAGCGCGACGCGGGACGGCCGCCCGCACGCGCCGGGCGGCGACGACCTAGTGCGGAACTGCGTCAGGCCGACGCAGGCGTGTCCACATGGCGGAAAACTCCGTCCACGGATCGTCGAACGTCGGCGAGCCCTCCCCTTCGCCGCGGGCGAAGCGGCGCGAACGAGATCGGCCGTCGAAACGCGGAGCCGTCGCAAGAACGGCTGCCCGCGCACCCAGAGGCGGGCGGTGGTCAGTGGCGCCCCCAGGACGGGCGACGGCTCACCCGCCTCCCTCCGCGGCGCGCCCGGTCCGCGCTGCCTCGCGCTCCAGCTCGCGGTGGCGCACGCCGGCCGGCCAGCCGGCCGCGGTGAGCCGCCGGGCGAGACGCTCTGCGACGGTGACCGAGCGATGCCGCCCGCCCGTGCAGCCGAGCGCGACCGAGAAGTAGATCTTGCCGGCCTCGGCGTAGGCCGGCAGCAGCAGCAGGAGAAGCGAGGACAGCCGGTCGAAGAACGCGCCGTAGCGCGGGTCGGCGGCGACATGAGCCTGCACCGCCGGGTCGCGCCCGTCGCGCGGGCGCAGGGACGCCACCCAGTAAGGGTTCTGCAGGAAGCGCACGTCGACGACCACGTCGCAGCCCTGCGGCACGCCGCGGCGGTAGCTGAAGGAGTTGACCGTCACCGTCGGCCCGCCGCCCACGGCCGCCGCCGCGCCGGTGGCGCCCGCCGCGGCCGGGGCGAAGCGCCAGGCCATCTCGCGCTTCAGCTCGTGGGGGCCGAGCGGGCTCGTGTCGATCACCATGTCCGCGTCGGCGCGCAGGTCGGCCATCAGGTCGCGCTCGCGCGCGATGCCGGTCTCGACGTCCTCGGCCGGGCTCAGCGGATGGCGCCGGCGCGTCTCGGAGAAGCGTCGCGCCAGGGTCTCGTCGTCGCTGTCGAGGAACACCAGCACCACCTGCGCGCGGTCGAGCCGGCCCCTGAGGCGCGCGATGATCTCGCCGAGCCGGCGGGGCGTGAAGCCGCGGGTCCGGCTCTCGATGCCGAGCGCGAGGGGGCGCTCCAGCCCGCCGCCGGCCACCAGCGTCTCGACGAGCGGCAGCGGGAAGTTGTCGATCGCCTCGAAGCCGAGGTCCTCGAGCGCCTTGATCGCGGTGGTGCGCCCCGCCCCGCTCAGCCCCGCCACGAACACCACCGCCGGCGCGGCGCCGCGAGGCGGGGCCTCAGGCATCGAGGCGCGACGCCGGACAGGGCGCGTCGCCGGCGACGCGGCCGGCGCGCAGCATCGCGAGCAGCCCCGCCGGGTAGAGCCCGCCGGCGTAGTCGAACAGCGCTACCTCCCGCCCGACGAGCGCCAGCCCGCGCGGCTCGGGCAGGCGCGCCCCCGCCCGCGTCCCCGAGGGCGCGGCGAGGCGCACGGCGAAGAGGCAGAGCGCGCTCTCCTGGAAGGGATGGGCGAGCACGCCCGCGCCGCGGATCTCGACGAGGCCCGCGAGAGCCTCGGGGGCGCGCATCAGGACGCCCGCCGGCGAGGGCGCGAGCGCGACGCGGTCGTCGGCGACGCGCGCGGCGCCGAGGGCGACCAGCTCCAGCGCGAGGCGCGTCTTGCCGCTGCCGGAGGGGCCGAGGATCAGCACGCCCCGGCGTCCGAGCGCCACGGCCGAGGCGTGCAGCGTCCCGTCCCGCGCGACGGCCCGATCGGACGCGCTGCCCGCGCCGGGGGCCGGCGCGGACACGCTCACGGCGGCAGGTCCACGATGAAGCGCGCGCCGGCCGGGGCGGAACCCGGGGCGGCGCCGTCGACGCGGATGTTGCGCGCGACGATCCGCCCGCCGTGCGCCTCGACGATCTGCTTGCAGATCGAGAGCCCGAGCCCGGAGTGGTTGCCGAACGCTTGCCCAGGTCGCTCGGAGTAGAAGCGCTCGAAGATCGAGGCGAGGTTCTCCTCCGGGATGCCGGGCCCCTGGTCGCTGACGGTCACGATCACGCCTTCCTCGTAGGCCTCCGCCTCGACGGAGATCATGGTCCCTTCGGGCGAGAACGAGAGCGCGTTGTCAAGCAGATTGGCGAAGACCTGTCCGAGACGGCCCTCGAGCCCGCTCACGGTGAGCGGCTCCTGCGACAGCGAGAGCGAGATCGTGACCCCGAGCGCCTCGCCCTTGAGGCCGGTCGAGACGCAGAGCGTGTCCAGAAGGCGGCCCAGGTCGAAGGAGACCATGCGCTCGCGCACCAGCTCGGCGTCGAGACGCGAGGCGTTCGAGATATCGGTCACGAGCCGGTTCATGCGCCCGACGTCGTGCAGGATCACGTCGAGCAGGCGCTTACGCTGCTCGGGCGTCTTGGCGTAGTCCATGGTCTCGACCGCCGAGCGCAGCGAGGTCAGCGGGTTCTTCAGCTCGTGCGCCACGTCGGCGGCGAAGCTCTCGATCGCCTCGATGCGCTTGTAGAGCGCGTCGGTCATGCGGATCAGCGCGGCCGAGAGATCGCCGATCTCGTCGACGCGGCTCGTCATGTCGGGCACCTCGATGCGCTCGGGGTCGATCGGGCGCGCGGCGGAGGTGCGCCCGGGATCGACCGCGCGCGCGAGGCGGCGGATCGGGGAGGCGATGGTGTTGGCGAGCGCGACCGAGAGCGCCACCGAGACCACGGCGGCGACCACGAAGATCTGCAGGATGCCCGCGCGCTCGCGGCGCACGACCTCGTTGATGTCGCCGCCTTCGGTCGAGAGCACCAGCACGCCGAGCACGCTGCGCAGCCGTTCGACCGGCAGCGCCACGGAGACGACGAGATCGCCCTCGGCGTCGATGCGGGTCCAGCTGCTGCGCCGCCCCGCCAACGCCTCGTCGAGCGCGTGCGCGTAGTCGGCGTCCTCCGCGCGCTCGCCCGGCTGCTCCTCGGCCGGGGGGAGCAGCAGCTCGTCGTAGAAGGCTTCCAGCGAGGCGAACACGCCGCTCGAACTCGGCGCCTCCGGGGCGGCGAGCGGCGTCGCCACGATCGGCCCGCCGCCGAAGGCCTGCCGGCGCGTGTCGGCGATGAGGGCGGCGTCGGTGTCGTAGAGCCGCGCGCGGGTGTGGCGCGGCCGCGCGAGGGTGGCGAGCGTCGCGATCGCGGCGTCGACGTCGAGCGCCGGGCGGCGCGTGGCCGGCACGGGACCGGGCGCGACCGGGGCCAGCGCGCCCTCGGCGAGGGTCAGCGCGATGTTGCGCCCCTCGATCGAGAGCGCCCCGACGCGGCTCTCGATCAGCCCGGTGCGGAACTGGTTGAGGTAGAGCGCGCCGACCACCAGCACGGCGAGCCCGATCAGGTTGGCGAAGATGATGCGCCGCTGCAGCGAGGAGAACGGCGCGGAGCGGCGCAGCCCGATCAGGATGCGCGAGCGCACCGAGGCGGGGCGCGGCCGGCGGTCGAGGCCGAACAGCGCCTCCGCCTCGCCGCGGTCGTGGCGTCGGCGCAGGACGGCCGCGTGCTTGGCGAGCGCGGCCATGGTGAGCCGCCGGGCGCCGTCCCCGAAGCCGCGGGCGATCGCCTCCGGGCTCACCGCGTCAGGCTTCCTTGTAGCGATAGCCGACGCCGTACAGCGTCTCGATCGAGTTGAAGCTGGTGTCGACGTCGCGGAACTTCTTGCGGATGCGCTTGATGTGGCTGTCGATGGTGCGGTCGTCGACGTAGACCTGATCGTCGTAGGCCGCGTCCATCAGCTGGTCGCGCGACTTGACGAAGCCCGGCCGCTGCGCGAGCGCGTGCAGGATCAGGAACTCGGTCACCGTCAGCGTCACCGAGCGGCCGTCCCAGGTGCTCGAATGGCGCATCGGGTCCATTTCCAGCCGGCCGCGGCGCAGCACCTTGTCGGCCTCGCCGCGCTCGGCCGGCACCGCCTCGCCCGGCACGTCGCGCCGGCGCAGCACCGCGCGGATGCGCTCGACCAGGAGGCGCTGGCTGAAGGGCTTTCGCACGTAGTCGTCGGCGCCCATCCTGAGCCCGATCACCTCGTCGATCTCCTCGTCCTTCGAGGTCAGGAAGATCACGGGCAGCTCGGACTTGAGCCGCAGGCGCCGCAGCAGCTCCATGCCGTCCATGCGCGGCATCTTGATGTCGAGGATCGCGAGGTCGGGCGGCGTCGAGGTCAGCGCGCCGAGCGCGCTCGCGCCGTCGTTGTAGGTGCGCACGTCGTAGCCTTCGGCCTCGAGCACCATCGAGACCGAGGTGAGGATGTTGCGGTCGTCGTCGACCAGCGCGATCGTCGCCATGAAATCGTTCCCCCGTCGGGCGGCGCAAGGCCGCCGGCTTCCCCGCCCCCGCGGGGCTTGGTTCGATGCGGTCGGACGCATACGGGCCACCGCGGCAGACGGACACGCCGGGACGGCAGGGTGCCCGGCCCCGCGCGGACGCGGGCCGGATCTCGCGCAGGTTGACGGACGGAGACGGCAGAAGTGGGGCAGCCGTCCGGCGACCTGGACGGATGCAACCTCTGTGGGAAAAGCGTTAACGAAGGGTTGAGTGCGGGCCGGGCCGCGCCGGCCCGGCCGGAAGAGGCGCGCCTTAAGAGGAGCGCTCGCGCGAGAGCCGCTCGATCTGGGCCTGCATCTCGCGCAGCTGGCGCTGCATCTCGTCGAGGTCGCCCTTCTCGGGGGCGCGCTCACCCTCGCCCGGCGCCCCGCGCGCGGGAGCGGCGGGCTGGGACTGGGCGGCGAAGGGGCTGAACAGGCGCACCGCCTGCTCGAACAGCTCCATGTTCGAACGGGCGATCGCCTCGAAGTTCTGCATCGCCGGGTTGTTCGAGAAGGCGGTACGCATCCGCTCCTGGTTCTTGGCGAAGGCGTCCATGGAGGCGTCGAGGTAGCTCGGCACCACCGCCTGCAGCGTGTCGCCGTAGAGCCGGATCAGCTGGCGCAGGAAGTTGACGGGCAGCATGTTACGCCCCTTCGCCTCCTCCTCGAAGATGATCTGGGCGAGCACCGAGCGGGTGATCTCCTCGCCGGTCTTGGCGTCGAACACGGCGAAGTCCTCGCCGTCGCGCACCATGCGCGCGAGGTCCTCGAGCGTGACGTAGCTGGAGCGCGCGGTGTTGTAGAGCCGGCGGTTGGCGTACTTCTTGATGACCGTCGGACGCGCGGCGCCGGGTCCCTGGGCCGCGCGGGCGCGCGGGCGCGCGGCACGCGGCTTGGCGGCGGCCTTGGCGGTGTCGGCCGCGTCCCGCCCGTCGTCATCGTCGTCGCGACGGACGCGCGGTCCGGCGGTTTTGCTGGCCTCGATCACGGGCGTCCTCCATCGACGGTGTCCGTCGTATCGTTGTTTGCGCACAATCTTTCCGCACTGTGGCATCGGCGGCGACGGCGGGCAACGATAACTCCGCCCGTCGGCCGCGCGTATCGCGCGGTCCGGCGCCCCTCGCGTCGCGCGCGGCTCGCCTCGACGGCAACGCGGGGGGCGTGCGGGGGGTTGGACGCATCGTCCGGCGTGGTTAAGCATCGCGCTCGCGGCTCGCGCCGCGACCGACACGACCGCCCCGGCCGTCGCGGCGCGCCGTCCCGAGGCGCCGACCGCGGCGACGGCAACAGCCCAGGCCGCCCCGGCCGATGGAGAGGATACGCCCCCATGACCAACGTCGTCATCGCCAGCGCCGCGCGCACGCCCGTCGGCGGCTTCAACGGCTCGCTGAGCACGCTGCCCGCCCACGAACTCGGCGCCATCGCGATCAAGGCCGCGCTCGAGCGCGCGGGCGTCGAGGCCTCGGACGTCTCCGAGACCATCCTCGGCCAGGTGCTCACCGCGGCGCAGGGCCAGAACCCGGCGCGCCAGGCGCACATCAAGGCGGGGCTGCCCGAGGGCTCGGCCGCCTGGGGCATCAACCAGGTCTGCGGCTCGGGGCTGCGCGCGGTGGCTCTGGCAGCGCAGCACATCCAGCTCGGCGACGCGGGCGTCGTGGTCGCGGGCGGTCAGGAGTCGATGTCGATGTCGACCCACGCCGCGCACCTGCGCGTGGCCAAGAAGATGGGCGACGCGCAGTTCATCGACACCATGATCCGCGACGGGCTCTGCGACGCCTTCAACGGCTACCACATGGGCAACACCGCCGAGAACGTCGCCCAGCAGTGGCAGATCAGCCGCGAGCAGCAGGACGAGTTCGCGCTGAACTCGCAGCAGAAGGCGGCCAAGGCGCGCGACGAGGGCCGCTTCAAGGACGAGATCGTGCCGGTGACGATCGCCACCCGCAAGGGCGAGACCACGACCGAGCACGACGAGCACATCCGCGCCGACGTCTCGATGGAGGGGATGCAGAAGCTGCGCCCGGCCTTCGCCAAGGACGGCAGCGTGACCGCCGGCAACGCCTCGGGCATCAACGACGGCGCCGCCGTCACCGTGCTGATGTCGGCCGACGAGGCGGAGAAGCGCGGCATCACGCCGATGGCGCGGATCGTCAGCTACGCCACCGCCGGCGTCGACCCGAAGATCATGGGCTCGGGGCCCATCCCCGCCTCGCGCCGCGCGCTCGAGAAGGCGGGCTGGAAGGTCGACGACCTCGATCTCGTCGAGGCCAACGAGGCCTTCGCCGCGCAGGCCTGCGCGGTCAACAAGGACATGGGCTGGAACCCCGAGATCGTGAACGTGAACGGCGGCGCGATCGCGCTCGGCCACCCGATCGGCGCCTCGGGCGCCCGCGTGCTCAACACGCTCCTGTTCGAGATGAAGCGCCGCGACGCCAAGCGCGGGCTCGCGACGCTCTGCATCGGCGGCGGCATGGGCGTGGCCATGTGCGTCGAGCGGCCCTGAGGCGCGCGGGCCCCGAGCCCGGCGATCGACGCCGGGCGAGGGCCATGGCCCCGGCGAGGCCGCGGGCCGCTCCCCCAGACCACTCGCGCCGCCTCGGCGGCGCGCCCCCGCCGGAGGCACGCGGCCCATGGGCGAAGCCACCCCCCTGCCCGAGATCGACACCCTCGTGTTCTCGGGCGGGGGCACGCGCTGCTTCTGGCACGGCGGCTTCGTCGAGACGGTGCGCGGGCCGCTCGGCCTCGCGCCGCGGCGCATCGCCGGCGTGTCGGGGGGGGCGCTCGCGGCCGCCTGCTTCACCGCCGACCGCGAGGAGACGCTGCTCGGCGTCATGGGCGAGGCGTTCGAACGGCTCGACAGCAACATCGACCCGCACAAGATCGCCGAGGGCAAGGGGCTCACGCCGCACCAGGAGGTCTACCGCGAGGTAGTCGAGCGCGTGCTCGACGCCGAGGCGGTCGAGCGCGTCGCGAACGGCCCCGCGTTCGACGTGATGCTCGCCCACCCGCCGTCGACGCGGTATCCGAAGTGGTCGACCTTCCCGATGATGATGGCGTATCTCGCCGATCTGAAGATCCGCTCGACGCCGCACATGGCCTGGCCGGGATGGTTCGGGGTGCGCCGGCGGCTGGTGGACGGCCGCCGGGCGGCGCGCGACGGCCGCCTCGTCGACCTGATCTGCAACGCCGCGGTGATCCCGCCGGTGTTCAACATCCAGCGCTGGGACGGCGAGCACTGCATCGACGGCGGCATGGCCTCCAAGGCGCCGATCCCCGAGGACGACGGGGACTTCACGCTGATCCTGCTCACCCGCGACTTCCGCAACCTGCCCCGGCATCCGGGCCGGCTCTACGTCACGCCCTCGCGCGACACGCCGGCCGACAAGATCGATTTCACGAGCCGCGAGAAGATCGAGGCCACGTGGCGGCTCGGCCGGCGGGACGGCGAGCGCTTCCTGGCCGATCGGGGCTATGCGGACGCGTCGTGAGGGAACGCTCCGGGCCGCTTTCGCGGTTTACCTCGCGGGTTGCGGCCCTTACGACCTTCCGCGGTTCTCGCCACCGCGGGGCGGGACTGCCATGACGATCCGGGCGGCTCGCTCGCTGCGGGGCGTGCGAGGGCAGACGAACGACCATCAACCAAAAGGGAGGAGACCACCATGGCACGAGTAGCGATCGTCACCGGCGGCTCGCGCGGCATCGGCGCGGCCGTCTCGAAGGCGCTGAAGGCCGCGGGCTACGAGGTCGCGGCCAACTACGCCGGCAACGACGAGGCGGCCAAGAACTTCACCGACGAGACCGGCATCAAGACCTACAAGTGGTCGGTCGCCGACTACGACTCGTGCCGCTCGGGCATCGAGCAGGTCGAGGGCGACCTCGGCCCCTGCGACGTGCTGGTCAACAACGCCGGCATCACCCGCGACGCGCCGTTCCACAAGATGGCGCCGGAGCAGTGGCGCGAGGTGATCGACACCAACCTGAACGGCATCTTCAACATGACGCACGTGGTCTGGCCCGGCATGCGCGAGCGCAAGTTCGGCCGGGTGGTCAACATCTCGTCGGTGAACGGGCAGAAGGGTCAGTTCAGCCAGGCGAACTACTCGGCCGCCAAGGCCGGCGACATCGGCCTGACGCGCGCGCTCGCGCAGGAGGGGGCGCGCTACAACATCACCGTGAACGCGGTGGCGCCGGGCTACATCGGCACCGAGATGGTTCGCGCCATCGACGACAAGGTGCTCAATGAGAAGATCATCCCGCTGATCCCGGTCGGCCGCCTCGGCGAGCCGGAAGAGATCGCGCGCTGCGTGACCTTCCTCGCCTCGGATGACGCGGGCTTCATCACCGGCTCGACCGTCTCGGCGAACGGCGGCCAGTTCTTCGCCTGAGGGCGGACGCGGCCCGGTCGGGCCGCGCGTGTCGTCTCCGCGCCGGGCGTGGCGCTCTCGGGCGAGCCGAACCGGCTCGCCCCTCCTCGCCGGCCTCAGAGCCGGCGCAGGACGCGCCGACGCGCGTCCCAGGCCTCGAAGCGCTGCGCGGCGGCCCTGAACGCGGTCCAGACCGCGAGCGCGGCCCTGCGCGTCCCCTCGGCGCGAAGCCGGCGGGCGCGGCGCTCGTAGGCGCGATAGTCGGCGGGGCGGAAGTCGACGGCGTTCGGATGCGCGGTGTTCACGTCGACAGGGTTGCGGTGCTGTTCGGTCATGGCTGCTTCCTCTCGATCGGGCTCTGCCTTGCCTCGACACGGAAGGTGCGCATTGAACCCGCCGCCGACAAACGAGTAATGTTGCGCCGCCACACAAGGGAGATTTAACCGTGCACGGTCGCCTGCCGCCGCTGACGGCGCTCCGCGCGTTCGAGGCGGCCGCGCGCCACCTCTCCTTCGCTCGCGCGGCCGAGGAGCTGCACGTCACCCCGGCCGCGCTCAGCTACCAGATCCGCACGCTGGAGGATCACCTCGGCATGCCGGTGTTCCGCCGGCTGAACCGCGCGGTCGAGCTGACCGAGGCCGGCCGCGCGCTCGCACCGCGCGCCTCGCAGGGCTTCGCCGCGCTCCAGGAGGGCGTGCGCGCGGTCGAGCGGCTCCGGGAAGGCGCCGCGCTCACCATCACCGCCGGCCCCGCCTTCACCGCCAAGTGGCTCGCGCCGCGCTTCTTCCGCTTCGCCCAGGCGCACCCGGAGATCGAGCTGCGCTTCGTCGCCTCGCTGCGCCTGCTGGATTTCGACCGCGACGGGGTGGACGCGGCGATCCGCTTCGGCCTCGACGCGCCGGCGGGGCTCTACGCCGAGACGCTGATCGACGAGTTCGTGGTCCCGGTCGCCGCCCCCGAGGTCGCGCGCCGCATCCACGGTCCCGAGGACGTCGCGCGCGCACCGCTGTTTCACGACGACTCGATCGCCTTCCTGCTGCCGAGCCTCGGCTGGCCCGCCTGGTTCGAGGCCGCGGGCCTCGGCGCGCGTCCCGAGGCGATGCGCGGCTCGCGCTTCTCGAACGCCGACCACGCGATCGATGGCGCCATGGAGGGCGATGGCCTCGCGCTCGCGCGGGCGAGCCTGGCCGAGCGCGACCTCGCCGCCGGGCGACTGGAGGCGCCGCTGTCGCTGGCCCTGGCGCTGCCGGGACGCTTTCGCTTCGTCTGCAAGCCCGGCGCCGAGCACGACCCCCGGATCCGCACCTTCCTCGACTGGATGCGCGAGGAGACCCGCTCGCTCCAGCACCTCGCCGAGCGCTTCGAGATCAGGCCCCTGCCGGGCGAGCGGATCGCCCCGCCCTGACGTCGTCGGGGGCGGCCCCTATGTTGCGTGGCGGAACGGATCGACGATGGATCGAGACAGACGACGGAGGACGGCCATGCGGATCGGCGTGCTGCAAGCGGGCAAGGTGAACGACGCGCTGGTGGACCGGTGGGGCGAGTACCCGCCGATGTTCGAGACGCTGTTCGGCCCGGTCGCGCCGCAGTTCGCCTATCGCTACTACGTCACCGTCGAGGGCGAGCTGCCCGCCTCGGCCGACGAGTGCGACGCCTGGATCGTCACCGGCTCGCGCCACGGCGTCTACGACGTCCTGCCCTGGATCGAGCCCCTGAAGGCGTTCCTGCGCGAGGCCCGCGCGGCGGGACGGCCGATCCTCGGCATCTGCTTCGGCCACCAGATCGTGGCCTCCGCCTTCGGCGGGCACGCCGAGAAGTCGGACCGCGGCTGGGGCCTCGGGCGCCACGCCTACGACGTCCACGCCCGCCCCGCCTTCATGGCCGACGCGCCGGACCGGCTGCACCTCTACGCCGTGCACCAGGATCAGGTGACGGCGCTCCCCGAGGACGCGACGCTGATCGCCTCGAACGACCACTGCCCCTATGCGATGGTCGCCTACGGCGAGCCGGATCGCCCCGACGCGCTCACGGTCCAGCCCCACCCCGAGTTCGAGACCGCCTTCGTGCGCGACCTGATCGCGCTCCTGGCCGGCGACGGGCGCGCCCCGGCCGCGGTGGCCGAGCCGGCGCTCGCCGGCCTCGACGAGGGCGACGACAGCGCGACGGTGGCGCGCTGGGCCGCGCGCTTCCTGGTCGAGCGTGTGGAGGACGCCGCCGCGGCCTGAGCCGACCGCATCGGCGGGGGCGGCCCGGCGACCGGGAACCGCGCCGGAGAGGACGACGATCGCGCAGGCCGGATCGGGGCGAGCCGTCCGGCACCGATCCGGCGCGGACGGGGCGCGTCTGAGTCATGACGGGCTGGATCGGGGCGGGAGGCGAACGGCCTCGTTCTCGAAACGACGAGCCTCGTCGGGCTCGGAGGGGGACGATGGGCCGGCCCACAGGCGGGCCGGCCGCTCGCGGCTCAGTGCGAGAGCCGGGCGATCTCGTCCTTCAGATGGAGTTTGCGACGCTTCAACTCGGCGATGGCCAGATCGTCCGAGCCGGGATGACGCAGTTCGGTCTCGATGCGTCGGGAGAGAGCTTCGTGCTTCCGGCGGAGTTCATGGACATGCTGGTCAAGGCTCATGGGCAACCTCCGTGCTGCACTGTCGGCGCCCCGGACGGGCGCACGGGACAGGTAAGCATCGCGTCGCCGCGTTGTCACCGCACCGATAAGAAACCGCCATAAGAAATCCTGGGCGTCACGCACGCTCCAGCGGCAGCGCATGGGCGACGAGGCCCGCCCAGTAGGCGACACCCGCCGGCGCGGCGCCGTCGTCGAAGTCGTAGGCCGGGCTGTGCAGCGCCGCGCTGTCGCCGTTGCCGATCAGCACGTAGGCCGACGGCACCGCGCGGGCCATGAAGGCGAAGTCCTCGCCGCCCATGGTGGGGGGGTGGCCGCGGGTGACGGCGGCGTCGCCGAAGGTCGCGCGCATCGCCGCTTCGGCGAGATCGACGGCGTCGCGATCGTTGACGAGCGGGGGATAGGGGTCGGGTCCCCGCTCGATCGCGATGTCGACGCCGTAGGCGCGGCCGGTCTCCTCGGCGAGGCGGCGCATGGTCTCGGCGACGCCCGCCCAGACCGCCTCGTCGAAGCAGCGCGTCGTGCCGCGCAGCACCGCCTCGTCGGGGATCACGTTGTGCGCGTGGCCCGCCTCGAACTGCGTCACCGACACCACAACGGGCTGCAGCGGATCGACCACGCGGCTCGCCACGGTCTGGAGCGCACCCACCAGCGCGGCGCCGGCCACCACCGGGTCGCGCGTCATATGGGGGAAGGCCGCGTGCCCGCCGCGCCCGCGCACGCGGATCGTGAACTGGTCGGCGGCGGCGAAGACCGGCCCGTCGGTCAGCGCGAAGTGCCCGGTGGCGAGCCCCGGCCAGTTGTGCATCCCGAAAGCGCGCTGGACCGGAAAGCGCTCGAGCAGCCCGTCGTCCATCATCGCCTTGGCGCCCGCGCCTCCCTCCTCGGCCGGCTGGAAGCAGAAATAGACCGTGCCGTCGAAGTCGCGGGTGTCGGCGAGCCGCCGCGCCGCGCCGAGCAGCATCGTGGTATGCCCGTCGTGGCCGCAGGCGTGCATGACGCCGGGCGCCTCGGAGGCGTGCGCCGCCCCCGTCGCCTCCGCGATCGGCAGCGCGTCCATGTCGGCGCGGAGCAGGATCGCGCGCCCGTCCGCGCGCGCGCCGCGCGCGCCGTGCAGCGTGCCGACCACCCCGGTGCCCCCGATCCCGGTCGCGACCGCGTCGAAGCCGAACTCGGTCAGCCGCTCGGCCACGAGGCGCGCGGTGCGGTGCTCGCCGTAGCCGAGTTCGGGGTGGCGGTGGAAGTCGCGACGCCACTCGGTCAGGTCGTCGGCCATCGCCGCGATCGCGTTCGCCACCCGGACCGCGCCCGTCCCTTCGGTCATCGGCTCACCCCCATCGGTTCAGTCGGAGAGATCGAGCGGCGCCGCGTCGCGCAGGATCGCGCGCGCCTCGGCCGTGAAGTCCTCGCGGTCGCCAGTGTGCGCCGCACCCTCGTGCAGGACAAGGGGCGCGAGCAGGCGCAAGGGCGCGCGCACCTGCGTTCGGGCGGTGACGATCACCCGCCCCGCCGCCCGGCCGGGGCGCGGCTGCAGCGGCTTGACCCTGATCTCGCCAGCCGCCCCCGAGAGCGCGGCGAGCAGCCGGTCGAGCGCCTCGGCGCGGTGCACAATCGTCACCCGCCCGCGAGGCCGGGCGCGGGCGAGGGCGGCGGCGATCCAGCGCTCCAGCGAGGCGCCCTCCGCCGCCTCTCGATGGGCGAGGTCGCGCGCGGGCGCCGCGCTCGCGGGACCGTGCGCGTGCCAGGGCGGGTTCAGCGCGACGTGGTCGAAGCGGCGCGCGCGCAAGGAGCGCGGCATCGCGGCGACGTCGCCCTCGATCACCTCGACCGCCGCGCCCGCGCGCGCCGCGTTGGCCCGTGCGAGCGCGGCGTAGCCCGGTTGCAGCTCCAGCCCCGCGAGCGCGAGGCCGCCCACGCGGGCGGCGAGGCAGAGCGTCGCCGCGCCCGCGCCGATGCCGAGTTCGAGGACGCTCTCGCCCGGCCGCGCCGGCACGCTCGCGGCGAGCAGCACCGGATCGGTCGCCGCGCGGTAGCCGCGCACGGGCTGGCTGAGCACGACGCGCCCGCCGAGAAGACGGTCCTCGGAGAGCGCCCCGAGCGCGGCCTCGGCGGCGGCGAGCGCGTCTCGGACGTCGGTCTCGCTCAGGGCCGTCCCTCGCGCGCGGAGGGCTCGACACCGTTGTCGCGCAGGATCGCGCAGGCGCGGAACAGATCAGCGCGGTGTACCATGATGCGGCGCGGGATCGCACTGATCGACCCCTCGATCAGGCTCGTGTTGCTGTCGAAGACCACGCAGTCTATGTCTTCGCCGGACAGGAGCGCCTCGACGAAGGGGACGAGCGTCGGGTCGGTGGTCCGCAGCAGTTCCTCCATGACGGCGAGGGCTTAGCCCAGCCGCGCCCCTCCCGTCGAGGCCGAAGGTCGAGCCCCCCGCTCGGAACCGAAGGACGATCATGACCGCCGAGCCAGCCGCCCTGACGCCCGAGGACGCCATCGCGACGACGCCGTTCGAGCGCCTCTCGGCCCTCGTGGCCGACGACATGGACGCGGTGAACGCGCTGATCCGCGAGCGGATGGCTTCGGACCACGCGCCGCGCATCCCCCAGATCTCGGCGCACCTGATCGAGGCGGGCGGCAAGCGGCTGCGCCCGGTGCTGACGCTCGCGGCCGCGGCGCTCTGCGGCTATCGCGGCCGCGATCACGTCAAGCTCGCCGCCACCGTCGAGTTCATCCACACCGCGACGCTGCTCCACGACGACGTGGTCGACGAATCGAAGCGCCGGCGCGGGCGCGCCACCGCCAACATCCTGTTCGACAACAAGTCCTCGGTGCTCGTCGGTGACTACCTGTTCGCCCGCGCCTTCAAGCTGATGGTCGAGACCGGCTCGATGCGCGTGCTCGACATTCTGTCGGAAGCCTCTGCCGTGATCGCCGAGGGCGAGGTACTCCAGCTCACTACCGCGCACGATCTCGCGACCGACCTCGCGCGCTACGAGACGGTGATCCGCGGCAAGACCGCCGCGCTGTTCGCCGCCGCCGCCGAGGTGGGCGGCGTGATCGCGGGGGTCGAGGAACGGCGGGTGGCGGCGCTTCGCACCTACGGCGACGCGCTCGGCATGGCCTTCCAGCTCGCCGACGACTGGCTCGACTACGCCGGCGCCGACGCCCGGCTCGGCAAGAACACCGGCGACGACTTTCGCGAGGGCAAGCTCACCATGCCGGTGATCCACGCCCTGCGCGACGCCGACGACGAGGCGCGCGCGTTCTGGACGCGCACCATCGCGCGCGGGCGCCAGGAGGCGGGCGATCTCGACACGGCGCTCGCCTACATGCGCGCGAGCGGCGCGCTGGAGGCGACGCGCGCGGCCGCCGAGGCCGAGGCCCGTCGCGCGGTCGGCGCCCTCGACGCCTTCGACGACGGCCCCGTCAAGCACGCTCTGGCCGACACCGCCGCCTACGTGGTAGCGCGCGACGTCTGAGGCGGGCATCGTCCGGACCGGGCGCCCCGGCGCCCGGGACGAGCGGCGCTCGGGACATGCTCTCTCGCCACGGGGCGCCCCTGCCCGCGACCCTCCCGCACGCGCCCCTGGTTCGCCGCCGCATCGCGCGGCCGACCGAGACCGACGGAGACGTGAACGATGATCCTGTCCCGCCGCCTGGCCCTGACGCTCGCCGCCGTCGCGGCCGCTCTCGCCCCCCTCGCCGCGCCCGCGCAGGAGCCGATCCGGCTCGGCGAGATGAACTCCTACACCCGCCTGCCCGCCTTCACCGAGCCCTACCGCAAGGGCTGGCGGCTCGCGGTCGAGGAGGTCAACGAGCGCGGCGGCGTGCTCGGCCGTCCCCTGGAGGTGATCAGCCGCGACGACCAGGGCGACCCGGCGACCGCGATCCGCATCGCCGAGGAGCTGACCGCCTCCGACGAGGTCGCGCTGATCTTCGGCACCTTCCTCTCGAACGTCGGCCTCGCGGTCTCGGACGTCGCACGCCAGCGCGAGGTCTTCTTCCTGGCGTCCGAGCCGCTGAGCGACGCGCTGGTCTGGTCGAGCGGCAACCGCTTCACCTTCCGCCTGCGCCCGTCCACCAGCATGCAGGCGTCCATGCTGGCCGAGCGCGCGGCCGAGCTGGACGCGACGCGCTGGGCCACGGTCGCGCCGAACTACGCCTACGGCCGCGACGCGGTCGCCGCCTTCGAGGCGCGGCTGAAGGAACTGAAGCCCGAGGTCGAGTTCGTCGAGGCGCAGTGGCCGCCCCTGTTCCGCCTCGACGCCGGCTCGGTGGTGCGCGCGCTGGAGGCGGCGAAGCCGGAGGCGATCTACAACGTGCTGTTCGCGGGCGATCTGGCCGAGTTCGTGCGCGAGGGGCAGCTTCGCTTCCTGTTCGAGGACCGCGCCGTGGTCTCGCTGCTCACCGGCGAGCCCGAGTACCTGGAGCCGCTCGGGGCGGAGGCGCCGGAGGGCTGGATCGTCACCGGCTATCCCCAGGACGCGGTCGACACGCCCGCGCACGACGCCTTCGAGCAGGCGTACCACGAGCGCTGGGGCGAGGCGCCGATGGTCGGCTCGTTGGTCGGCTACAACTCGATCCTCTCGATCGCCGCCGCGATCGAGGCGGCCGGCTCGACCGACACCGAGGCGCTGATCGAGGCGATGAAGGGTCTGGAGATCGACGCCCCCCCCGGCCCCTTCCGCTTCCGCGCGGCCGACCACCAAGCGACCATGGGCGCCTGGGTCGGGCGCACCGCCGTCGAGGACGGCCGCCCAGTGATGGTCGACTGGGTCTACGCCGACGGCGCCGACTACCTGCCGCCCGAGGACGAGGCCGCGGCCCGCCGTCCGGCCGAGTGACCCGCGCCGCCGACGGGGCGGCGCCGGGGGCGCCGTCGTGAGCTTCTATCTCGCCCAGGGGCTCACCGGCCTCGCCAACGCCGCCTCGTTGTTCCTGATCGCCTCGGGGCTCTCGATCATCTTCGGCGTCACCCGCGTCGTGAACTTCGCGCACGGCTCGCTCTACATGCTCGGCGCCTATCTCGCCGTCACGCTAGCAGGCGCCCTGCCCTCCGGCCCGCTCGGCTTCTGGACGGCGGTGCTCGGCGCGAGCGCGGCGGTCGCCGCCCTCGGCGCCGCGATCGAGCGGGGGCTCTTGAGCCGGCTCTACCGCGCGCCCGAGCTGTTCCAGCTCCTCGCCACCTTCGCGCTGGTCCTGGTAATCCAAGACGCGGTGCTCGCGATCTGGGGGCCGCAGGACCGGCGCGGCCCCCGCGCGCCGGGTCTCGACGGGGCGGTGCGGGTGCTCGGCGAGCCGATCCCGGAGTACGACCTCGCGCTGATCGCGATCGGCCCGGCGGTGCTCGGGCTGTTGTGGCTCCTCCTCAACCGCACCCGCTGGGGCACGCTGGTGCGCGCGGCGACCGAGGACCGCGAGATGGTGGCCGCCCTCGGCGGGAACGAGGCGCGGCTGTTCACCGCCACCTTCGCGCTCGGCGCCTTCCTCGCGGGTCTGGGTGGCGCGCTCGCGATCCCGCGCGAGGCGGCGAGCCTCTCGATGGACCTCTCGGTGATCGCCGAGGCCTTCGTGGTGGTGGTGATCGGCGGCATGGGCAGCCTGCCGGGCGCCTTCGTCGCCGCGGTGCTGATCAGCGTCGCCAACGCCTTCGCGGTGCTGGTCGCGCCCTCGGCCTCGCTGGTGCTGCCCTTCGTGGTGATGGCCGTGGTGCTGGTGGTGCGCCCCCACGGCCTGTTCGGCCGTCCCGGCAGCGAGCACGGGGCGCCCGCGGCCCCGGAGGCGCCGCTCGGCCCGCTCCCGCGCCCGGCCGCCCTCGGGGTGGCGCTCGCCGTCGCCCTCGTCGCTGGCGCCCCGCTCGTGGCCGGCGACTTCGCGCTGATCCTGATGACCGACGTGCTGATCGCGATGCTGCTCGCCGCCTCGCTGCACTTCATGATGGGGGTCGGCGGCATGGTCTCCTTCGGCCACGCCGCCTGGTTCGGCCTCGGCGCCTACGGCGTCGCCCTCGCGGTGCAAGGGCTCGGGTTGCCGATGACGGCGGCGCTCGCCATGGGACCGCTGATGGGGCTCGCCGGCGCGGCCGTGTTCGGCTGGTTCTGCGTGCGCCTCTCGGGGGTGTATCTCGCGATGCTGACGCTCGCGGCGGCGCAGATCCTCTGGGGCGTGGCGCTGCAGTGGCAGTCGGTCACGGGCGGCGACGACGGCGTGCTCGGCCTCTGGCCGGCATCCTGGGCGTCGAGCCGGGAGGCGTTCTTCTGGCTCGCCCTCGCCCTCGCCGTCCTCGGCCTCGGCCTCCTGCGCCACGCCGCGCACGCGCCCTTCGGCTATGCCCTCCGCGCAGGCCGCGACAGCCCGCGGCGCTCGGAGGCGATCGGGCTCGACGTCCGCGCGCACCAGTGGGCGGGCTTCGCCCTCGCGGCCGCGGTCGCGGGGCTCGCGGGCGCCCTGTTCGCCTTCGCCAAGGGCTCGGTGTTTCCCGATGCGCTCTCGATCGCGACCTCGGTCGACGCGCTTGTGATGGTGCTGCTCGGCGGCGTGCAGTCGCTCGCCGGGCCGCTCCTCGGCGCGGGCGCGTTCGTGGCGCTCGAAGACGCGATCAGCCGGCTCGACTACTGGCGCGCGATCCTCGGGGGCGTGATCCTGACCGTCTGCCTCCTCGCCCCCGACGGGATCGCGGGCGGGCTCACGCGGCTCGCCGCTTTCGCCCGAAGACGGAGACCATGAGCCTGCTCGCGGTCGAGGGCCTCGCCAAGCGCTTCGGCGGCGTCGCCGCGGTCGACGGCGTCGCCTTCGCGCTCGCCGAGGGCGAGAGCCTCGCGCTGATCGGGCCGAACGGCGCCGGCAAGACCACGCTGTTCGACGCGATCGGCGGTTGGCTGCGGCCCGACGCCGGCTCGGTACGCCTCGATGGCCGCGAGATCACGGGCCTGCCCCCGCGCCGGATCTGGCGCCTCGGCGTCGGGCGCACCTTCCAGATCACCGCCACCTTCGCCTCGATGACGCTGGCCGAGAACGTGCAGATGGCACTGATCGCGCATCACCGTCGCGCCTTCGCCCTCGCGCCCCGCGCGCGCCGGCTCTACCGCGCCGAGGCCGAGGCGCTGCTCGACACCGTCGGCCTCGCCGCCCGCGCCGATGCCGCGGCGGCGGTGCTGCCCTACGGCGATCTGAAACGGCTCGAACTCGCGATCGCCCTCGCGCACGGCCCGCGGCTCCTGCTGATGGACGAGCCGACCGCCGGCATGGCCGGGGCCGAGCGGGCGGACCTGATGCGCCTCGTCTCGACGCTCCGCGCCGAGCGCGGCGTCGCAGTGCTGTTCACCGAGCACGCCATGGACACCGTGTTCGCCCACGCCGGGCGCGTGCTGGTGCTCGATCGCGGCCGGCTGATCGCCGAAGGTCCGCCGGAGGCGATCAGGGCCGATCCGACGGTGCGTGCGGTCTATCTGGGCGAGAGCCATGCTTGAGGTGCGCGCGCTCTCGGCTGGCTACGGGCTCGGGCGGGCGATCGAGGCGGTCGACCTCGACGTCGCCGAGGGCGAGGCGGTCGCGCTGCTCGGCCGCAACGGCGCGGGCAAGTCGACCACGCTGAAGGCGCTGATGGGCCTCCTGCCGCGGATCGAGGGGGAAGCGCGGTTTCGCGACCACGCCCTCGTCGGCCGCGCGCCGCACGAGATCGCCCGTCTCGGTCTCGGCTACGTCCCCGAGGATCGCCGCGTCTTCAAGCGCCTCAGCGTCCTCGACAATCTGGAGGTCGGGCGCCGTCCGCCGGAGGACGGCCGGCGCGGCTGGCGCCCGGACGATCTGTTCGCGCTGTTTCCGAACCTCGCCGAGCGGCGCCGCGCCCTGGGTGGCCAGCTCTCGGGCGGCGAGCAGCAGATGCTCGCGATCGCGCGCACGCTGATGGGTAACCCGCGGCTGATCCTGCTCGACGAGCCCTCCGAGGGCGTCGCGCCCGTGCTGGTCGAGCGGCTGGGCGAGGCGGTCGCCGCGATGCGCCGCGAGGGGCTGGCGCTGGTGGTCTCCGAGCAGAACCTGCGCTTCGCCCGTGCGGTGGCGGACCGGGCCGTGGTGCTGGAGACGGGGCGGGTGGGCTTCGACGGACCCTTCGCCGCGCTCGACGCGGACCCCTCGATCGCGGAGCGGTATCTGGGGGTGTAGACCCGCCGAGGCGCTCGCCGGACCGGACGGAACGCCCGGGCGTCGCGACGACGGGCGGCGATGATGGACCGGCGCGCCGGGCTCGATCCGATCGAACGATGCGCCGGCGCGGCAGAGGCGGTATGGCACGCCCCTCCCCGACGACCGGGCCGCGCCCCTACCAGTCGGCCGGGTCGAGCGGCGCCCGCTCGGGCGTCGGCGCTTCCGCGGCCGCGTGGCAGCCCGGCGCGTCGGTGCGCAGCGCGATCTCGACGCGGCGGTTCAACGCCCGTCCGGCCGGGTAGTCCCGCCCCTGCGCGTCGGTGTTCGGCGCGCGCGGGGCGCGCTCGCCGTAGGCGGCGGCCTCGATCCGCGCGCCGACCGAGGCCGCGGCCCGGCGCAGCTCGTCGACCACCACGAGGGCGCGCCGTTCGCTGAGGTCCTGGTTGTAGGCTTCGGTGCCGCGCGCGTCGGTATGGCCGGCCACCACCACCGCCCGCGGGCCGAGGGCGAGGATGCGGTCGACGACCTCGTCGAGGAACGGTCGGGCGTCCGGGCGGATCGCCGCGCGGTCGTAGTCGAACAGCACGTCGCCCGCACCCTCGAAGGTCTCGCCGCAGGCGTCGACGTAGCGCGCCGGGCCCTCGGCCGCGGCGCGGCCGGGCAGGCAGACCAGCTCGTAGGCCCCGCCCTCGACCCCGCTCCGGGCGCGCGTGCCGGTCTCGGCCGGCAGGCGCGACAGGACGTCGAGAAGCCGGCTCGGCGCGAGGCGCGAGACCAGCTGCACGTCGCAGCGCGTCGCCGCGCAGGTCGAGGGCCGCACGGTGAACACGCCCTCGACCGCCTCCAGCCGGTCGAGATAGCCGCGCAGCCGCGGCTGGTCGCACTCGGAGAAACGCACGCGGTCATTGCGCTCGAAGCCCTGCGCGCCCGCCGCCCCTGGGGCGAGCGCGGCGGCGAGGCAGGCGCCGAGGAAGGCGGCGACGGCCGCGCTCCGGGTCCCTCCCGTTCGCCGACCGCGCCCGGGGGGGCGGCGGCTCCAGCGCCGGTGCGCTCGATGTCCCTCGTCCATGCCGCCTCCCGAGCCTTGCCCGACCACCGTCCGCCGAGGGCCGGCGCCGGCTCCCTTACCCCGCGCCATGGCGCGGCGAAGGGCGGTTTCCCCGGCCATCGTCCTCTACCCTTCCGCCCGGTGCTCCTTGGTCCCGAACAGACGATCGCCCGCGTCGCCGAGGCCCGGCACGATGTAGGCGCGCTCGTCGAGCCGCTCGTCGAGGGCTGCGGCGAACACCGGCACGTCCGGGTGAGCGGCGTGGAAGGCGTCGCGCCCCTCCGGCGCGGCGACGAGGGCCAGGAAGCGCACGTCGCGCGCGCCCGCGATCTTCACCCGCTCGACCGCGGCGACGGCCGAGCCGGCGGTGGCGAGCATCGGGTCGACCAGCACCGTCACCCGGTCGGCGAGATCGTCGGGCAGCTTGATCAGGTACTCGACCGGCGCCTTGGTCTCCTCGTCGCGATAGAGGCCGATGTGACCCACGCGCGCCGAGGGGACGAGGTCGAGAAGCCCCTGCAGCAGCCCGTCGCCGGCGCGCAGGATCGAGACGAAGCAGAGCTTCTTGCCCGCGAGCCGCGGCGCCTTCATCTTCGCGACCGGGGTCTCGATCTCGACGTCCTCGAGCTTCAGATCGCGCAGGAGTTCGTAGGCGAGCAGCAGGCTGATCTCGCGCAGGAGGTCGCGAAAGCTCGCCGTCGAGGTGTCGCGCATGCGCATGCGCGTCAGCTTGTGCTGCACGAGCGGGTGGTCGACGACGGTGAAGTTCGGGGCCGCCCTCGTCTCTGTTCCCGCCATCGCCTGCTCCCTTGCCGTCCGCGTGCGCGGTGATGCCACCCCGGCGCGGGCCTGCCAACCGCGCGCAGCCGCGCGCGGCGCCGAACAGCGGCGCATCGGCCTGCGGGGCCTCGGCCGGGCGGAGCGCGAGCGGCTGGCCGCCGAGGTCGCGGAACGCGCGCTGGCGGCAGGAGAACACCAGGATCTGCAGATCGCGCGCCTGCCGGGCGAGCGCGTCGAACATCCCCTCGATGCGCGCGTCGTCGGTGTGGACCATCGCGTCGTCCAGGATCACCGGCGCGCTCCGACCGGCGCGGGCCAGCATCCGCGCGAAGGCGAGGCGGACCAGCAGCGCGATCTGCTCCTGCGTGCCCCCCGAGAGCGCGTCGATCGCCTCCTCGGTGCCCGCCCGCGTCAGCGTCGCGGGCGCGACGGTATCGGCGTCGAGGCCGAGTTCGGCGTCGGGCAGCACGAGGCGCAGGAGCGGCGCCAGCTCGCGCATCACCGGCTCGACGTAGCGCTCGCGCGCGTCGTCGCGGGCGGCCGCCAGGGCGACGTCGAGCCGCTGCAGGGTCGCCACCTCGAACCAGAGCGCGTCGCGACGCCGCGACGCCGCGGCCAGGCGCTCCTCGGTGTCGGCGAGCGCCTCGTCCACGGCCTCGGCGGCGTGATGGCGGATCGAGGCGTCGAGGCCCGCGATCTCCTCGCGCTGCTGCGCCGCGCGCGTGTCGGCCGCCTCGACCACCGACCGAGCGCGCGCGTGGGCGGCGGCGGCGGCGTCGAGGTCGGGGGCCTCCGCGGCGAGGCTCGCGCGGCGCTCGGCGGTCGCCGCGCGCGTCGCCTCGGCGCG
>JBHJHI010000083.1:0-16213 GCA_050330995.1 Paracoccaceae bacterium
GCCGCCCGCGCCGTGCTGAGGGGGCGCGGCGTCATTACGACCCAGGCGGCCGTGGTCGCGCGGGGCCTCGTCATGCCCTGCGTCGGCGGCGCGCGGGTACTGCGACTGTATGGTCGCGCGCCCGACGCGCGCCACGGGAGCCGCGCGCCCGACGCGCGCCACGAGGGTCGCGCGTCGGACGCACCCCATGAGGGCAATGCCTCGGACGCGCGCTACGAGAAGCGCGTGCCCTGTCTGATGCTCGCGGACGGCCGCGTCTTCGGCGAGGGCGAGGTCATCACCGTCGACGGCGGTGCCGGCGAGGTGATCGCGGGCCACGTCGCCACGCGCCCGCCGGAGCTGACCGGCGCCTTCGCGCGGCTGATGGCCTGGGCCGACGACGCGCGCCGCCTCGGCGTGCGCGCCAACGCCGACACCGGCCAGGACGCGCGCGTGGCCGTGGGCCTCGCCGCCGAGGGCATCGGGCTCTGCCGCACCGAGCACATGTTCTTCCCCTCGGGGCGCATCAGCGCAGTGCGCCGCATGATCCTCGCCACCACCGCCGAGGACCGCCGCGCCGCGCTCGCCGAGCTGCAGCCGATGCAGCGCAGCGACTTCGAGACGCTGTTTCGCGCCATGCCCGGCCAGCCGGTGGTGATCCGCCTCCTGGACCCGCCGCTGCACGAGTTCCTGCCCCACGGGGCGCACGAGATCGCCGAACTCGGCCGCGCCCTCGGCCTGCCCGAGGACGAAGTGCAGGCCCGCGCGCGCGAGCTGGCCGAGTTCAACCCCATGCTCGGCAAGCGCGGCTGCCGCGTCGGCATCGCCTATCCCGAGATCTACGAGATGCAGGCCCGCGCGATCTTCGAGGCGGCGCTGGACGCGAGCGAGGACGGCCGCGCGGTGGTGCCCGAGATCATGATCCCGCTGATCTCGGCCGTGCGCGAGCTGGAGGTGCTGCGCGGGCGCATCGACGCCGTCGCCGGGGCGGTCCGCGCCGAGCGGGGCGCCGTGCCCGACTACCGCGTCGGCGTGATGATCGAGACGCCGCGCGCGTGCCTGCGCGCCGGCGAGATCGCGCGCCTCGCCGACTTCATCAGCTTCGGCACCAACGATCTGACGCAGATGACCTACGGCCTTTCGCGCGACGACGCCGGGCGCTTCATGCCCGACTACGTCGCCCAGGGCATCTTCGCGCACGACCCCTTCCACAGCCTCGACCTCGATGGCGTCGGCGAGATGGTCCACCTCGCCGCCGAGCGCGCGCGGCGCGCCAAGCCCGGCATCTCGCTCGGGCTCTGCGGCGAGCACGGCGCGGACGGCGCGTCGGTCGCCTTCTGCGAGGACGTCGGCCTCGACTACGTCTCGTGCTCGCCCTACCGCGTGCCGATCGCCCGCCTCGCGAGCGCCCAGGCCGCGATCCGCCGCGCGCGCGAGGCGGCGCTGTCATGACGCCCGAGGAGGCGCGCGCCGCCCTCGACCGTCTGGCCGAGGGTGGCAAGCCCGCGCTCGCCCGCGCGATCGCCGGGATCGAGGCCAAGGCCAAGGACCCCGCGACCGCCGCCCTCCTCGACGCCGCGCTGGAGCGGCAGGGCGCGCACGTGGTCGGCCTGACCGGCCCGCCCGGCGTCGGCAAGTCGACGCTCACCGACGCGCTGATCCGGGGCTGGCGGGCAGACGGGCTCAGCGTCGGCGTGGTCGCGATCGACCCCTCGTCGCGCCGCTCGGGCGGCGCCCTCCTCGGCGCCCGCACGCGCGTCATGCGCGACCCGGCCGATCAGGGCGTGTTCTTCCGCTCGATGGCAGCGCGCGATCGCTTGGGCGGCATCGCCGAGCTGACCTTCCCGGCGGTGGTGCTGATGGGCGCGCTGATGGACCGCGTCGTGGTCGAGACCGTGGGCGTCGGCCAGTCCGAGACCGACGTCGACGGCGTGGCCGACACGGTGGTGCTCTGCGCCCAGCCCGGCGCGGGCGACACGCTGCAGGCGATGAAGGCGGGGGTGCTCGAGATCCCCGACATCGTGGTCGTGACGAAGGCCGACATGGGCGAGCCGGCACGGCGCACGGTCTCGGACATGACCTCGGCGATGGCGCTCGTCGCGCCCGACGGCGGCGCCGAGGTGCTGAGCCTGTCGGCGCGCGACGGCGACGGGCTCGACGCCTTCCGCGCCAGGATCGAGGCGCGCGCGACGGCGCGGCACCCGGCCGAGCGCATCGCGGCGCGTCGCACGCAGGCGCGCGGCTGGACCCGTCTCGCGGTCGCCGCCGAGTTCGGCCGCCACGGGCTGCGCGCCTTCGATGCCGTGGCGGACGATGGGCGCGGGGCGCCGTTCGCGGCCGGCGCGTGGCTGATGGCGACGCTCTCGGCCGCGCTCGACCGACCTATCGCCCTCGGCCGGGCCGACGATCCAAGAGACTGAAAGGAATAGCCCTCTCGGCAGGACGACTCGCACGGTGGAAACGCCGACGATGAACAGAAACCGTCGTCTCTCTTGACGGTTGATGCCGCATGAACGATTGGCGACGCGTGTCCCGGTCGAGCCGACGACCCGAGCGTCCGCGACCGGGACGCGCCGACGGCGTCGACGTCGCGTGTCACGACTGACGGAGCTTGCTCTCATGACCGATCCCCGCCCGCGTGCCGTATGGCGCCTCGTCCCGACGGTCCTGTGTCTGGCGCTGCTCGCGAGCGCCGCCCGCGCCGATCGCGATACGCCCGAGGAGGTCGGGGCGCTGCCCGACGGCAGCCTCGCGCGTCTGATCGGCGACGAGCGCGGGCGGGTCGAGGCGCTGCTGGCCGACGAGCCGATGGCGAGGGCGATCGGCCTGCCGGGCGAGGCGCTGCCGGACGGCCCGAGGCGCGAGGCCGCGGGGGGCGAGCGCCCGGGGCCGCTCGGCGATGGGGCCGAGCGCGAGGGAGGCGGACGCGAGGACGGGCGGCTCGCCGGCCGCACCCGGTCGCGCACGGTCACCGATCTGCTGATCGCCGACCCGAGCGGCGTCGTCGACGCCGAGGCGCTCGCGCTCGTCGAGGTGGGCGAGCGCTCGGCCGAATGGCGCTGCCTCGCCGAGGCGCTCTATTTCGAAGCGCGCGGCGAGGGGCTCGTCGGCCAGCTCGCCGTCGCGGAGGTGGTGCTCAACCGCGTCGACAGCGCGCGCTACCCGGACGGCGTCTGCGCCGTGGTGACGCAGGGCGCCGAGCGGCTGCATGCCTGCCAGTTCTCCTACATGTGCGACGGCGAGCCCGAGACGATCGAGGACGACGTCGCCTTCGATCGCGCCGGCAAGCTCGCCTGGCTGATGCTGGAGGGCCGGCCCCGGACGCTGACGGGGCAGGCGACGCACTACCGCGCGCGCTACGTCTCGCCCTACTGGTCGAGCGCGTTCGACCGCACCGCCCGGATCGGCCAGCACCTGTTCTACCGCGCGGCGGCGCGGGTCGGCGCGCGGTGAGCGCGCGCGACCGCGGCGCCGGGGGATACCGCGACCCGGCGGGACGATGACGTCGCGGCGACGGTGTTGTGCCCGCCCCGGCCTGCGACCATGCTCGGCCGCCGCGACGCGGAACCAGCGGCGAGGACGATCCCGATGAGCGAGAGGGCCGCGAGCCGGGACGACCTGCCGGCGAGCCGGGAGGACACGCCCGACCGGTTGTTCCTGTGCGACTACGTGCGCGCCGTCGAGATCGGCGCCTACCGCGCCGAGCACGGCGTCGAGCAGCGGCTCGCCTTCGACATCGTGCTGGAGGTCGCGCGTCCGGGCGATCCCGTCGACGACCGCGTCGAGCGGGTGATCAACTACGACGATCTGGTCGGCGCGATCGAGGCGGTCGCCGACGGACCGCGGTTGACGCTTCTGGAGACCTTCGCCGAGCGGGTGGCCGAGCGGCTCCTGGCCGCCCCCCGCTCGCGGCGGGTCCGTGTCCGCATCGCCAAGCTCGACCGGCTGGAAGGCGGCGCCCGCCTCGGCATCGAGATCGTGCGCGACGCCTGAGCGTCGTTCGCCTCGCCGGAGGCCCCCGGCTCTCGCCGTAGGGATCGTGTCGGCTCGGCCGGGGAGGCGGGTTCGTCCGATCGCGGCGATCGAGCGGCATCGGGACGAGCCGCTCTCGCATGCCGGTCGAGGCTTCCCGTCCGGCGACGCGCGGGTCCGAAGCGCGATGATGTCTCCCGGCTCCGAACCGGCCCGTTCGGAGCCGGGGTGCCGGCGCATCGTCGGCTCAGGCGGTCGGGGCCGGGAGCGGCCCCGCGGACGACCGGGCTTACTCGCCGGCGAACAGGATGGCGCGATCCGTGATCCCGAGCGGGCGCAGCGTCTCGACGGCCTCGGCGGGCGTCTCGGCGGGCTTCGGCCGCGTCGTCTTCGCCTGCGTCGCGTCGGTCCGACGGACGGTCCTGTCCTCGCTCGGCATGCCGGTCTCCTCTGGTTGCCACGAGCGTCCATGCTCCGCGGAAAAGCGTCTTTTCGTCGACCGGAGTTCCTTCTTTTTCCGTTAGGTGCCGGCTGTTGCCGAACTGCCATGGGCGGACGGACTACCGGCGTGCCATACGGGGACATACGCTCGCCCCGATGCTTCGCGGCGGGTCGGGGTGACAGGCATGGCGGGGCGGATTAGAGATCGAGTATGACAGCGCCCGCCCAGCCTTCGCCCCTCCTCAAGACCCTGCTCGAGTTCGGCCCGCTCGCCGTATTCTTCGTCGCCTTCCAGATGGGCGAGGACATCCTGTCGTCGGGCAGCGTGCGCGCGATACTCGGCCCCGTCGTCGACGGCCCGGCGCTCTCGGGCGAGAGCGGGCCGTTGTTCGTGGCGACCGCCGCCTTCATGGTGGTGACCCCGATCGCGCTCGCGGTGTCGTGGTGGACCATGCGCCAGCTGCCGCGCATGGCGGTCGTCACCGCGATCGTGGTCGCCGTGTTCGGCGGTCTCACGCTCTGGCTTCAGGACGAGACCTTCATCAAGATGAAGCCGACCATCGTGAACGGGCTGTTCGCCCTCGCGCTCGGCATCGGCCTCCTGCGGGGGCAGAGCTACATCCAGTACCTGCTCGACGGCGCGCTCGCGCTCGACCGCGAAGGCTGGATGATCTTCACCCGACGCTGGTGCGGCTTCTTCGTGTTCATGGCGGTGCTGAACGAACTGGTCTGGCGCACGCAGTCGACCGAGTTCTGGGTGGCGTTCAAGACCTTCGCCAACCTGCCGATCACCTTCGTCTTCATGATCTGCCAGGTGCCGCTGATCCGGCGGCACATGCAGGAGGAGGAAGGGACGTCGTCGTGAGCCGCCACGCCTCGCGGGCACGGGCGAAGCGCTGACAGCCAGACCGGCGGCCCCGCTCGGCCCGCTGGCGGTGCGGCTTCGCGTCACCAGGCGTCGGCCGCGCTCTCACGGGACGTGGACGCTCCGTCGCCGGTCTCTGCGGGGCCCCGTCCCGGCCGGCCGACGCGTCAGCCCGCCGGCGTCCCCTCGGCAGAGGACCCGCCCTTCGCGCGCTCGATCGCCGGCAAGAGCCGCTGCTCCAGCGTCGTCGCGGTTATCGGGCCGATGTGCTTGTAGACGACCCGCCCGTCCGCATCGACGACGTAGGTCTCCGGCACGCCGTAGACGCCCCACTCGATGCCGACGCGCCCCGAGGTGTCGGCGCCGATGCGGTCGTAGGGGTCGCCGAGTTCGTCGAGGAACGCCTTCGCGTTCGCCGGCGCGTCCTTGTAGTTGATGCCGTGCACCGTCAGGTCGCCGCGCTCGGCCAGCCCCTCGATCCAGGGGTGCTCGGCGCGGCAGGGCACGCACCAGGACGCCCAGACGTTCACCAGCTTCACGCCCTCGCCCGCGGTCAGGTCGGCGGTCGAGAGCCCCTCGCGCCCTTGGTGCAGGGGATCGAGCGCGAAGTCCGGCACCGGCTTGTCGATCATCGTCGAGGGCAGCCGGTCGGGATCGCCCGTCAGGAGCTGCATCAGGAAGGTCAGGCAGAGCCCGAGCGCGCCGAGCAGCGGCACGATCATCCACGGGCGCAGCCCCGAGCGGGGCGCGTTCTCGTCGTTCTCGCTCATCGCCGGCCTCCGAGCCGTTCGGCCTCGTCCAACTCGCGCTTCGCCCGCGCGTTCGCCCGCGCCGAGAGCGCGACCAGCGCGCCGAGGATCGCGATCGTCGCGGCGTAGGCCGCGGCGACGTATATGAAATGCGGATCGCTCACGCCGTCGCTCCCTCGGGTCCGTTCTCCGCCGTCGTGGCGGGCGCGCGGGCGTCGGCGCGGGCGCGCAGCGCCTGCGCGCGGCGCAGCCGAACCTCGGTGCGCGCGCGCGTCACCAGGATCGCGGCGAACAGCAGGTAGAAGCCGACGATCATCAGGTAGAGCGGCAGGCGGTAGGTGTCGTCGATGCGCTGGCCCTCGGCGAGCGTCAGCGAGGCGCCCTGGTGCAGCGTCGCCCAGAAGTTGACCGCGTAGCGCGCGAGGAAGGCGAACACCACGCCGACGAGGCAGAGCACGCCCGAGAGGTCGGCCGCCTTGGCGGGCTCCTCGGCCGCGGCCCAGAGCGCCATGTAGCCGAGGTAAAAGAAGAACATGATCAGCACGGCGGTCAGCCGCGCGTCCCAGACCCACCAGGTCCCCCACATCGGCTGGCCCCAGACCGCCCCCGTCACCAGCGCGACCAGGGTGAAGGCCGCGCCGACGGGGGCGGCGGCCTTGGCGACGAGGAAGCTGACATGGTGGCGCCGGATCAGCCCGATGGCCGAGGCCACCGCCATCAGCGCGTAGGTGTTGATCGCCAGCAGCGCCGCGGGGACGTGGATGAACAGGATCCTGACCGTCGTGCCCTGCTGGTAGTCGGCCGGCACCGACAGCCCCCAGACGAGGCCGACGCCGAGCGTGATGCCGGCCAGCGCCCAGAGGGGCGCGACCGCCCAGGCGGTCAGCCGCATGAACTCGGCCGGGTTCGCGAAGCGCCAGATCGACATGAGCGCGACATAAGCGAGCACGCGGCCCCGGGCAACGCTCGCGCCGTCGCGGGGTCGTGTCCCGGTGTCGCGCTCCGCCGGGCCGCGACGCGCCGTCGAGCGGCCGGCTCGCGTCCGATCTCGTAAGGGGCGCCATGCTCGAATGCGGGCCTCGCGCCGCCGCCCCCTGCGGGACCGCGCGCTCCGGCCCTCGCCTCAGAACCCGTCGCGTCGGCGGCGCACTTCGGCGAACACCTCGACCGGCTCGGCGTCCGGCATCCCGACCGCGCGCCTCACGCTGTCGAGCTTCACGCGCAGGAACGGGTTGGTCGCCTTCTCCTCGCCGATCGAGGCCGGGACGATCGGCTCGCCCGTCTCGTCGGCGGCCTCGATGCGGGCCGAGCGCTCGCGCGCCGCCTCGTTGCCGGGCTCGATCGAGAGGGCGAAGCCCGCGTTCTTCTTGCCGTAGTTGTGGCCCGAATAGACCATCACGCTCTCGGGCAACTGCCCGAGCTTCGAGAGCGTGCCCCACATCATCTCCGGCGTGCCCTCGAACACCCGCCCGCAGCCCATCGCCATCAGGCTGTCGGCGGTGAACACGGCCTCGTCCTCCTCGCAGAGGAAGGCGATGTGGCCGATGGTGTGGCCCGAGACGTCCATCACCTTCACCCGCGTCTCGCCGAAAGAGAAGCTCTCGCCGTCCGAGACCTCGCGGTCCAGGGCGGGCAGGCGCGCGCGGTCGGCGGTGTTGCCGATCACCTCGGCGCCCTCGCGCAGCTCGGCGACGCCGCTCGTGTGGTCGTCGTGGTGGTGGGTCACCCAGATCTGCGAGAGTTGCCAGCCCCGCTCGTCGAGCGCGCGCCGGATCGGCGCGACCTCCGGCGCGTCGACCAGCGCGACGCGGCCCGTGCCTTCGTCGCGCACGAGATAGGCGTAGTTGTCCGAGCGGCAGGGGACGGTGACGATCTCGATGGCCATGGCGCGCGTCTCCTTGCGAAAGGGCGGGTCGGGGGTCGAGAGTAGCCGCCGCCGGTAAGCGCGCAACGCCGCCCGAGGGTCGCCGATCCATGCATGCCGACGTGGTCGAACTGAAGCGCTTCTACGATACCACCCGCCTCGGGCGGCTGGTGCAGCGCGTGCTGACCGAGCGGCTGAGGAGCCTCTGGCCGGACGTGGCGGGCATGACGGTCGCGGGCTTCGGCTACGCCGCGCCGTTCCTCGCGCCCTATCCGGGCGAGGCCGAGCGCACGCTCTGCCTGATGCCCGCGCAGCAGGGGGTGAGCCCCTGGCCGGAGGAGGGCGACAACCATGCCTGCCTGATCGAGGAGACGCTCTGGCCGCTGCCGTCCGAGTTCCTCGACCGCCTCGTGGTGGTGCACGGGCTCGAGACCTGCGAGCGGCCCCAGGCGCTGCTCGCCGAGATCTGGCGGGTGATGGCGCCGGGCGGGCGGGCGGTGTTCATGGTCCCGAACCGCGCCGGGCTCTGGGCGCGGCGCGATTCGACGCCGTTCGGGCTCGGGCGGCCCTACACCACCGGCCAGCTGGAGCGCGTGCTCGGCGCCGAGCGCTTCGCCGCCGAGCGCCATACCGGCGCGCTCTACATGCCGCCCTCGCACAGGGTCTCCTGGATCCGCCTCGCGCCGGCGATCGAACGGATCGGCACCCGCCTCGACGCGCAGCGCCTCGCCGGCGTGGTGCTCGTGGAGGCGATCAAGCACGTCTACATCACGCCCGCCTCGGGGCTGCGCGAGCGGGTGCGCCGCCCCCTCGGCGTGCTCGACGGCCTCGGCCGCCCGGTACCGAAGCCGGCGGGGGGCGTCGCCCGGGACGGGCGCTGGTGACAAGTCCGGGACGGGCACGGGCGGCGGGCCCGAGCGGGCGCATACCCCGCGCGGGACGCGCCCGTGGAGCGGGCTCCGGCCAGCCGTCGGAGGCGCTCGCCGCCGGTGGGTTGGTCGCGAAGGATGGCGGGGCGGACCCCGCCCTACTCCCCCCGCCCTACTCCGTCGTGAACAGGTTGCCCCAGGCGCGGCGCATCGCGCGTTCCGTCAGGGCCGGCGGCTCGCCGAGGTAGGCGCACAGCGCCTTCGCCTGGTCGCAGAAGAACCGGGCGTGGAAGCCCTGGAACTTCGCCTCCGGCGTCTTGGCGTAGAGTTCCTCCAGCATGAACATCACCGCGTTCTCGTCGAAGCTCACGCCCTGCTTCTTCGCGGTCGCCGCCAGGATCCTGATGAACAGCTCCTGCGACGGGCTGTCGATCAGGATCTTGTAGCGCAGCCGGCGCAGCGCCGCGTCATCGACCAGCTTCTTCGGCGGGATGTTGGTCGAGAACACGACCAGCGCGTCGAACGGGATCTTGAACTTGCGCCCCGTCTGCAGCGCGAGGTAGTCGACGCCAGCCTCCAGGGGCACGATCAGGCGGTTCATCAGCTCCTGCGGCGTCTGGCGCTGGCGGCCGAAGTCGTCGATCACCAGCACGCCCGACATCGCCTTGACCTGCAGCGGCGCCTCGTAGGTGCGCGCGATCGGGTTGAAGGTGAGGTCGAGCATGTCGAGCGTCAGCTCGCCGGCCGTTGTGATCGCCGGGCGCTGGCAGGCGACGTAGCGCTGGTCGAAGCCGCGCTCGAGGCGGATGCCGTCCTGGCCGCGGATCTCCGACGCCTCGACCGCGTCGTGGACCATGGGATCGTAGAGCACGATCACCTGGCGCTCCACGATCAGCGCGTGCGGCACGTAGATCGTGTCGGCGAAGGCCTCGCAGATCGCGTCCGAGATCGTCGACTTGCCGTTGCCCGGCGGGCCGTAGAGCAGGATCGCCGAGAACGAGTTCACCGCCGGGCCGAGGTCGTCGTAGAGCTCGTCGGGCAGGATCATGTGGCCGAGCACGCGGCGCAGCGTCTCCTCCGACAGGTGCTCGTGGCGGATCGACTGGCGCTGCACCTGGGTGGCGAACTGCTCCATCGGCACCGGGGCGGGGCCGACGTACTCGGACTGCGACAGCGCGTCCATCGCCCACTCGCGCCCCTTGCTGGTCAGCGCGTAGCGCATCTCCGCGCGCATCGAGGCGCCGAGCTGGCCGAGCGTCTCCACGAGCTTCGCCGCCTTGGCGCGGTCGACGATCGTCTCGACCACGTTCATCGGCAGCTTCATCAGCGCCGAGATCTCCGAGGTGCGCTCGACGCCCTGGCGGTAGATGGTCTTGACCAGGAGGTCGATCAGGAAGTTCTCGCTCAGACCGGTGGCCGCGATCGAGGCCGGCGCGACCGGCGGCTCGATGCGGCGGGCGGCCGGCTCGGCGGCCTCGATCCTGAGGGCTGCGGTCATGCGTTCCCCGTCCCTGACCGGCGCCCGCGTCGCGACGCGGCGTGCCGGAGCCGTTGTCCAAAGCGCCTCCGGCTCGCGCTGACGCCCCCGCGCGCTCCATGCGCAGGCGCTTCCCGAACCGGACACGACCCCGACGTCCGCGCCCGTGGCGCCGCGCCGATACGCGATCAACTCCGAACCCATACTCACACCACGACTTTGACCACAATTTGGACGCACGGCCCGAACGCGAGGAAACATCGCTCGACATCCGGCTCTTCTGTTAAGGGAACATGGGGCGTTTGCGTCAACCGGCAGGTGAATATTCAACCCATACGGGTAGTAAAGACATGGTTTCGACGGCCCGGCACCCCGAAACCGCCACAGTGCGGGACACCCGTGCCGGGAAGGCGCGCGACACCGCCGACGCCCGCGTCCCCTTCCCCGCCTCCGCGCGACGCGCTAGAGGGCAGGGCGTCGAGAACGACGGCGCGGAAGGGGACGGTCATGGCGGGCACCGAGGCCACGGGCGGCGACATCGCGAACGCGGTGGGCGGCCGTCGCGCCATCGCGCCGCGACCCGGCGTGATGCGCATCTCGCCCTACGTCGGCGGCCATTCGGGCGGGGCCGGCGCGGCCAACCGCGCGATCAAGCTCAGCTCGAACGAGAACCCGCACGGCCCCTCGCCGAAGGCGCGCGAGGCCGCGCGCGAGGCCGCCGACAGCCTCGCGACCTATCCCGACGGCGGCGCGGTCGCGTTGCGCGAGGCGATCGGACGCGCGCACGGGATCGAGTCCGAGCGCGTCGTCTGCGGCGCGGGCTCGGACGAGTTGATCGCGCTCCTGTGCAAGGCCTACGCCGGCGAGGGCGACGAGGTGCTGGCGAGCCAGCACGGCTTCCTGATGTACCGCCTCTCGGCCTATGCCGCCGGCGCCGACTACGTCGCCGCGCCCGAGCGCGGGCTGACCACCGACGTCGACGCGATGATCGCGCGGCTGTCCGATCGCACCCGCCTCGTGTTCGTGGCCGACCCGAACAACCCGACCGGCACCCTGGTCGGCCAGGCCGCGCTCGCGCGCCTCGCCGACGCGCTGCCGGACCGCGCGCTCCTGGTGATCGACGGCGCCTACGCCGAATACCTGCGCGAGCCGGGCGAGGACGGCGGCCTCGCGCTGGCGGCGGCGCGCGACAACGTGGTCGCCACCCGCACCTTCTCGAAGATTCACGGCCTCGCGAGCCTGCGCCTCGGCTGGGCCTACGCGCCCGAGGCCGTGGTCGACGTGCTCAACCGCGTGCGCGGGCCGTTCAACGTCTCGGGCGTGGCGCTCGCCGCCGGCGCGGCGGCGGTGGCCGACCACGACTGGGTGGCGCGCTGCGTCGCGGCCAACGAGGCGTGGCGCGACTGGCTCGCGCGCGAGATCGAGGCGGCCGGGCTGGGGGTGACCCCGAGCCGGGCGAACTTCCTGCTCGTCGACGCCGGCGGCCCCGAGCGCGCCCGCGCGCTCGACGACCACCTGAAGCGCCGCGGTCTCTACGTCCGCGCGATGGAGGGCTACGGCCTGCCGGGCCACCTGCGCGTCACCGTCGGCGACGAGGACGCCTGCCGCGCCGTCGCCGAGGCCGTGCACGGCTTCGCCGCCGAGACCGCGCCGGCCGGGTCGTGAGCGCATCCCCCGCGGGCCCGTCCGCCTTCGCGACGGCGGCGGACGCTCCCGTCTACGCGACCGTCGCGTTGATCGGCCTCGGGCTGATCGGCTCCTCGATCGCGCACGCCGCCCGGCGCGGCGGCGCGGCGGCGCGCGTGATCGGCTACGACCGCGACGGGGGCGTGCGGGCGCGGGCCCGTGCGCTCGGCTTCTGCGACGCGGTGGCCGAGGATCCGGCCGAGGCGGTCGAGCAGGCCGATCTCGTGGTGCTCTGCGTGCCGCCGGGCGCCTGCGGCACGGCCGCCCGCGCCGGCGCGCCCGCGCTGCGTCCCGGCGCGACCCTCTCGGACGTGGGCTCGGTCAAGGCCGAGATCGTCGCCGCCGTGTCGCCCCACCTGCCCGGGGGCGTCCACTTCGTCCCGGCCCACCCGCTCGCGGGCACCGAGCACTCCGGGCCGGAGGCGGGCTTCGCCGAGTTGTTCGACCATCGCTGGTGCGTGCTGACGCCGCTGCCGGGGGGCGACGCGGCCGCGGCCACGCGGCTGTCGCGCTTCTGGGAAGCCCTGGGCGCGGCGACAGTCGAGATGACGCCCGAGCACCACGACCTCGTGGTCGCGGTCACCAGCCACGTGCCCCACGCCATCGCCTACACCATGGTGGGCGTGGCCGACGACCTGGCGCGTGTGCCCGCCTCCGAGGTGGTGCAGTTCTCGGCCGCGGGATTTCGCGACTTCACCCGCATCGCCGCCTCCGACCCGACCATGTGGCGCGACGTGTTCCTGAACAATCGCGAAGCGACGCTGGAGATCCTGGGCCGTTTCACCGAGGAGCTGTTCACGCTTCAGCGTGCGATTCGCACCGGCGACGGCGAGTTCCTGTTCGACTACTTCACCCGCACGCGCGCGATCAGGCGTTCGATCCTGGAAGCGGGGCAGGACGTGGATGCGCCGGACTTCGGGCGCGCCGCGGTCGCGCGCGGCAAGCGGTAATCCCGTTCCAGGCGACGCTCCGCCGGGCGGCGGTGACGGGAGCGATCGGCCCGGGGCATGCGGGCCGAGGAGTCGCGTACGGCCCGGGGGAGGGATCCCCCACGGGCCGGTCGGGCTCACTCGGTGTTGTCGCCCTGAGTCGCGTCCTGGAGGTCGGTCGCGTCGTAGGCGCCGAACTCCTCCTCCGAGAGCACGTCGTCCTCGTTCGAATCGATCTCGGCGAAGGCGTCCTCGTCCATGCCGTCGACGTCGGCCGCCATGAACTCGTCGCGGCTGACCATACCGTCGCCGTCGCCGTCCATGCTCTCGAAGTCGGCGCCGGTCTGGTGCTGGCCGGGATCCTGCGGGTCGCCGCCGGCGGTGCCGGAATTGTCCTGGGCGAACGCCATCGGGGCGGCGAGAACCAGCGCGGCGAGGGTAGCGGTCATCGTGCGCATGGAGTATCCTCCTATGATCTGTCTGCGCGAAGCGCGGCAGCGTCTTCGCCGGGGTAAACCGACGAAGCCGGGAAAAGTTCGAACGTGCCGTTCGGCGCGACCCGTCTAGCTGTTCGCATTCGGCCCGCTCAGCCGCGGCGCATCGCCGATCGCGACCGGGCCGATCCGCATGCGCCCGTCCGAGAAGCGCAAGGTGATGTCGAGGCGCTCGTCGTCCGAGAACAGGGTGACGAGCCTCAATCCCTGGCGCAGCGCCGCCGCGGTCGCCTGGCCGACCGAGCCCGCCGCCTCCAGCCCGTCGAGCAGCCGCCGCCAGTCCTGCGCCTCCACGTCGAGCGTGCCCTCGGCGTAGCCTTCGGCATCGGCGTCGAGCCGGCCGGAGACGTCGAAGCCGATCCCGGCGTAGCTCAGCCGTCCCTCGCTCACCACGAGCGTCGCGAGGCCGATCTCGCCCTCCTCGATCACCTCGCGGTCGAGCGGGCGGTCGGCGACGATCCGCCCGCGCGCGCGCAGCCTCCCCGCCGCCCCGTCGGCGGCGCCGAACGCCTCGCCGAGCGCAGACGGAAGGCGAACGCCCTCCGCCTCGATCGCCACGTCGTAGGCGTTCTCCGGCGCCTTCTCGGTCGGCAGCCGGTCGAGCGCGAGCGAGAGGCGCTCCGCGCCGAGGGCGAGCGCGTCGGCCCCCCGCCCCGCATCGGCGATCACCAGCGCCTCGGCGTCGAGCCCGAGCGCGCGCAGGCGCAGCGCGCGCGAAGGCACCACCGCGGCGAGCGCCTCCAGCCGCCCGGCCGTCACGTCGAGCCGGCGCCCCGGCACGGCGACGCTCTGCGCCTCGGGGAAGGCGATGCGCACGTGGGTCGGGTCCCAGGCCTCCGAGGTCATGGCGAGGAACGGCGCCCGCCAGCTCCAGCCCGCCTGCGGGTCGGCGAGCTCGGGGGCTTCCAGCCGGCGCTCGAAGGCGAGCGGGAAGCCCTCGATCTCGACCGCCTGCGTCTCGGCGAGCCAGCCCTCGGCACGGCGCGCGTCGAGCCAGGCCTCGAGCCCGCTCTCCTGCGCCGAGGCGGCGGCGAACCAGTAGCCGCACCAGCCCAGGGCGGCGAGGACGACGAGGCCGGCGACGGCTTTGACGAGACGCATGGGGCGCGGCCCTCCCTCGGGGTCGGCGGCGGATCGGGCGCGAGGCGCGCTTGGCCCGTGGCGGCGCGGGCGCTACACAGCCTCCCGCGATGACCGACGAGATGACCCGATCCGCCCCCTCGGACAAGCCCGCCGCGGCCGCCGTGCGCGCGAGCGGCGCCGCGCCGTCGCGCAGGGAAAGCGCCGCGCCTGCGCGCGAGGGACCGGGCTTCTGGGTGTTCGGCTACGGCTCGCTGATGTGGCGGCCGGGCTTCGACTACCTCGAACGCCGTCTCGCCCGCCTCGACGGCTATCGCCGCGCCTTCGCCCTGCGCTCGGTGCGCTATCGCGGCACGCCGGAGCGGCCGGGCCTCGTGCTCGGGCTCGACTGGGCGCCGGGAGCGGCCTGCATCGGCATGGCCTTCCGGGTCTGCCCGACGCAGGACGGCACGGTGCGCGACTATCTGGCCGGGCGCGAGTTGGTGACGCGCAGCTACTTCGAGGTTCGCCACCGCGTCGCGCTGATGCCCGAGGGTGAGGACGAGGCCGGGCCGGACGACCGCGGCGAGGCTCGGGTCGAGGCGATCGCCTACGTCCTCGACCGCACCCATCCGCAGTACTGCGGCGGCCTGGACCCCGAGACGCAGGCCGAGATCATCGCCGTCGCGGTCGGCCCGGCCGGGCCGAACGCCGAGTACCTGCACAACACCGCCGCCCATCTCGCGGAACTCGGCATCCGCGATCCCGACCTCGAACGCCTCGACGCCGCGGTGCGGGCGCGGCGCGAGGCCTAGCGGGTCGACCGAGACGGATTGAACCGCCCGGTCCCGCGTCCGGCGGGACCGGGAGGCGGCTCAGTCGCGCGCGCCGAGATGGTTGGCCGCGATCGCCGCGTAGGTGCCGCTCGCGCGCATCGCCGCCAGACCCTCGTCGAGGAGCGCGATCAGCGCGCGCGCGTCGGGATGGGCGCGCGGCACGGCGACGTGCAGTCCGCGGCCCCCGACGACGCCCCCGATCGGCGCGATCCGCCCGGCGACGCCCGCGGCCTCGGCGGCGGCTCTCGCGGCGGCGGCCTCGGCGAAGGCGACCACGCCCACGTCGCCGTAGGCGAGCATCGCGGCGCAGTCGGCCGGCGCGGCCTCGATCAGGCTGACACGACCCTCGCCGAGGCCGGCGGCGTCGAGCACGGCGGTGTCCAGGCCGGTGGGATGGCAGATGCGCGCCCCGGCGAGGTCGCGCGCGCTCGTGGCCCCGGCGAACTCGCCGTCGCGGTTGGCGAAGAGGGCGAGGCCGCTCGAGCCGATCGGCCCGGAGAACACGAAGCGCTCGCAGACGGCGCGGCGGGCCGCGTCGAGGCCGGCGTCCTCGCAGTCGGGCCGCAAGGCGGGATAGCCGAGGTCGTAGTCGCCCTCGACCACCGCGTCGAGCCGCTCGCCCCGCGGGGCGAAGTCGATCTCGAAGTCGCGCGCCATCGGCGCGGCGAGGAGCGCGCGGCTCACGATCTCGCTCAGGAAGCCGCCCTCCGGCAGACGCTCGCCGACGAGCGGCGCGCGGGCGTCGAGCGCGAGCAGGCGCAGCGCCCCGCCCCGGGCAAGCGTTCCGCCGGGGGCGGAGGCCGCCGGCGCGGGCCGGGCGGGGACGACGGCCGGCGCGACCGCCGCGGTCACGACCGGCGCCGTCTCCGGCCCGGCCGCCGTCGCGGCGCCATCGGCGCAGGGGATGGACAGCCGGAAGCCGCCCACCAGAAGCACGGGGCACAGCAGCACGGCGCGGTTTGCCACGAAGACCGCGCCGTAACGGCCCCCGCC
>JBHJHI010000084.1:0-22905 GCA_050330995.1 Paracoccaceae bacterium
CGGCTTCCGCCTCAGCGACGGCGGCGTCCCAGTCGCGCAGGCGCTCGCTCGCGCGGGTCGCGGCGAGGGCGGCGGCGCGCTCGGCCTCCTCGGCGCGGGCGAGGCGGTCGGCATGACGCTCGGCGACGTCGTGCGCCGCCGCGGCCGCGTCGAGGCGCGCGCGGCGCTCTGCCCCGTGGGCGGGATCGACGATCTCGGCTAGCTCGCGGCGCGCCTCGCGGCGGCGGTCGATGCGCCGGCGGAGGCTCGCGGCCTGCGCGGCGAGCGTGTCGCGCCGTTCGGTCAGATGGGCGACGCGATCCTCGGCCTCCTTCAGCGGCCCGCCCGTGCGCGGGGCCGCACGGCGGCCGGTGACGTAGCGCCCGAGATCCTCGGCGACGCGCCGGCGCAGCCCCTCCAGGCGCCGCCCCCCGGTCATCGCCTCGACCTCGCCCGCGACCGAGCCCAGGAGATCGCGCCGCACCGCCGCGCCGGCGGCGTCCTGGTCGAGGCGCACGAGGCCCTGGCGCACCCAGAGGAGACCGGCCGGGCCGCCCTCCTTCGGCGCGCGCACGGTGGCGGCGAGCCAGGCCTCGGCGTCGTCGGCCTGGGCGACGAGCCGGCCGTCGCGGAACACCCGCGCCTCGCCGCGCCGGCTCTTGCGCCAGGTCTTCTCGACGCGCCAGGGCTCGCCCTCGATGTCGAGGTCGAGCGCGACCGAAGGGTCGCCGCCCGCGTGCGGCACCAGCGAGCGGACCTCGCGCGACTGGCTGTTGCGGTCGAGGAAGAACAGTGCGTGCAGCGCGTCGAACACGGTCGACTTGCCGCTCTCGTTCGGCGCGGAGAGGACGTTCAGCCCGTCGGCTACGGGGCCGATCTCGACCGCTTCGGCGAAGCGGCGGACGTTCTCGAGACGGATCCGGCGCAGCTTCACGACCCCGCCTCCGCGAGCAGCGCGTAGAGCCGGCCGAGCGCGGCCCCGGCCACTGCGGCCCGCCGCGGGTCGGCGCCCGCGGTCTCGGCGGCGAGCGTGTCGGCGGCGAGGCGCAGCGCGCCCGAGGGCGCGATCGCGTCGAGATCGCCGAGGGCCGGCTCGCTCGCGAGCCCGGTGTCGTCGGTCTCGACGTACCAGAACTCGGGTGCCGCCGCAGCGATGGCGCGCCCGAGCGCGAGGCGGCCCGCGAGGGTCGTCCGCCCCGTCAGCGTCAGCGACAGGAGGGTGTCGCGCCGGTGCTCGCGCGGCAGCGCCTCGGCCACCAGGGTCTCCGGGTCGTCGCGAGGCGTGACCAGGAGATCACGCGCGACCCAGTCGAAGGTGCCGATCTCGACCGGCTCGACCACGGGGACGCTGCCGGGGCCGTCGAGCGCGACCACGAGGCAGACGCCGCGGCCGTCGTGCTTGAAGCGGGCGCGCGCGGGCGTGCCGCAGTAGCCCGAGCGCGCGCAGACCGCGCGCCGGCCGTGCCAGTCGCCGAGGGCCAGATAGTCGAGCCCCGCGCTCGCCGCGCGGTCGGGGGCGATCACGTCCGAGCCTTCGCCGTCCCGGCCGAAGCTCGCCACGGGTCCGTGCGCGAGGCCGAGGCGGACCGTGCCCGGCGCGCTCTCGGCGCGGGTCATCCACTCGGTCAGGTCGCGCCCCGGCGCGCGGCGCGTCACCGGGGCGGGCAGGCAGAGAAGGCCCGGCGCGATCTCGACCGGCGCGGCCTCGGCCAGCACCGCGACGTTCGGCGGACGGGCGCCCGCGAGGCGGTCCCAGAGCGCTTCGGCCGCGAGGCTGTCGTGGTTGCCCGGCAGCAGCCACCAGGTCAGGTCGCGCGCCTCGGCCATGGCCGCGAGCGCCTGGCGCAGCACCGGCTCGGAGGGGGTCTCGCTGTCGAAGGTGTCGCCCGCGAGCAGGACGTGGGCGGCCCCGTGGGCGCGGGCGGCCGCGGCGAGGGCCGCGAGCGCCGCATGGCGCGCCTCGACCAGCCGACCGCGCACGTCCTCGGGCAGGCCGGCGAAGGCGCGGCCCAGATGCAGATCGGAGGCGTGGACGACCCTGAGGCTCATGGTCCCGCTCGTGCGGCCCTTCCGGCACAAACCCTTGGCACGAGCGGGACGAGAGACGCAAGGGCTAGGCTTGACTGGCCGGCGCCTCGCGGCGGCGGGTGAGTCGTCCGCGCAACGTCTCCACCAGCACGTAGAGCGCGGGCACCAGCATCAGCGACAGGATCGTGGTCGCGAGCATCCCCCCGATCACCGTGGTACCGAGCGAGAACCGCGCGTTGGCGCCAGCGCCGGAGGCGAGCACCAGGGGCACCACGCCGAGGATGAAGGAGAAGGCGGTCATCAGGATCGGCCGCAGCCTCAGCTTCGCCGCCTCCAGCGCCGCGTCGCGGGGCGAGCGCCCGCCGTCCTGCTGCGTGCGCGCGAACTCGACGATCAGGATCGCGTTCTTGGCGCTCAGCCCCACCAGCATCAGGAGCCCGATCTGCCCGAAGATGTCGAGCGGCAGCCCGACGAGCGTCAGCGCGAGCACCGCGCCGAAGGCGGCGAAGGGCACGGCGAGCATGATGACGAAGGGCATCGCCAGGCTCTCGAACTGGGCGGCGAGCACCAGGAACACGAAGGTGACGGCCAGCGCGAAGATGATGCCCGACCAGCCGGCCGACTGCTTCTGCTGGTAGACCGCGTTCGTCCAGGCGTAGCCGTAGTCCGGGCCGAGGGTCTCGGCCGCCGTCTCCTCGATCGCCGCGACCAGATCGCCGGAGCTGACGCCGGGCGCGGGCTGGGTGCGGACCTCGACCGAGGGGTAGAGGTTGAAGTGGCCGATCGACTGCGGCCCGGTGACGAAGCGCGGCTCGATCAGGCTGTCGAGCGGCACGCTCTCGCCGGCCGCGTTCCTGACCGAGAGCCGCGAGAGGTCGCCGACCGCGTCGCGCGCGTCGCGCGCGGCCTGGACGTAGACCTGGTAGGTCTGGCCGAACCTAGTGAACTCGTTGACGAAGGCCGAGCCGAGGTTGGCCTGGGTCACCTGGAACAGCCGGCCGATGTCGACGCCGGCCTCCTCGGCCTTCTCGCGCGCGAGGCGGAAGTCGTACTGCGGCACGCTCGCGGTGTAGGTGGTGAAGGCGCGGCCCACCTCCGGGCGCTGGTTCAGCGCGGCGATGAAGGCCCGCGCCTCGCGCGCCATGGCGTCGGGGCCCTGGAACCGGAGGCCCTGGAGCTGGACGTTGGCGCCGCCCGTCGTGCCGAGACCGGGCACGGGGGGCGCGTTGAACACCTGCACGCGCGCGTCCTGGAAATCGGCCAGCTCGCCCCGCAGCTCGGCGATGATCGCCGTCGCGCTCTCGGACGCCGAGCGCTCGCCCCAGGGCTCCAGGATCGGGATCAGGAAGCCGAAGTAGGGCGCGTTGACGCTGCCCACCAGCGAGCGCCCGGCGACGGCGACCACGTCGCGCACGCCGGGGATCTCGCGCACGCGGTCCTCGAGGCCGAACACCACGTCCTCGGTGCGCTGGTAGCTCGCCGCCTCGGGGAGCTGGACGTTCATGATGAAGTAGCCCTGGTCCTCGGGCGGCACGAAGCCGGTCGGGCGCTGCGAGAACAGCCCGACGGTGAGCGCGATCAGCACGAGCGTCGTGACCACCACCACCGCGCCGCGGCCCATCAGCCGCGAGAGCAGGCGGCCGTAGCGCTCGGAGGCCGCCTCGAAGCCGCGGTTGAAGGCGCGGAAGGGCTTCGCCGGCGCCGTCGACTTCCCGCGCATCAGCACCCGGCAGAGCGCGGGGGTCAGCGTCAGCGAGATCAAGGTCGAGATGCCGACCGCGATCGCCACCGTCAGCGAGAACTGGTTGTAGAGAAGCCCCGAGATGCCGGGGATGAAGGCGACCGGCACGAACAGGGCGAACAGCACGGCGGTGGTGGCGATGATCGGGCCGATCACCTCGCGCGCGGCCGACTTGGTCGCGGTCTCGGGGTCCTCGCCCTCGTCGAGGTGGCGCTGCACGTTCTCGACCACGACGATGGCGTCGTCGACCACGAGCCCGACGGCGAGGATCAGTCCTAGAAGCGTGAGCTGGTTCACCGAGAAGCCGAACAGGTACATGAAGGCGAACGAGCCCATCAGCGCGATCGGGATCACGAGGGACGGGATCAGCGTGGTCACGCCCTTTTGCAGGAACACGAACACCACGAACACCACCAGCACGATCGCGAGCACGAGGGTCTGGACCACCTTCCAGACCGCGGCGACGACGAAGCGCGAGGTGTCGAAGCCGATCTCGTGCTCGAGGCCGGGCGGGAAGCGCTCGGCGATCGTGTCCATCTCCGCCTCGACGCGCGACAGCAGCGCGAGCGCGTTGGCGTCGGGCGCCTGGAAGATGCCGATCTGCGCGGCCGTCCTGCCCGAGAAGCGCGCGCCGTAGCCGTAGTTGGCGGCACCGAGTTCCACCTCGGCGACGTCGGCGAGGGTGACGGCCGCGCCCTGCGCCTCGGCGCGCAGCACGATCTCGCGGAACGCCTGCGCGGTGGAGAGCCGGCCTTCGGCGGTCGCGGTGTAGGCGAAGTCCTGACCCTCGGTGGTGGGCGCGGTGCCGATCGAGCCGCCCGACACCGGGGCGTTCTGCGCGCGGATCGCGGCGATCACGTCGGCCGCGTCGAGACTGAAGTATTCGAGCTTCTCGGGGTCGATCCAGACCCGCATGGCGTAGTCGCGCCGGGTGAAGTTGACGACGCGGCCGACCCCTTCGAGCCGGCGGAGGCGGTCGATCACGTTGATCGAGGCGTAGTTCGAGACGAACAGCGCGTCGAAGCGCGGATCGGTGGCGTAGAGGCTGACGACGGCGGTGATCTGCGGCGAGGCGGTCTCGATGGTGATGCCCTGCTCGCGCACCGCCTCGGGCAGCTGCGCGCGCGCCTGGTTGACCTCGGTCAGCACGTCGACGGCGGCCTGGTCGGGGTCGGTGCCGACCGCGAAGGTGGCCGCGACCGTCGCGCGCCCGGCGTTCGAGGAGGTCGAGGACAGATAGATCAGCCCCGGCACGCCGTTGACCGCCTGCTCGAGGGGCGTCGCCACGCTGTCGGCGACCGTCTGCGCGTCCGATCCGGTGAACACCGCCGAGGTCTGCACCTGCGGCGGCACCACGTTCGGGTAGCGCGAGACCGGCAGCACCATGAGCGCGACCGCGCCGAACATCACGAGCGCGAGCGCGAGCACGCCCGCGAAGATCGGGCGCTCGGTGAAGAAGCCGATCACTGCCCGCCTCCCGAGCCGTTCCCCGACCCCCCGGTCGAGGCCCGGCGCCGGTCGCCCTCGCCCGCCTCCGCCGGCGCGACCGCCATGCCGGGGCGCAGCGACTGGAGGTTGCCGACCGCGACCCGGTCGCCGGGCTCGATCTCGCCCGTGACCGCGGTGCGCCCGTCGTGCTCGGCGCCGGCCTCGACCGGGACCACCTCGATGGTGTCGTCCTCGCGCACGCGGTAGAGCGCGCGCGCGTTCTGGTCGGTCACGAGCGCGCGGGTCGGCACGAGGCGGACAGTGTCGGCCCCGAGGCGCAGCCCGACGCGGGCGTACTGGCCGGGGATCAGCAGACGTTCGCCGTTCGGGACGGTGGCGCGCACGGGCAGCGTGTTGGTGGAGACCGCGAAGGCGGGGCCGAGGCCGCTGATCCGCCCCTCGAACACGGTGTCGTCGCCCTCGCGGCGGATCTCGACGGGGATCGAGCCACCCCCCTCCAGGCGCTCGCGCATCCGTGCCAGCTCGCCGGCCGAGGGCTGGATCTCGACCTCGATCGGGTCGTACTGCACCACGCTCGTCAGCAGCGTCTGGCCGGCCTGGATCAGGTCGCCGCGGTCGACCCGGGCGAAGCCGGCCTTGCCGTCGAACGGCGCCTCGATGGTCGAGAACGCCAGGTCGAGCCTCGCGCGGTCCGCCGCCGCCGACAGTTCGCGCGTGCGCGCCTCGGCCTCGCGGCGCTGGGCGCGCAGCTCGTCGAGGCTGCTCTCGGTGGCGAACGACTGGTCCTCCAGCGCCTCGATGCGCCGCACCTCGCGCTCGAGGTAGTCGAGGTTGGCGCGCGCGCCGTCGAGCGCGGCCTCCGCCTCGTCGAGGCGGGTGCGGAACGGGGTCTGGTCGAGGCGGAACAGCGTCGTGCCCTGCGTGACGAAGCTCGCCTCCTCGAACAGGCGCTCGTCGAGATAGCCGGTGACGCGCGCGCGCAGCTCGGCCTCCCTGGTGGCGATGAAGCGGCCGGAGAACGACAGCCTGACCGGCACCTCGCCCTCGGTGACGCGCGCGATCTCGACGGGCACCGGTCCCGAGCGGCCTCCGCCGCCCCGGCCCGGCTCCTCGGGGGCGAGCAGACCCGCGACCGGGCCGGGGACCAGCGCGCCCTGGAGCCCGGTGCCGCCGAGCAGGCCGAACAGCGGCGTGCCGGTGAGCGCGACCGAGGCGGCGTAGATCACGCCGAGCCCGGCCAGCACCGCGGCCGCGTTGACGAGCAGTCGTCCCATGACGTTCCTCCGGCGCCGCACCGGGGTCCGCCCGGCGTCGCACCCCGCCGGCGGCGGCCGCACGCGGGGGGCGTGCCTGCGAGGATGCGGCGCGGGGGGCGTCCGTAAAGGTCCGATGTCGCTACGTCCGAAGGGGGCGCGGGCGTCGTCCGGGAGCCGCGGGGGGCGCGGGCGCTATTCGAGCGGCACCTCGCCGGGGTCGACCCGGCCGCCCTCGCCGTGCTCCTCGCTGTCGCGCTCGGCGAGGAAGACGCCGATGGGCTGCAGCGCGGGGATGTGCTCGCAGAAGGTCTTGAAGGCGATCAGGAGCGGCACGGCGACGACGATGCCGACGAAGGACCAGAGCCACGCCCAGAACGAGACGGCGACGAACACGACCACGCCGTTCAGCCTGAGCCGCTTGCCGACGAACATCGGCATGACGAAATTGCCCTCGATCGAGGTCAGCGCCATGTAGACGAGCGCCACGACGAAGGCCCACTCGACGCCCGGGAAGGCGATGAGGGCGACGAGGAACGAGGCGAAGATGCCGACCGCCGCGCCGACGTAGGGCATGAAGTTGAGGAAGAAGGCGAGCAGCCCCCAGAAGATCGGCCCGGGCATGCCCATCGCCCACATCGCGAGGCCGACCGCGGTGCCGAGCCCCGCGTTCACGATGGTGATGGCGAGCAGGTAGCGCGACAGCTTGCGCTCGATCGCGAGCGCGATCTGGAGCGAGCGCGCCTTGTCGGTCGCCGTCGGCATCACGTGGACGAGCTTCTCGTAGAACATGTCGCCCGAGGCGAGCAGGAACATCAGGAGCGCCAGCGTGAACACGAGCTGGCCGATCACCGTGGGCGCGGTCAGCGCGGTGGTGGTCGCGATCCCCTGACCCTGGAGCTGCACCACCATGGCGCCCGAGCCCTCGGTGAGCTGGCGCAGCCGCTCGCTCGCCTCGATCACGTCGCGAAACAGGTAGGACAGCTCGCGCAGCTGCGACTCGAGCTTGCCCTGCAACTCGGGCAAGCGCTCGAGCCCGACGATGAGCGGCAGCGACAGCGCGCTCGCCAGCGCCGCGACCAGCGCGAGCAGCGACGCGACGATCAGGAAGGACGCCACGAACTGCGGCACGCCGAGGCGGTCGAACAGCCGGCGCACCGGGCCGAACACGAGGCTGAGGAGGAAGGCGAGCACCACCGGGATCAGGAAGGCCCGCGCGTAGGCGAGCGCGCCGATGCTCGCGTAGACGAAGAGCCCGATCAGCGCCCAGCGCGGGTAGCTCGTCGTCTCGCTCGGCTGCATTCCCGCCTCCCGCAGACCCCGCGACCGCGGCACGCGGCCCGCACCGTCCGTGACGGATGAACGCGAAGGCGGCCCCGTCGTTCGATACGCCTTCCCATGGCACGGCAGGGTTGCACCCTCGCGCCGGCGGCCCGGGCGCGACGCGCCGCGACGGAACCCGTGGCGCCGCGCTACCGTTCAGGCGTGAAGAGGGGTCTGGTGTATCCGTACGCGACCCCGCTCCGACCCCCGCGATGGAGAGTATCGATGAAGAGAACCGCCTCGGCCGTCTGGCGCGGCGACCTGCCCTCGGGCGAGGGCGCGATGTCGGCGCCCTCCAAGGTGCTCGACACCACGCCCTACTCGTTCAAGACGCGCTTCGAGGAGGGCGTCACCGGCACCAACCCCGAGGAGCTGATCGCCGCCGCGCACGCGGGCTGCTTCTCGATGGCGCTCAGCCACGAGCTGGCCGAGGCCGGCCACAAGCCCTCCTCGGTCGAGACGACGGCCAGCGTCGAGATCGTGCCCGTCGAGGGCGGCTTCTCGATCACGGGGATCCACCTCGACACCGACGCGACGGTGCCGGGCATCGACAAGGGCGAGTTCGACCGCATCGCCGCCGCCGCCAAGGCCGGCTGCCCGGTCTCGAAAGCGCTCGCCTCGGTCGAGATCACGCTCGACGCCAGGCTGACGACCTGAGCCTCGACCCGGGCGGGAGAGCCGCCCGGGTCAGGTCTCGTAGGAGCGTCCGCGCCACGCCACCGGCGTGCCGCGCCGCGCCGCCCTGAGCGCCGAGGCGTTGATCGCGAGCAGGTGCAGCACGCCCGCGGGGTGGACCAGCACCGTCGAAGGCGCGTGCGCGCAGCGAAGCGCGATCGCCGCCCGCGCGACGAGCAGCAGCACGAAGGCCCAGAGCCCCTCGGCCGGGACCGCCGCGCCGAGGGCCGCGGCGAGCGCCAGCGCCACCGGCAGGACGTGGCCGCCGACCAGCAGCACAGACCAGACCGGCAGGCCGACCGGCGTCGCCATCCCCTCGGTCGCGTTCTTGGCGAAGCCCTCCCAGACCTGCCGCGCGTCCGCGTACATCCGGCACGAGGCGAGGCCGGTCAGCTCGACCAGATCGGTGCGCCGGCCCGCGCGGCGGAAGGCGCGCGGCAGCGTGATGCCGTCGTGGCGCGAGTGGCGCACCGCGCCATGGCCGCCGACCGCCGCCCAGGCGTCGCGACGCGCGCAGAGGCACTGCCCGCAGCCGACCGCAAGCCCGGTGAAGCGGAATACCCGCGCGAGCGCCACGGGGAAGTAGCCGTAGATCAGCACGTGCATGAGCGGCACCACCAGCCGCTCGGCCAGCGTGCCGGTGATCTGGCGCGGGAAGCCCGAGACGAGATCGAGACCCTCCGCGTCCAGCCGCTCGGCGAGGCGCGCGCAGGCCTCCGGGCCGAGGCGCACGTCGGCGTCGAGGAACACGAGGACGTCGTGGCGCGCCGCTTCGCCGAGGCGCTGGCAGGCGTGCTGCTTGCCGTTCCAGCCGGCCGGGAGCGGCACGCCCCGGATCAGCCGCACACGCGCGTCGCGCTCGGCGCGGCCCTCGACGATCGCCGCCGTGGCGTCGGTCGAGCCGTCGTCGAGTACCACCACCTCCAGATCGACGTCGCGGCTCGCGAGCGCCGCGTCGACCGCCTGCCCGATGTTGGCCGCCTCGTCGCGTGCGGGGATCAGCACCGAGACGGCATGGCGCCGCGTCGGGGCCGGGGGCGGGCGCAGCACGGCGAGGTTGATCGCCGCCAGCGACGCGAACAGCCCCGCGAGCCAGAGCGCGGCGATGGATAGCAGGTCCATGGGGTCACTCCGCCATGTGCTCGGGTTCGAAGCGCTTGCCCGCGAGGCGCGCGCGCGCCGCCTCGATCGCGCCCCAGATGCCGCCCACCCCGCCGCGATCGCTGACCAGCGTCTCGAAGGCGTCCGCCCGGCGCGCGATCGCGTCGGCCGCGAGCGCGTCGAGCGTCGTCTCCAGCCCGGTCTCCAGCGCCGTCTGCCAGGCGGCGGCGGAGGCGCGGTCGGCCGGCTCGACCGCCGGTCCGAAGCGGGCGAGCGCCTCGGGCCGCGCCTCGGTCCAGAACGGGTACTCGAGCGCGAGCGGCACCGCGACCGCGTCCGGTCGGGCGGCCATCAGGTGCGCGAGGCCGCGGCGGAGCCGGACCGGGCGCACGCGCGGGTCGGTGAACTCGCCCTCGGCGGTGATCCAGAGCATGCGGTGGCCGGCCGCGAGCACGCCGCGCGCGGTTTCGAGGAACGGCCGCGCGGCGGCGCGGTCGCCCTTCGGCACGCCGAACAGGCCGATGCGGCGCATGAAGGGATAGCGCGCCAGCTGCTCGGCCTCGATCGGGCCGTAGCCCTCGCGATCCGGAAACAGCGCGCCCTGGAGCACCATGAAGAACGCCGGGTCCCACCAGGCCGGATGGTTGGTGTAGATCACGAGCGGGCGCATGGACGCGTCCGGTCGTTGCTCGCGCGCGAGGCGCACGGCGCGGAACGCGCCGCGCATCTGCCGGCGCATCACCCAGACGAAGAACCGGCAGAGCCGGGGGTCGCGGCGGGCCACGACCGCCGGGGCCGCCTCGCTCATTCGGCGGCGACCCGTGCGTCCTCGCGCAGCGTCGGCGCGGGCACCGCCGTCGGCGTCACGCCGCCGAGGTCGCGGTCGAGCGTGTCGGCCGCGATCCAGCCCGACATCAGCGCCATCGGCATCCCCGGCCCGGGGTGGGCCGAGCCGCCGGCGAGGTAGAGCCCGCGAAGCTCGCGCGAGCGGTTGCCCGGCTTGAACGCACCCATCCAGCGTCCATGGCTCGCGAGGCCGTAGATCGCGCCGTCGAGCACCTTGTAGCGCTCGTGGATGTCCTGCGGCGTCAGCGCGCGCTCGATGACGATGCGCTCCTCGATGTCGCCCATTCCGGCCGCGCGGGCGAGCTTGTCGAGGATCGTGCGCCGGTACGTCGGCAGCATCTTCTGCCAGTCGTGGCGCGAGCGCAGGTAGGGGGTGTGCACTAGGATGTAGAGCGCCTCGCCGCCCTCCGGCGCGACCGCGGCTTCGGTGCGCGCGGGCGCGGCGATGTAGGCGGTCGGGTCCGGCGCCGGCTCGCCCTCGTCGTAGATCGAGGCGAACTCGGCGTGCGCATCGCGCGAGAACACGAAGTTGTGGTGGGCGAGGTGCTCGTAGGCGCGGCTCAGACCGAGGTAGAGCACGACGCCCGAGCAGGCCGCCTCGCGCTTCGTCCTCGCGAAGGCCCGGCCCGGCTTGCCGCCGACCAGCTCGCGGTAGGTGCGAACGCTGTCCATGTTGGAGACGACCGTGTCGAGCGCGACCCGCTCGCCGCGCGCGGTCTCGACGCCCGAGACCTTCTCGCCGTCGTGCACGATGGCGGTGACGTCCTCGCCGGTGCGGATCTCGACGCCCATCTCCTCGGCCAGGCGCGCGAGCGCGAGCGGCACGGCGCGGGTGCCGCCCATCGGGTACCACGCGCCCTCGCCCACCTGCATCTGCGCGATGGCGCAGAGAACGGCCGGCGAGGCGAACGGCGAGGAACCGACGTACTGGATGAAGTGGTCGAGCATCTGCGCGACCCGCTCGTCCTTCACCGAGCCGCGCACGGTGCCGCCGACGGTGGCCGGCATCCTGAGCGCCAGCACGTCGCGCAGCGTCGCGAGGCTCATGGACGTCTTGAAGTCCATGGTGTCGCGGATGTCCTGCACCGACTTCCAGAAGAAGAAGCGGTCGGAGATGTCGGCGAGGCGCTCGGAGACCTTCAGGAACGCCTCGTAGCCCTCGACCGAGCCCGGCGAGAAGCGCTCCAGCTCGGCGCGCATCGCCTCGGGCTTGTCGCGCAGATCGAGCACCGAGCCGCCCTCGAAGAAGCAGCGCCACTGCGGGTCGAGGCGGACGAGATCCAGCTCCTCGTGCATCCGCCGCCCGGCCTCGCCCATGATGCGCTCGAGCACGCGGGGCACGGTCAGGATGGTCGGCCCCATGTCGAAGCGGAAGCCGTCCCCCTCGAGCACCGCCGCCTTGCCGCCGATCCAGTCGTTCTTCTCGAACAGCGTGACGTCGTGGCCGCGCGCGGCGAGCGTCACGCTCGCCGCGAGCCCGCCGAGCCCGGCGCCGATCACGCCGACGCGGTTGCGGTCCGAGATATCCTTCATGCCGGCATCCCCGCGAGCGACTTGGCGGCCGGTGCCGCCTCCAGGTCCAGATCCTCGGCCATCAGCCGCGAGGTGATGCGCGCCGATTCGAAGATGGTCGGCAGCCCCGAGCCCGGATGGGTGCCGCCCCCCGTGAGATAGACGCCGTCGAGTTCCTCGAAGCGGTTCTGCGGGCGCAGGTGCAGCATCTGCCCGAGGTTGTGGGCGAGGTTGAAGGTGGCGCCGCGATAGATCGAGAGATCGCTCTCCCAGTCGGCCGGCGTGACCATGCGCTCGGTGACGATGCGGTTCTCGATGTCGGTGACGCCGAGCTTCTCGAGCCGGGCCAGCACCTTCTTGCGGTACTGCGGCGCGAGCGCCGCCCAGTCGGTGCCGCCCTCCTGGTTGCCGACGGGGGCCAGCACGTAGAGCGTCGAGCAGCCCTCGGGCGCGAGCGTCGGATCGGTCACGCAGGCGTTCTGCACGTAGATCGTCGGGTCCTCGGGCGCGCGGTGCTCCTCGATGTCGCGCAGGTTGCCGAGGTAGTCCTCGGAGAGATTGATCGTGTGGTGTCCCAGGGAATCGACCGTCCCCTTCAGCCCGAGGTAGAGCATGAAGGTCGAGCAGGAGTAGCGCTTCTTCGCGAGCTTCCTGTTCGACCAGCGCCGGCGCTTCTCGTCGGGGACGAGGCGCTGCATGGCGTTCGCGAAGTCGGCGTTCACCACCACCGCGTCGGCCGGGTAGACGCCCGAGCGCGCGCGCACCCCGGCGGCGCGGTCGCCGTCGAACAGCATCGCCTCGACCCCGTCGGCGAGGCGGATGTCGACGCCCATCTTCGTCGCCACCCGCGCCATCGCCTCCAGGAGCGCCGCGCAGCCGCCGACGGGGTGGAACACGCCGTGGCCGTATTCGACATGCGCCAGGATCGTGAACAGCGACGGGCACTTGAACGGCGACATGCCGAGGTACTTCGACTGGAAGCTGAACGCGAGGCGCACCCGCGGGTCCTCGAAGTGACGACCGAGATCCTGGTCCACCGTCGCCCAGGGCCGGAACATCGGCAACGCGCGCAGGATGTCGCGCTTAAACCACGAGCCGAGCCCGAAGAAGGGGCGCTCCAGGATCGGGTAGAAGCGGTCGAACTTCTTGGCGTTGTCGGCGAGATAGGCCTCGACGTGCTCGGCGTCGCGCGGGCTGATGCGCGCGACCTCGCGCTTCAGCGCCTCCGGGTCGGCGCTCGCGCGGATCGCGCCGCCCGACTCGAACACGATGTCGTACATCGGGTCGAGCCGCTTCAGCTCGACGTGGTCCTCCAGCCGCTCGCCGCAGCTCTCGAAGATCTCGGAGAGGATCTTCGGGTAGAGAAAGAAGGTCGGCCCGAGGTCGAAGCGGAAGCCCTGATCCTCGATCGCCGAGGTGCGCCCGCCGACGCGGTCGCGCGCCTCCAGCACGGTGACGCGCGCGCCAGAGCGCGCCATCATCATCGCCGTGGCGAGCCCGCCCGGCCCGGCCCCCACCACGACGACGCGCGGCCCTCGCGCCTCGTCGGGGCGCGTGCCCTCCGCCGGTGTCGGGGTGAGCCTTTCGTGTCGCATCCGTCGCCTCTCGGAAACTCGTCTCAAGGTGCAGAACATACAGGGTAGCGGCGCAGTGCCTCCAGCGAAGGGGTCGGGGCATCGCCACGTTGTCGCAGCACCAATACGGTGGACCCAGGAACTGCGTTGTCTTCGCCCGAGGGCAAGAAGGGAAACGAGACCATGGCGAGAGACGACCTCGGCGAGCGCCCGCCCGAGCCGGCCGCGGCGATCGCCGACGCGCGGCGCGCGCAAGCGCCCTGGGCGGCGCGGCCGCTGGCCGAGCGGGTCGCGATCATAGCCCGCACCCGCGCGTCCCTCGCCGAGGACGCGGACGGCGTGGTCGAGGCGGTCGGCCCGATGGCCGGGCGCACGCCCGGCGAGACGATCGCCGCCGAGCTGGTGCCCCTGATGGAGGCCTGCCGCTTCGTCGAACGCCGCGCCGCGCGCCTGCTCGCGCCGCGCCGGCCGTCGTGGCGCGAGCGCTCGACGCTGATGATGGCCACGACCTCGACGCTCCACCGCGAGCCGCGCGGCGTTGTGCTGATCCTGGCGCCGGCGAACTATCGGCTGTTCCTGGCCGGCACGCAGACGGTGCAGGCGCTGGCCGCGGGCAACGCGGTGGTGGTCAAGCCCGCGCCGGGCGCCGAGGGCGCGATGGCGCTGCTCGCGCGGCACCTGGTCGCGGCCGGGCTGCCCGAGGGGCTGTTCACGGTGCTGGCCTGCGACCACGAGACCGGCGCGCGGGCGGTCGAGGCCGGCGCCGACCTCGTGGTGCTGACGGGCGGCGCCGAGACCGGGCGGCGGGTGATGGCCGCGCTCGCGGCGTCGCTCACGCCCTCGATCATGGAGCTGTCGGGCGCCGACGCCTCGGTGGTCCTGCCCGGCGCCGATCTCGCCATGGCGGCCGACTGCCTCGCCTGGGGGGTGTCGCTGAACGCGGGCATGACCTGCATCGCGCCCCGCCGCGTGTTCGCCGCCGACGGGACGGCCGAGCGGCTGGAGGCGCTGCTGGCCGAGCGGCTGGGCGCCTGCCGCCCCCGCCCGGTCGAGGCACGCCACCGCGCCGAGGCCGCGGCCCTGGTCGACGACGCGCTGGAGCACGGCGCACGCTTGGTCGGCCCCTACCCCGCCGAAGCCGAGACCATGGCGCCCTGCCTGGTGGTCGGCCCCGGCCGCGCGGCACGCATCCTGCGCGAGGCCCCGTTCGCCCCGATCATGGCGCTGGTGCCGGTCGCGGACGCGGAGGAAGCGCTCGATCTGGACCGGCTGAACCCCTATGGCCTCGCCGCCTCGGTGTTCGGCCCGAAGCGCGAGGCCGCGGCGATCGCGGCTCGGCTGAACGCCGGCACGGTGACGATCAACGACCTGATCGCCCCGACCGCCGAGCCGTCGATGCCCTTCGAGGGGCGCGGCACCAGCGGCTTCGGCCCGACCCAGGGCGCCGAGGGGCTGCTCGCCATGACGCGGCCCAAGGTGGTCGCGCGCACCCGCGGGCGGATGCGCCCGCAGACGCGCTCCGACATCGCCGAGGACGCCGAGCTGATGGCGGGCGCGGTGGCGCTGATGCATGGCCGCCGCCGCGGCGCGGCCCTCGGCCGGCTCGCGCGGGCGCTGCGCCGGCGGCTCGGCCGCGGCTGAGCCGGCCCCGTGCGAGGCGACGCCGGACGCGTAGGTCGCCGCGCCGGAGCGGTCCGAACGGACGACCGGGGCGACCAATTCCCCGCGCTGAGATCCGCCGCGGCATGCGGCCGCGCCCCCGTGCCACGCGGTTCGGGCGCCGGGCCGGAGCGGGCCGCGCCACCCTTGCCGCCCGGACCCCGGCGCGCCTAGACCGCGGCGATGACAGACAGCCACGCCAGCGCCGACGCCGGGATCGAGGCGCGCGGCCCCGCCGCTCCCGAAGCGCCCCCGATGCAGGACGACCGCCGCGCCAAGCGCGCCGTCGCGATCCTCGCCTGGGCGCAGGCGGTGCTGGGCGCGCAGATGCCGGTGCACTTCATCCTCGGCGGGCTGGTCGGCGCGATGCTGGCCGAAGACCCCCGCCTCGCGACGCTGCCGATCTCGGCGATCGTGCTGACCTCGATGGTCTCGGCGCCGGCGCTGTCGTGGCTGATGGGGCGGGCGGGGCGGCGCACCGGCTTCCTGATCGGCGCCGCGAGCGGCGCGCTCTCGGCCTGGGTGGCGGTCGAGGCGATCCTCCTGCGCTCGTTCTGGCTGTTCTGCGCCGGCACCGCGCTCGCCGGCGTCTACATGGCCGCGCACAACCTCTACCGCTTCGCCGCCGCGGACCTCGCCTCGGACGCCTTTCGCCCCAAGGCCATCGCCTGGGTGATGGGCGGCGGGCTGATGGCGGCGCTGATCGGCCCCGAGATCGTGCAGCGCTTCGGCGAGGCCATGGCGCCGGTGCCGCACGCGGGCGCCTACCGCGCGCTGATCGTGCTGATCGCGGTGGGCGCGGTGCCGCTCCTGCTGCTCGACATCCCCCGCCCGCCGGTGCGCTCGGCCGATGCCCCCGCGGGACGGCCGCTCTCCGCCATTCTCGCCGAGCGGCGCGTGGCCGTCGCCATGCTCTGCGCGATGGTGTCCTACGCGCTCATGAACCTGGTGATGACCGCGACGCCGCTCGCGATGGCGCTCTGCGGCTTCGCGACCGCCGCCTCGGCCGAGGTGGTGCGCGCGCACGTGCTCGCGATGTACGCGCCCTCCTTCGTCACCGGCTGGCTGATCGCGCGCTTCGGCGCCCCGGCGATCATCGCGACCGGGCTTCTCATGCTCGCCGGCGCTGCGGTGGTCGCCCTCCTCGGCATCGCCTTCGCCAACTTCATGGGCGCGCTGGTGCTGCTCGGCGTCGGCTGGAACTTCGGCTTCATCGGCGCGACCTCGATGCTCGCCGCCTCGGGCCGCGCCGAGGAGCGCCCGCGCCTCCAGGGCGTCAACGACTTCGCGGTGATGGCGCTGGTCTCGGTCGCCTCGCTGTCCTCGGGCGCGCTGCTCGGCACGGCCGGCTGGCAGGCGGTGCAGGCGGCGATGCTGCCGCTTCTGACCCTCGCGGGCGGCGCGCTGGCCTGGCTGGTGCTACGCGAGGGGCGGTGAAGCCCCTCTCGGTGACATGCCTTCGGCAGCAGAAACGTCGTTCTGACCGACTTCGGGTCGATGCCGGGCTTCGCGCATCCCGCTGCCGGCGAGTCCGCCGCTCGCGGGTCTCGGCGCACCGGGATCGCTGGCCCGCCGCGGCGCCCGGGGAGGCGCGGCCGACGCGAACACGCAGCCGCCTCGATCGCGCCGTCCCGCTCTCTCCCTGGGCGCGATCCGGCACGGCCGCCCTGCGAGAAGCGCCTGCGACGGATCGCACGAGCCAGTGCGTGGTTCACGGCGTCCATCGCGCGACCTAGATCGGCGTCGACCCCGTGGGACGTGAGCGGACGGGCCGAACAGGAGGAGACGTCATGACCAGCGTGACCACCACCCGCCGCCGCCTGCTCGCCGCGGGCGCTGCCACCGTCGGGTTCGCGACCGGCGCCTCCGGCTTCCTCGTGCCCGCGGGCGCCGCCGGCCTCGCGGCCCCCCCCCCCAAGCGCGGCGGCGCCAACAACAACCGCCCCGGCGCGCCGGACGGCGGGCGCATCGGAGGCGGCGGCTTCTGGATGAACGGCACCGTGCGCCGCGCCGGCGACGGCGCGCCGCTCCAGGGCGTGCGCATCCAGATCTGGGCGCACACCACCGAGGGCCACGAGCGCGACGAGCGCAGCCACGGCGCCACGCTGACCGACGCCGACGGCAACTTCCGGCTGGAGATGCCCCAGATCGTCCCCGCCTTCGGCCAGCCCCACGGCCACCTCGCCTACGACGCCGACTACGACGAGGGCGGCTTCGAGACCGTGTTCCTGCGTCCGGTGATGCCGCAGTGGCCCGACACCAGCCTCAGCGCGCACTTCGTGCTCCAGCCGGCCTGAGCGGGTCGGCCCGATCGCCATGACCAGAGCCCGCGCGGTCCTGATCTGGACCGCCCTCGGCGCCGCCGTCGTCGTGCCGATCGCGGTGGCGGCCACGAGCCCGCTCCTGGCCTGGCGCGACCCGGTCTACATCGCGGCGGGCTTCGCCGGCGTGGTGGCGATGGCGCTCTGCCTGATCCAGCCGCTCCTCGCCGGCGGCTACCTGCCGGGCCTGCCCGCCCCCCGTGGGCGGCGGGTGCACCGCCTGGTCGGGGCCGGTCTGGTCGCCATAGTGGTGCTCCACGTCGCGGGGCTCTGGATGACCAGCCCGCCCGACGTGATCGACGCCCTCCTGTTCCGCTCGCCGACGCCGTTCTCCGCCTGGGGGGTAGCGGCGATGTGGGCGGCGTTCGCCGCCGCGCTCCTCGCGGCGCTGCGCCATCGCCTGCGCCCGCGCCGCTGGCGGCTGCTGCACACGAGCCTCGCGACGGTCGTCGTCGCGGGCGGCGCGGTCCACGCCCTGCTGATCGAGGGCACCATGGGCACGGCGTCGAAGACGGTGCTCTGCGCGCTCGCCGTCGCGGCGACGGCGAAGGTCGTGGCCGATCTGCGGGTGTGGGCGCTCGTGAGGCGGCGCGGGGCCTGAGGGCGGGCCGACGGCGATCGGCGCGCACGGACTTCAGCGGATGTTGCCGTCCTCGTCGATGAAGCCCTCGACGTTGCCGAGGTTGCCGAGGATCTGCTGGAGCACGGTGAGCTGGCGCCCGAAGGTCGGGGTGGTGCGGGTCTCCAGGTCGATCACGCGCCCGTCCTCGAGCCCGAAGCGGTCCACCGCCGTCACCCGGTCGGTCTCGTCGAAGCTGACGGCGACGATGCGGCGCTCGACCACCTCGGGGGCGAAGAAGGCGCGGCGCGAGACCGTGGTCGAGACGTAGTACCAGCCGTCCTCGCCGAAGGCGCCGACCGCGCCGGGGCGGCCGATCTTGCGGCGCACCGAGCCGCGGGTGTCCACCCCCTCGGCGATGGCCGCGATCTGCTCTTCGGGCGGCGCGTAGCCGTGGGTCGAGACCACCGGCGAGCAGCCGGGGAGCGCGGCGGCGAGAACGGTAGTGGCGAGGACGGCGGGGACGAGCGGTCGGCGCATGTCGGTGGGCCCGTGGACGGCGGCGATGCCTTCCGTTAGCCGCCCGTCGTCATAAGTTCAACACGAGCGGCGGACGAGGGGTCCGGGAGGAGCGATGAGCGAGCGAGACGCGCGGGGGCCGCGCGGGCCGGACGCGGCGGGGGCGCGCGGCAGGGCGCCTGTGCCCGACGCTCCCGCCCCCCTGCCCTTCCACCACGCCGTCGCGGTCGCGACGCTTGAGGAGGCGGGCGGGCTGACCTTCGATCTCGATCTCGAGGCGGCCGCGCGCGACGCGCTCGCGCGCTTCCTCGGCGTCGCCGCGGTCGAGGGCCTGCGCCTGTCCGGCACGCTCTCGCCCGCGGGCGAGGGCTACGCGCTCGACGCGCGCCTCGAAGCGGGCGTCGTGCAGACCTGCGGCGTCACGCTGGAGCCGGCGGCAGAGCGGGTCGCGGCCCGTGTCGAGCGGCTGTGGCTGCCGGGCGTCGCGCCCCCCGACGAGGCGGAGGTGGAACTCGGCGAGGACGCCGACCGCCTGCCCGAGCCTCTGGGCCACGAGATCGACCTCGCCGAGCCGCTGGTCGAGGCGGTGGTGCTCGGGCTCGAGCCCTTCCCGCGCGCCCCCGGCGCCGAGCACGGCACGAAGGTCTACGGCCCGCCCGGCGCCGAGCCCCTGACCGACCAGGCCGCGCGCCCCTTCGCGGGCCTCGCGGATCTGCGCGAGCGGCTGAAGCGCGGCGGGAGCTGAACCGGGCCGGCGGGGCGGGCGCGGCGACGTCCCGGCCGTGGAAAAAGCCGCGCCACCCCCTTGCCTGCGCGTGCGAGAGGCGTATTGGTGCGCGCTCGCGCGGCGGCGGGCGGCCGGACGCGCGGCACTGGCGAGAACGAGCAAGAACTAGAGCCGCACGGCCCGCGCCCCCGGAGGGCCGCAGCCTCGCGGCGGCCCGAGAGGCGAGAGGACCGACACCCATGGCCGTGCAGCAGAACCGCAAGACCCGTTCCAAGCGGGGCATGCGCCGCAGCCACGACAGCCTGACCCCCGTGACCGGGCACGAGTGCCCCAACTGCGGCGAGCTGAAGCGTCCCCACCACGTCTGCGGTCACTGCGGCCACTACCGCGGCCGCGAGGTGGTCGCGACCGCGCCCGAGGTCGACTTCGACGACGACGCGGCCTGATCGCCTCGCCCGGCGCGGGCGGACGGCGGGCGAGGCGGCGGCAGTATCCGACGCGCGGGGGCGTATGAGCGACAGCACGGTGATCTCGGTCGACGCCATGGGCGGCGACGACGGGCCGAAGCCGGTGGTCGCCGGGCTCGCGCGCGCGATCGACCGTGAGCCGGACCTGCGCTTTCTGGTGTTCGGCGACGGCGAGCGCATCGAGCCGGAGCTGAACCGGCGCAAGAACGCCCGCGTCCGCGACGCGATCACCCTGCGCCATACCGACGACGTCGTGCGAATGTCCGACGATCCCTCGCGCGCCTGGCGCGAGCGGCGGGGCAGCTCGATGTGGGCCGCGCTCCAGTCGGTCAAGGCGGGCGAGGCGCGCGTGGCCGTCTCCTGCGGCAACACCGGCGCGCTGCTCACGCTCGCGACGCTGATCCTGCGCAAGGCGCCCTCGATCCACCGCTCGGCGCTCGCGGTGCACTGGCCCTCGGCCCAGGGCCACGGGTTCAACACCGTGCTCGACGTGGGCGCCGAGAAGCGCGCCGGGCCGCGCGCGCTCGCGCAGTACGCGGTGATGGGCGCGGAATACGCCCGCCTCAGCTTCGGGCTGGAGCGCCCGCGCGTCGGCATCCTCAACATCGGTACCGAACCCGGCAAGGGGCTCAGCGACCACCAGATCGCGGCCGCCCGCCTCGCGCGCGTCGATCCCGAGCGCGCCGGCTTCGAGCCGGTCGGCTTCGTCGAGGGCACCGACATCCCGGAGACCGAGGTCGACGTGATCGTCACCGACGGCTTCACCGGCAACGTCGCGCTCAAGACCGCCGAGGGCACCGCCTCCTTCATCCGCACCGGCCTCAAGGAGGCGTTCCAGCACACCGTGCTGTCGAAGCTGTCGAGCCTGCTCGCCTACACCTCGCTGAAGCGCTTCCAGAAGCGCATCGACCCGAGGCGCGTGAACGGAGGCGTTTTCCTCGGGCTGAACGGCACCGTGGTCAAGAGCCACGGCAGCGCCGACGCGGTCGGCGTCGCCTCCGCCGTGCGCCTCGCCGCCGCCCTCGCCACCCACGACCTGACCGGCACGATCGGACAGCGCCTCGCCGCGCTCGACTTCTCCGATCTGCCGACCATGAGCCAGCAGGAGGAGCGGGTCTCCTCGGTCGAGGCGGTGCCGGACGCCGGCAGGGCCGACGCGCCCGCGGATCGCGCGGTGCTGGAGCCGGGCGAGGGATGACCGCGGACGCGACCGACGGAGGCGCCGACGGGGGCGTCGACGGAAGCGCCGACCGGGGCACGCTCGGGCGACGCGCCCGGGCCGGCGGCACGATCCGCGCCGTCGCCACGGGCTGCGGGCACTACCTGCCCGAGCGCGTCGTCACCAACGAGGAGCTGGCCGCGCGCCTCGACACCTCCGACGACTGGATCGCGACGCGCACCGGCATCCGGCGCCGCCACGTCGCCGCCGAGGGCGAGCTGACCTCGGATCTCGCCGCGAACGCCGCGCGCGCCGCCCTCGGCGCCGCGGGGCGCGAGGCGGGCGAGATCGACGCGCTGGTGGTGGCGACCGCCACCCCCGACCAGACCTTCCCGGCGACCGCGACGCGGGTACAGCACGCGATCGGCATGGAGCGCGGATTCGCCTTCGACGTCCAGGCGGTCTGCGCGGGCTTCGTCTACGCCCTCGCCACCGCCAACGGGATGATCCTCTCGGGTCAGGCGCGGCGCGTGCTGGTGATCGGCGCCGAGACCTTCTCGCGCATCCTCGACTGGGAGGACCGCGCGACCTGCGTGCTGTTCGGCGACGGCGCCGGCGCGCTGGTGTTGGAGGCGGCAGAGGCGAGCGGCACCGCCGCCGACCGCGGGCTGATCGCGACCGGTCTGCATTCGGACGGGGCGCACAACCGGCTGCTCTACGTCTCGGGCGGGCCGTCCTCGACCGGCACCGCGGGCGTGCTCCGCATGGAGGGGCGGGAGGTGTTCCGCCACGCCGTCGGCAAGCTCGCCGCCGTCGCCGCCGAGGTGATGGACCGCGCGGGCGTCGGCCCGGAGGCGATCGACTGGATCGTGCCGCACCAGGCGAACCTGCGCATCATCGAGCAGACCGCGCGCAAGCTCGGCGTCGACATGGAGCGGGTGGTGGTGACCGTGCAGGACCACGGCAACACCTCGGCCGCCTCGATCCCGCTCGCGCTCTCGGTCGCGGTGGCCGACGGGCGGATACGGCCGGGCGATCTCGTGCTGATGGAGGCGATCGGCGGCGGGCTCGCCTGGGGCGGCGCGCTGCTACGGTGGTGAGCGCACTTTCCGTCACACCATCAAATCGTTGAAGTTGACCTTAGTTTCTCCTCGTCGCTATCGTCCCTCGCGCAAGAGAAACAACAGGGAGGCACGCGCACGATGGCGGGAAATACCCTGACCCGAGCGGATCTGACCGAGGCCGTCTATCGCGAGATCGGCCTCTCTCGCAACGAATCCGCCGCACTGGTCGAGAGCGTGCTCGACAGGATCACCGAGGCGTTGGTGCGCGGCGAGCACGTGAAGATCTCCTCCTTCGGCACCTTCGGCGTGCGCGACAAGGGCGCGCGGATGGGGCGCAACCCCAAGACCGGGGAGGAGGTGCCGATCGAGCCGCGCCGGGTGCTGGTGTTCCGCCCCTCCCACATCATGAAGGAGCGCATCAACCCGGGCCTCGCTGACGATCCGGAGGACGTGGCCGGGGACGCCGACGAGCCCGAGGCGCTCGACCTCGCGGCCGAGCCCGCCGTCGGCGCGGGCGGCTGAGCGCGATGACGGGCCGGCGGGCCTCGCCGTGAAACCCCCGGCGTCCGCCAAGGCCGTCCCCGCCAAGTCGCCGCAGGCGTTTCGCACCATCTCCGAGGTGGCCGAGGCGCTGGACGTGCCCGCTCACGTGCTGCGCTGCTGGGAGACGCGCTTCTCGCAGATCCGCCCCGTGAAGCGCGCGGGGGGGCGGCGGCTCTACCGCCCCGAGCACGTCGCGCTGATCGCCGGCATTCGCGCGCTCCTCCACGACGACGGGCTGACCATCAAGGGCGTGCAGAAGATGCTGCGCACCGACGGCACCCGCGCGGTCGTCGCGCGCGGCCGGACGGGCGCGGCGCTCAGGGTGGCCGAGGTGCCGCGCGACGCGGTCGAGCGGCAAGCCCCCCAGCGCGCCCGGCGAAGCGCCCCGGCGGCCCCGCCCGCGCCC
>JBHJHI010000085.1:0-20708 GCA_050330995.1 Paracoccaceae bacterium
ATGGCCGCCCTCGGCGTGCCGACGACGCGCTCGCTCGCGGCGGTGGCCACCGGCGAGGCGGTGGCGCGCGAGCGGGTGCTGCCGGGCGCGGTGCTCACGCGCGTGGCGTCGAGCCACATCCGCGTCGGCACCTTCCAGTACTTCTACGCCCGGCGCGACGAGGAGGCGCTGAAGGGGCTGCTCGATCACGTCGTTGCGCGCCATTACCCCGACATCGAGCCCACGGCGCTCGCGCTTCTGGAGGCGGTGATGACCCGCCAGGCCGACCTGATCGCGCGCTGGATGGGGGTGGGCTTCGTCCACGGGGTGATGAACACCGACAACGTGACGGTCTCGGGCGAGACCATCGACTACGGCCCCTGCGCCTTCCTCGACGCCTACCGTCCCGAGACGGTGTTCAGCGCGATCGACGCGGGCGGGCGCTACGCCTTCGCCAACCAGCCGCTGGTCGCGCACTGGAACCTCGCCCAGCTCGCCCAGGCGCTGCTGCCGCTGGTGTCCGGCGAGCCGGACGCCGCCGTCGCCGTGGCGCAGGACGCGGTCGACCGCTTCCCCGATCTCTACCGCGCGGCCTGGCTGCGGGTGATGCGCGCGAAGCTGGGGCTCGCCGAGGCGCGCGAGGGCGACGCGGCGCTCGCCGAGGACCTGCTCGCGCGCATGGCCGCGGAGGGGGCGGACTTCACGCTCGCCTTCCGCCGCCTCGCCGATCTGGTGCCTGGCGGCGAGGGCGCTGGGGCGGGGACGGGGCCGCGCGATCTCTTCGCCGACGGGTCGGTCTTCGACGACTGGGCGGCGCGCTGGCGGGCGCGGCAGGCCGAGGAGCGGGCAGAGCCGAGCGCGCGCCGCGCTGCGATGCGAGCGGTCAATCCCCTGTTCGTGGCGCGCAACCACCGCGTCGAGGCGGCGCTCGACGCGGCCGAGGAGGGCGATCTCGACCCGCTCGACACGCTGCTCTCGGTGCTCGCCCGGCCCTTCGACGACCAGCCCGGCCGCGAGGCCTACGCCGCGCCGCCCCGAATGGGCGAGGCGGTCGTGCGCACCTTCTGCGGGACTTGACCACGGCCCTACCTCGCGCGGCGTTCGGACGAAGGCGAGCGTGTCCCGGAGCGGCATCCGATCCGATCGGATCGACCGCTCTCATGCCCGATTGCAAGCGCGACTTGTCCGATCCTCGCGTCGCGCCGGTCGATCGCGCCCCGACGAGCCGAGGTGATGACGGGTCACGCCCTGGCGACCATCGGTGTCGCAGCGGGAAGCGGATGCCCTCGGAGCGTCGGGCGCCGCTCGGCGGTCGCGATTGCGCCGAGCGCGCGATCTCCGGGTGAGCGGCCCATTGTGTAGCCACGAGGCCGGGCCGTGGATAGTTCGTCATGGTCCGCCAAGGAGTCTCCGTCGTCTCGATCCCCGCCGTCGTGTCGCGGACCGCTGACGGGAGGCTGACCTCCCCTCGCCGGGTGGCCCATTGACAACACTTCAACATCTGTTCAACTGTTGAGGAATGACGGACAGGACGCTCGGCGCCGACGAACGCCAGCAGCTCGCCGAGACCTTCGGCCTGCTCGCCGACCCGACGCGGCTCGCCATCGTGGTCGCCTGCATGGACGCGCCCGTCCCGGCCGGCGCCATCGCCGAGCGGCTGGCGCTGTCGAGCTCGCTCGTCAGCCACCACCTGCGCCTGCTTCGCGCGGCGCGGATGCTGCGCGCCGAGCGGGCGGGCCGGCGGGTGTTCTACTCGCTCGCCGACGCCTGCGTGCGCGACGTCCTGACGATCATGATCGGCCACGTGCTCGAACACGCGGCCGGTGCCCCCGACGACCTCGAGACCGATGGAGAGACCACCGATGGTTGACGTGACCCAGCAGAAGTGCGCCTGCGCCGACTGCCTGTGCATCGTGAAGATCGACGACGCCGTGAAGCGCGGCGAGCGCCGCTACTGCAGCGAGGCCTGCGCGAGCGGCCACCCCGACGGCTCGGGCTGCGGGCATACCGGCTGCGCCTGCCACGGCTGAGCGTCCCGCACCCGCCGCGTAGCCGACCGCGCGGCGGGCGGGCGCCCGCCCGGACCCCCGGCGCTCGGGTCCGGGCGCGGCTCCGGCGTCGCCTCGAGCGCCATGCATCAGAGTGGTCGCAACGTCATGAACGACGCAGAGATCGACGCCTTCCGCGCGCCGGGCCGGCGCTATGCCGGGCCCGACACCGCCGCGGGCCGCCGGGCGCCGCTGGCGACGGCGCTCGCGCGGCAGGGACGGATGACGCCCGGCCAGACCGCCGGGCGCTTCTACGCCGTCGCCTGCGTCGCGCTCGAGGTGACCCAGCGCTGCAACCTCGACTGCACGCTCTGCTATCTCTCGCCCGCGGCCGAGGCGGCGCACGACGTGCCCATGACCGTCCTGTTCGCGCGGCTGCGCTCGATCCGCGACCACTTCGGTCCGGGCACGGCCGTGCAGATCAGCGGCGGCGATCCCACGCTGAGACGCGTCGAGGATCTCGAAGCGCTCTGCCGCGAGATCAGGCGCCTCGGGCTCTGGCCCTGCCTGATGACCAACGGCATCCGCGCGACGCGGCCGATGCTGGCTCGCCTGGCCGGAGCGGGCCTCGTCGACGTCGCCTTCCACGTCGACACGACGCAGGAGCGGCAGGGCGGCGAGACCGAGATCGCCTTGAATGGCGTGCGCCGCGAGTATCTCGCCCGCGCCCGCGGTCTCGGCCTGCGGGTGTTCTTCAACACCACCGTCCACGCCGGCAACATGGCCGAGCTGCCGGCGCTCGCGCGGTTCTTCCGCACGCATGCGCACGAGATCACGATGACCTCGTTCCAGTTGCAGGCCGATACCGGGCGCGGCGTGATGGGCGCGCGCACCGGCGCCGTGACGCAGGCCGGGGTCGAGGCGGCGCTGGCCGAGGGCTTCGCCACCGCGCTCGATTTCGGCGTGGCCGGCGTCGGTCACGAAGCGTGCAATCGCTACGCGAGCGTCCTGGTGGCCGGCGACCGCGCGACGGCCGCGCTGGGCGACCGGGCGCTGTTCCACCGCATCGTCGCGGCGTTCGAGGCGGCCGCTCGCGGCGAGCGCGCCACCGTCGCCTTCGCCCCGCTCCTGCGCCGGGCAGTCCTGGCCGCGCCGCTGACGGCGTTGAGGGCGGCGCTGCACGTCGCCGGGCGGGTGCTGCGCCTCGGCCCGGGCCTCGTGGCCAGCCGCGGCCGCGTCGCGCGCCTCGCGCTCTTCGTCCACAACTTCATGGACGCCGAAGCGCTCGAGCGCGACCGCTGCGAGGCCTGCGTCTTCAGGGTGGCGACCGAGGACGGGCCGCTCTCGATGTGCGTGCACAACGCCCGGCGCGACCGCCACCTGTTCCGGCCGGCCCGGGTCGAGACGGCGGACGGGCAGCGATGGTGGAGCGCCGCGACGGGCCGGCTGACCCGCCATCCCGAGACGGCGAGCCCCGGCGTCGTGCCGCCCAAGCGGCGCAAGGGCCGCGACGCGATCGCGCGTCGTCCGCAGGGGTCGGGGTGGGCATGACGGTCCGTCGCCGCGCGCTGCTCGTCCTGACGCTCGGTCTCGCCGGCTGCACGACGCTGGAGCGCCAGTTCATCCCCGCCAGCGCGCTCGCCGATCCGCGCTGGACGCGCTTCGCGCCCGCACCGGGCGCCGCGGTCGACCACGCCGCATGGGACGCGTTTCTCGGTCGCTACCGTTCGGTCGACGCCGCCGGGCTCGCGCGCCTCGACTACGCGGCGGTGACGACCGCCGACCGTGCCGCGCTCGACGCCTATCTGGCGGCGTTGCAGGCGGTCGATCCGGCGACGCTGGAGCGCGACACGGCGCTCGCCTACTGGATCAACCTCTACAACGCGGCGACGGTTGCGGTCGTGCTCGACGCCTATCCGGTCGGCTCGATCCGCGACGTCGGCGACGGGGCGTTCTCGATCGGGCCCTGGGACCGGCCGCTCCTGCGGGTCGCCGGCGCCGCGCTGAGCCTGAACGACGTGGAGCACGGCATCGTCCGGCCGGCGTTCGACGAGCCGCGCATCCACTACGCGCTCAACTGCGCCGCCGTCGGATGCCCCGACCTCGCCGCCTCGGCGTGGCGCGCCGAGGGCCTGAACGCCCGGCTCGCCGCCGCCGAGGCCGCCTACGTCGACGATCCGCGCGGCGTCTCGATCGGCAACGATGGCCGGCTCACGCTCTCGAGCCTCTACGCCTGGTTCCGCGAGGACTTCGCGGACGAGGAGGGTGGCGGCGAAGCCGCCGTGCTGCGCCGCCTGCGCCGGGTCGGCGACCCCGCGCTCAGGGCGTCCCTCGAAGGGCGCCGCGGCGTCGATGCCTATGCCTACGACTGGGCGCTGAACGACGCGGCCGCGTCTGCCGTCGCCTCGCGATCGCGCTGATCGGCGCGCCCCCGGACCCCGGGGTCGCCGTGGACGGCTGTCCGAGGTCGCGGCTCTGGCACCGGTGTTCCGGTCTTCGTCGCTTCGCGGGGCGATGCGAGGATACGGACGGAAGCGGCCGAGCGGTGAGCAGACGCTTCTCCGCGCCGGGGCGACGCGAAAGACGCGCCATGAGCGGTCATCCCCGGTCCCGCCCATGGCCCACGGCGCAGCGTCATCGCGCCCGAGCGCCCGCGAAGCGCGCCGCTCCGTAGGGGGCGGGATCGGCGAAGGGCTCGGCGCCGGTCATCATCTCGGCGAGGAGCCGCCCGGTGACGGGGCCGAGCGTGAAGCCGAGGTGGTGGTGCCCGGTGTTGACCCAGAGCCTCGACTGTCCGGGCACCGCGCCGATCACCGGCAGCAGATCGGGCAGGCATGGCCGCGCGCCGAGCCAGGGCGCGACGTCGAGGCGGTCCTCGATCGGGAACAGCCCTCGCGCCGTCGCTTCGGCGCGCGCGAGCTGCACCGGGCTCGGCGGATCGTCGCGCCGGGCGAACTCGGCGCCGGTGGTCAGCCTGATCCCGCGGCGCTGGGGGGCGAGCACGTAGCCGTGGTCCTCGTCGACGGCGAGACGATGCAGCACCGCGTTGCCGCGCGCGCCGTAGTGCATGTGGTAGCCGCGCTTGACCCCGAGCGGCAGTCGCACGCCGAAGCGGCGTAGCAGGTCGCCCGACCACGGCCCGAGCGCGACCACGGCGTCGCGCGCGCGGATCGCGCCCGTCCGCGTGTCGAGCCGCCACGCCGACCCCTCGCGCGTCAGGCCGAGGGCGGCGCCCTCGACGATCGTGCCACCGTCGCGCTCGAACAGCCGCGCGTAGGCGCGGCCGACGTCGCCCGGATCGTCGACCCGTGCGGGCTCGGGGTGATGGATCGCGCCGGCGAGGCCGGACGACAGATGGGGCTCCTCGCGCGCGAGCCGGTCCGCGTCCCAGGCCTCGAACGCGACGCCGAAGCGGGCGCGTACCGCCTCCTCGGCGCGAAGCGCGCGCTCGAGCGTGCGGGCGTGGCGGTGCAGCCGCAGATAGCCCCCCGGCCGCAGCGCCGCCGTCGCGCCGGCGCGCGCCATCAGCGCGCGATGCTCGGCGAGCGCGCGCGAGACGAGCGGCAGGTTGGCGCGGGCGGTACGCTCGACCGCGGCAGGCCCCGAGTGCCGGGCGTAGGCAAGGAGCCAGCGCGCCGTCGCCGGCAGCGCGTCGGGGGCGATGCGTGCGGCGGTGGCGCGCCCGGCGAGGACCGCGAGGATCGCGCCCGGATCGCGGGGGAAGGCGTAGGGCATCACCGCCTCGGACTGGATCAGCCCGGCGTTGCCGTAGGAGGTCTCCCCGGCCGGTCCGCGCCGATCGACGAGCGCCACCGAGCGACCGCGATCGATCAGATGCAGCGCCGTGGCGATCCCGACCATGCCCGCCCCGAGCACGAGAGCGTCCGCCTTCATCCGTTCTCCAGCAGGCTGCCGCGAAGACCGAGCGGACCCGATCGCGCGTCGGCGTTCAAGGTGCATGGGGCGCGCCGGGCGGCCGCCCGAACGGCAGCCGCGCAGATCGACCGGACGGCCTCCGCTCGACCGGGGCGCGCCGGGACACGGCCTCGGCGGGCAGAAGCCGCGGGCCGGCTTCGGTCCGTCCGCTCTGTTCCTCAGAGCCGGCGCAGGACGCGTCGGCGGGCATCCCAGGCCGCGAAGCGCTGGGCGGAAGCCTTGAACGCCCCCCAGACCGAAAGCGCGACGTCGCGCGCGGCCTCGGCGCGGAGCTGCCGGGCACGGCGCTCGAAGGCGCGGTCGTCGCCGGCGTAGAAGTCGATCGCGTCCGGATGGCCGGTGTTCACGTCGACGGGGTGCTGGTGATCGTGGTGGTCTGTCATCGTCCGTCCCCTCGATGGGGCTCTGGCTTCCTGGAACAGCGGAAGTGGCGCTCGCAGGCGGGACGGACAAATGAAGAATGCTGCACCGCAGCATAAGCGAACGCGATCTGCGCGGCGCCGCCCGCCCGTGCCGAGGGCGGCGAAGAAGCGGCCGATCGGCGAGCGCGGCCCGTGCCCGCGGCGGTTCGCACTGAGGCGGACGCGGCCGTCCTCGATGCCGAGGTGCTGGCCGGGCGGCAGGACGTGCCGCCGGTCGGGCCGGACCGGGTCGCCGTCGGCGATCACCGCGACGTCGACGCGCGCGCAGCCAGGAGCTTGTCCATCGCCGAGGGCTGATCGCGCGCGAGGCGCTGGACGACGACGAAGGCGGTGGCGCTGTCGTCGGGAAGCTCGCGCCCAGCGCGGTGATCGCCTCCGGCCCGCTGGCCGAAGCGCCGATCCCCACGATCGGGCCGGTCGTGGGCCGCGTCCGCCCAAGACCATCCCGAGGTCGGCCTGACGCATGGGCGTTGCGGGGCGCGCGAATGGGAACGCGACGCCGCACCCCGCTGCAGGCCGACCGGCGACACCGGCCCCTGGATCGGATGGGAGCATCGCTCCGGGCGTCCGCCTGCAGCGTCGCAGGTCCGGGACGGGCAAGCCCTACGCGCAGGCGATAGCTTCGGGACGGTCCGCTTTCGCAAGCTCGCTTGGCGATAATCCAGCACCCGGGCGTGGGTGGTCTCTGGTCGCGACACATTGCGCGCCACGATGCCGCCGCGTCGGGCTACAAGCGGGCTGTCGGTGGCCGCGCCGCTCACGATCCACGGGCTGCCGCCTTCGCGCGCGCCCTGCTCGATACGGATGATCCGGCCGCGCACGCGCCATAGCGACGAGGGTCCCACCTGGCCGCGCACGGGTCCGGGCGATCTGCGCCGGGTTCCGATCGCGGCGCCGGGGTGAAGGCACTGCGGAGGCGGGGGTAGGGGAGTGGGCTCCCACGTCCGAGGCGGGCCAGACCTCCCCGTTTGTAAGCCGCGATGCCGGCGAGCGCGCCGTCGCCCGCGCTGATCCGGAGCGCCGTCGAGAACCCGCGCGGAGTGTCCCGGAGGTTGGCGCGGCGCGCTTGGCCATCTGCCGATCGGGGTGCTCAGCGCCTGCCTGATCGGCTGGATCGAGGAGGGCTCGCGGGACCGGCGACGCACCGCGCGTCCCGACGGCTCGGACGGCGCCGGGAGGAGACGACGGGCCGGTCCCGTGCCCGGGATTTCGCGAGATCCGGTCGCGGCCGCTACGCTTCGGGAACGCTCGACCGCGCCTCAGGGACCGCCGAGACGCAGGAGGGCGACGGCGAACCAGACGATCGAGAGGCCCGCCACGACCTGGAGGGAGGGCGCCGCGACCGTCATGACGCCGAGCCTGCCCGACGAGGCGTGGGCGAGCCCGCGCGCCGCGACGCTCGACACCGCGACGAGCCCCGTCAGCGCGGCGACGCCGAGCCCCATGACCACGACCGCCGCGGCGCCCGCGAGCGCGATGTCCATCTGCCAGGCGATCACCAGGAGGAACAGCGCGCCGGTGCAGGGCCGCATCGCGATGCCGAGGATCAGCGCCACGGCCTCGCGGGGCGAGCCGAGCCGGGCGACCGCCTCGGGAGCGGGGCCATGGGCGTGGCAGCCGCAGCTCTTCCGGGCCTGCGTCGCCGCCCGCGGCGTGGCGCGGCGCCACAGGGCCCGTGTCCCGCGCCAGGCGAGCACGGCGCCGATGACGGCGATCGCGAGGTAGCTGCCCGGCGCGAGATAGTCCTCCGCCAGCGCCGTGACCTGCGCGGCCGAGGCTTCCAGGAGGAAGAAGCCGCCGTAGACGAGCAGGATCGCCCAGAGCGCCTGCACGAGGCTGGAGACCAGCGCGACGCCGAGAAGGCGGGGCGCCGACACGGCCGAGCCGAGCCCCACGCCGCCGAGGACGAATTTGCCGTGGCCGGGTCCGAGCGCGTGGACGAAGCCGTAGGCGCCGGCCGCGGCGAGGAGGGCGAGCCACGCGTCCGGCCGGCCGGTGCGCAGCGCCCGCACGGCGGCGGCCATTTCGTTCTGGAAGGCGCGCTGCTCGGCGACGGCCCAGCGCGCGACGTCGGCGTAGACGTCCTGTCCGGCCGAGAGGGCGATCCCCAGAAGAGCCAGGGCCGCGACGAGAAGGCTCAGTCGCATGCGAGGACCACGCGGTCCGCGAACAGCGCGCCGACGTCCGCGACCGCCGGCGTCTCCTCGCGGCCGAGGTCGAACAGCGAGGTCTGCATCGCCGAGAGCCGGGCGTCCGGCTCGAACGGGATCACGCGCGCCGCGCAGCCCTCGGTGCCGGTCGGGGACGGCGCCTCGGCGACCGAGACGGCGTAGTAGTAGGTGGCCTCGTAGACCGACACCTCGGCCTCCCCGTCGTCGAGCGCGACGGGGGCCGGCAGCCGGCGGGTGAAGCGCACCTCGAGCCGGCCGTCGACGAGGCGCACGCCGAGCCCGGAGGGCCGGTCGAGCGCGATCGTCTCGCCTGCGACCTTCAGCCTCTCGAACCCGTCGAAATCGTCCGGCCAGTCGCCGAACTGTCGGGCGAGGTGGCGGCGCGCCGCCTCGTCGAGGCGACCCTCGGCGTCCGGGGCGAAGCCCTCGGCGGAGAGCGTGTAGAGCGTCTCGAACGCGTCGAAGCGCCAGGTGATCTCCAGCGCCTCCAGTTCTCGCCCGTCGTCGAGGACGAAGTCGACGCCGGCGTCGACGAAGACGTGGGGATGGGCGGCGGCCGGCGGCGCCATCGGCAGTGCCGCGAGCAGCACCGCCGCGGCGATGAGGCGGGATCGGATCATGAGGCGGCGATCCTCGACGGCGGCGATGCCTCGCGGAAGGGGCGAAGCTCGGGAAGGAAGCGATACAGCATCCCGGGCGCGTTGTCGCGTCCCGGACCGCTCACGATGGCGACGATCCGGGTCCCGCCGACCCCCGTGGGCCAGCCGTCGAGGAGGCGCGGCGGGCTCGTCGCGTGGCCGACCACGTGCAGCACGCGCGGCGCGTCCGGGTGTCCCGCGATCTCGACCAGGCCCTTCGCCCGCAGGAGGTCCGCGCCGAAGGATGACTGGAGCGCCGCGATCGCCTGCTCCAGCGCCCGGGGGTCGACGGGGCCGGTGGCCGAGAAGCAGAAGGCCGAGGCGGTGTCGCCGTGCCGGTGACGATGCCCGTGCGCCCCGTCCCGGTGGTCGCCCTCGTCGAACGCCAGCCAGCCGCGGACGTCGGGCGGCTTGCCGGCCGGATCGAAGGCCGCCAGCGAGAACACCACCGCCGCCGTCGCCTCGCCGACGTCCAGAACACGGGCGTTCGGATTGCGCCGGCCGAGCGCGGCTCGCAGCGCCGCGACGTCGCGGCGCGAGGCGGGGTCGTGCGCGAGGTCGGCCTTGGTCACCAGCAGCAGATCGGCGACGGCGACCTGACGCGCGGCCTCCGCGAAGCGCTCGATCGCGCCCGCGCCGTGCACCGCGTCGACGAGCGTCACGACGCCGTTCAGGGCGAAGCGCTCCAGCATCGCGTCGCTTGTCATGAAGGTCTGGAGAAGCGGCGCGGGGTCGGCGAGGCCGGTCGTCTCGATCACCACGCGCGAGAAGCTCGGGCCGACACCCCGGGCGGCCTCGTCCGCGAGGCGCAGGAGCGCGAGACGCACGTCGCCCGAGACGGTGCAGCACAGACACCCGACCGACATCGCGAAGGCGCGCTCGTCCGCGCGGGCGACCAGCGCGCCGTCGACGCCGGCCTCGCCGAACTCGTTGACGATGACGGCCGTGTCACCGAAGCCCGGCTCGGCCATCAGCCGGTTCAGGAGCGTGGTCTTGCCGGCGCCGAGGAAGCCCGTGAGGACGGTGACGGGGATGCGGGTCATCGGGCCCGTGGCCTCGCGCCGGTGCGCGGCCTCGACGCTCCCGCCCCGGCCGGCCGAGCGCGGTCGGGCGGGCGGCGCTCTCTCTCGGTGACGAGAAGGCGCCGCCCTTCGTCGGTGGCGAGCAGGCGCCGCTCCTTGTCAGTGGCGAGCAGGCGCTGCTCGATGGCCGAGAGCCGCGCGAGCGCCGCCGGGCGGTCGCCGCCCGTGCGCCCGAGCGCGCCCGCGAAGGCGCGCGCGACCGAACGCGGGCTCCAGGGCAGGCTGGCGCTCGCGAGCCAGCGGCGCAGGTCGGCCGGCAGCGCGTCGAAGACGGCCATCGCGTCGCCGCGACGCGGGCGCACGCGCAGGCGAGTGCGCCCGAGGTTCGAGCGCGTCCCGCGCGGCATCCGCCCGGCTGTCGTCACGTCGACGCCTCGTCGTCGGGGTCGAGCGCGAGCAGGAGGCGCGTCGCGGTCTCGTCCTCCACCGCCGGCGAGCGGTGCACCAGCGCGGTGCGCTCGGCACCCGGCCAGGCGCTGCCGCGCAGCACCGCGACCGTGCCGCGGGGCAGGCTCTCGATCCGGGTCGGCGCGCCGCCCGCGCCAGCAGGGCCGATCAGGGTTCCCGCGCCGCGGTAGGCGCACAGGAGCCGCGCGCGCACGGCGTCGGCGTGCCAGCGCGGGCAGGTCGCTCGGCGCACGACGGCGAGGCGCAGCTCGAGGCGGGCCACCGCCATCAGATCGGAGAAGCGCCGCGCGAGCGCTGCGACGTCGGCGGCGAGGAAGGCGATCGCCGCCTCGGGCGTGCCCGCGGCGCGACCGGCCGCCGCGACCGCCTCGGCGGCGTCGGCCGGGGCGAGCGTCGTCCGACACGCCGGCAGGGCCGAGGGGGACGCGGCATCGAGGGCGGCTGCGGCGTCCGCCGGCAGCCTCCGCTCCCAGAGCGCCGCGCCGATGCCCGGCGCGCGAAGAGCGTCGAGACCGTCCGGACCGGGCACGCGCGCGATGCGGTCGGCCGTCGCCGGGGCGGAGGTGGCGTCGAGAAGGGTCATGGCGGGGTTCTCTCGCGACCGTTGGCAGCCGTAGGGCGCGTCAGCTCTCGGGGCCGAGGCAGTCGACGAGGTTGTCGGCCAGCGCGGTCATGAGGCGCGGGTAGAGATCGGGCCCCGGCTCGAGCCCGGCGCCGAGGGGATCGAGCGAGCCCACGTCGGCGTCGGTGTCCTCCACGACCGTCTCGACGAGGTCGGGGGCGAACTGCGGCTCGCGAAAGACGCAGGCGGCGCCCAGATCCTCGATCTTCTCGCGGATCTCGCTCAGGCGCCGCGCGCCGGGGCGGCGGTCCGGGCTGATCGTCACCGAGCCGACGGCGGCGAGGTCGTAGCGGCGCTCGAAGTAGTGATAGGCGTCGTGGAACACGATGTAGGGCACGTCCGCCACCGGCGCGAGGCGCTCGGCGATAGCGGCGTCGGTCTCGGTGATGCGCGCGTCGAGCGCCTCGGCGTTGGCGCGGTAGGCCTCGGCGTTGGCCGGATCGAGCGCGGCGAGGCGCTCGGCGAGGGCGGCGACGATCGCGCGGGCGTTGTCGGGGTCGAGCCAGACGTGCGGATCGATACGCCGCTCGTCCATGGCGTGGGCGTCGTGGCCGCCCTCGGCCGCGCTGTGCTCGTCGTGGCCGCCCTCGGCCGCGTGATCGTCGCCGTGGCCGCCCCCGGCCTCGCCGTGCGCCTCGTCGCCGTGCCCTTCGGCTTCGTCGTGGCCGTCTTCGGCGGCGTGATCGTCGCCGTGCGCCTCGTCGTGGCCGTGCTCGTGCGCGTGGCCCTCCCAAGTGCCGCCCTCGCGGTTGGCGAGCACGTCGAGACCGTCGAGCCGGATCAGTCGCAGCACCGCCTCCTCGCGCGCGATGCTGGCGACGGGGCGCTCCAGGAAGCTCTCCAGCACGGGGCCGACCCAGACCACCAGATCGGCTTCCTCCAGCGCGGCCGCCTCGGAAGGGGCGAGGCTGTAGGTGTGCGGCGACTGCCCGCCCTCGACCAGGAGGCGCGGCTCGGCCACGCCTTCCATCACGCCGGCGACGAGGGCGTGCACGGGCGGGATGCTGGCGATCACCGCCGGCGCGGCCATGGCGGGCGCGGCCGGCGCGGCGAGAGCGGCGGCCATCAGCGCACGGGAAAGGGATCGGGACATGGGCTGGACCTCCGCCGGTTCGGTTGGCTCGTTCGATGCGTGATGTTATAACATACGTATGTCAAGCCGCGACACGCTCCCGCCCGACACGGTCCTGGCCACCTTCGCCCGCCGCGCGCACGATCGGCGTGCCCGCGTCGCCGCCGGCCTCGCCGCCGCCGAGCGGCTGTGCGCCGCCGAGGCGGCCCTGCTCACGCCGCAGCGCCGGCGCGTGCTCGAACTGCTCCTCGCCGCCGGCCGGCCGCTGCGCGCCTACGCGCTGGTGGATCGTCTGGCCGCGGGCGGGCACGGCGTGGCGCCGATGACGGTCTACCGCGCGCTCGACTTCCTGCTCGCGCACGGCCTGGTCCACCGCATCGAGAGCCTGGCCGCCTACGTCGCCTGCGCTCGGCTGCCCGAGCCGCACCCCGCGCCGCCCCGCAAGCCGCACGGGGGCTACTTCCTGCTCTGCGACGGCTGCGGGGCGGCGGCCGAGATCGAGGCGCCGAGCCTCGACGCCGCCGCGGCCGAGGCCGCGCGCCCGCTCGCCTTCCGCATCGATCGGCTGACGCTGGAGGTGCACGGCCTCTGTCGCGCCTGCGGCGGCGGGGACGACGAGGGAGGCGGCGATGCGCGCTGAGGCCGAGGCGCCGCTCGTCGCCGTCGAAGGCGCGTCCCTCGCGCTCGGCGGACGGCCGGTGCTCAGCGACGTCGACCTCGACGTGCGCTCGGGCGAGATCGTCACGCTGATCGGGCCGAACGGGGCGGGCAAGACCACGCTCTTGCGCCTCGTGCTCGGGCTGTCGACGCCCGACGCGGGGGTCGTGCGCCGCCGGCCCGGCGTCGCCTTCGGCTACGTGCCCCAGCGCTTCGCCGCGGACCCGACGCTGCCGATGACGGTGGCGCGCTTCCTCGCGCTGCCGCGTCCGCACCCCGCCGGGGCGATCGAGGCCGCGCTCGCCGAGGTCGGCGCCGCCGGGCTCGGCGGCCGGGCGCTCCACGCCCTCTCGGGCGGCGAGGGCCAGCGCGTGCTGCTCGCGCGCGCGCTCTTGCGCCGGCCCGATCTCCTGGTGCCCGACGAGCCCGTGCAGGGCGTGGACGTCGGCGGGCAGATCGCGCTCTTCGAGCTGATCGCGAGCCTGCGCCGCCGGCACGGCTTCGCGGTGCTGATGGTCAGCCACGACCTGCACCTCGTCATGCGCGCGACCGACCGCGTGGTCTGCCTCGACGGCCACGTCTGCTGCACCGGCACGCCGCGCGCGGTCGGCGAGCGGGCGGAGTACCGCGCCCTCTTCGGCGAGGCGGCCGCGCGCGTGCTCGCCGTCTACGCGCACGCGCACGACCAGGCCCACGACGAGGCGGGCCGCGCCGTCGCGCCGGAGGCAGGCGTCGAGGGCGCGCCGAGACCCGCCGAGGGCGCCGATGTTCGAGGCTGACTTCATGCAGCGCGCCCTCGCCGCGGGGCGCGGGCTCGCGCTGGTGTCGGGCCCGCTCGGCTGCTTCGTGGTTTGGCGGCGCATGGCCTACTTCGGCACCGCCCTCGCGCACAACGCCTTCCTCGGCATCGCCCTCGGCATCCTGATCGGGGTCGATCCCATGCTCGGCATCGCCGCCTCGGCGGTCGCGGTGGCGCTGCTGCTCGTGGCGCTCCAGCGCCAGAACCGGCTCGCCGAGGACACCGTGCTCGGCATCCTCGCCCACGGCGGCATGGCGCTGGGGCTGGTGGCGCTCGCCTACCTCGAAGGGGTCCGCGTCGACCTGCTCGGCTATCTGTTCGGCGACGTGCTCGCGGTCGGGACGGCCGACCTCGCCTGGATCTGGGGCGCCGGCGTCCTGGTGCTCGCGGGCCTCGCGCTCCTCTGGCGCCGGCTCCTGATCGTGTCGATCCACCCCGAGCTCGCCGCCGCCGAGGGCGTGGCGGTCCTGCCGGTGCGCCTCGCCTTCATGCTGATGCTCGCGGTGCTGACGGCGGTGGCGATGAAGGTGGTGGGCGTGCTGCTGATCACCTCGATGCTGATCGTGCCCGCCGCCGCGGCGCGCCGCCTCGCCGCCACGCCCGTGGCCATGGCTCTGGGCGCGGTCGGCGTGGGCGGCGTCTCGGTCGTGGCCGGGCTCGCGCTCTCCTACGCCTACGACCTGCCCTCGGGCCCGGCGATCGTGGTCTCGGCCTGCGCGCTGTTCGTCGCCTCGCTCGGGGTCGGCGCGCTCGCGGGGCGAAGCTGACGGGTGGCGTCGCCGACCGGCGCGGCCACGAGGGCGCCGGCGCGCGTCGTCATTGCAGTGTTATGTTATAACGTTATTGTTCGTTAACCTGTCGGCCACGGCAGTCGCCCCGGCCACCGTCCCGGCACCACCGAGGAGAGATCGCCCCATGAGCCATGCGCCGTCCCGAGCCCGCTCCACGAAGACCCGGTCCGCCGGTGCCGTCGCCGCCGCCCTGCTGCTCGTCGCCCCCGTGCCGAGCGCGGCCGCCGTGTTCGACCTGTCCTGGACCGGCCAGTTCGCGGACTTCACCCTCGACGGCCGCTTCGCCTTCGACGCGGGCGCCGTGCCGCCCGACGGCGTGGTGCGCGCGGGCGACTTCACCGACTTCGACTGGTCGCTGTTCGATGGCGACGGCATGCTGATCCGCGCCTTCGAGGACGACCATCTGTCGGACGGCTTCAACGCCAACTACGACACCGCCACGGGCGCGCTGTTGCAGGCCGGGCGCTGGGACGGGCCGGAGGGGCTCAACCTCGGCGACCCGCGCGGCGAGGGGCTGAACCTCTGGTCGATCGCCTTCCCGCTGGAGGCGCCGGAGAACTTCAATCCGCACCTGCACGTGACCGACTGGATGGACGAGTTCCCGCAGTATCCGATCCGGTTCGGCAACGTGCTGTCGGGCGAGGGTCACATCGACGGCGCCTTCTTCGAGCGCACGACCGCGCAGATCACCGGCGACCCCGCCGACGGCGACGCCTTCGGCCAGCCGATCGCGGTCACGGCGGTGCCGCTGCCCGCGGGCGCGCCGCTCCTGCTGGCAGGGCTGGCGCTGCTCGCGCTCGGGCGGCGGGCCTGACGGCACCTCGCCCTGCCGCGGGTCCGGGTCGTCGGTCGGGGCGCCGCCGTCGCGACGACGCCCCGACCGGCTCAGTCGCCGTGGCCGCCGGCGTGGGTCTCGCGGTGGACCGCCTCGTGCGGATCGGTCGACGGCGCGACGTGGTCGGCGGAGGTCACGGCCTCGCGGGCGTGTTCGAAGAAGGCGATCGCCTCTTCGCCGAGGCTCTCGCCGCCATGCGTCCGGCTCGCGTGCCCGGCATCGAGGTCGATCACGGTCGAGCACACACGTCCCGGCCTTGGCCTCCCCCGAGCATGGCGGAGGCCTGCTCGAGGCGGCCGCGCTGCTCCCCCGCTCGACCAGCCGAAGTAGAGCGGCGCGTCCGAGCCCTGCGTCCCCGCCGAGCCGAGGCGACGAGGAGGAGGGCCGCGGCGAGGATCGCGGGTCTCGCAGGCACTGTTCCCGTCTCGGCCGTCGGGGCGCGGTCAGCCGGGCACGGCGCCGGAGCGCGCTCGTCCCGACGATCGGGCGGGGCGGACGCGAGCCGCGTTGCGGCTGCCGACGCTCGCGGTTATAGTGTTATAGTGTAACACTCCCGTGACGCACAGCCGTAGGAGCCGCCCCGCCATGCCCTCCCTTCGTGGTCCCTTCGTCGTCGCCGCCCTCGCAGCGACCCTCGCCGTTCCCGTCCCGGCCCTCGCGCAGGATCGCGCCGAGGTCGCCGTCGCCGCGCCCTGGCACGTCTCGGGCATCGAGCCCTCGCAGGACGGCTACACCTTCCTGCGCATGGAGATCGGCGAGACGCTGGTCGACACGAACGCCGAGGGCGCGCTGGTCCCCGGCCTCGCGACCGACTGGGAGGCGAGCGACGACGGCCTCGTCTGGACCTTCCGCCTGAGGGACGGCGTGCGCTTCCACGACGCCACCGCGATGACGCCCGAGGCGGTGGCAGCAAACCTCGCCCGCGCGCGCGCCAGGCCCGGCGTGATGGGCACCGCGCCGGTCGAGGCGATCGAGGCGGACGAAGGCGCGGTGGTCGTGCGCCTGTCGCAGCCCTTCGCCGCGCTGCCGGCGATCCTCGCGAACTATGCGACGATGATCCTCGCGCCCGCGTCCTTCGACGAGGCGGGCGAGGTGACGTCGTTCCTCGCCACCGGCCCCTTCGCGGTCGAGCGCGTGGACACGCCGCTCTCGCTCTCGGTGCGCCGCTTCGACGACTACTGGGGCGAGGCGCCCGCGATAGAGACGGCGTCCTACCTCTCCTCGCACCGCGCCGAGACCCGCGCGCTCATGGTCGAGTCGGGCGACGCCGACCTCGCCTTCACCCTCGACCCGGCCGGCTACCGCCGCCTGTCGGGGCTCGACGGCGTCGAGACCGAGGCGGTCTCGATCCCGCGCGTGATCACCGCGAAGCTGAACCTCGCCCACCCCGCGCTCGAGGAGGCGGACGCGCGCCGCGCGCTCAGCCTCGCGATCGACCGCGCCGGCATCGCGGCCGGCATCCTGCGCTTTCCCGAGGCGGCGGCGACGCAGCTCTTCCCGCCGGTGCTCGGCGCCTGGCACGACGAGGACCTGGCGCCGCTCGCGCACGACGTCGAGGAGGCGAAGCGCCTGCTCGACGGCCTCGGCTGGACGCCCGGCGAGGACGGCGTGCTGGAGCGCGACGGCGAGCGCTTCGCACTGACGCTCAGAACCTTCCCCAACCGCCCCGAGCTGCCGCTGATCGCGGCGGCGCTGCAGGACCAGTGGCGCCGGATCGGCGTCGATCTCGCGGTCTCGGTCGGCAACTCCTCGGAGATCCCGGCCGGCCACCAGGACGGCTCGCTGGAGGTCGCTCTCTATGCCCGCAATTACGGCCTGACGCCCGACCCGGTCGTGAACGCGGTCGACGACTTCGGCCCCGAGGGCGGCGACTGGGGCGCGATGATCTGGGACGCCTCAGCCGTCGCCGAGGCGCTCGGCGTCGCCGCCGCCACCGCCGACCCGGCCGAGCGCGCGCCCGCGATCGAGACCGTGACCGAGGCGCTCCAGACCGAGCTGCCGGTCATCCCGATCGCCTGGTACACGCACACGGTCGCGCACGCGGCCGGTCTGGAAGGCGTGGTCGTCGACCCGCTGGAGCGCACCTACGGCCTCTCGGCGCTGAGCCGCGCCGAATGAGCGACCGGCCCCTCGGCACGCTCGGCGAACGACGCCGACCCGTCCGCCTCGCGCGGGCGGGCGGGCGCGTCCTCGCCCGCGGCTTTCCGCGGGGCTCGCTCGCCCGCCTGGTCGCCGGCCGGTTCGGTCAGGCGCTCGTGGTCGCCCTCGTCGTCGGCCTCGTCGGCTTCGCCATGATGGAGGCGCTGCCGGGCGATGCCGCCTTCCGCATCGCCGCCGGGCGCTACGGCTACGACCAGGTGAGCGCGGCCGCCGCCGAGGCAGTGCGCGCCGAGCGCGGCCTCGACCGCCCCGCGATCTGGCGCCTCGCCGAGTGGGTGGGGCAGACGCTGACCTTCGACCTCGGCCGCTCGGCCGTCACCGGCGCGCCGGTGACGCACGCGGTCGCCGCGCAGCTCGGCCACAGCGCCCTGCTCGCCGCCGCCGCGCTCGCGATCGCGGTCGCGATCGCGCTGCCGGTCGGCTCGCTCTCGGGGCTGCGTCCGGGCGGCGCGCTCGACCGCGCGTCGGAGGCGGCCTCGGTGATGCTCCGCGCCACGCCCGCCTTCCTGCTCGGCGTGGTGCTGATGCTGCTGCTCGCCGTCGAGCTGCGGCTGTTCCCGGCGGCCGGGCACGCGCACGCCGGCCACCTCGCGCTGCCGGCGCTGACGCTCGGGCTCGTGCTCGCCTCGGTGCTCACGCGCGTCGTGCGCGACGCGGTGCTCGACGCCACGACGTCCGAGGCCTACCGCTTCGCGCGTCACAAGGGCCTCTCCGAACGCGACGCCTTCCTGCGCCACGGCCTCAGAAGCGCCGCCGTGCCGGTCGTGGCCTACCTCGGCGTGCAGGCGGCGCTCCTGCTCGAGGGCGTCGTCGTGGTCGAGAGCGTGTTCGCCTGGCCCGGCATCGGCCATGCGCTGACCCACGCCATCTTCGAGCGCGACGTCGCCGTGGTGCAGGGCACCGCGCTGACGCTCGGGCTCACCTTCGTCACCATCAGTCTCGCCGTCGACCTCGCCTGCCGCGCCATCGACCCGAGGACGCGGGCATGAGCCGCGCCCGTCTCGCAGGCCTCGCGGGGCTCGCCCTCGTCGCGGCGCTCGCGCTCGCGGGGCCGGGCCTTGTCGGCCACGACCCGGCACGACAGGACCTGATGGCGATCCTCGCGCCCCCGCTCACGCCCGGCCATCCGCTCGGCACCGACCACCTCGGGCGCGACCTCGCAGCCCGGCTACTGGCGGGCGCGCGGCTGACCCTCGCGCTCGCGGCGCTGGCGGTGACGAGCGCGGCCGTGGCCGGCGTCGCCCTCGGCATCGCCGCCGGCTGGCGCGGCGGCGCGCTCGACCGCGGGCTCGGCGCGCTCGCCGACGGGGTGCTGGCGCTGCCGGGGCTGCTGCTCGTGCTCTTGCTCGCCGCGATCAACCCCGACAGCTGGTGGACGCTCTATCTCGGCCTGTCGCTCACGCTCTGGGTCGAGTTCTTCCGCCTCGCCCGCGCGCGCACCCGCACCCTTGTTACATCCCCCGCGGTCGAGGCAGCGGGCCTCATGGGCCTCGGGCCCGTCCACGTCGTGCGCCGCCATCTCTGGCCCGATCTGGCGGGGCAGGTGCTGACGCTGGCCGCCTTCGGCGCGGCCACGGTGGTGACCGCGCTCGCCACCCTCGGCTTCATCTCGGTCGGACTGCGCCCGCCGACGCCGGAATGGGGGGTGATGATGGCCGAGCTGCTGCCCGCCTGGCGCGAGGCGCCCTGGGCCGTGCTCGCGCCCATGGTGGCACTCGCGCTGACGGTCGCCTGCCTGCGCCTCGCCGCGGGCCGCCGGGAGGACCCGGCGTGACCCTCGCCGTCGACGATCTGCGCGTCTTCGCCGGGAACTCGGCCCTCCTCGGCCCCGTGGCCGTCGCGGTCGAGCCGGGTCGGCCGCTGTCGATCCTCGGCGAGACCGGGGCGGGCAAGAGCCTGCTCGCCCAGGCGATCATGGGCGCGCTGCCGCCCGGCCTCTCGGCGCAGGGCGCCGTCCGGCTCGGCGGCCTCCGCCTCGATACCCTGCCGCGGCGCGAGCGCGAGGCACTGTGGGGGCGCAGGGTGGCGATGCTGCCCCAGGAACCCTGGCGCGCGCTCGATCCCCTGATGCGCGCCGAGGCCCAGGTCGCCGAGACCCACGCCCGCGTCGCAGGGCTGCCCGGGCGCGAGGCGCGGGGGCGGGCGCGCGACGATCTCGCCCGCCTCGGCCTCGACGCACAGGCACGGAGTGCCCTTCCGGGCGCGCTCTCGGGCGGCATGGCCCAGCGCGTCGCCTTCGCCGCCGCGACCGCCGGCGGTGCGCGCGTGCTGCTCGCCGACGAGCCGACCAAGGGCCTCGACGCCGCCCGGCGCGACGACGTGGTGCGCCTGCTCAAAGCCTTCGCCGAGGGCGGCGGCACCCTCGTGACCATCACCCACGACGTCGCGGTCGCCCGCGCGCTGGGCGGCGAGGCGCTGGTGCTGCGTTCGGGCGCGGCCGTGGAGCGCGGCCCCGCCGAGAGGGTGCTGAGCGCGCCCGCGAGCGACTACGCCCGCGCCCTCGTCGCCGCCGCCCCGGCGAACTGGCCCAAAGCCGCGCCGGCGGAGGGTGGGACACCGGTGATCGAGGCCGACGGCCGCGCCATCGCCCGGGCGGGCCGCGTCCTGCTCGACGACATCGGCTTCGCCCTCGGCGAGGGCGGCCGGCGCGCGCTCGCGGGCCCGAGCGGTCTCGGCAAGACGTCGCTCCTCGACACGCTCGCCGGCCTGATCGCGCCGGCGGCCGGGCGCGTCGTCCGCCACGGCCGGGCGCGCGCGCCCTTCGCGATCCAGAAGATCTACCAGGACCCGCCCGCCGCCTTCGCCGCGCGGGTGCCGCTCGCCGCCGGTCTCCGCGATCTGGAGCGCCGCCACCGCCTGCCGCCCGGCCGCCTGAGCGGTCTGCTCGACCGGCTCGGCATCGCGCCCGAGATGCTCGCGCGCCGACCGGACGCCGTGTCGGGGGGCGAGCTGCAGCGCATCGCCCTCGCGCGCGCCCTGGCGCTCGCGCCCGCAGTGCTGCTCGCCGACGAGCCGACCTCCCGCCTCGACCCCGTCACGCGCCGGCAGGTCATGGCGGTGCTGGGCGAGGCGGGCGCCCAGGCGGGCACGGCGGAAAGACTACTAACCCCCCCCCCCCACAATGACGAGAGCGAGGGCAGGCGCGAGG
>JBHJHI010000086.1:0-33152 GCA_050330995.1 Paracoccaceae bacterium
ATCAGCCGCGACTGGCGCTCTAGGAGCGCGTCCTTCTCGGCGTCGGTCAGCTGATAGCGAGGCAGGCGAGGCATACGGACCATGACCCACACCCCACCCCTCGGATCAAGCCGGAATGCCAACCACGTGAGGAGTTACACCTGGCTAGCACCGCAGTTCGGAAGGGTCGCCCTCGAGTGCCGCGGCGGCGGGATGCTCGAGGTGCAGTCGTGGCTCTATTGCGCGATGAACCGCCATTACGTCTCGCCGGAGATGAAGGAGGTGCTGACGGATCTGGCCGATGCGATGGACCGGAAGTTCCCCGGCACCCGGACCCTTGTCCTCGACGCCAACTTTCCGTTCCTCGACGGCTTCCCGCTGCTGCCGCACCTGTCGCACGACGACGGGGAGAAGGCCGACCTCGCCTTCTACTATCGAGACGAGGACGGCTATCTTCCGAGCGCGACACGATCGCCGATCGGCTATTTCGCCTTCGAGGAAGGGCCAACCTCGTGCCCCGACGTCTGGCCGACCTTGCGATGGGACTTCGCGGCCCTTCAGCCGTTCTGGCGCGAACTCGCGGTGGAGCCCGAGCGGACCGCGCACATGTTGCGCGTGCTGGCCGCCGATCGGCGGGTCGGCAAGATCCTCCTGGAGCCACACCTGAAGCGCAGTCTGTCACTGTCGTCCCCGAAGATCCGGTTCCAGGGTTGCCGGGCCGCCCGTCACGACGATCACGTCCATCTCTAGCTGTAGTCCGGCTCGGCCGGGGCGATCCGCGCGCCCCTGCGCCAAGGCGCCGGTCTTGCCGCGCCGAGGCCGAGCGGTCACATCCGCCGGAGCCGAGACGGAGGGTCCGCCATGCTGTTCATCGAAGCCGTCGCGCTCGCGCTGATGCTCTTCTGCCTCTGGCGCGCGCTCGGCTACGCGCGGCGCTACGAGCCGCGACTGCGCCTGCCGATCGCGCTCTGGCTGACGGTCGCGACGATGATGGGCTTCGCGGCCTTCGGCGGCGACAGCCAGTTGATCACCGACTGGCAGACCATGCTGACGCGCGCGGTCGGCGTGGCCGCGATCGGCGCCATCGTCGCCGCCTACGCCGCGCTGGTGCGCCGGGCCCGGCAACGCGCGCGAGGCGAGGAGTGAGCGCCGGCGGACGCGGCCGGTGAGCGCCCTGCGAGGCGACGACCTGGAGCGCTACGCGCGCCATCTGGTGCTCCACGAGATCGGCGGCCCTGGCCAGCGCCGCCTGCGCGCCGCGCGCGTGCTGGTGGTGGGCGCGGGCGGGCTCGGGGCGCCGGCGATCCTCTACCTCGCCGCCGCCGGCGTCGGCCGGCTCGACCTCGTCGACGACGACGCGGTGTCGCTCTCGAACCTCCAGCGTCAGGTGCTGTTCGCCACCCGCCAGATCGGCGCGCCGAAGGTCGAAGCCGCCGCCGAGAGCGTCGCCGCCCTCAATCCCGGCGTCGAGGTCGTCCCCCATGCGCTGAGGCTCGGCGCGGCCGAGGCCGACGGGCTGGTCGAGGGCGCGGACGTGGTGCTCGACGGCTCGGACAACCGCGCGACGCGCGATCTGGTCAACGCCGCCTGCGTCCGCGCGGGCCGCCCGCTGGTCTCGGCCGCCCTCGGACGCTGGGAGGGCCAGATCGGCGTGTTCCACCCCGCCGCCGGGGGACCGTGCTACGCCTGCGCCTTCCCAGAGGCCCCGGCGCCGGGCCAGGTCGCACCCTGCGCCGAGGCCGGCGTGCTCGGCGCGCTCGCCGGCGTGATCGGGTCGATGCAGGCGGTCGAGGCGGTCAAGCTGATCGTGGGCGCGGGCGAGCCGCTCGTGGGTCGGCTGATGCTCTACGACGCGCTCTCGGCGAGCGCGCGCACACTGAGGGTGCGCCCCCGCGCCGACTGCGCGGTCTGCGGCCGGGACGCGCGCGTGCGCTGACGCCGGCCGCCTCTCAGGACCGCGCCGCGATCCGCGCGGCCTCGGCGAGCCGCTCGCCCAAGGGCTCGGGGTCCTCGACGCCGACCGACATGCGGATGAAGCCCTCGGTGATCCCGAGCGCCAGCCGCGCGTCCTCGGCGAGCGCGCGGTGCGAGCTGGAGGGCGGATGCGAGAGCGTCGTCGCCACGTCGCCGAGCGTCGGCGCGAACGGCACCTCGGCCGCGCGCAGGAAGGCGTTGACCGCCCGTCTGCCGCCGGCGAGGCGGAACGAGACCATGGTGCCCCACTGGCCGCGCAGCACCGCCTGCGCGCGGGCGTGGTCGGGGTGGTCGGCGCGGCCGGGGTAGATCACCGCCTCGATGCCCTCGGCCCCCGCGAGGCGGTCGGCGAGCACGGCGGCGTTCGCCTGCGCGCGCTCGAAGCGCAGCGGGAAGGTCGCGAGCCCGCGCTCGGCGAGCCAGCAGTCGAAGGGCGCGGCGGTGGTGCCCCAGGTCTCGCCCGCCTCGCGGATCGCGCGGTTGCGCGAAGGCTCGCGCGCCGCCGCCCAGCCGAGCATCGCGTCGGAGTGACCCGCCATCAGCTTCGTGACCGAGTGCATCACCACGTCCGCGCCGCGCGCGAAGGCGGGAAAGCCCATCGGCGTGGTGAAGGTGTTGTCGACCACGAGCATCGCCCCGCGCTCGCGCGCGAGCCGCGCGATGGCGTCCATGTCGGCGATGCGGATCGTCGGGTTCGAGACCACCTCGACCACGATCATCCGCGTCTCCGGCCGGATCGCCGCCGCGAGGGCGGCGGCGTCGGTGGCGTCGGCTAGGCTGGTCGCGATGCCGAGGCGCGGGAGTTCGCGCGTCATCAGCCGCGCGGTACGCCCGTAGAGCTGGTCGGAGGCGACGACGTGGTCGCCGGCCTGTAGGAGCCCGAGCAGCACCGCGCTTATGGCCCCCATGCCCGAGCCCGCCATCACCCCGCCCCCCGCCGCGGCCGGCAGCCCTTCGAGCGCGTCGATGCGCTCGGCGAGCGCGCGCGCGTTCGGATGCCCCTCGCGCGAGTACATCCAGCCCTCGGCGCGGCCCTCGTACTGCGCGTCGAGCGCGTCCGCGTCCTCGGCGCGGTAGACCACGCTCTGCCAGAGCGGCGTCGCCAGCGCGGCGCCGGCCGCGGCGGGGGCCGGGCGGCGGATCGGCAGCACGCGCGTCTCGGGGGCGCTGTCGGGGATGCGGTCGTCGGGCATGGGCGGGTCTCCTCGCGGGCCTCCCGCTCCGGCTAACCGTCGGCGTGGGCGACATCAATGCTTCACATCCGTCGCGTTCGCGGCCTAACCTGACGCGACGCCGCTCCGTGCGCCGGAGCGCTGCCCGGAAAGGCCCATGCAGGAACGCACGGCGACGTCGGAAGGGGCCGGGCGCCCCGACAGAACGGCCGGCTCCGCGCCTCCTCGCCCGGACGCGCAGCATCCGAACCCCGCGCCGAACGCGCTCGCGCGGCTGACGCGCCTCGCGGCGCCCGGCACGGTCGGGCGCACGGTGCTCGGCCGGCTCGGCCTCGGCCTCGTCACGCTGTTCGTGGTCTCGCTGATCATCTTCGGCGCGATCGAGCTTCTGCCCGGCGACATCGCCGAGGAGATCCTGGGCCAGACCGCGACCGAGGAGAGCGTCGCCGCCTTCCGCCGCGAGCTGGGCCTCGATCAGCCGGCCTATCTTCGCTACTTCGACTGGCTGGGCGGCGTGGTGACCGGCGATTTCGGCAACTCGCTCGCCAACGGCCGCCCGGTCTCGGAGCTGATCGCGGGGCGGCTCGCCAACACGCTGTTCCTGGCCGTGGTCGCGGCCGCGATCGCGGTGCCGCTCGCGATCGGGCTCGGGCTCCTGGCCGCGCTCTGGCGGGGCTCGGCCTTCGACCGCGCGGTCAACGTCGGCACGCTGTCGTCGATCTCGTTTCCCGAGTTCTTCGTCGCCTACATCCTGACCTACTTCCTGACCGGCCCCGACACCGGGGCGCTGGTGCAGTGGCTCTCGGGCTCGTCCTCGGGCTTTCGCTCGATGGCGAGCGTCTCGCCGGGGGCCGGCTTCGGCGAGCAGCTCTACGCCATCGCCCTGCCGGTCGCGACGCTGGTGCTGGTGGTGGTCGCGCACATGATGCGCATGACGCGCGCGGCGATCATCAACCTGCTGGCCTCGCCCTACATCGAGATGGCGCGGCTCAAGGGTCTCGGCCCCGCGCGCGTGATCCTGCGCCACGCGCTGCCGAACGCCCTCGCGCCGATCATCAACGTGGTCGCGCTGAACCTCGCCTACCTCATCACCGGCGTCGTGGTGGTCGAGGTGGTGTTCACCTATCCCGGCCTCGGCCAGCTCATGGTCGACAGCGTCGGCAAGCGCGACGTCACCGTGGTGCAGGCCTGCGCGCTGATCTTCGCCGCCGCCTACGTGCTGCTGAACCTGACGGCCGACATCCTGTCGACGCTGTCGAACCCGCGGCTGAGGCACCGGCGATGACGGCGCTCCTGTCGCTCGCCACGAGCCTGGCCTGGATCGCGGGCTTCCTCGCGCTCGCGGCCGCGGCCGCCTGGGCGGTGCGCCACGCCCTCGCGCGCGTGCCCGGCGAGACCGGGCGCTACGCCCGCGCGATGCCGCTGACGGCGGCCTTCGGGTGCCTTACCATCGCGCTCTACATCCTCGTCGCGATCTTCGCGCCGCTGCTCGCCCCCTTCGGCGAGCGCGAGGTGGTCGACGCGCAGTTCATGCCCTGGGACGGGACCTACCTCCTCGGCACCGACAACCTCGGGCGCGACATGCTCTCGCGGCTGATCTACGGCGCGCGCAACACGGTGGGCATCGCGATCGCGACCACCGTGATCGCCTTCGTCGCGGGCGCCCTGCCGGGACTGCTCGCCGCCACGGTCGGCGGCTGGGTCGACCAGGGGCTCTCTCGCGCGGTCGACGTGCTGATGGCGATCCCGCCGCTGATCTTCGCGCTCCTGCTGCTCACGATCTTCGAGAACACCATCCTGAACCTCGTGCTGGTGATCGCGCTGATCGAGGCGACGCGGGTCTACCGCCTCGCCCGCGCGGTCGCGGGCGGCGTCGCGGTCATGGACTACGTCGAGGCCGCGCGCCTCAGGGGCGAGGGCCTGCCGCGCCTGATCGGCGTCGAGATCCTGCCGAACACCGCCGCGCCGCTGGTGGCCGAGTTCGGCCTGCGCTTCTGCTTCGTGATCCTGCTGATCTCGGCGCTGTCGTTCCTCGGGCTCGGCATCCAGCCGCCGACCGCCGACTGGGGCGCGATGGTGCGCGACAACGCCACGCTCATCACCTTCGGCGACATCACCCCGCTCCTGCCGGCCGCCGCGATCGCGCTGCTCACCGTCAGCGTCAACTTCGTGGTCGACTGGGTGCTGCAGCTGTCGAGCGGCTTGAAGGACTGACGCCATGGCCGAGCCGCTGCTGACCATCGACGGGCTCGTGATCGAGGCACGGGCGAACGAGACGTGGTCGACCATCGTCGACGGCGCCTCGCTGACGCTGGAACGCGGCGAGGTGCTCGGCCTCATCGGCGAGTCGGGCGCGGGCAAGTCGACCCTCGGCCTCGCCGCGATGGGCTACGCGCGCGCCGGCTGCCGCTTCGCCTCCGGGCGCATCGTGTTCGACGGCATCGACCTCACCCGCGCCTCGGAGGGCAGGCGGCGGCGCCTGCGCGGCTCGCGCATCGCCTACGTCGCGCAGTCGGCGGCGGCGAGCTTCAACCCCGCGCACCGCCTGATCGACCAGACCGTCGAAGCCTCGGTGCGCCACGGCGCGGCGAGCCGGGAGGAGGCCGAGCGCGACGCGATCGAGCTGTACCGCCGGATGCGCCTGCCGAACCCCGACGAGATCGGCTTCCGCTACCCGCACATGGTCTCGGGCGGCCAGCTCCAGCGCGCGATGACGGCGATGGCGATGAGCGCGCGCCCCGATCTCATCGTCTTCGACGAGCCGACCACCGCGCTCGACGTCACCACCCAGATCGAGGTGCTCGCCGCGATCCGCGACGCGGTGCGCGAGTACGGCACGGCCGCGATCTACATCACCCACGACCTCGCGGTGGTGGCGCAGATGGCCGACCGGGTGAAGGTGCTGCTGAAGGGCCGGGAGGTCGAGGAGGCCGACACCCGCACCATGCTGTCCAATCCGCGGGAGGACTACACCAAGTCGCTCTGGGCCGTGCGCTCCTACGCCCGCGACGAGCGCCCCGCGCCGTCCGAGGCCCCGGTGCTGGCGATGGAGAACGTCTCAGCCGCCTACGGCACGGTGCCGGTGCTGCACGACGTCTCGCTCGCGCTGCATCGCGGCCGCACGCTGGCGGTGGTCGGGGAATCGGGAAGCGGCAAGTCGACGGCGGCGCGGGTGATCACGGGCCTCCTGCCGCCGGTGAAGGGCCGGGTGCTGATGGACGGCGAGCCCCTGCCCCCGAAGCTCGCCTCGCGCTCGAAGGATCAGCTCAGGCGCGTGCAGATGATCTACCAGTCCGCCGACACAGCGCTGAACCCCAAGCACCGCGTGCGCGAGATCGTCGGGCGGCCGGCCGCCTTCTACGGCCGGCTGCGCGGTCGCGCGCTCGACGAGCGGGTGCGCGAGCTGTTGTCGATGATCGACCTCGAGCCCGACGACTACATCGACCGCCTGCCGGGCGAGTTGTCGGGCGGGCAGAAGCAGCGCATCGGCATCGCCCGCGCGCTCGCGGCCGAGCCGCAGGTCATCATCTGCGACGAGGTGACCTCGGCGCTCGACCAGATCGTCGCCGAGGGCATCCTGCGCCTCCTGGACCGGCTCCAGTCGGAACTGGGCCTGGCCTACGTCTTCATCACCCACGACCTCGCGACCGTGCGCGCCGTGGCCGACGAGGTGGCGGTGATGAAGGACGGTCGCGTGGTCGAACAGGGGCCGAAGCGGGAGATGTTCGCGCCTCCGCACCATCCCTATACCGAGTTTCTCCTGTCCTCCGTGCCGGAGATGGACCCGGACTGGCTCGACAGGCTGCTGACCGAGCGCGCCTCGGGCGGCGCCGGGGCCGAGGAGGCGGGCGCGGCGGGCCGCGCCGGGGCGCCGGCGGCGGAGTAGGCGCCATCGCGAGCGCGCGCTCGGGTCGCACGGGTCCGGGCTGCGAGCGCCGGAACACACCGGAGACCGGCGGTGTCGTCCTTCCATGAAAACACTCGTGATCTACTATTCCCAGACCGGGAACACCCGGAAGGCGGCGGAGGCGGTCGCCGCCAAGCTCGGCGCCGATCTCGCCGAGATCCCCTGCGATCGCTACCCCTGGTCGGTGCGCGGCCTCGTGCGCGCCGGCCATGACAGCGTCCATCGGGAAGAGCCCGAGGTGGGGCGCATCGACCCCGACCCCTCCGGCTACGACCGCTGGGTCGTGGGCGGGCCGACCTGGGTCTGGGGCGAGGCGCCGCCCGTGCGCACGCTGCTCGACTGGCGCGAGCCGCCTCGGGGCGGCGTCGCCTTCTTCACCACCTGCGGCGCCGAGATGACCGACCGCCCGCTGAGGCGGATGGCCGAGACGGCGGGCGCCATGCCCATCGCCGAGCACACCTTCGAGCTGAAGCATCTAAAGGACGCGGAGGCGCTCGCCGCCGAGGCCGAGGCCTTCGCCAAGGCCATCGGGCAGTCACCGGCATCAGGTGCGACCTCGGCCCACTGAGGCGGCGCTGGGCGGCGGAGCGGATCGCCCGCCTCCCGCGCAGCCGCGTGGCGGCCCGCCTCGCCGACGACCGATCGACGATGAATGCAGAAGCCCCGGCGGCAGTCGCGCCGGGGCTTCGAGAGTCCGGCGTCATGCGCCATGCCGCCGCGGCGGCATGGCGGCGGCCTTCAGTTCTTGCGCGCCTTCGAGCGCTCGACCGCCTCGGACGGCCAGAGCGGCTTGATCTCGTCGTGCATCATGTGGATGACCTCGTCGATCTCGCCGGAGTCCAGCTCGGCCGCGAGCAGCGCGAACACCGAGCGGGTCGCCGCCTCGGCGTCGATCTGGGGATGGTCGTGCATCCGCTCGCGCACGCGCTCGACGAAGGTCTCGGCATGACGCTCCTTCTCGGGCGTCGCCGTCGGCTTCCACGCCTCGTAGTAGATGCCGCGCACGAGCGTCGGCAGCTGCGCGCCGAGGTCGGTCGCCTCGTCCGTCGGCAGCCGGTCGCGGGTCTGGTGCAGCACTGCGCGCAGCGCAACGTAAGCCTGGTTCTCGTCGGCGAGCCCGATGTCGTCCTGCAGGCGGTGCAGCCAGTTCTGCGTCTGGTCGATGGTGCGATCGGCGATGTTCGGCAGCGTCATCGGTCCTCCGTCGGTCGATTGTCCGTTGGTCAGACGGGGCAATGCGACCCGCCCGAACGCGGTTTCACCGCGGGGCCGGACGACGTGGCGTCCATGGCGACGGGCTCCGCGTCTGCGGACGCGACTGCCGGATGGCGGGAAGGCTCGGGAGGATGCCGCTCAGGCGGCGAGCGGGGGATGGTCGCGGCGGGTCTGGTGGCGCAGCTCCGCTTCGAGCACCGCGGCCATGCCGTGCACCAGCGCGACCTCGCCGGGGCGCCAAGCGTGCGCGCGCCTCATCGTGACGCAGAGCGTGCCGAGGACCCGCCCCGCGGGCATGCGCACGGCCATGCCGACGAAGGCGCCCGGCCTCTCCTCGCCGCGAGCCCGGTCCGCGGCCCCCTGCGCCACGTCGTCGATCGCGAGCGGGATCTCGCCCGGCTCGGCCATGCGGCAGAGCGGGCGCAGAAGGGCGATGCCGACCGCTCCGGTCTCCGTCGTCCGCGCGCAGCACGAGGGCGCGGCGGCGGCGGGCACGAAACAGGCGGTGTCGCTGCGCAGGCGGTCGCGCACGATGTCGACGACCGCGCCGAATACCGTGTGCGTCTCGTGACCGAAAAAGGGGCAGGCGTGATGCGGCACCGTGTGTTCGCACGATACCTTCGACAATTCGTCTTCCAGATCGAGAGATAACATCGTCATTCCCCACGATACGAACGCTCCGAGACACCGGCACGAGCGTGATCGGGAGCCGTTGGACCGCGAAATGTCCGAACGATCGTTCCCCGCCCACCGATCTGGTCTCAGGACAAGGGATGAGTCGAAATGGTTGTAGTGGCGTTAACAGCCATTCAGGGATACCTGTCCGCGCGAGAAGGCTCGTCGAACGACGGGTCGGACCTCGCGCCAATCGCACGAGACTCCCGCAAGGAGCGAGGCTTGGAAATTACCTCACGGATAGGACGAAGGAATTGGCGCCCACTCCGGTCGAGCCCGCAATCGTCGCGGCGAGGAGCGCAGCGTCGCGCGCGTGCCGCCCCCCCGACGGCGATCGCCGAAACCGCCTCGGCGGCGGGGCGCCATGTCGGTGCGGCTGTGCTAGGGTCGAACGGCCGCGGCGCTCCTCCCCGGCCGACATCCCGAGAGAGACCGTGCCCATGACCTGCGTCTTCGTCCAGCTTCGCTGCACCCCCGGCGCCACCTACCGCGTCGCCGACGCGATCTGGGACCGCGAGATCGTGTCGGAACTCTACTCGACCTCCGGCGACTGGGACCTGCTCGCCAAGATCTACGTCCCCGAGGACGAGGACGTCGGCCGCTGGCTGAACGAGCGGCTGCTCGACATCCCCGACATCCAGCGATCCCTCACGACACTGACGTTCAAGGCGTTTTGAGCGGCGGGGTGAACCCCGCCCCTATGCGGTCGCGCCGATGTCACAGAGATCGGATTGCCGCTACCCTTCAGCCGTCCGGACGATATGGGCGAGCCAGAGCATACCGTGGTCTCTGCCGAGCACGCTGGAACACCATACCGCGTCGACACCCTCGATCGGGACCGGATCTTCTAAGGCTGGCTCATAATCGACGGGTCGTTCGCTCCAAAAGAGCGTGGTCGCCGTAGCAACGTCCGCGGCACGTACTTGGACGATTTCGGTCCTCCCTTCACGCTCCAGTACGAACGTGAACAGCGTCACGACACGTCGACCTGTAGGGCGAGGTTCACCCCGCCACCCGCTCACACCCGGTCTGGCACCTTCGCCAGTCCCGTCAGATGCGCCACGTTGCGCGCGAAGATGCGCAGGTGCGCGAGCGGCCGGGCCTTGACCAGCTCCTTGTTCATGTAGGCGTCGAAGGTCAGTTCCTGGATGTCGATATCGCGGCAGAGGTAGACGAAGCGCTCGCGCCGCGCGTCCGAGCCGTACCAGTAGTCCTGCATCTTGCCGAGGATCCAGAACACGCCGCCGTGCTGGCGCATGAAGCGCTTGCGCGCGCGGGCGAGCGCCCGGCCGTCGCGGCGGGCCAAAGCCTCGTCCACCGCGTCGGCGGCGAGGCGCCCGCCGTACATGGCGTAGAAGATGCCCTCGCCCGAGGACGGCGCCACGACGCCCGCCGCGTCCCCCGCGAGCACCACGTCGCGCCCGTTGTCCCATCGCGCGAGCGGTTTCAGGGGAATGGGCGCGCCCTCGCGCCGGATGGTCTCGGCCCCGTCGAGCCCCGACATCTTGCGCAGCCCCGCGGTCGCGGCCTTGACCGAGAAGCCGTCGACCTCGGTGCCCATGCCGACCGAAGCACACGCGCCGTGCGGGAACACCCAGCCGTAGAAGTCCGGCGAGACGCGCGCGTCGTACCAGACGTCGGCCTGCTCGGGATCGAAGTCGGCCGAGGGCGCGGGCGAACGAACGATCTCGTGATAGGCGATGACGTAGCGCCCTTCGGCGCCCCCCGGCACCTCCTGGCGCGCCACGTCGGAGCGCGCGCCGTCGGCGCCGATCACCATGCGCGTGCGCAGGCGCGTCTCGGCCGTGCCGCCGCCCTTGGGGCGGTAGACGACCACGGCCGTGCCGTCGGCCTCGCGCTCGATGCGGCGATAGGTGCCGATGCGACGCTCAGCACCGTGCGCGGCCGCCCGCGTGCGCAGGAATTCGTCGAAGGCGTCGCGGTCGACCATGCCGACGAAGCCGTCCTTGATCGGGATCACCACGCGCCGGCCAGAGGGGGCGATCATGCGCGCACGCTTCACGCGGGCGACGAGCTGGTTCTCGGGGATGTCGAACAGGTCGATGGCGCGCGGGGGGATCGCGCCGCTGCAGGGCTTGATGCGGCCGGCGCGGTCGAGCAGCGCCACCCGACGCCCGGCGCGCGCGAGGTCGTCGGCCGCAGTGGCGCCGGCCGGCCCGCCGCCGACCACCACTCAATCGTAGACCGATCCGTCGGCCATCAGGTCCCTGGGGCGCATGCGCACTCTCCGGCGACGACGGGGGCAGCGGGGGCGGGCGCGGCGACGAGGCGCGCGCCCGCGCGGACGGCGAGGAGGGCTGCGGCGAGGAACAACAGCCCCTCGGCCGCGAACACGACCGCGTAGGCCGTGGCCGGCTCGGCGACGAGCGCGCGCGCGGCGTCGACCGAGAGCGCACCGAGCAGCCCGCCGAGGCCGAAGCCGATGGCCTGCGCCGCCCCCCAGAGCCCCATGCGCGTGCCCTCGCGTCCGGCGCCGCCGGCCGTGGCGAGCGCCATCATCGCGCCGATGGCCGCGACCGCGAAGGCGCCGTTGGAGACGCCGAGGGCGAAGACGTTCAGTTCCAAGGGCCAGCCCGGCCCGTAGCGCCCGCCGAGCGCGAGGAGCGCCAGCGCGCCCGCCGAGGCGACGCAGCCCCCGACCGACCAGGCGCGCAGGAACGCCGGACGCCCCCGCCCCCAGAGCCAGCCGACGAGCCCGGTGGCGGCCATGCCGAGGAACACGCCGCCGTGCTGCGTGCCCGCGAGCGCGGTCGAGGCGCCGGGCGAGAAGCCGAAGACGTGGCCCGCGAACGGCTCCAGGATCAGGTCCTGCGCCGAGTAGGCGAGCATCGAGACGAAGACGAAGACCGTGAAGCGCCGCGCCCGGGCGTCGGCCCAGACCTCGGCGAGGGCCGCGCGGAACGGCACGGCCGGGCGGCGCGGGCCGTCCTCGGCGGGCGCCGGGGCGCGCTCGATCCCCCAGGTGCCGATCAGCGTCAGCGCGAGCGCGAGCACGCCGATCGCGGCGGCGACGGCGACGAGGCGCTCGTGGGTGAACGGGTCGAGCATCGCGCCCGCGACGCCGGCGGTGACGGCGATGCCGGCGATCATCATCAGCCAGGCGAGCGGCGCCGCGGCCGGGCGGCGCGCCGGCGCGGTGCGGATCGCGATCAGGGCCAGCAGGTTGGTGCCGCCCATGCCGACGCCGAGGCCGATCGCGACGAAGGCCAGCGTCGCGCACGCGATGCCGAGCACCGGTAGGCTCGCCATCAGCGCGGTCGAGGCGGCCGCGCCCACGCCGCCGGCCGCGAGCAGCGCGACGCCGCCGACGATCCAGGGCGTGCGCCCCCCGCCCGCGTCGGCGCCGTGCCCCCAGCGCGGGCGCGAGAGCTGCACCGCGTAGTGCAGCCCGACCAGCAGCCCCGGCAGCATCGCCGGCAGCGCGAGTTCGACGACCATGACGCGGTTCAGCGTCGAGGTGGTCAGCACCACCACCGAGCCGAGCGCCACCTGTACGAGGCCGAGCCGCGCGAGCGCGGCCCAGGAGAGATAGCCTGTCATGGGATCACCCAACCGATCGCGTGGGACGCTGTGGCCATGCCGAGCACGTAAGGCCCGACGCCGACGCCGTTGTACCAGGGCGCCCGCCCGCGCGGGTCTTCGAGCAGACGCGGCATCATGGCGAGCTGGACGACGAGGAGCGCGGCGACGAGGCTCGCGTGCAGCGCCGCGCCCCAGAGCGCGAGCAGCGCCACCACCGCGAGCTGCGGGCCAGCCATCACCGCGCAGGCGAGCTTCGCCGCGCGCTCGGGGCCGAGCGTCACCGGCAGCGAGCGCAGCCCGTGCGCGCGATCGCCCTCGATCGCCTTGAAGTCGTTGAGCGTCATGATCCCGTGCGCGCCGAGAGCATAGAGACCGGCCACCAGCCAGATCTCCCATCGCGGCGCGCCGCCTGTCAGGATCGCGGCGGCCGCGACCCAGGGCAGCCCCTCGTAGGCGAGGCCGCAGACGCCGGGACCGAGCCAGCCCGACGCCTTGAAGCGGAGCGGCGGCGCCGAGTAGGCCCAGGCGAGCGCGGCCGCGACCACCGTCGCGCCGAAGCCCCACGGGCCGAGCGCGGCGCCGAGCGCGAGGCCGATCGCCGTCCAGATCACCGCGATCCAGAAGCCCCAGGTGCCCGGCACGCGGCCCGAGGGGATCGGCCGGTGCGGCTCGTTCACCGCGTCCACGTCGCGGTCGTACCAGTCGTTCGCCGCCTGGCTCATGGCGCAGACCACCGGCCCCGCGAGCACGAGGCCGGCCGCGAGCGTGCCGAGCCGGTCGCCCAGGGAAAGCCCGGTCGAGAGCGCGCCGCAACCGAAGGCCCACATCGGCGGGAACCAGGTGACGGGCTTGAGCAGCTCGACCACCGCCTCCGGCGCGGGCATCCGGCGCCGCGCGAGGCGCACGCGCGCCTTGAGCCGCGTCCCCCCGGCCCGCTTGCGCGGATCGGCGAAGCGGGGCGCGGCGTGACGCGAGCGTCGGCTTATGGCGTGGTTGACGGGCATTGTGTCAACCAGACTAGACACTCGCGGGGGTCGGGGTAAAGGCCTAATGTGGCGCACGGCCCGGCCGTTCGAGGCACGGGCGAGCGGCGACGGGGGCGCGGGCGTGCTACGGGGGCTGGACCTCGACGACATGGACACGGCCGCGCTCGTGCACCGCCGGGCGCGGGAGACCTCGATGCCTTGGCTCCCGAGGCTCCACACGCCAGCGCAGGACCGGTGGTTCTTCCGCGAGCGGGTCTTCGCGTCCTGCACGGTCCGGGGCGCGTTCGAGGACGAGCGGCTGGTGGGCTTCGTCGCGTTCCGGCCCGGCTGGGTCGACCATCTCTACGTGCTGCCCGGACACCAGGGCGCCGGCCTCGGCAGCGCTCTCCTCGCCGCCGCCAAGCGCGACGCGGCGCGCCTCGATCTGTGGACCTTCCGGCGCAACCGCGCGGCGCGGCGCTTCTACGAGGCGCGGGGCTTCGTCGCCGTGGCCGAGACCGACGGCGCGGGCAACGAGGAGCGCGAGCCCGACGTGCTCTATCGCTGGACGCGCGACGCGGTCTGACGGCCTCGCGAGAGCCGGAGGTCGCGACCTCGCGGGATGGTCCGCCGGCCCGGGCTCAGATCACGGTCCGTTCGCGCGCCGTCGCCGGATCGCCGGTGTTGGGCGTGCCGGTCGGCTCGATCAGGAGAAGATGCGTCTCCTCCCGCGCGACGGGCCGGTGTTCGACCCCGCGCGGCACGACGAAGAGCTGTCCGGGGCCGAGGTGCACCGTGCGATCGCGCAACTCGATGTCGAGGCGGCCGACGAGGACGAAGAACAGGTCGTCGGTGTCGGCGTGCGCGTGCCAGTGAAACTCGCCCTCGACCTTCACGACCATGACGTCGTGGCCATTGAAGGTCGCGACGGTGCGCGGAAACCAACGCTCCTCGAACAGAGCCAGTTTGTCGGCAAGATCGACGACGTCGTCCATGGCGCCCCCCGCCGCGTTCCTCAGCCCGCCCCCCGGTCGCGCTCGGCTCCGCCGAACCCCTCCCCCTCGGTGCCCGGCTCGCCCATCTCGCGCAGGCCGAAGCGGCGGAGCTTGACGTAGAGCGACTGGCGCGAGAGCCCGAGCATCTCGGCCGCCGAGGCGCGGTTGTCGCCGGTCATGTCCAGCGCCGCCTCGATGTACATCTTCTCGATCATGTCGGTGGTCTGGCGCACCAGGTCCTTCAGCGAGACCCGCCCGACCAGCTCGCCGAGCTGCTCGGCCGACGGCGTGGCCACTGCGCCCGGCGCCTGCGCGGCCACGCGCCGGCGCACGTCGCGGATCGAGAAGGCGTAGACCGGATCGAGCGTGCCGGAGGCCGAGGCCGAGATCTCGACCTCGGTCTCGCTGCCGTAGTCGCCGCGCAGCGTCGTCGCGAACAGCCGCACCACCCCGTGCTCGCGCAGGTTGGAGAGCAGCACGCGCAGATCGACACCGGGCCGGCCGAGCCAGCGGTCGAGCGTGTCGCCGCGCGCCTGGTCCTCCGAGGCGAGTTCGGCCAGTTCGAGGAAGGCGCGGTTGGCCGCGCGCACCACCCCGTCCGAGCCGGTCAGCACCGTCGCGTCGGGCTGGGCGGCGACGATCTCGCCCCAGTCCGGTCCCTCCGCGCGGGGCGGCGCGTGCGGCGCGTCGAGGAGGGCGAGGCGCACCAGGAACACCCAGGCGTTCTCCTGGCGCAGCATCGAGGCGGAGACGCGCCAGCGCGACGTCTCGCCGGGCAGGACCACCTCCGCCTCGTCGGCGCGGCCGGTGGCGCGCACGGTGGCGAGCAGGCGGTCGATCTCGCCGGCCGAGCCCGGATCGACCGTCGCGGCGAAGGCGCGGCCGACCAGCCCGCCCGCGGCGCCGCCGAGCGAGCGCATCGCCGCGCGGTTGGCCTCCAGCACCTTGTCGGAGGCCGCGTCGATCACCAGGAGCGGCTCGTCGGAGAGCTGGAACAGGAGGCGGTAGCGCGTCTCCATGTGGCGCAGCCGCGTATAGTCGCGCTCGAGCTTCTGCTGCGCCTCGATCAAACGCTGCTGCAGGCTGGAGATGGTGCGCAGGTCGCGCCCGAAGGCGACGAGGCGGTGCTCGTGGCCGATACGCAGCGCCGAGTAGAGCACCGGCACGTCGGTGCCGGAGGCGGTGGGATGGTTGACCTGGCGCCAGCGCGTGCGCTCGGAGGCGATCGCCTCCTCGATCAGCGCCTCGATCTTGGGCCGGCTCTCGATCGTGACGGTGTCGACCCAGGGCCGCCCGCGCCAGCTCTCGTGGCCGGTCAGCGCGAACTCGCGGTGGTCGACGGCGATGTCGCGCACGATGCCGTCGCCGGACACCACGAGCGCGATGTCGGCGGCGGTGGCGATGAGGCGCGCGGCGACATCGGCGTCGAGATCGCCGAGCGTCTCCTCCGGCGCTGCGAACGTCTTCAAGGGCCCTCTCCCGAGCGAGGTGATACTCCGTCTTCCCCGTTTCGGCAGGCAGAGCCTGAGCCCCGCGCGCAGGGACGCACGAGGGACGGCTTCCTAACTCACGCGCGCGGCGACAGCCACGCCCGCGCCGCGGCGACGCCGTCTTTCGCGTCGATCGCCACGGCGTCGGCGCCCGACCGGGTCCCAGCCTCCGGCCGGCGCAGAAGAGCGGGGCCGCCGACGATCACGCCGAGGCCCGGATTGCGCGAGACGCGCCTGAGGGCCGCGATCAGCTCGCCGAGCCCGTCGAGGTTGCGGTCGGCCGCGCAGGAGAGCCCGAGCGCGTCGTGCGACTGCGCGGCGAGCTGGGCGAGGAGGCCGGAGGCGGTCGGCGCCTCCGTGCGGTGCACCTCCCAGCCCGCGCGCTCGAAGGCGTCGGCGACGATCGCGACGCCGAGGCCGTGCTGCTCGCCGGGCACGGGGCCGAGCAGGACCGAGGGCCGCTCGCCGAGCGCGCGGCCGAAGCGCGGCGGGTCGATCTCGCGCAGCCGCGTCATCAGCTCGGCGAGGAGCGCGGTGGCGAAGGTGACGGCGACGAAGTCGCAGGTGTCCTCCTCCCAGCCGCGGCCCAGGCCGCGCGCGACCGGGGCGATCAGCCCCTCGGCGATCGCGTCCGCGCGCATGCCCGCGCCGACGCAGCGCTCGACCAGCGCGCGCGCGCCCTCGCGCTCGCCGCGCAGCACGAGGCGCAGCAGCAGGTCGCGCTGGGCGTCGACCGGCACGGGCGCGCTCTCGCGGGCGCGCGCGACGAGGCGCGGGATCACCGCCCCGGTCAGCATCCCGCTCAGCGCGGCCTCGATCGTCTTCGCGCCGCCACGCCGCGCCGCGCCCGACGCCATCGCGCGCGGACGAGCGAGCGCCGGCCCGTCGTGTCGTTCGTGGTCGAAGGTGGTCATGACGTTTCCCCGTTTGTCGGCCGCCTGCCACCCAACAGACGGCGGCTCCGCCGCGCCGTCCTGCATCGGGGCGGCGTTCGGCGACGGACAGCGACGGGAAGCCGTTCTGGCGCGGCCCGGCCTCGTCGAAATCCGGTTTCGTCAGGTGGCAGTGTAATCATCCGGCCGCGCCAGCCGCAATGAATTTCACGAGCCTGTGGAACGATCGCGTCCATGAAGAAGCGATTGATCTCCGCTGCAGAACGATCGTCTTAATTCGGAACCGATCCTTCGCCGGAAGCTGACGATCGCGAGCGTAAACCAAGGTTGACACTCGAAGGCGTCGGGGCATAGCGTCGGGCCATGGAACAGGCCTTCGACCCCGCCCTCGCCGCTCAGGCGGCCCCGAGATCGGCACGCCGGCCGCTCTACACCCCCGCCGAGCGCGCGCGACGCGACGCGACGCGCTGGACGCTGGTGCAGGGCGTGCTGGCGCCCGTGCAGTTCGCGGTGTTCCTAGTCAGCTTCGCGCTGGTCGCGCGCTATCTGGCGTCCGGTGCCGGCGAGGCGGTCGCGACCGCCGCGATCGTCGCCAAGACGCTCGTGCTCTACGCGATCATGGTCACGGGCGCGATCTGGGAGAAGGTCGTGTTCGGGCGCTACCTGCTCGCCCCCGCCTTCTTCTGGGAGGACATGGTCTCCTTCGCGGTGATCGCGCTGCACACCGCCTATCTCGCCTGCCTGCTCGCGGGCTGGGGCTCGCCGGCCGAGCAGATGGCCGTGGCGCTCGCGGCCTACGCGCTCTACTGCGTCAACGCCGCGCAGTTCCTGATGAAGCTGCGCCGCGCGCGCCTCGACGAAGGGGGCGCGCGATGAGCGATCTGGCCACCTGCCCCTCGGCCGAGCGCCCCGCCCTGCACGAGCAGGGCCAACGCCCTGTCCTGCGCGAGCACGGCCAGCGCGAGGTGTTCTGCGGCCTGACCGGCATCATCTGGCTGCACCGCAAGATCCAGGACGCCTTCTTCCTAGTGGTGGGCTCGCGCACCTGCGCGCACCTGATCCAGTCGGCCGCCGGCGTGATGATCTTCGCCGAGCCGCGCTTCGCCACCGCGATCATCGACGACCGCGACCTCGCGGGCCTCGCCGACGCCAACGAGGAACTGGACCGGGTGGTCGGCGAACTGCTGGAGCGCCGCCCCGACATCAAGCTCCTGTTCCTGGTCGGCTCCTGCCCGTCCGAGGTCATCAAGCTCGACCTCTCGCGTGCCGCCGAACGGCTGGGGCGGCAGTACCACCCCGACTGCCGGGTGCTGAACTACTCGGGCAGCGGCATCGAGACGACCTTCACGCAGGGCGAGGACAATTGCCTCGCGAGCCTGGTGCCCGAACTGCCCGAGACCGACGCCGAGCAGGTGCTGGTCGCGGGCGCGCTCGCCGAGGTGGTCGAGGACCAGTTCGCGCGGCTGTTCGAGGCGATGGGCGTCGACGTCGCCTTCCTGCCCGGACGCCGCGCCGACGCGATGCCGGCGGTGGGTCCGAACACGACGCTCCTGCTCGCCCAGCCCTTCCTGGCCGAGACCGCGCGGCTCCTGGAGGCGAGAGGGTGCCAGCGGCTGGAGGCCCCCTTCCCGCTCGGCGCCGAGGGCACGGCCGAATGGCTGCGCGCCGCGGCGCACGCCTCCGGCGTCTCGCCCGAGCGCTTCGAGGCGGCGATCGCCGCGCCGCGCGCCCGCGCCGAGGCCGCGGTCCGCGCACGGGCCGAGCACCTCGCGGGCAAGTCGATCTTCTTCTTCCCCGACAGCCAGCTCGAACTGCCGCTCGCGCGCTTCCTGTCGCGCGAGGCGGGGATGCGGCTCACCGAGGTGGGCATGCCGTATCTGCACAAGGGTCACCACGGCCCGGAGATGGCGCTCCTGCCCGACGAGGCGCGCCTGTCGGAGGGCCAGCACGTCGACAACCAGCTCGACCGTCTGCGCGCCGAGGCCCCCGACATGGTCGTCTGCGGGCTCGGCCTCGCCAACCCGCTCGAGGCCGAGGGCTTCACCACCAAGTGGTCGATCGAGCTGGTGTTCACCCCGATCCAGGGCTTCGAGCAGGCCGGCGATCTCACCGAGCTGTTCGCCCGTCCCCTGGAGCGGCGCACGCGGCTGAAGGTGTAAGGCGCATGAAGCTGACGCTCTGGACCTACGAGGGACCGCCGCACGTCGGCGCCATGCGGATCGCCGCCTCGATGGAGGGGCTGCACTACGTGCTGCACGCGCCGCAGGGCGACACCTACGCCGATCTGCTGTTCACCATGATCCAGCGCGACCGGCGCCGGCCACCGGTCACCTACACCACCTTCCAGGCGCGCGATCTGGGCTCGGACACCGCCGATCTGTTCCGCCGCGCCGCCCTGGACGCGGTCGAGCGCTTCGCCCCCGAGGCGCTGATCGTGGGTTCGTCCTGCACGGCCGAGCTGATCCAGGACGATCCGGGCGGGCTCTGCGAGGGCATGGGGCTCGACATCCCGGTCGTGCCGCTCGAGCTGCCCGCCTACCAGAAGAAGGAGAACTGGGGCGCCTCGGAGACGCTCTATCGGCTGGTCCGCCGCTTCGCCTCGGAGGTCGCCGACGGTCCGGTGGAGCGCACCTGGGACAAGCCGCGGGTCAACATCCTCGGCCCGACCTCGCTCGGGTTCCGCAACCGCGACGACCTCGCCGAGGTGCGCCGGCTGCTCTCCATGATGGGCGTCGAGGTCAACGTGGTGGCTCCCCTCGGGGCGCGCCCGCGCGACCTCGGCCGCCTCGCCACGGCGGACGCCAACGTGATGCTCTATCCCGAGATCTCGGAGGCGAGCGCGCGCTGGCTGAAGAAGATCTACGGCCAGCCGCACACCACGGTCCAGCCGATCGGCGTCGGCGCGACGCGCGACTTCGTGGCCGAACTCGCGGGGCTCCTCGGCATCGAGCCGCCCGCCCTGCCCGAGCCGCGGCTGCCCTGGTATTCGGCCTCGGTCGATTCGACCTATCTGACGGCCAAGCGCGTGTTCGTCTTCGCCGACGGCACCCACGCGCTCGCCGCGGCTCGCGTGGCCACCGAGGAGTTCGGCTTCACACTGGCGGGCCTCGGCACCTACTCGCGCGAGATGGCGCGGCCCGTGCGCGAGGCGGCCGCCGCCTACGGCGTCGAGGCGCTGATCACCGACGACTACCTCGACGTCGAGCGCGCCGTGGCCGACGCGGCCTGCGAGCTGCTGCTCGGCACGCAGATGGAGCGCCACATCGCCAAGCGCCTCGGGATCGGCTGCGCGGTGATCTCCGCGCCGGTGCACGTGCAGGACTTCCCCGCGCGCCACAGCCCGCAGATGGGACTCGAAGGCGCCAACGTGCTCTGGGACGCCTGGGTGCACCCGCTGGTGATGGGGCTCGAAGAGCACCTGCTCGGCATGTTCCGCGAGGACTTCGAGTTCAACGACGCGGCCCAGCCGAGCCATCTCGGCCACGGCCGGCGGGTCGAGGAAGAGACGCCGGCCGACCCCGAGGCGCCGGCGGCCGCGGCGGAGGGCGAGACCGCCGTGCTCGCGGCTCCGGTCTGGACCGACGAGGCGGAGCGCGAGCTGAAGAAGGTCCCCTTCTTCGTGCGCTCGAAGGCGCGGCGCAACACCGAGGCCTACGCCGCCGAACGCGGTGCCCTGCGCATCACCCTCGACACCCTCTACGACGCGAAGGCCCATCATGCGCGGTGACGCCATGCCGCCGATCCGCGTGGCGATCGTCACGCTGGACGCGCACTTCGCCCCGGCGCTGGAGCGCATCCGCCGGCGTCTCGGCCGCGAGGCGCCGGAACTCGCGATCGACCTCTTTGCCGCGACCGACTGGGCCGGCCACCCCGAGGCGCTCGGCGCGGCCAAGGCCGCGATCGCCGAGGCCGACATCGTGCTCTGTGCGATGCTGTTCGTCGACGAGCACATCCGCGCGATCCTGCCCGACCTGGAAGCGCGGCGAGAGCGCTGCGACGCGATGGTCTCGATCGTCTCTGCGCCCGAGGTGGTCAAGCTGACGCGCGCGGGCCGGCTCGACATGGGCCGCCCGGAGAAGGGCGTGGTCGCTCTCCTGAAGCGGCTGCGCGGCAAGCGTGGCGGCGAGAAGGGCTCGGGCTCCTCGGGCGCGGGACAGATGGCGATGCTGCGGCGCATCCCCAAGATCCTGCGCTACGTGCCGGGCACGGCGCAGGACCTGCGCAGCTACTTCCTCAGCATGCAGTACTGGCTCTCCGGCTCGGACGAGAACCTGGAGAACCTGGTGCGCATGCTGGTCGACCGCTACGCGAGCGGCCCGCGCGCGGCGTGGCGCGACCGCCTGACGGTGGCGGCGCCGATCGACTATCCCGAGACCGGCGTCTACCATCCCGACCTGCCCGGCCGCGTCGCCGAGGACGCGCGCGCCCTGCCCCGGCCGGAGGGCGCGCACGGCACCGTCGGGCTCGTGCTGCTGCGCTCCTACGTGCTCTCCAAGGACGCGGGCCACTACGACGGCGTGATCCGCGCGATGGAGGCGCAGGGCCTCGCCGTGGTGCCGGTGTTCGCCGCCGGCCTCGACGCGCGCGCAGCGATCGAGGCGTTCTTCATGCGCGACGGCCGGGCGTCGGTCGACGCGGTGGTCTCGCTCACCGGCTTCAGCCTGGTCGGCGGGCCGGCCTACAACGACGCGCAGGCGGCCGAGGCGATCCTGGCGCGCCTCGACGTGCCCTACCTCGCCGCCCATGCCATCGAGTTCCAGTCGATCGAGAGCTGGGGCGCCTCGGCCCGCGGGCTCTCGCCGGTCGAGAACACCATCATGGTGGCGATCCCCGAACTCGACGGCGCCACCAACCCGACCGTCTTCGGCGGGCGCTCGGAGGGCGCGGGGCTGCCCTGCCAGGGCTGCGAGCGCCAGTGCGTGTTCGCGCCGAAGACCGCGCGCGAGATGCACGCCTGCCCCGAGCGCGCCGAGCGGCTGGCCGCGCGCACCGCGCGCCTCGTGCGCCTGCGCCGCAAGGCGCGCGCCGAGCGCCGCGTCGCGGTGGTGCTGTTCAACTTTCCCCCCAACGCCGGGGCGAGCGGCACGGCAGCCTATCTCTCGGTCTGGAGGAGCCTCCACAACACGCTCGCCGCCATGGCGGCCGAGGGCTACGACTGCGCGCCGCCCGCGAGCGTCGAGGCGCTGCGCGCGGCGGTGCTCGGCGACGACCCGGAGGGCCAGGGCTCGGAGGCCCGCGTCGCCGCCCATATCCCGACCGATCGCCTGCTGCGCGAGACACCGCATCTGGCCGAGATCGAGGCGGTCTGGGGCCCGGCGCCGGGGCGGGCGAACTCGGACGGCGCCGGCGTGCAGATCCTGGGCGCGCGCTTCGGGCACGTGTTCGTCGGCCTCCAGCCCGCCTTCGGCTGGGAGGGCGACCCGATGCGGCTCCTGTTCGAGGGCGGCTTCGCACCGACCCACGCCTTCGCCGCGTTCTACCGCTGGCTCGACCGCGACTTCGGCGCCGACGCGGTGCTGCACTTCGGCACGCACGGCGCGCTCGAGTTCATGCCGGGCAAGCAGGCCGGGCTCTCGGGCTCGTCCTGGCCGGATCGGCTGATCGGCGATATGCCGAACCTCTATCTCTACGCCTCGAACAACCCCTCCGAGGGCGCGATCGCGCGGCGGCGCTCCGGCGCGACGCTCGTCTCCTACCTGACGCCGCCGGTGGCGCACGCCGGGCTCTACCGCGGGCTCGCCGATCTCAAGGCCTCGCTGGAGCGCTGGCGCGGCGCGGACGATCTCGACGACGGCGCGCGCGGGCGGCTCGCCGAGCAGATCCAGGCCGAGGCGGCCGCGCTCGACCTCGCCGCCCCCGAACCGCTCTGGACGCTCGACGACGCCGAGGCGCGCGTGCCCGCGCTCGGGCGCCATCTGATTGAGTTGGAGGAGACGCTGATCCCGAACGGGCTGCACGTCGTCGGCGAGGTGCCCGACGCGCCCGCGCGCGCGACGCTGCTCGCGGTGATGGCCGAGGCCGGCCACGGGCTGGACCTGCCGCCCGCGAGCGCGGAGCGCCTCGCCGCGGGGCGTGGCGCGACCGAGGCGATGCGGGCGGGCGGTCTGCGCGACACGCCCGCTCGTCGCGCGGCCTTCGAGGCGCTCGCCCGCGCCGCGGCGCTTCTGGCCGAGGACCACGAGATCCCGGCGCTGATCCACGCGCTCGACGGCGGCTTCGTGCGTCCCGCGCCCGGCGGCGACCTGATCCGCACCGCCGAGATCCTGCCGACGGGGCGCAACCTGCACGGCTTCGACCCCTTCCGCATTCCTTCGGCCTTCGCGATGAGCGAGGGCGCGCGCCAGGCCGAGCGCATCCTGGAGCGCCACGTCGCCGACGGCGACGTGCTGCCGCGGCGGGTGGCGCTGGTGCTCTGGGGCACCGACACCATCAAGCAGGAAGGCGGCCCCATGGCGCAGGCCATGGCGCTGATCGGGGCGAGGCCGCGGCGCGACAGCTACGGCCGGGTCTGCGGCGCCGAACTCGTGCCCCTCTCGGACCTCGGCCGCCCGCGCATCGACGTGATGCTGACGCTGTCCGGCATCTTCCGCGACCTCCTGCCGATCCAGACCAAGGTGCTCGCCGAGGCCTGCGCCCTGGCGGCGGCGGCCGAGGAGCCGCCGGAGTGGAACTTCCTGCGCGCCGCCGCCCTCGACCAGATGGCGCGCACCGGCTGCGATCTGGAGACGGCCTCGCTCCGGGTGTTCTCCAATGCCGACGGCGCCTACGGCTCCAACGTCAACGCGCTGATCGACAGCGGCGCCTGGACCGAGGAGGACGAACTCGCCGACGCCTACGCGGCGCGCAAGTGCTTCGCCTACGGATCGTCCGGCACGCCGGTGAAGGCGCCCGAGCAGCTCTCCGAGATGCTCTCGGGCGTGGAGCTCGCCTACCAGACGCTCGACAGCGTCGAACTCGGCGTCACCACCATCGACCACTACTTCGACACGCTCGGCGGCATCGGCCGCGCGGTGAAGCGCGCGCGCGGCGGCCAGCGCATCCCCGTCTACATCGGCGACCAGACCCGGGGGACGGGCAAGGTCCGCACCCTGTCGGAGCAGGTGGCGCTGGAGACCCGCACCCGCACGCTCAACCCGAAATGGTTCGAGGGCATGCTGGAGCACGGCGCCGAGGGCGTGCGCCAGATCGAGGCCTCGATCACCAACACCGTCGGCTGGTCGGCGACCACCGGCGAGGTGGAGCCCTGGGTCTACCAGCGCACCGCCGAGACCTTCGTGCTCGACGAGGCCATGCGCCGGCGTCTCTCGGCGCTGAACCCCAAGGCCTCGGCCCGGCTCGCGAGCCGGCTGATCGAGGCGCACGAGCGGTCCTACTGGCAGCCCGACGCGGCGACGCTAGCGGCCCTGCAGGACGCGTCCGACGAACTGGAAGATCGGCTCGAAGGCATCGAGCCGGCTCACGAAAAGCAGGAGGCGTGACGATGCCCCCACTCGGCGAACCGCCCGTCATCGCCGCCCGCCGCGGGCCGAAGCGCGGCGACGGCGAAGGCTCGGTGCAGCACCACATGGACCCGAAGATGAAGATCGAGGGCGCCAAGGTGTTCTCGGTCTACGGCAAGGGCGGTATCGGCAAGTCGACCACCTCGTCGAACCTCGCCGTCGCCTTCTCGAAGCTCGGCCACCGCGTGCTCCAGATCGGCTGCGATCCGAAGCACGACAGCACCTTCACGCTGACCAAGCGCCTGGTGCCGACGGTGATCGACAGCCTGGAGGCGGTGGACTTCCACTCCGAAGAGCTGCGCCCCGAGGATTTCGTCTACGAGGGCTACAACGGCGTGATGTGCGTCGAGGCCGGCGGCCCGCCCGCGGGCACCGGCTGCGGCGGCTACGTGGTCGGCCAGACGGTGCGGCTCCTCAAGGAGCACCGCCTGCTCGAGGACACCGACGTGGTGATCTTCGACGTGCTCGGCGACGTGGTCTGCGGCGGCTTCGCTGCGCCCCTGCAGCACGCCGACCGCGCGCTGGTGGTCACCGCCAACGACTTCGACTCGATCTACGCCATGAACCGCATCGTCGCGGCGGTGCAGGCCAAGTCGAAGAACTACACCGTCCGCCTCGCGGGCTGCGTCGCCAACCGCTCGAAGGACACCGACGAAGTAGACCGCTACTGCGCGGAAGTGGGCTTCAAGCGCCTCGCGCACCTGCCGGACCTCGACGCGATCCGCCGCTCGCGCCTGAAGAAGTGCACGCTGTTCGAGATGGACGGCGACGACGTGGCGCCGGTGCAGGCCGAGTACATCCGGCTGGCCGAGACCCTCTACGCCGGCACCGACCCGCTCGCGCCGGCACCGATGAAGGACCGCGACATCTTCGAGCTTCTGGGCTTCGACTGAGAAGGGACGCGCCATGAGCCTGACCGAGAGCGAGACCTACGCGAGCCGGCGCGCCGAGCTGCACCGCTACTTCGACGCGACCGCGGCCGAGACCTGGGCGCGGCTGACCTCGGACGCCCCCGTCAGTCGGATCAGGGCCACCGTGCGGGCGGGACGCGACGCGATGCGCGCGCAGCTGCTCGACTGGCTGCCGGCCGACCTGACCGGGCGGCGGGTGCTGGACGCGGGCTGCGGCACCGGGGCGCTCGCGGGCGCGCTCGCCGAACGCGGCGCCGAGGTGCTGGCGATCGACGTCGCCGAGAACCTCGTGCGCGTCGCCGTCGAGCGCACCGAGGCGACGCTGCCGCCGCTTGTCGCGGGGCGGATCGGCTGGATGACCGGCGACATGCTCGACGCGGGCCTCGGCCGCTTCGACCTCGTGGTCGCCATGGACAGCCTGATCCATTACCGCCAGCACGACATGGTGGGCGCGATCGAGCGTCTCGCCGCGCGCACCGGCGAGAGCCTCCTCGTCACGATGGCGCCGCGCACGCGGATGCTGGCGATGATGCACTTCGCCGGCACGCTGTTTCCCGCCTCCGACCGCTCGCCCAGGATCGAGCCGGTGCCGCCCGCGCGGCTCCGCGCCCGCCTCGCCGAGCGCGGCCTCGTGCCGGGGCGCCAGCGCCGGGTGTCGCGCGGCTTCTACATCTCCGAAGCGCTGGAGGTCGCGTCGCGATGAGCCAGCCGCCGACCAACACCCTGCGTCAGCTGGTGAACCCCTTCGTCGCGCTGTCGCGGCGCTGGATGCCCTTCGCCGACGCGGCCTCGGACGAGCTGCCGCTCGGCAAGCTGCTCAGGCTGTCGCTGTTCCAGGTCTCGGTCGGCATGGCGATCGTGCTGCTGACCGGCACGCTGAACCGGGTGATGATCGTCGAACTCGGCCTCTCGGCCTGGCTCGTGGCGCTGATGGTGGCGCTGCCGGTGGTGGCCGCGCCGTTCCGCGCGCTGGTCGGACACCGCTCCGACACCCACCGCTCCGCCCTCGGCTGGCGGCGCATCCCCTATCTCTGGTGGGGCACGCTCGGGCAGTGGGGCGGGCTCGCGATCATGCCCTTCGCCCTCATCCTGATGTCGGGCGACACCAACGGTCCCTACTGGATCGGCCCGGCGGCGGCGGCGCTCGCCTTCCTGATGACCGGCGCGGGGCTGCACGCGACGCAGACCGCCGGCCTCGCGCTCGCGACCGACCTCGCGCCCGAGCACACCCGGCCGCGGGTCGTCGCGCTCCTCTACGTGATGCTGCTCGTCGGCATGGCCGCCTCGGCGCTCGTGTTCGGCGTGATGCTCTCGGACTTCTCGCAGCTCGCGCTCATCCAGGTGGTCCAGGGCGCGGCGGTGGCGACGCTCGCGCTCAACCTCGTGGCGCTCTGGAAGCAGGAGGTGCTGCGCCCGGATCTCACGCGCGCCCGCGGTCCCCGGCCGGGGCTGCGCGAGGCCTGGGCCAAGCTCGCCGAGGGCGAGCGCGCGGGGCGGCTGCTGGTCGCCACCGGCCTCGGCACCGCGGGCTTCGCCATGCAGGACGTGCTGCTCGAACCCTACGGCGGCGAGGTGCTCTCGCTCTCGGTCTCGGACACCACGCTGCTGACCGCGATCTTCGCGGCCGGCTCGCTCGCAGGCTTCGCGCTGGCCGGGCGCTGGCTCACGAAGGGCGCCGACCCCTGCCGCATCGCCGCCTGGGGGGCGGTGGTCGGCGTGTTCGCCTTCTCGGCCGTGATCTTCGCGGCCCCGCTCGGCTCGGCCTGGCTGTTCCGCGCCGGCACGCTCGCGATCGGGCTCGGCGGCGGGCTGTTCGCGGTCGGCACGCTGACCGCGGCGATGGACCTCGCGCGTGCCGAGAGCGCGGGCCTCGCGCTCGGCGCCTGGGGCGCGGTGCAGGCGACGGCCATGGGGCTCGCGATCGCCGCGGGCGGCGCGATCCGCGACGCCACGGCCGCGCTGTCGGGCGTGCTCGGCCCGGCCTTCGAGGGCACCGCCGCCGGCTACGGCGTGGTCTACCACCTCGAGATCGGGCTCCTGTTCGCCGCCCTCATCGCCGTCGGCCCGCTCGCGCGCCGTGCCGATCCCCGCCGTGCCCGACACTTCGGCCTCGCCGAATTCCCCGCCTGAGGAGCAGCAAGGAGGACCCCGAATGCCAGAGAGTCTCTACATCGTCGGCACCATCGATGCGGCGCAGATCGCGCTCTACATCTTCTGGGCCTTCTTCTTCGGGCTCGTCGCCTACCTCGTGCGCGAGGGCATGCGCGAGGGCTACCCGACGATCTCCGAAAAGGACGGGCGGTTCCTGAAGAACGCCTTCATCCTGCCGCGGCCGGGACCGAAGACCTTCCTGCGCCGCGACGGCACCACCAACACGGTGCCCGACATCCCGGACGAGTACGAGCTGAACGCGGTCTCGACCAACCCCTTCACCGGCGCGCCGATCACGCCGCTCGGCGACCCGCTGGTCGACGGCATCGGCCCGGCCGCCTGGGTCAAGCGCCCCGAGCACCCCGACCGCGACCACAAGGGCCGCCCGCGCATCCGCCCGATGCGCTACGACAACGAGTATCGCATCAGCGAATTCGACACCGACCCGCGCGGCTTCCCGGTGGTCTGCTGCGACGGCGCCTCGCCGGGCCAGGTGATCGACGTCTGGATCGACCGAGCCGAGTTCATCGTGCGCTACTTCGAGATCACCACGCCCCAGGGCAACAAGCTCGTGCCCTACAACCTCGCGCGAGTGAACCCGCAGGACCAGATCCTGCAGGTCCGCTCGGTCACGGCCGAGCAGTTCCTGCGCGCCCCCTCGATCGGCGCCGCAGACGAGATCACGCTGCGCGAGGAGGACCAGGTTCAGGCCTACTTCACCGGCGGCACGCTCTACGCCCACCCCTCGCGCACCGAGCCGCTGATCTGATCCCCGCTCGGGCGCGGGGGGCCACGCCCCGCGCCCGGTCTCGCCCGACGCTGCACCCGAGGGCCCCGAGATGGCACATACCCACGACGACGACTTCACCGAAGAGCCGATACGCGGCCTGCCCGCACGCCCGCCCGAGGGCGAGCGGATCCTCTGGCAGGGCGAGCCCTCCTGGCGCGCGCTCGCCAAGCGCGCCTTCCTCACCAAGATCGTCGCGATCTGGTTCGGCCTCTGGTGCGCCTGGACGCTCGCCGAACTGGCCACGGGCCGCGAGGGGCTGACCGAGGCGACCGCCGGTCTCACGCTCCAGGTGATCCAGGCGTCGATCGCGATCGGTATCCTGACGCTGATCGCCTACGGCACCGCCAAGACCACGGTCTACACGCTGACGAACCGCCGCCTCGTGATGCGCATCGGCATGGCGCTGGATCTGACGCTGAACCTGCCCTTCCGCCAGATCGCCAACCTCGATCTGCGCGCGCATGGCGACGGCACCGGCGATCTCGCGGTCAAGCTCGCGGGCAACGACCGCATCGGCTATCTGCACCTCTGGCCGCACGCGCGTCCGTGGTGCTTCAACCCGGCCGAGCCGATGCTGCGCTCGGTGCCGGACGCCGAGCATGTCGGGCGGTTGTTCGCGGACGCCCTGCGCGAGGACATCGCGCGCCGCGAGGCCGAGGGCGAGCACCCGAACCAGAAGATCATCCGCACCGTGCCCCGCCCGCTGCCGCCGCGCGGCGCGATGCCGGCCGAGTGAGGGAGGACGCCATGAGCCGCGAGCGCGATCCCGACGAGATCATCCCGACCTGGGCCGCGGGGCTCGGCGGGCTCCTGATGGTGGCGGTGCTCGCCGCCACCACCCTCACGGTGCTGACCCGCGAGGACGCCCCGGCCGCGCGCGCCTCGGCCGCGCCCGTGGTCGAGAGCCGCGCGCTCGCCTTCGTCTACGAGCCGACCGGCGCGGTCACGGTGCTCGACGGCGAGAGCGGCGAGACCGTCGCCGATCTCGACGAGTTCGAGGGCGGCTTCGTCTCGGGCGTGCTCCGCGTGCTCAACCGCGAGCGCGCTCAGCACGACGTCGACGCGCTCGCGCCCTACCGCCTCGACGTCCACGGCGACGGCCGCCTCGCGCTGGTCGATCCGGCGACGGGGCGGGTGATCGACATCAACGCCTTCGGCCGCAACCAGGTCGAGACCTTCGCCGCGCTGCTCTAGGCTGACGGCCACGAGAACGAGACTCAGGGAGAGAGAGCGATGCCTTTCCTGACCCGGGACCGCGTGCGAGTGCCCTGCACCGTCGAGGTCCAGAACACCTTCGAGGCGCTGCACGCCCACGTCGAACTGCCCGAGGACGTCCTCGTCGCTCCGGGCGACGAGGTGCTCGTGCACGGCGCGCCGATCGAGGTGCCCTACGGCGAGACCTGGCGGATCGAGCGCGAGGCGACGGTGACGCGCGCCACCGCGATCGAGCGGCTGTGGACCCGTCTCACCGGCGAGATGGAATACATGGAGCTTCTGGAATTCTCCTTCTCCGAGGAGGTGCGCGCATGAACGTCCAGACCCCCACCAGCGGCATGGAAGCCGCCCGCGAGATCCAGGGCGATGTCGCCGTCTCCGAGACCACGCGCATGGCGCAGGAGACCACGCTTCTCAATCCGCGGTTCTACACCACCGACTTCGACGCGCTCGACGCCACCGACGTCGAGCCGGTCCGGCAGGACTGGGACAAGCTTCTCGCCGAGATGAAGTCGGACCCCAACAAGGGCCACTTCAAGAAGGACGAGCGCTGGGAAGCGGTCGACTTCGAGGCCATGGACCCCGAGCTGCGCCGCGAGGCCATCGATTTCCTGGTGTCGTCGCTGACGGCCGAGTTCTCGGGCTGCGTTCTCTACAAGGAGATGAAGCGGCGCGGGAAGAACAAGGACATCTGCGAGCTGTTCAGCTACATGTCCCGCGACGAGGCCCGCCATGCCGGCTTCCTGAACGACGCGCTCAAGGAAGCGGGTGTCGGCGTCAACCTGGGCTTTCTCACGCGCACCAAGAAGTACACCTATTTCCGGCCGAAGTTCATCTACTATGCGACCTATCTGTCGGAAAAGATCGGCTACGCGCGCTACATCACGATCTATCGCCATCTGGAGAAGCACCCGGAGCATCGGTTCCACCCGATCTTCCTGTGGTTCCGTGAGTGGTGCAACGACGAGTTCCGGCACGGCGAAGCCTTCGCGCTGCTGATGCGCGCCGACCCGACGCTGACGCGGGGCGTGAACAGGCTCTGGATCCGCTTCTTCCTCGTGGCGGTGTTCGCGACGATGTACATCCGCGACCACTTCCGCCCGGCGTTCCACGACGCGCTCGGCATCGACATCGAGGACTACGACCGCCGCGTGATCGCGCTGACCTCCGAGATCTCGAAGCAGTGCTTCCCGATCGAGCTGGACCTCTCGGACGCCTTCTACGCCGACTGCGCGCGGCTCACGGCGGTCAACAAGGCGATGGCCGGCGCCGGCGAGGGCGTGATCGGCCAGCTGCGCCGCGCCGGGCTCGGCCTGCGGGCGGCGGCGATCTTCGCGCGGATGTACCTGCGCCCGGTGAAGTCGAACGAACTGCCCGAGGACGTGCGCCTCGAGCCGGTGTGGTGACGTGACGGCGGAGGTGCATACGCTCGGGCCGGTGATCGTGCCGGCCGCCGTGGCCGCGGCGCTGTTTCTCTGGTGGTTCTCCACCGGGGCGCTGATCTGGCTCGCGGGCGCGGCCCTCGGGCGCGGCGCGGGCCGTAGCCTCGTGCTCGGCGCGGGCGCGCTCGCGCTCGGGGCCGCGCTCGTCGGGCTCGACGCGCTCGGCGCGTACCAGGGACCGATGGCGGTCTACCTCTCGTTCCTCTGCGGCCTCGCCGCCTGGGGGGTGGTGGAGGTGGCATTCCTGACCGGCGCGCTCACCGGGCCGGTCGCGCGGCCCTGCCCCCCCGACGCTCGCGGTCCGCGCCGCTTCGCGCTCGCGCTCGGCACGCTGCTCTGGCACGAACTGGCGCTGGTGGCGGTCGGCCTCGCCATGATCGCGATCACCATGGGCGCCGAGACGCGCACCGGCACGCTCGCCTTCGCGCTACTGATGGCGATGCGGGTCTCGGCCAAGCTCAACCTGTTTCTCGGCGTGCCCTACCCGCCGGCCGAGCTGCTGCCGCGCCCGCTCGCGCACCTGGAAAGCTATTTCCGAGTCCGCCGGCCGACGCTGCTGCTGCCGCTCAGCGTGACGGCGGCGACGGCGGCGGCGACCGTGATCGCCTGGCTCGCCGCCGAGCCCGGTCTCGACCCGACCGCGCTCACCGGCTACGCGCTCCTCTGGACGCTCCTGGTGCTCGGCATCCTGGAGCACTGGTTCCTGATCCTGCCGGTGCGCGAGGCGGCGCTCTGGCGCTGGTTCACGGGCCACCTCGCGATCGAGGCTCGGCCGGCGGCGCGTCACAGCGTCCGGGCGAGCCCGTAAAGGGCGGACACGTGCCTAAATGCACGCCAGCAAGAGCGTGGACGACGACCGGAACTCACTCCCGCGAGCCGGAATGCCGGCCGCCGACGCCAGGGGATGGATCAATGGACTACGAGGCCTTCTTTCAGGACCGCATCGACGCCCTGCACGACGAGGGGCGCTACCGCGTGTTCCATCACCTCGAACGTCATCAGGGCGCCTTCCCGCGCGCGACGCGCCACAACACCCGGTCGAACCGCACCGACGTCACGGTCTGGTGCTCGAACGACTACCTCGGCATGGGCCAGCACCCCGCGGTGCTCGCCGCCATGAAGGAGGCGATCGACCAGTGCGGGGCGGGCGCGGGCGGCACGCGCAACATCTCGGGCACCAACGTCCACCACGTCGCCCTGGAGGCCGAACTCGCCGATCTGCATGACAAGGAGTCGGCGCTGCTGTTCACCTCCGGCTACGTGTCGAACTGGGCGGCGCGAGGCACGCTCGGCTCGCAGATGCCGAACGCGGTGATCCTGTCGGACGCGCTCAACCACGCCTCGATGATCGAGGGCATCCGGCATTCCCGCGCCGACAAGGTGATCTGGCGCCACAACGACGTGGAGGATCTGGACCGCAAGCTGAAGGCGGTCGGCCCGGATCGGCCGAAGATCGTGGCCTTCGAGTCGGTCTACTCGATGGACGGCGACATCGCCCCGATCGCCGAGATCCTCGACGTCTGCGAGGCGAACGGCGCGCTCTCCTACATCGACGAGGTGCACGCGGTCGGCCTCTACGGTCCCCGCGGCGGCGGCGTCGCCGAGCGCGAGGGGCTGATGCACCGCATCGACGTGATCGAGGGCACGCTCGGCAAGGCGTTCGGCGTGATGGGCGGCTACATCGCCGCCTCCGCCGCGCTCTGCGACTTCGTGCGCTCCTACGCCTCCGGCTTCATCTTCACCACCGCCCTGCCGCCCGCGGTCGCCGCCGGCGCCGCCACGGCGATCCGCCACCTGAAGGACAGCGAGGACGAGCGCTGCCTCCAGCGCGAGCGCGTCGCAGGCCTGCGCGCACGGCTCGACAAGCTCGGCATCCCGCACCTGGCCAACCCGAGCCACATCGTGCCGGTGATGGTGAAGGACCCGGTCAAGTGCAAATGGCTCTCGGATCGCCTGCTCGACGAGTGGGGGGTCTACGTGCAGCCGATCAACTATCCGACCGTACCGCGCGGCACCGAACGGCTGCGCTTCACGCCGGGGCCGCTGCACTCGGAGGCCGATCTCGACCATCTCTGCGAGGCGCTCGGAAGCCTCTGGGCCGAGTGTCGCCTCGCCCGCTCGGTGCCGCGCGCGGCCGAGTGACGCCGGCCCGGCGATGAGCGATCTCGCCGAGCCCGGGGCCACGGCGGCACGCGCCGGCGACGCCACGCAGGCCGGTGGGACGGCATCGGCCCCGGTACGTCGCGAGGCGCCGGCCGGCGCGCCGATCAGCCGGCTGATCCCCCCCCGCCCGGTCCGGCGCACCGGCCCCGTGGCGGGGCGGCAGGTGGTGCCGC
>JBHJHI010000087.1:0-45632 GCA_050330995.1 Paracoccaceae bacterium
GGCGCGACGCCCGGGGTCGCGGGCCGCGGCCGGTTCGCCCGGGCGGGCCGGGCCGGCCCCCGGCGCGGACGCTCCCCCGCCGCGCCGGCGCTCGTCGTCGACCACCATCGCGACCAGCTCGGCCAGCACGCCACGGCCGAGGACGATGACGTCGCCGTCGTCGTCCGACAGGAAACGGGCGCGGCGCCGCGCGAAGAACCCGGCGAGCACGTCACGGATCTGCTCGCCGATCACGCCCTTGACGGCGTCGAGGCGCGCTTCCGAGCGGTCGTCGCCATGGACGCGCAGCTGCGCCTCGGCGATCTCGTCGAGGTCGATCCGCGCCTCCCCCTCCGCGCCCGGCCAGCCCCAGCGCCGCGGCACCGGGCGCTGCCAGCGCAGGATGGCGCGCGCGATCCGGCTCTCGCGGCTCTCGTGCTCGTGCGCCGGCGGCAGCACGGGCGAGGCCTCGGCGGCGGCGCGCTGTCCCGAGAAGAAGCTCGTGAACAGGATCAGAAGGTCGATGAAGCCCGCGGTGACGAGGGCCTGCACCGCGTCGGGCTCGCCGCGCGAGACCGAGCGCCAGGTGCGCGCGAAGGGGATCGCGGCGGGATCCTCGATGCGCGCGAGATCGGCGAGATCGGCCTGAAAACCCTCCAGCGCTCCGCTCGGCAGGCCCGAGAGCTGCAGGCACTCGCGTCCGAGCGAGACGACGGCGTCCCCCCTCGTGCCGCCATTCCCGCCGCCGCGCATCGCCGCCCGGAGCGCGCCGTTCTCGGTCGAGCAGCGCGCCGCGAACGGCTCGGCGCGGGCGCGAAAGCGCTCCAGGGCCTCGATGTCGCTCTGCACGAGCGGCGCGGCGCAGCTCGACGCGGCGAGGTCGGCCGGCATCCGGTCGGTCTCGATGAGCGCCGCGCGCAGCGCCGTGCAGGCGTCGGCGACGGCCGCGAAGCTCTCCGGCTCGGGCGTACTGAGAAAGCGCCCGAGCGCGTCGCGGAGCGCGACGTCGAGCGGCTCGCCCGGCCTCGCCCGCTCGGCGCGCGCGCGCGACAGCACCTCGCGCAGCTCCGCGATCCGCGCGTCGATCGTCGCGGCCGGCCCCCGCCCCGCCTCGTCCGAGCCGCCGTCGCCGACCACCGCCAGCTCGGCGCGAAGCCGCGCGGCGGTCTCGTCGGCCGCGCCCAGCCGCTCGGCGAGGTCCGCGCGCTGCGCCGGGATCGCCTGCGTCAGCTCGTCCTCGAGCGCCTCCGCCTCGCCGACGAGCCGGCGGTGGACCGGGCCGTCGCCGGGCCAGCCCGAGGTCGCGCCGTCCTCCAGCTCGGCGGTCGCCTCGGCGCGCTTGGCCGCGATCAGCCCCGGCAGCGCCGCCTCGCGCGCGCCGAGCCGCTCGACCCGGCCGCGCAGCCGGCGGCGCTCGTCCTCCAGCCGCTCCAGCCGCGCGCTCGCCCGCGCCCGCGCTCCCTCGCGGTCCTGGCGCGCGCGCAGCAGGGTCTCGCGCTCGTCCTCCAGGAGCGCGATCTGGCGCGACAACCCCGCGATCGCGTCCTCGGCGCGGCTCGCGCCGCCCGGGCCGAGGCCGTCGCCGGCGGCGGCGAGGGTGTCGAGGCGCTCGCGCCACGTCACGGTCTCGTCGCCCTGGAGGATGCGCCGGCCGAGTTCGCCCTCGTAGCGCCCGCGCAGGCGCTCGAGTTCCGAGACGACCTCGCCCACCCGCGTCTCGGCGCGCGCGGCGAAGATGCCCGCCTGCCGCGCGGTCTCGGCGTCCGCGAGGCCCTGCCGGTCGGCTTCGAGGAAGAAGGTGAACGAGAACCAGACCGAGAACGCCAGCGTGATCGCGAACACCGGGGCGACGAAGGCGTTCAGGGGCTCGGCGTCGTTCAGCCACTGTCCGAGCTTGATCGAGGTGAGCAGTAGGAGCGACTGCGCGGCGAAGGCGATCAGGAAGGCGAAGAACGGGTCGAAGCGATAGGTCAGGAAGCCCTGCAGCGTCGTGTAGAACGAGGCGGCCGAGATCATGAACGCCAGCGCGGCGGCGAGGCTCGTCTGCCAGGAGGCGGCGAGCCGGCGCAGGATCCGCCACGGCGCCGGCGGGGTGGCGGCCGCGTCGGTCACGAGGCTCTCCGCGGCCGCGAGGGCGGCCCCGCGCGAAGATCGCGCGGCGGCGCGTCCGGCTCGGCATGGCGGGCCGGGGCCGGGCTCGGCGGGCCGAGGCGCAGCGCGTAGTGGATGGCGACGAGGCAGGGCAGCCCGACCGCGAGCATGTGCGAATTGGCGTAGGAGACGAAGGTCATCGGCTGGCCCATCACCGGCAGCCAGCCGAACACGTTGCACCACGCGATCGTCCACTGCACCGCGAGCAGCGCGGCGCCCCCGAAGGCGAGCGAGGCCACGAGAAGCCGCTCGCGCTCGTCGCGCAGATCGCCCGCGTGGGTACGCGAGGCCATCAGCGCGGCCGCCACGCCGAGGATCACCACCGCCGCCTGCGCGGTCACGAGCAAGGCGAGCGCGCCGGTGCCGAAGCGCGCGATCACGAACACGCCGATCAGATCGTCCTGGATGGCGGGGACCCGCATGAGCTTCGACCCGTTGAAGACGGGGCCGGCGGCGCCGGGCGCCCGGCCGTCTTCGGGCGATGGCGCGGCCAGGGCGGTTTTCTCCGGGCGGGCCGTCGGGTCGGGCGCCCTCCCGTCCACGGACGCCGGGGCCGGCGGGCAGACCGGCGCGAGCCATCCGCCGAGCCCGGTCGCGGCCGGCGCCGGCCCGGCGAGGACCTCGCAGCCGCCCGCCTCGCCGCCGTGGGTGAAGGCCTCCCAGCCCTGGAGCATCTGGCCCGACCATTCCAGGTGGTCGCGCGCGGCCCCCTGGTCGTCCGGCTCCAGCCATTCGAGCCAGACCGCGACGCGCTTCTCGGCGGTGGAGAAGGCGACCGGCGCATCCGTCCGCGTCCGCTCGCGCTCGACGTCGCGGACGAACAGGGCGACGACGACCGCGGCGAGGACGAGGCCGGCCGCGAGCAGCCAGGACACGCTCGCGTGGGGGAACTCGCGCACCGCCTGCTGCCAGCGCAGCCAGCGGAGCCGCCGCGCCCGCTCGCGCGAGCGGCGCGAGGGCGGGAACTCGGGGTCGGGGCGGAGCCGGAGGCGCGCCTGCGGACGCGGCAGGGCGGTGGACGGGAGGCGCGACCGCCCGAGGCGCAGGGCGGTGTCGAGCCGCAGCGCGGCGATGGTGCTGAGCGCGAAGGCCATGGTCGCGGCGGTGGCGAGGGCCATCACCACGATCGGCGACCAGTCGTTCAACCTGACCGGGATCGCCAGGAACACCACCGCGGCGAACAGCCCGAGGCCGGCGAGCCCGAGGAGGAAGCTCAGGAGCGCGCGCCGGCCGAGCGCGGCGGCGTAGCCGCTCGCGCGCTGGTAGTAGCACAGGATCGCGAGCGCGAAGACGACGCTCAGCCCCTTGCCGAGCTCGATCGGCTCGAAGCGGCCGGCGAGCCCCGCCTCGGTGCGGGTGAGCGCGAGCGCGAGCCCGCCGGCCAGGATCGCGGCGAGCGTGCCGACGCGCAGGCGGTACCAGAGCCTCTCGTCGCCGAACAACGCGCGCGCGGCCGCACCGCGCACGAGCCGGCGCGGCACCAGCAGGCAGAGCGCGAGCAGCGCGAGGCAGCTCGCGAGGATCGCGTGGTGGGCGAGGTCGAACGCGGTCCAGGCGCCGCGCAGGCCGCCGCGCGAGAGCTGTTGCTGCACGAGCGCGCCGAGCAGCATCACCGCGCCGGCCGCGGTCCAGAACAGCGCGCCGGCCACGAGACGCCGCGCCGAGCGGCGCGCCGCCGCCTCGGCCGTCTCGATCGCGACGGCGCCGAACAGCGCGAGCCAGGCCGCGGCCACCAGGAGCGTCGCCTGCACGCGCGGCGCCTCGACGAGGGTGCCGCGCTCCAGCGCCGCGCCGGCCGCGATCAGGCCGGCCACGGCGATCAGGGCGAAGCGGAGAGCCCCTTCGGCCGCGGTCGCGAGCGTGCCGGCGCGGCGGGCGCCTGCACCGGCGAGCGCCGCGAGCACGCCCCGGACGGCGCGGAGCGGGGCGAAGGACACGGCCCGCCGGCCCGCGAGCGCCGCCACGACGCCGAGCAGCGTGCCCGCCACGGCGACGGATGGCATCAGGCCCATCCAGGGCGGCAGCGCCGCGGCGAGGTCGGCCGGCGTGGCGCGATCCCGCGGCGCGGTCCCGACCGCGACCCGCGCGCCCGGCGGCACGGCGATCGGCGGCATCGGGCAGTCCGCCGCCGCGGCCGTGCGCGTCAGGCAGCGCAGGTAGGCGAGCGAGAACACGTCGCGCGGGGCGTCGCGTCCCGGCCCATCGAAGAACAGGTGCTCGTCGGCCACGGGCGCGAGGCGCAGCGCCTCGCCCGCGGTCGAGACCGCGTTGCGCGTGCGCCCGAGCACGATCCCCACGACCTCGCCGGCGGGCGCGCCGAGCGCGGGGGCCGGCGCGCCCGCGCCGAGCGGCCAGGCGAGCGCGTCGGCCCGCGTCGCAGGCCCGCCCGCGCGCGCGAGGCTCACCCGGCCAGCGAGCGCGCCCGGCACGACGAGCGCGTGGGCCTCGCCGGTCCAGTGCAGCGCCAGCGCGCCCGCCGTGCCCGACGGCAGGGCGATCCGGTCGCGGCAGCTCACCCGTCCGCCGAGCGTGGCGAGCGTGCCGCGGCGATGGGCGCCGAGGCGGCGCGCGAGCTCGGCGACGGCGAGATCCGGCGCGCCGGGCGCCTCCAGGCCGCAGGCCGGCGCGCTCAGCCAGCGCGCGTCGTCCGGGGCGAGGGCCTCGACGCGGGCGTCGCGCCCGGCCCGGTGGCGGATGTCGTAGCGCCGGACCGCGCCGTAGCCGGCGACGGCGAGGCGCAGTGCCCCGTCCGCGGCGTCGAGCACCGTGACGGTCACGGCCCCCTCGCCCGGCGACGCGGCCCGTGCCGCGACGAGGGACAGGGCGCGCGCCCGCGGCGGGTCGGGGGCGGCATGGCGTGCGGCCTCGACGGTGACGGTGTCGCCCGGCCGCAGGATCCAGTGGCGCATGTAGCGCTCGCGCGTCTCCCCCTCGCGGCGATGGAGCAGCAGCGCGCGGCGGTCGGGGGCGATGTTGGCGAGCCACCAGCCGTCGCGGCGGCGCTCGGCGCGCAGATGGCCCGGAACCGCGCTGTCGGCGCCCTCGCGCTGGCCGAGCATCGCCCGGCCGATCGTCACGGCGGTGCCGAGCGGCGCCTCGACGGCGATGCGCTCGACCGCGTGGACCGGATGGCGGGTCTCGATCGCCGCGAGCGATAAGGCGAACCAGAGCGCGGCGGGCAGCCCCACGAGCGCCATCGCCGCGAGCCAGGCCACCCACCACGCAACCGCCCTCATCGCGCGGGCACGCCGTCGTCCGGCGCGTGCCCCGTCAGGGCGTCGAACACCCGTGCCGTGAGCGCGCCGCAGGTTCGCCCGCCGCTGCCCTCGCGGACGTCCATCACCGCGCAGGCGAAGGCGAGCGGGCGGGTCGTGCCCGGCACCGCGCCCGCCTCGACCCAGCCGCCCATCCAGAGCGAGCGCCGTTCCGCCCCGATCTGCGCCGTGCCGGTCTTGGCGAACATCGCCGCCGCGTAAGGCCGATCGCCGAGCGCGGCGTAGGCGGTGCCGCCCGGATCGCTCACCACCGCCTTCAGCCCGGGCCGGAGCAGCGCCCGCATCGTCTCGACCGCGCGCGCCTCCAGATCGGGGCGGTCGTCGAAGAACAGGGGGCGGCAGGGCGCGCGGACCTCGACCGCCACCGGCTCGACCACGCAGCCGGTCGCGACGCCGGCGTAGAGCCCGGCGATCGCGAGCGGGTTGACCTGGAGGTTCTGGCCGATCGCGTTCTGGCCGAGCAGATAGAGATCGAGCGTGTCGCGCTCCGCCGCCGGCCGGTCGGCGCGGCGGGTCTCGAAGGCGACCACGCCCTCGCGCGCCCAGCGGGTGTAGCGCCAGCCGACCGGGCGGCCCTCGTGCGGCCAGAGGGGCGCGCGGCCCTCGGGGAAGAGCCGTGCGGCCATCAGCGCGAGCGGGGTCTCGCCCCTCTCCGGCTCCGCGCGATCCTCGCGTGCCACGGAGACCGCGCCATCCCCGCGCATCGAAGGGCCGAGCGCCGCGAGCGCGAGCGCGATGAAGTAGTTGTTGACCGAGCGCGCCGTCGCCTCGCAGAGCCCGGCGCGCGGGCGGCCCTCGTAACCCGGGCAGGTGACGACGCCGCGCACGAGCGGCATGTCGTTGTCGTTGCAGACGCGACCGGCGCCCTTGGCCAGCGGGCGATCGCGCGCGCAGCTCGCCCGTCCGGCCCGTGCGTAGCGCAGCGGCAGATCGACAAAGCCCTGCGCCAACGCGACGCCCTCGGCGAGGCCGGCATGGCGGCGCAGGCTCCCCAGGTCCTCGACGCCGTGCAGGAGGGCGTCGAGCCCGCCCCGCGTCCCGACCGCGTCCCGGCCCCGAACCGCGCCGTCGGCGGCGCGTCCGCTCGCGATCCCACTATCGGTGGCGCCCCCTCCCTCGATCGCGCCCCCCGCGAGGGCCCCGGCCCGTGGCCCGTGCCTGGCCGCGCGGCGCGTCGCCTCGCGGATCGCGGCGAGGGCGGTCACGGTCTTGAACACCGAGCCGGGCGTCGAGGGCGCGCCGAGGCTCTGCCAGGCGAAGGGCGTCAGGCTGCTCTCGGCCGAGCGCCAGACCCGCAGCGCGCGCAGGTTCCAGATCCCGCGGCCGGGATCGGGCGAGGGCCAGGCGGCGGCCACGCGCAGAGCGCCGCGGCCGTGGTCCGGGGCACAGCCGATCCGCCCCGGACGGGTGCAGGCGCGCCCGGCGTCGATCAGCACGAAGGCGACGCGGCCCTCGGCGGCGTCGAGGCCTTCGCCCTCGGCGAAGGCGCGCACCTGCTCGTGGACCGCGCGCTGTATCCCGGCGTCGATGCCGAGACGCGCCACCGCCCTCCCGTCCGCGGCGCGCGTCATCGCCCAGTAGAGCCCGTCGCGGTCGTCGGGCGCGAGGCCGAGAAGGGGCGCGAGGCCGAGATCGAGCGGCCCTTCCAGCGCCCCGTCCGGTGCCGCGTCCGTCCCGCGCGGCTCGGCGAGAAGCGCGCCGTCCGCGCCGACGATCGTAGGCGGGCGCGGCGGCGTCTCCCCGGACACCTCCGGCGATGGCAGCCAAGCGAGCGCGCAGCGCGCGTGCCCGATCCCGACGTGGCGGCAGGCCATCATGACCGGCGCGCCGTCGGGGTAGACCCCGAAGCCGCGCGCCCGGGCGCAGCGCGCGAAGGTCTCCCGCGCACGTGGCCCGCCCCCCGTCGCCTCGGCGGCGCCGAAGCAGGGGAGCCGGACCATCTCGACGCGCCGTGCCGCGGCGGGCGCCGCGGCGAAGGCGGCGAGCGTCGGCGGCGGTGCCCGATAGGGGCCGAACGTCACGCTCAGCCGGCCCGCGCGCCCGAGGCGCGGCAGGACCAGGCGGTGCGACCAGTCCTCGGCCGAGTGCGCGCAGTCGGCCGCGTCGAGCGAGCGCGCGAACGTGCCGTCGAGGCGCGGCGTCGCGGCGTCGGCGCAGAGCGCGATCGCGCGCGCGGCGACGGGCACGCCGTCGAGGGCGACAAGGGGGTCGAGGCCGAGCACGTCGATCACCGGCGCCTCGCCGGCGGCGACGGGACGCGAGAACACGACCCGCCCGTCGCCGCCCGCGTGCCCGCCCCGCGCAGAGAGCCAGTCGCCCCTCGGCGCGGCGACGCCGTCGGCGTCGGCGCCGAAGTGGGCGAAGCGGGTGTGGTCGAGACCGGGGCGCGTGGCGACCGGATCGGCGAGGGTCAGTCCGCCGCGCTCGACGCGCTCGTGCGCCGACCAGACATGGCGCCCGGCCGGCCCGGTCCCGCGCGCGTCCTCGCGCAGCGCCGCGATCGCGCCCAGCCGGTTCCAGCCCGCGAGCGCGACCCGGACGACGCCGCCGGCGCTCTCGCCGCCCTGCCAGAGCGCGGCGAGGAGCGGACGCAGCGCCGCCTCGTCCCGCGCGCCGAGGGCTTCGTCCCAGTAGCGCGCGACCGGGTCCACCGCGCCCCTCTCCAGGAGGCGCAGCCGCTCGACCAGGTCGCGCGGCGGCAGGCGCAGGCGAAGCGTCTCGGGATCGAGGCGCAGGAGGCCCGCGTGGGCGGCCTGCACGAACAGCGCGGCGACCTGCCGGCTCGTCTCCGCGCCCGGCGGGATTCGGGTCGCGCGCCGCTCGGCCACGGCGTCGATCATGCGCGCGGCGCCGGTCCCGGCGATCGCCCCGAGGAGCACGAGCAGCAAGACGGCGCGCAGCGCCACGCCGCCGCGCACCGCCGGCATCGCGGCGCGGTGCGCCCTATTCCGCCTCGAACTCGAAGACATGGCCGGCCAGCACGAACCGCTTTCCCGATCGAACCGTCGATGCGCCGCCCACGGCGACAAATTCCGCCGCGGCGGCCATGCCGTCGCGTCGACGCCGCCGCCCGCCCGACGACGCCGGTGCGGGCTCGACGTGCAGGATTTCGGGGCGCCCTTCCGCACGGCACTCCAGCGTCAGCGCCCGCTCCCCCTCGTCGAGCGCCAGCGTCACGACGCGGTCGTCGCGGTGCCAGGCGCCGAGGCGGACCGCCTCGCCCGCGCGCGTCTCGACGGCGCCCGCGCGGTCGAGCCAAGGCAGGAGCGCGCCGAGCGGCGCACGCCGGTGCGACCCGCCGTCGAGCAGCGCCGCGAGCGAGACCCAGCCGAAGGGGCCGCCGCTCGCGTCCGGGCGCACGAGGCGCCCTTCGCAGCCCTCCGGCAGCGACAGCGCCGAGACGCGGAGCCCCCCGGCGCGCCAGTCCTCGCCCGAGCGTGCGAACCGCTCGGCCTGGTCGTCGCTCCAGCGGTAGAGCCAGGCGTCGAGCCCGCCGCCGGACCCGAGAAGGCCCCGCCGCCGGGCGACGACCACCGACAGCTCCTTCGCCTGGAGCGGGCGCGTCACCGGGCATGGCCGCTCGGCGCCGTCGAGGTGCAGCCAGCCGCGCGCGGGCGCCGGGCGCCGCCCCTGCGCGCAGGCCGTCGGCAGCACCACGCCGCAGAGCGCGAGACGCGGGCCGCGCGGGGGCGCGTCCAGCAGGCGTCCGGGTCGGCGGTCGGTCGCGACCTCGATCGTCACGGGCACCTCCTCGTCGCGCCCGCGCGCGTAGAGGACCTCTGCGCCGCCGTCGGGGTCGAGCTCGATCTCGTGCGAGCGACCGCTCCCCGCCGCGCCGGGCTCGCGCTCGATCCGGGCCGCGATCGCGCCGCGGCGGGCCGAGGGCTTCAGGAGCACGCGAAACGGCGCGGGGGCGGCGAGGCCGTCGCGCGGGCCGAGCGTCGTCCAGGCCGGCGCGCCGCCCTCGCCCCCCGGAGCGGGATTGACGGCGAAGACCGCCGCGTCCTGGTGGGCGTAGAGCCCGGCCGGCCGGTCGCCGGGCGGGCCGCCGAGCATCGGCTCGCGCCATCGCGGCGACGCGCCGTCCCGCGGTCCGACGCGATGCGCACCGAGGGCGAGGCGCACGCGGCCGGCCGGGCGCTCGTTCTCCTCGGGGTTGAACACGCCGCGGCCGTGATAGAGGCGAAAGCCGAAGGCTTCCGCGTCGGGCTGCCCGTTCAGCGCGTGGAAGGCGAAGGAGGGCTCGCCGTCGGCGATCGAGCCGAAGGCGACCGAGAAATACGTCGCCATCGCGCGCGCGAACAGATCGGGGCGCTCCAGGCCGCTGCCGAGCAGGGCGAAGTCGAGAGGGGGACGGATCAGGAAGCCGCGCTCGCCGGCGCCGGAGGCGGTCCAGCGCCCGTCGGGGTAGCCGCGCTCGCCGATCCAGTCGATCAGCGCCGGGACCCGGCGCCCCCCGGCCTCGCCCCCGCGCTCCCAGAGCGCGCGGAAGTCGTAGGTGCCCCCCGTCATCGGCAGGCGGATCTCGTAGAGCGCGTCGAGCGCCGCGGCGTCCGGCAGCGCGATCTCGCGCTCGCCGACCCGGAGCCGCGTGTCCCGGTCCGCCGTCATGTCCAGTCGGCCGGGTCGAACTCGATCGCCTCCGGCGCGAGGACGACCGCGCCGTCGCGGGCGAAGCCGCAGCGGACCCAGTCGGCCGCCACCGCGCTCGACGCCGAGGTCCGGCCGCAGCAGAGCGGCGCGATCGCTTCGAGGTGCGCGGCGACCGGGGTCAGCTCGCGCAGGAGGCCCGCCTCAGCGCGGGCGAAGCGCGCCGCGTCGCGCGGCATCGGCACCAGGAGACGCGGCCCGAGCACGACCGCGCCGTGGCGGGCCGCGGCCTCGGCGACCGTGGCGTTGATCAGGTCGAGCCCGGCGCCGAGCGCGCGCCAGGCGGGCTCGGCGGGGTAGTAGCTCGCCAGCAGCGCGGCGCCGCGATGGCTGCGGTGCAGCCAGGCGCCGGCGCGCAGATGGGTCAGGATCGCCGCGCCGTCGAGGTCGTCCGGGCCGAGGCTCTCGACCTCGCGCAGGAGGGACCCAAGCCCGATCGCCGCCTCGAAGGCGCGCAGCGCGTCCCGCGTCGCCTCGCCTCCGGGCGCCCGCGCCACCTCGTCCCCGAGCGCACGCGTCCCGGCCCCGAGCGTCTCGGTCGCCTCGCCGATCAGCGTACGCGCCGCCTCGAACGCCCGGATCGACCAGAGCGGCGTTCGAGAGGACGAGGTTCGCGGGGGCGGCGTGTCCCCGCACTCGCGCGTTCGCTCCGGAGCGCGGGCGTCGCACCGCGACCCGAGCGCGGCGCGCGCCGCCCTGAGTTCGCGGAAGTAGCCCTTGAAGCGCGCGACCGTCTCCTCGCTGTCGGCGAGCCCGCGTTCTGCCAGATAGGCCAGCATCGGGCTCGGCGTCGTCGCGCCGGCGCGGCCCGTGAAGCGCCCGATCAGCGACATGCCCGGCCCTCCGCCTCGGGGACGGGGCACGGCCGCGTCGGCAGCGCGCTCCAGAACGGCGGCCGCGCCGGCGCGTGCAGCGACAGCATCGGCACGACCGAGGGCAGGCGGTGGCCCGGCGTCGCGCGCAGGCGTTCGGTCTCCAGGCGGCGCCGGCCGCTCGCCGGGTCGCGGCCGACGCCGATGGCGCGACGGTTGCCGAACCAGGCCGGCTCGGCGTCGCAGTCCGAGAGGAGCGCGAGCCACCACGCCGGCGCCGTCGCGACGCGCACCGGCTCGTCCTCGCCGAGCAGCCCGGCCGGATAGCCGACCACCCGCGTCTCGCCGAAGGGGTGGATGCCCGCGCAGGCGCGCGCCTCGCCGTGCAGCGCCACCCGCCCGGTCTCGGCGTCGGTCTCCAGGATGCCGAACCGGGGGTCGTGGCCCGTGCCGTCGGCCCAGTGATCGTCCAGCACCGCCATGAGCGCGCCGCGCGCGACCACCGTCTTCGGGTCGTAGCGATCGGCGAGGAGCGCGGCCCCGGCCAGCGGATGCCCCCCAGGCGGATCGGGGCGGCAGAGCGCGTCGAGGCCGCGGCGCACGAGCGGCCAGAGGCTCGCACGGCCCGAGACGAGCAGCGCGTCGATCGCCCGCCCCCCGGCGACGGCGCGCGTCGCCTCGCGGCAGACGAAGTCCATGAGCGCGGCCATGCGCGCGTCCGCCTCGATCGCCTCCAGAGGTAGCGACAGAATCGTGCACGAACGCCCGCCGGCCCCGTCGACGCGGAGCCCGTCGCCGCGCCCGCCCTCGCGCAGGCGAAAGCCCGCGAGCGACGAGGCGTCCTGCTCGCCGACGACGATGTCGAGGACGGGCGCCTCGCCCGGGCGCGCGGCCATCGCCGCGTGCAGCGCGATCTTCGCCCGCTCGATCGCGCGGGCGAGGCGCGCGGTCAGGAGCCGCGCGCGCAGGCCCTCGGCCCCGCCGAGCGCACCCGCCTCCAGCGCGGCGCGCGCGCTCGGCGGCTCGCCCTCGAACGCTCCCTCGCGCGCGAGAGCGTCGAGCCGCTCGGCGGCGATGGCGTGGAGCACGAGATCGATCGTGTCGCCGCCGACCGCGGCGCCGACGGCGTCGACCGGCTCCAACCGGCGGAAGGCGCCGTCGGGCCCGGCATGGGCGTCGACCACGCTCAGATCGAGCGTGCCCGCGCCCATGTCGAAGGCCATCAGCCGCAGCGCCCCATCATCGGCCCTCTCGCGCGCCATCGCCTCCAGCGCGTCGCGGTGGCGGCGGATCTGCGCGTTCAGCGCGGCGCGTCCCTCGGAGACGAGCACGGTCTCGGCGGGGGCATGGCCGAGCCGGCGCGCGAGCGGCGCCGCCGCCCGGCGCAGCCGCTCCCTGTCGGCTTCGGCGAACTGGTTGGGGTGGGTCAGCACGAGCCCGCCGCCCCAGACCTCGTGCATCGCGCTCCGCCCGGCGCCGTCCTCCGCCCCGCACCAGGTCAGGTGAAAGGCGGCCAGCTCGTCGAACACCGCCTCGGCCAGATCCTCCACGCCCGGCACGGCGAGGTGAGGCGCCGGCACGGCGCGGGTCCAGCGCACCGCCTCGCCCGGATGCAGGAACTGCCGCTTGAGCGCGTCGACGACGAAGGCCTTCTCGGCCGCGGGGCTGTCGGGATCGTCGAGGCACGGGAGCGCGACGCGAAAGCCCCGCCCGCCCGCGGCCGCCGCGCGCGCGGCGCCGAGACCCTCTGGCGCGTGCCAGAGCGCGTGGGGGGCGTGCTCGTCGCGCCAGGTCGCGGCCGGCGCCTCGCCCGGCTCGCGCTCGAACACGACCCGGACGCCGCTCGGGATCAGGTGGTCGGGCGCCTCGCCGGCGCCGCCTGTCGAGGCACGACCGGGGACGGCCGCGCCGAGCGGCACGGGACGGGGGCCGTCGGGGCGATCGGGTGCGTAGCGCATGGCGCAGACGCTCGACGTGCCGAAATCGATCGCGAGGTAGCGCTCGAAGCGGCGCGGCGCGCGGTTGCGGATCGCGATCCTCAGCGTCGCGACCGGATCGTCGCGGGTCGAGACGAGCACGCGCAGCCGCGCCTCGCCGTCGCGCGGCACGAGCACGAGGGTCGCCTCGCCGCACCGGGCCTCGCTGTCCTCGGCGCCGCGCAGCTCGATCCGCCGCCCGGCCCCGTGCACGCCGCTCTCCAGGACGTCGTCCGGGTGGTCGGAGAGGAGGTCGAGCGCGACCGCCCCCATCGCCCGCTCGGCCGGGGCGACGGTCAGGTGCCAGCGCAGGTCGAGCGCGCTCTGCGCCGCGGCGCCGGTACCGAGGACGGCGAAGGCGAGCGGGCGCGCATGGCGCGCCTCGTCGTCGGCGAGAAGGTCGATCTCCAGCGCCTCCCGCGCCCCGGCCGGGGCCGGGCGAGCCTCCCCGTCCGCCGCGTGCCGGGGCAGCAGACGAAGGAACAGCCGCCCCGGCCGGTCGTCGAGCACGAGGCGCACCGGCGCGCTCGCCTCTCCGACCAGGGCGTCGCCGTGGTGGGGGAGGCGCGCGCCGAGGCGGACCGAGGCGTCGAGCGAGCGCCGCCCGCGCATCGCCCCGTCGAGCAGCGCGCGCTCAGTGCCAGGGGCGAAGACCAGCCCGAGCCGCGCGTCGCGCCCGCGCAAGGTCATCAGCGTCGTCGCGAGCGCGTCGTCGCCCCGCCCGGCCGCCACGCCGTCGTCGGCCGGGCGGGCCGCCGCCCCGTCCTCCTCGACGACCCGGAGCGGGAGCGGGGGACGCTCCGTGCCCTCCGCCGCGAGCCATGCCTCGACGCGGAGCGCCACGTCGCCGATCGCCCGGCCGGCGGGCTCGGGAAAGCGCCAGTCGCAGACGACCCCGGCGACGCGCGGGGCCGGTCGCCCCGTGGCGCGTTCGGAGAGGCGGATCGCCGGGGCGACCTCGGTCAGATCGAGCGCGAGACGCTGGCGCGCCGGGTCGGCCCGGGGCGCGATCTCGATCGCGAGATCGATGCCGCGCAGGGTGACGCCGTCGCGCTCGCGGCGCAGCTCCAGATGCAGCGCGTCGCGCCCCTCGGCGATCAGCCGCCCGACGCCGTCGCGGCCGATCGAGCAGCGCCATGCCTCGTCGTGCGCGGGCTCCGGAAACAGGATATCGTAGGCGGCGAGCGTCACCTCGCGGCTCTTCGACACGAGCCGCCATCGGTCCGGCGCGATGCTCTCGGCCGTGAACAGCAGGGCGTCGTGGTCGCGGTCGTCCACCGAGATCACGACGCGGTCGCGGAGTTCGCGGCGCGAGTGGAAGGTTTCGAGGTCGACGTGGATCATCGGCTACGGCTCGCGGGCGGCCCGGTCCGGAAGGCCATGCCGCGCCCAGAGGGAAAAATCGCGCGTCGCGGGAGAAGGCGACGTGCGCGCACTCGGGCGGACGGCATGCCGGTGCCCGCGTACCCCGGTCCCTTCCGTCCAGCGGCCGAGTGCGCGCGCTAGCTCCGGGCGAGACGCGCCCGTGCCGAACGGAGCCGTCGGGACGACGAAGCGCCCGGACCGCCCGTCCTGCCCGGGCGTCACGAGGACGCGAGGGTGAGCGGGGCGCGGGCCGTGACGGACCCTCCCCGATCAGGCAGCACCCCGGCGAGGCGTCCGCGATCGGGGCGACAGGCGTCCCCCTCGCCCGCAAGACGCCATCGAGTCGCGACCGGAGTTCCCCGGAGTAGCCGCAATCCCTCGCCATGAAAGCTTCCGTTCGCGTTCGAGACGAGGTCGATGGGATGCACTTCTGCGGCGTGGTTCTGGCGACGGCCGGTTTCATGGGTCTGCTCTACGTCGGGTTGATGACGCAGGGCTGCGACCCGCTCGAGATGCTCGACGGCAAGACGCACGTCGCCCTCGGACGTGCGCACGGGCCGGTAGCCTGCCGGCTGGAGAAGGTGGACACCGCCTTCGCGATCGCGCGCGACCTCCTCGGCGACGCGCCGGAGGGCGCGCGCGAGGCGGCTCGGTCGTAGACCTCGACACCGCTCCGCCGCGTCACGTCCGACCCCCACGAACTCGGCAGGCGGGCGAGACCGCCAGGCGCCGTCCCGGTGTCCGGAGCGCCATCCGGCCCGGTCGGACCGCGTGCGTCCGACTCGTCGCTCTCGACCCGCCTTCGAGACGCCCGGGCGTCCTAGCCCGCCGCCTCGCGCCACCAGTCGAGCCCGGCGAGGTGGCGGCGAAGCGCCGTGTCGGTCTCGCGCGGCGCCTTCTCGACATAGCCGACCGCCGACGCCCGCGCCGCCCCGTCGAGCGCGGCGAGGTAGTCGGCCGCCGCGCCGAGGCCGAAGGGGCGCCCCGTCGCCGCCTCGAAGTTCGGCTCCAGATCGGTCCAGACGGCGGCGTCGTGCCCGGTCTCGCGGCACCAGGCGGCGAGGCGGGTGCAGACCCGGCCGTCGCGGCCCTGGAGCAGCCCCCGCGCCGGCGCGACGAGGCCGATGCGGCAGGGCGGCGCCCGCTCGCGAAGTGCCAGGTCGATCGCGGCGCGCAGCACCGAGGTCCGCGTCGAGCGGACGACGTGGGTCGCGCAGTCGTCGCCGTGGACCGGGTCGATGCAGGCGGTGAGCGCGCCGAGGCGCTTGCGGCTGACGCGCGAGAACTCGATCGGCAGGACCGGCCCCGCGCCCATGGCCCAGTCGCCCGCGACGCGCGCGGCCAGACCCTCCAGCTCCCAGACGAGCGAGCCCCAGCCGACGATGGCGATGCGCTCCATGCTCTCCCTCCTGCGACAGCCCCGGGCGTCATACCACGGCGTCCCCGAAGGAGCGCCGGTCAGGAGCAGTCGGGCCCGCCCTCGAAGGCGAGATCGGCGACCGCCACGTCGAGAAAGCCGCCGGTGTCGTCGGTGTCGCCCGAGACCGCGAGGAAGCGCGGACGCGACGGCGGGGCCTCGCCGAAGGCGCGGCGATAGTCGGCGGCGACGTCGGCCGTCACCCGGCGCCAGCCGCCCGTGCCCGCGGGCGCGACCACGATCTGCACCGCATCGTCGAGAAAGGGGTTGTCGAGGATCGTGCCGGCGGGACGGTCGCCGCCCCAGACGTAGCTGACCGCGCGGCCCACCGCCGGCAGTCCGGCGAGCCGGCGCCCGAGCCCGGCGAGGAACCCCTCGTCCCCGGCCGGATACCAGACGTGCACCGCGATCGCGCGGTCCTCGCCCCCACGGCGCGCGAGGTCGGTCGCCCCCGGTCCGCTCGTCACCCGCCAGCGCCAAGACAGCCGCTCGGTCGGCACGCCCTCGGCCAGGACGCGATAGACGATCCCCACGACGCCCCGCCCCGAGAGCGCGACGCCGCAGCCGTCGATCGTCACCGCCGGCTCGGCGAGCCCGTCGAAGCCGACGAGCCGCCACGGACCGTCGAGCGCGCGTCCGGGCAGGTCCGCGGCCCGGACGGGCAGCGCGAGCGAGAGGGCGAGGAGGAGAACGAGGCGCATGCCCCGCGAGATAGCGCGGCCGCGCGCGGGGCGAGCGGCCGCGCCGACGCGACACCCGAGGCGGGCTGCGGACCGGCTCGACCATCGCGCCGTCGCGCGCCTGCGGTCCCGCGACGCCGGCGGGACGTTGCGGGACCGACCCGCCGGGCGGCGGCGGCGGCGAGCCTTGCGCTCCCGCGGACCGGCGCTAACACCAGAGGCGGCGCGCGCAGCGCCGGCCAGTCCGATGGAACCCCGCTCATGTGTCAGCCTTCCCTCAGCCGCCGCGCCGTCCTCTCGGGGGGCGCGGCGCTCGCCGCGACCCCCGCGCTCGCGCAGCAGGCGCACGAGACGGTCTACGTCCCCACCCCCGTGCCGGTGGAGGACGGCTTCGCCGCGCTGACGCCGGACGAGGCGCTGGCGCTGCTGATCGAGGGCAACGAGGCGTTCCTGGCCGGCAAGATCGCCAACCCCGACACCTCGCCGTCGCGGCGGCTGGAGCTGGCCAAGGGGCAGGCGCCCTTCGTCGCCTACGTGACCTGCTCCGACAGCCGCGTGCCGCCCGAGCTGCTGTTCGGCCGCGGGCTCGGCGAGCTGTTCATCATCCGCAACGCCGGCAACACCCTCGACACCGTGGCGATCGGCTCGGTGGAATACGCGGTGGCGCTCCTGAAGGTGCCGCTGGTGGTGGTGATGGGCCACGAGAGCTGCGGCGCGGTGCAGGCCGCCATGGCGGTGGTCGAGGAGAACGCGACCTTCCCCGGCGCGATCGGCACCATGGTCGAGCCGATCATCCCCGCCGTGCTGGCCTCGCGCGGCGGCGAGGGCGACGCGACCGAGGCGGCGGTGCGCCAGAACGTGCGCCGGCAGGTGACCTATCTGCGCCAGGAGGCCGAGTACATGCTGCTGGATCCACAGGCCAGGGGCACGCTCAAGGTGGGCGGCGCCTACTACGACCTCGACGAGGGACGGGTGGACTTCTTCGACCGGCCCTGAGCGCCCCCCGGCCCGGGCGGGACGGGATCGACCGGTGGCGGCGGGCGCGCTTGCTCCGGCGGGCCGCGCGGCGCTAACTCCCCCGCGCGCCCGCGACGGCCGGGCGATCCGCGCCGGAGGCTCGCCATTGGCCCGCCGTTTTCCCCGCCTCGCGGCCCTCGCGCTCGTCGCGGCGCTGCTGCCCGCGTCGGCCGCCGCCGCGCCCCTTGTGTTCGCCGCCGCGAGCCTCGCGGACGCGATCGAGGAGGCGGCGGACGCCTGGGCCGGGCGCGGGCACGCGCCGCCGCGGCTCTCCTTCGCGGCGAGTTCGGTGCTCGCGCGCCAGATCGCGCTCGGCGCGCCCGCCGATCTGTTCGTCTCCGCCAACGCCGCCTGGATGGACCGCCTCGCCGCGGACGGGCGGGTCGCACCGGGCAGCCGGCGGGTGCTCGCCACCAACCGCCTCGTGCTCGTCGCACCCGCGGCGGCGGCGATGCGCGAGCCGGTGCCGCTCGCCGCGTTCGACCTCGCCGCCGCGCTCGGGGAGGGGCGGCTGGCGGTGGCGCTGACGGCGGCCGTGCCGGCCGGGATCTACGCCCGCCAGGCGCTCGAACACTTCGGGGTCTGGGGATCGGTCTCGGACCGGCTCGCCGAGGCCGACAACGTCCGCGCCGCCCTCGCGCTGGTCGAGCGGGCCGAGGCCCCGCTCGGGATCGTCTACGCCACCGACGCGGCCGCCTCGTCGCGGGTGCGGGTGGTCGCGACCGTGCCGTCGAGCGCGCACGCGCCGATCGTCTATCCGGCCGCGCTCGTCGGCGACGATCCGGAGGGAGCGGCGTTCCTCGACTTCCTCGCCGCGGAGGAGGCGCGCGCGATCTTCCGCCGTCACGGCTTCGGCGTGCCCCCCGGCGGGAGCGGGCCGGGGTGAGCGCGGCGCTCTCGGCGGAGGCCATCGAGGCGATCGCGCTCTCGCTCCGGGTTGCCGCGCTCGCCACCGCGCTCAGCCTGCCGCTCGGGGTCGCGGTGGCGCTGGCGCTCGCGCGCGGGCGCTTCCCGGGACGCGCGGCGCTCGACGGGCTGGTGCACCTGCCGCTGGTGCTGCCGCCGGTGGTGACGGGCTATCTGCTGCTGCTCGCCTTCGGCGCGCAGGGCCCGCTCGGGCGACTCCTGGCGGAGGTCGGGATCGTGCTCGCCTTCCGCTGGACCGGCGCCGCGCTCGCGGGGGCGGTGATGGGCTTTCCGCTGATGGTGCGCGCGATCCGGCTGTCGCTGGAGGCGGTGGACCCGAAGCTGGAGGAGGCCGCCGCCACCCTCGGCGCCGGGCGGGTCGCCGCCTTCCTGCTGGTCACGTTGCCCCTGATGCTGCCCGGCATCCTCGCGGGCGCGATCCTCGCCTTCGCCAAGGCCCTCGGCGAGTTCGGCGCGACCATCACCTTCGTCTCCAACATCGCCGGCGAGACGCGCACGCTGCCGTCCGCGATCTACACCGCGCTGCAGACGCCGGGTGGCGAGCGCGAGGCGATCGCGCTGACGCTGGCGGCGATCGCGGTCTCGCTCGCGGCGCTGTTCGGTGCGGACTGGGTGTCGCGGCGGGTGGCGCGGCTCGTCGGCGCCGGGCGGCCGGGGCCCGGAGACGGTCTCGGGACGCGGCGGTGAGCCTCGACGTCCGTATCCGCCACCGCCGCGGCGCCTTCGCCCTGGACGTCGCCTTCGCCGCGCCTGCGGGCGTCACGGCGCTGTTCGGCCGCTCGGGCGCGGGCAAGACCACGGTGGTCGACGCGGTGGCGGGGCTGCTGCGCCCGGACGCGGGCCGGATCGCGATCGGCGAGCGGGTGCTGTTCGACGCCGAGGCGGGCATCGACGTCGCCTGCCACCGCCGCCGCGTCGGCTACGTGTTCCAGGACGCGCGGCTGTTTCCCCATCTCAGCGTGCGCGCGAACCTCCGCTTCGGCGCCTGGTTCGCGCCCAAGCGGGCGGAGGGGCCGCGGCGCGACGACCTCGCCCGTGTGGTCGCCATGCTCGGCATCGCCCCCCTGCTCGGTCGCCGCCCGGCGACGCTCTCTGGCGGCGAGCGCCAACGCGTCGCGATCGGGCGCGCGCTGCTCGCGCGCCCCGAGGCGCTCCTGATGGACGAGCCGCTGGCCTCGCTCGACGAGGCGCGCAAGGCCGAGATCATGCCGTGGATCGAGCGGCTGCGCGACGAGGCCGGCTTGCCGATCGTCTACGTCAGCCACGCGCTGCCCGAGGTCGCGCGGCTCGCCACCACCATCGTGGCACTCGACCGCGGCCGGGTCGCGCGCGCGGGACCGGCGGCCGAGATCCTGGCCGACCCGGAGAGTTTCCCGCTGATGGGCCGCCAGGAGGCCGGCGCCATCCTGGCCGCGCGCGTGGCCGCGCACGAGCCCGACGGGCTGACGCGGCTCGACCACGCCGCCGGCCCCCTCTGGGTCGCCGCCGTCGAGGCGTCCGTCGGCACGGCGGTGCGCCTGCGCGTGCGGGCGCGCGACGTGATCCTGGCGCGGACGCGGCCCGAGGGCCTGAGCGCGCTCAACGCCCTGCCGGCGATGGTCGAGCGCGTGCCCGAGGGCGGCCCGATGGTCGACGTCGGGCTGCGCGTGGGCGGCGAGCCGGCGCTCGCGCGGGTGACGCGCCGCTCGGTCGAGGCGCTCGGCCTCGCCCCCGGCGCGCCCTGCTGGGTGGTGGTCAAGGCGATCGCGGTCGGCCGGCGCGACGTCGGGCGCGAGGGCTGAGCCCGCAGGCGATCATCGACCGGCTCGGGATCGCGTGGCCCCGGCCGGCGCCCGGACCGGGCGCGACCTCCCCGTGCGCTGGCACGCGCCTTCGATCGCATGTCGCCTTCAGGTATGGCGTATCCGATCCGTGCGACGAGCCTCCGCATGGCGGAAGCACCGCCGCGATTCCCCGACGGCCCTGTGCTTTCGAGCGGTTCCGGGCGAGACTGCCGCTTGTCCGTCCCGTGAGCGTCCGCCCTCCCCGCGATGACAGGATCAGCCACGACGCAAGACGAGCCGATGCCAGCCGACCGCCTTCCCCGCCCCCCGTCGTCATCCTCCCCGCCCGCCGCGACAGCGGGCGACGGTGGCGACCGGCCTCCCGGCGCGGCGATCGAGGCGATCGGCCTCCCGGCGCTCCTGGACGACACGCCGGTGATGGTCGCGGTCTACGAGGGGCCCGAGCACGTCTGCGTCTACGCCAACGCGCCGCACGAGCGCGCGCTCGGCCACCGTCCCCTGCTCGGCCGGCCGCTGCGCGAGGCGGTGCCGGAGCTGGCCGGCGAGGGCGGGCTGGAGCGCTTCGACGCCGTCCATGCCCGCGGCGACCGGATCGAGACGCCCGAGCTCGGCGTCTCGTTCGAGACCGCGACGGGCGAGCGCGAGACGCGCTGGTTCCATCAGGTCCTCAAGCCCTGGCGCGACGCGGCGGGCGCGGTCGGCGGCGTCGTCGGCATCGCCCACGACATCACCGCGCAGGTCGAGGCGCGCCGCCTCGCCGAGCGGCGTCGGGCCGAGCTGTCCTTCGCGCTCGAGGCCGGCCGTGGCGTCGGCACCTGGGATTGGGAGATCGGCGCGGAGGGGGCGCGCGCGGGCGACGCCCCCGCCGAACCGTTCGGCCCGGACGCGCGGGCGGCCGTGGACGGCCCCGATGTCGCCGCCTTCCTCGACGCGATCCACGGGGACGATCGCGCCCGGGTGCGCGCGGCGATCGAGCGCGCGGTCGCCACGGGCGAGGACTTCCGCGAGGAATACCGCGTCCCGGACGCCGAGGGCCGCCAGGCCCGGGTCGTCGCGCGCGGGCGCTGCTTCTACGACGAGGCGGGACGGCCGACGCGGTTCCCGGGCGTGCTCGTCGACGTCACCGAGACGGTCGAGGCGCTGGCGCGGCTGGAGACCGTCGAGGCCGCGCGGGCGACGAGCGAGGAGCGCCACCGCCGCGCCACCGCCGCCGGGCGCGTCGGCACCTTCGAGTACTATCCGCGCGAGCGCCGCGCCGACTGGGACGCGATGACGGTCGCGATCTTCGGCTTCCCCGCCGGCGAGGCGGTGCCGCTGGAGGCGATCGCCGACGTGGTCCACCCCGACGACCGGCCCGCCTGGGAGGCGGAGCTGGCGGCCTCGCTCGACCCCGACGGCGACGGCGTCCACCGCGTCGAGATACGCGTCGTCCGCCCGAGCGACGGGGCGACGCGCTGGATCGCGGCCGAGGGGCGGACCAGCTTCGAGACCGTCGACGACCCCGGGACCGCCACCCGACGCGAGGCGGCGCTGATGCTCGGCACGATCCGCGACGTGACCGAGCGGCGCGACTACGAGGAGCGGCTGCGGCTGCTCAACCGCGAGCTGAACCACCGGGTCAAGAACCTGTTCGGCGTGGTGCAGTCGCTGGTCCTCACCAGCGCCGGGGGCGCGCGCGACGTCGCCGAGTTCAGCGCCAAGCTGCGCGGGCGGCTCGCCGCGCTGGCCGCGGCCCATCTCGTCGGCATCGCCGACGAGCAGCTCGCGCCGGTGCCGCTGCGGCGCGTGGTCGAGGCGGTGCTCGACCCCTACGACACCGGCGCGGTCCGCCTCGACGGCGAGGCGGTGACGCTGATGCCGCGCATGGCCACGCCGATCGGCCTCGTGCTGCACGAACTCGCCACGAACGCGGCCAAACATGGCGCTTTATCGCACGCCGACGGCTTACTTTCGCTGTCTTGGCGCGTTACCCGATTCGAAGAATCGGACCGGCTGGACCTGACCTGGACGGAGCGCCGCCCGACGCCGATCGCCCCGATACCGATCGCCATGCCCGGCAAGGCGAAGCGGGGGTTCGGCACGCGCCTCGTCGCGGCCTCGGTCGCCCAGCTCGGGGGGGAAATGGAAGGGACATGGCACGACTGCGGACTGACGCTGCGTATCTGGTTTCCGCTCGACCGGCACCGCTCGACCTAGACGCCCGCCTCCTCTCCCCGCCCTCGGCCGGGCCGGCCGATCTCACCGACGCGCGACCCAGCGAGGGCGACCCCGCCACGCTCGCGGGCCGGCGCATCCTGCTCGTCGAGGACGAGGCGCTGATCGCGATGGAGCTGGAGATGACGTTCGAGCACTTCGGCGCCGCGGTGGTCGGCCCCTGCTACGGCCTCGCCAGCGCGGTCGAGACCGCGCGCTCGACCGACCTCGCCGCCGCCGTCCTCGACATCGATCTCGCCGGCGAGGACGTCTTCCCCGCCGCCGACATCCTCACCGAGCGCGGCGTACCCTTCGTGTTCCACACCGGCCATGGCCGGCGGATCGAGCTGGCGCGCGACTATCCCGACGTGCCCGTCTGCAAGAAGCCCGTCCGCGGCGAGCGGATCGCCAAGGTGCTCGCCGGCCTGCTCTGAGCGCGGCCCGGGCGGGCGCGTCGTTCGTCACTCCACCGTGACGGTGATCCGCTCCGACACGATCGGCGGATCGTGGGGCACGTGGTTCGCGTCGCCCATCACCAGCTGGAGCGTATGCGTGCCGGGCGGCAGATCGACCTCGGCCTCGGTCTGCCCGCCGCCGAAGTGGATGTGGTTCTCGTCGGCGGGGATCGACTGGTCGAGTTCCTCGCCCTCCAGTTCCTCGTTGACGATCAGATGGTGGTGGCCCGTGCGCTCGTGCTCGACGCCCGCGGGGGCGATGCCGATGCCCCGCGCGCCGAACACCACGCGCACCGGGCTCGACACGCTCGCCCCGTCCGCGGGCTCGATGAAGTAGACCTCCGCGCCCTCGGGGGCGGGCGTGCCCTCGGCCGCGCCGAGGGCGGGCGACAGAGCGACGAGACAGGCCAGGATCGGGGCGCGCATGACGAGGTTCCTCCCGTTGTCGTTGCCGCGGAGGTAGGTCGCCCCGGCGTCGGGGCGAGGGGATGGACGCCGCCCGCGCGGGAGCCCTATGCTCGCCCTCCATGAGCGATCACGACGACGCGCCGGGCCGGCGCTGGCACGACATGGGCGGCCGTCCGGCGGGCAGGATCGAGCGCGCCGAGCACGACCACGCGCTCTGGGAGAAGCGGGTGGACGCGCTGATGGTGCTGCTGTCGGCCAAGGGCCACTTCACCGTCGACGGGCTGCGCCGCGCGCTCGAGGCCATGGGTCCCGACGCCTTCGAGCGCATGAGCTACTACGAGCGCTGGATCGCCGCGGTGAGCGAGAACATGATCGAGACCGGCGCCATCGGTGTCGCCGAGCTGAACGCCCGCATGGCCGAGGTGGCCGCGCGCGGCGCCACCTACGCCGAGGCGCAGCGTGACGACCGCTGAGCCGGAGAGCGGCCGGCCCGCCGCGCCGGAGGGCGCGTCACCCCGGAGCGCGCCGGAGGGCGCGTCACCCCGGAGCGCGCCGGAGGACACGCCACCCGGCGTCGCGCCGAACGGCTTCGCTCCGCCCTACCCCTGCGGCCCCTCGCGCTTCGCGCCCGGCGACGTGGTGCGGGTGCGCCCCGGCCGCGGCCCGGGCCACATCCGCACGCCCTGGTACGTGCGCGGGCGTCTGGGCCGGCTGGAGCGGCGCTGCGGCGACTTCCCCAACCCCGAGGATCTGGCCTACCAGCGCCCCGGCCTCGCGATCCCGCTCTGGCGGGTGCGCTTCTCGATGGCCGAGCTCTGGGGAGACCGCGCCGAGAACCCGCGCGACACGCTCGACGTCGAGATCTACGAGCACTGGCTGGAGCCCGGCGATGCCCCATGACCACCCCCTGAGCCCGTCGGGCCATCCCTACCGCGAGGACGACGATCATCCGCTGACCCACTGGCAGACGATGGAGATCGCGCTGCGCGAGCTGATCGTCGAGAAGGGCATCGCCACGCCGGCCGAGATCGCCGCCCAGATCGAGAAGATGGACGCGCGCTCGCCCGCGCTCGGCGCCGCCATGGTCGCGCGCGCCTGGGACGACGCGGCCTTCAAGGCGCGGATGCTGGCCGACGGCTCGGCGGCGGCGCGCGAGATGGGCATCGAGGTCGACGCGCTGAAGCTGGTGGTGGTCGAGAACACCGAGGACGTCCACAACCTCGTCGTCTGCACGCTCTGCTCGTGCTATCCGAGGAACCTCCTCGGCCTGCCGCCCGACTGGTACAAGACCCGCGCCTACCGCTCGCGCGCGGTGGCCGAGCCGCGCGCGGTGCTGGCCGAGTTCGGCCTCTCGCTGCCCGACCACGTCGCGGTGCGCGTCCACGATTCGACCGCCGACATGCGCTATCTGGTGCTGCCGATGCGGCCGAAGGGGAGCGACGGGATGGACCGCGACGCGCTCGCCGCGCTCGTCGGGCGCGACGCGATGATCGGGGTGGCGCTCGCCGGCACGCCGGGGACGTGAGCGCGCCCGGGGCGGGCCTCTCCGGCCTCGGCGCGGGACTGCCCGGCGAGACCCGCGGCGCGCTCGGCATGGGCGTGGCGACCTTCTTCTTCATCGCCATGGACAGTTTCGCCAAGGACCTCGGCGAGCACCTGCCACCCATGATGGTGGTCTGGGCGCGCTACGCGAGCCAGACGCTCGTGCTCGTGGCGGTGTTCGCACCGAGCCTGCCGCGCCTAATCGCGGCCGCCGATCCGGGACGGCAGGTGCTGCGCGGGAGCCTCCTGTTCCTCGTCACCGTGCTGTTCTTCACGGCGCTCCAGTATCTGGCGCTCGCCGAGGCGATCGCGCTGGTGCAGGTGGGGCCGCTGTTCATCACCGCGCTCGCCGCGCTGGCGCTCGCCGAGCCGGTCGGGCCGCGGCGCTGGGCCGCGGTCGGCATCGGGCGCGTCGGCGCGCTCCTGATCGTGCGGCCGGGCCTCGGCGTGTTCCAGCCCGCCGCCCTGCTCGCCCTCGGCGCGGCGTTCTGCTTCGCCTCCTTCCAGGTGCTCACGCGGGCGATGTCGGGCGCCTCCGGGGTTTGGACCACCATGCTCTGGACCTCGGCCGTCGGCACCGCGCTCTCGACCCTGACGCTACCCTGGACCTGGGTCGCGCCCCCCGCCGAGGCGCTGGCCGGCATGGTCCTCGTCGGCGTCGCGGGGCTCGTCGGCCACGCCGTGTTCGTCTGGGCGATGGCGCAGGCGCCGGCCTCCACGCTCGCGCCGTTCAACTATCTCTCGCTGGTCTGGGCGATGCTCTCGGGGCTCGTGATCTTCGGCGAGGTGCCCGACCTCGCCACCGTCGCGGGCGCGGGGGTGATCGTTGGCGCGGGGCTCTACGTGTGGCACAGGGAGCGCCGCCGCGCGTCCGTGCCCGGCTGAGCCTCACCCCGGCGCCCGAGGGCCGACCCATGACCGACGTACCGGCCGTCCCGACGCCCGACCGCGGCCCCGCCGCGGCGGCCGGGAGCGAAGGGCTACGCCCCCGCCTCGCGCGCCACCTGCCAGCCCTCGCGCGTCTCGCCTGGCCGGTGATGCTCTCGCGTGCGGGCATCCTGCTGATGGCCTTCGCCGACATCGCCATGCTGGGACGCTACGGCGTCGGCGCGGCGGGCGAGGCGGCGCTCGGGCTCGCGATCTTCGTGCCGGTCCTGGTGTTCACGATCGGCCTCGCCACCGGCGCGGTGCCGGTGATCGCGCGTGCCGAGGGCGCGGGCGAGCGGCGCGAGACCGGACGCGCCTGGCGCCGGGCGGTGATGTTCGCCGGTCTCGCCTCGGTGATCGGCGCGGTGGTGGCGTTCTTCACCGAGACCTGGCTCGCCCTCCTCGGCCAGAGCGCCGGGAACGCCGCGGGCGGCGGCGCGGTCGCGCGGATGCTGGCGCCGGGGCTGATGGCGCAGGTGCTGTTCGCGGTCTCGGCCTTCTATCTCGAAGCCACGAACCGCCCCCTGCCCGCCCTCGTGGTGATGGCCGGCGCCAACCTCGCCAACGTCGCGCTCAACTGGGTGCTGATCTACGGCCAGCTCGGCCTGCCGGAGATGGGTGCTCCGGGCGCCGCGCTCGCCACCACGATCGTGCGCTTCGGCGCGCTCGCGGCGATGCTGGCGGTGATCCTCGGCCAGCGCGACGCGCGCGGGTCCGGGGTGCTCGACCCCCAGCGCTCGTTCTGGGGGCCGGGCGGCTGGGCGGCGGGGGCGACGATGCGCCGGCTCGGGCTTTCGGCCGCCATCGCCGCCGGCTTCGAGACCACGGGCTTCGGGATCCTGAACCTGTTCGCGGGCGAACTCGGCCGGCTGCCGCTCGACGCCTATGCGATCGGGCACAACCTGGTCGCGACCGGGTTCATGGTCGGCCTCGGGCTCTCGGTCGCGACCGGCGTGCGCGTCGGCCAGGAGATCGGGCGCGGCCGGCCGCACGAGGCCGCCTTCGCGGGCTGGTGCGGCATGGCCCTCGGCGTGGTCGTCATGGGCGCGATCGCCGCCGTCGTGCTCGCCGCGCGTCCGACGCTCGCCGCGCTCTACACCGACGACCCGGACCTCGCGGCGGCGGTGGTCGCGCTGCTCGCCTTCTCGGCGCTGGTGTTCGTGCCCGATACCCTGCAGGTGGTCGCCGGGCAGTCGGTGCGCGCGCTCGGCGATGCCTGGGTCGCGATCGGGATCTACGCCCTCGCCTTCGCCGCGGTGATGATCCCGCTCGGCTACGTCATGGCCTTCGCCACGCCGCTCGCCGAGCGGGGGCTGCCGGTCGCGATCGCGCTCTCCTGCACGCTCGCCTTCGCGCTGCTCGCCTGGCGCTTCCGGGTGCTGACCGGGCGGGCGAGCGAGCGGTGAGCAGCCGTCGCCGGCGCCGCGACGGCGCGCTCGACCGCGGGGGCGAATGGCTGGTCTACGCGGTCGGCCGCGCGGGCGGCTACGCGGCGCGCGGGCTCGGGCTCTGGCGCGCCTGCCGCCTCGCGCACGCGCTCGGGGGGCGGCTGATCGCGGCGCTGCCGGGGCCGCGCCGGCGGCTCCACGACAACCTCGCGCGGGTCTATCCCGAGATGCCCGCGACCGAGCGGCGGCGCCTCGCGCGCGAGGCCGCCGGCCACTTCGCCCGGCTCTGCATCGAGTACGTCAACCTCGATCTGTTCGTGCGCGATCTGCGCCTCTCGGTGTCGGGGATGGGCCATCTCGACCGTCCGCGCGCCGAGGGCCGCGGCGTCCTGATCGTCACCGCACACTACGCCAACTGGGAGGCGCTGCGCCTCGCCTGCCAGCGCGCGGGGCACGAGTGCGCGATCATCTACCGCGCCTTCAACAACCGCTACGTCGACCGCTTCACGCTGCGGCTGATCGGGCTCTGCGGCGAGCCGGTGCTGCAGAAGGGGCCGGCGGGGCTTCGGGCGCTGACGAGCCACCTGAAGGCGGGCGGGGTGGCGCTGGTGCTGGTCGATCAGCGCACCACCGGGGCGCCGCGGCTCGACTTCCTCGGCCACCCAGCCGAGACGCTGACGGTCGCGGCCAGCCTCGCACGGCGCACCGGCGCGGCGCTGGTGCCCGCCCGCGCCCGCCGCGGTCCCGAGGACGGGCGCTTCGAGGTCGCGATCGAGCCGGCGGTGCCCGAGGGCGAGCCCGAGGCGATGATGGCCGCGGTCAACGCGCGCATCAGCGCCTGGATCGCCGAGGCGCCGGAGCAGTGGTTCTGGCTGCACCGCCGCTGGCGCACGCGCACGCCGAAGCACACGCGGCGCCGCTGAGGACCTCGGCCCCGGACCGCGCGCCTGCCAGCGCGTTTCGACCGGGTCCGACGCCCCGGCCGCCCGTTCTCGCGCGCGCTCGCGGCGTCCGGGCGGTCCCCGGGCCGGAAGACGCTTCAGTGCAGGTGATACTCGGCCGCGACCATCCGCATCTCGCGCGCGCCCAGCATCCGCGCGTGGCTGAGGCGCACCGAGTGGATCGGCCCGTCCAGCTCGCGTTCCCAGAAATCGAGGAACTTCTGCAGCTTCGGGAAGCGCGGCGCCATGTCGTAATCCTGCCAGACGTAGGTCTGCAGGAGCGAGCGGGCGTCGGGGAGGCGATAGGTGATCTCGGCGGTGGCGAGCGCGTAGCCTTGCAGCTGGCGCGCGAAGTCGCTGTCGAGGGTCTTCATCGGACGGCTGTTCTCGCGTCGTCCCAGGCCTTGCGCGACCTGTCCGGCGCGCGCTGCGCGGTCCCGGACGGACGCGGTAGTCATGAGGGTGACACGAAACGGCGCGAGGGCAATGCGAAAATTTCCGTCCTTGCCTGGTACATGTGCGCATCCGGTGCGCAGTCTGGGCGGCGAGGACGTTCGCGCGTGCAAGACGAGGCGGCACGAGGCCCGCGAGGCGGCCCCTGCCGCCCGGACTTCGGTGCGCGCCCTGCCGCCCGCGGCACGCCACGGCACCCGCGCGTCAGCGCGCGAAGGACACCCGCGCGTCAGCGCGCGAGGAACGCCCGCGCGTCAGCGCACGAGGAACACCGAGATCGGCGCATGGCTCGCGACGCGTTCGCCGTTCGAGTGCCAGACGTAGTCCATCAGGCCGGGCTGGTGGGTCTGCATGACGATGAGGTCGGCGCCCGCCGCCGCGGCGGCCCTGACGATAGTGTCGTCCGCCTCGACGCGCGGGTCGCCCACCACCTCGGTGCGCGCCTCGCCCTCGATGCCGTACTGGCGCGCCTGCTCGGCGGCGAAGGCTTCGAGCTTCTGGCCGAACTCCTCGGGCGTATGCGCGATCGAGCCCGGCACGCTGGAGGTCGCGCCCATGTAGACCACCCGCGCGCCGCAGTCCTGCGCGAGCTTGCCGACGACGTGCAGCGCGCGCTCGAGCGCGTCCTTGTGGGCGAGGTCGACGGGGAAGAGGATCTTCTTGAACATCGGCGGTCTCCTTCGGCTGCGATGACGTCGCGCCATCGTCGGGCCAACGTGGGCCATCCGTCCTTGTTGCAGATCATATCGGCGATCGACGTGGCCAGGGGTCGCCTCGCCGCCCGACGCCCCGGGCACGGCGCGGAACGAGAAAAGGCGGCCCGAAGGCCGCCTTCGTCCCCGGTCGCGAGGGTCTTCGCCTCAGGCCGCCTCGCCCTCCTTGGCGAGGCTGCGCAGCACGTAGTGCAGCACGCCGCCGTTCTGGACGTACTCGATCTCGACCTCGGTATCGATGCGGAGCCGCAGGTCGATCTCCTTCGTCGAGCCGTCCTTGTACGCGATCGTCGCCTTGCAGGTCTTGCGCGGGCGCAGATCGCTCTCCAGGCCCTCGATCGTGATCGTCTCCTCGCCGGTGAGGCCGAGCGACTTGCGGTCCTCGCCGACGAACTCGAAGGGCACGACGCCGAAGCCGACGAGGTTCGAGCGGTGGATGCGCTCGAAGCTCTCGGCGATCACCGCCTGCACGCCGAGGAGCTTCGTGCCCTTGGCCGCCCAGTCGCGCGACGAGCCGGTGCCGTATTCCTTGCCCGCGATCACGATCAGCGGCGTGCCCTGCTCCACGTACGCCATCGCCGCGTCGTAGATCGGCTTCTGCTCGCCGTCGGGGCCGAGCGTGTAGCCGCCCTCGACCCCGTCCAGCATCTCGTTGCGGATGCGGATGTTGGCGAAGGTGCCGCGCATCATGACTTCGTGGTTGCCGCGGCGCGCGCCGTAGCTGTTGAAGTCGCGCGTCGGCACCTGGTGCTCGCGCAGATACTGCCCCGCCGGCGTCGTCACCTTGAAGGAGCCGGCCGGCGAGATGTGATCGGTCGTGACCGAGTCGCCGAGGAGGGCGAGGATGCGCGCGCCCTTCACGTCGCGGATCTCGCCCGGCTCCATCCCCATGTCCTCGAAGTAGGGCGGGTTCTGCACGTAGGTGGACGAGGCCGGCCAGTGGTAGGTCTGCCCCTCGGCCGTGTCGATGCCGCGCCAGCGCTCGTCGCCCTCGAACACGTCGGCGTACTTCTCCTGGTAGGCCATGCGGGTGACGGTCTTCTCGACCAGCTCCGCGATCTCGTGCTGGCTCGGCCAGATGTCGCGCATGTAGACGGGGTTGCCGTCGCGGTCGTGGCCGAGCGGCTCGGTGGTCACGTCGACGTTCATGTCGCCCGCGATCGCGTAGACCACGCAAAGCGGCGGCGAGGCGAGGTAGTTGGCGCGGCAGTCGGGGTTCACCCGGCCCTCGAAGTTGCGGTTGCCCGAGAGCACCGAGGCCGCGACCAGATCGCCCTCGGTGATCGCCGCCGAGATCGCCTCCGGCAGCGGGCCGGAGTTGCCGATGCAGGTGGTGCAGCCGTAGCCGACGAGGTTGAAGCCGAGCGCGTCGAGATCCTCCTGCAGCCCGGCGGCCTCCAGATACTGCGAGACGACCTGGGAGCCGGGCGCGAGCGAGGTCTTCACCCAGGGCTTGCGCGTCAGCCCCTTCTCGCGCGCCTTCCTCGCCACGAGCCCCGCGCCGATCATCACGTAGGGGTTCGAGGTGTTGGTGCACGACGTGATGGCGGCGATCACCACGCTGCCGTCGTGGAGCATGTAGTCCTCGCCCTCGACCTTGGTCGACGACGCGCGCCCCGAGCCCGGAATGGCGCCCGGCTCGTCGGCGCCGCCCTCGCCCTCCCAGCGGCCCTCGGCCACGGGGTTGGTGTCCTTGGCGCGGTAGACGCGCACGACTTCCTTGAACTCCTCGGCCGCCTTCGAGAGCGCGACGCGGTCCTGCGGACGCTTCGGTCCGGCGAGCGAGGGCTCGACCGTGCCCATGTCGAGCGACAGCGTGTCCGAGTAGACCGGGTCATAGCTCTCGTCGCGCCAGAGCCCGTTGGCCTTGGCGTACTCGCGCACGAGGTCGATGCGCTCCTCCGAGCGGCCCGAGACGTTGAGATAGCGCAGCGTCTCCTCGTCGACGGGGAAGAAGCCGCAGGTCGCGCCGTACTCGGGCGCCATGTTGGCGATGGTGGCGCGGTCGGCGAGCGGCAGGTTGGCGAGCCCGTCGCCGTAGAACTCGACGAACTTGCCGACCACCTTCTTCTCGCGCAGCATCTGCGTCACGCGCAGCACCAGATCGGTGGCGGTGACGCCTTCCTTGAGCGCGCCGTCGAGGCGGAAACCCACGACCTCCGGGATCAGCATCGAGATCGGCTGGCCGAGCATGGCCGCCTCGGCCTCGATGCCGCCGACGCCCCAGCCGAGCACGCCCATGCCGTTGACCATGGTCGTGTGGCTGTCGGTGCCGACCAGCGTGTCGGGGTAAGCCACCGGCACCGCGTTCTGGTCGACGTCGGTCCAGACCGTCTGCGCGAGGTATTCGAGGTTGACCTGGTGGCAGATGCCCGTGCCCGGCGGCACCACGCGGAAGTTGTCGAACGCGCCCTGGCCCCACTTCAGGAACTCGTAGCGCTCGCCGTTGCGCTCGTACTCGCGATCCACGTTGAGCTGGAAGGCGCGCGGGTTACCGAACTCGTCGACCATGACCGAGTGGTCGATCACCAGATCGACCGGGTTCAGGGGGTTGATCTTCTCGGGGTCGCCGCCGAGGCCGACCATGGCGTCGCGCATGGCGGCGAGATCGACCACCGCCGGCACGCCGGTGAAGTCCTGCATCAGCACGCGCGCGGGGCGGTAGGCGATCTCGCCCTCGGAGCGGCCGCCATCCTCGGCCCACTTGGCGAAGGCCTTGATGTCGTCGGTCGTGACGGTCTTGCCGTCCTCGAAGCGCAGCATGTTCTCGAGCACGACCTTGAGCACGGCGGGCAGCTTCGAGAAGTCGCCGAGGCCCGCCTCGGTCGCCGCGTCGATCGAGTAGTAGGCGTAGGTCTTGTCGCCGAGCGTGAGCTGGCGACGGGTGCCGGCGCTGTCGTGACCAACGGTGATCGGCATGGGCTCGCTCCTCGTCTATCGCTCTCGACGCGGCGCTTCCGCCGAGCGGGCGCCGCGTCCGAATGCACCTGCCCGCGCATATCGCCCATGGCACCGCGCTTCGCAATGGACGCCGGGTCGCGCTTCACGGTCGCGCCCGTGGGCGGACCGGCGCGACGATGGACGACAAGTCGCGACGAGCGGCGCGACGATGGACGGCAAGTCGCGCCGAGCGGCGCGAGGGGCGGGGCCGCTTGCGCCTGGGCGGGCGATGGTCCAAGCGGCCGGCGCATGGAGCTGGTCATCGACACCCTCGGCCTCGACCGCGGCGGGCGCGCCGTGCTCGCCGGCGTCTCGGCGCGGGCCGGGAGCGGCGAGGCGCTGGTGGTCACCGGGCCGAACGGGGCGGGCAAGTCGACGCTGCTGCGCGCGCTCGCTGGGTTCCTGCGTCCCGCGACGGGCGCGATCCGGCTGACCGGCGGCGGACGGGCGCTGCCGCTCGGCGAGCACGTCGCCTACGCCGGCCATCTCGACGCGATCAAGCCGGTCCTCGGCGTGCGGCAGAACCTCGCGCTCTGGGCCGGCCTCTCGGGGGCGGACGGGGCGCGGGTCGACGAGGCGCTCGCGCGCTTCTCGCTCGACCGCCTCGCCGAACGCCCGGCGGCCGAGTGCTCGGCCGGCCAGCGCCGCCGCCTCGGCCTCGCGCGGCTCCTGGTCTGCGAGCGCGCGGTCTGGCTGATGGACGAGCCGACCGCCTCGCTCGACGCCGCCTCGGCCGGCGTGGTCTCGACACTGATCGAAGAGCACCGCGCCGCGGGCGGGATCGCGGTGGTCGCCACCCACCTCGACCTCGGGCTCGCGGACCCGCGCACGCTGCGGCTGTCGCCGACGACGGCACCGGCACGGGCACCGGCCGCGGGAGAGCCGCACGACCCCTTCCTCGACGGGGCGTGGTGAGGCGCCCGTGCTGACGGGCCTGAGCCCGATCGTCGCGCGCGACCTCGCGCTCGCGCTGCGCCTCGGCGGCGGGGGCGGCATCGGCCTCGCCTTCTTCGTGCTCGCCGTGGTGCTGATCCCGCTCGGCGTCGGGCGCGAGCCGGAGACGCTCTCGCGCATCGCCGGCGGCGTGCTCTGGATCGCGGCCCTCCTCGCCGCCCTCCTCAGCCTCGACCGGCTGTTCCAGGCCGACGCCGAGGACGGCACGCTCGAACAGCTCGCGCTCGCGCCCTCGCCGCTCGAGCAGACGGTGCTCGCCAAGGCGCTCGCGCACTGGCTGACCACGGGCCTGCCGATGGCCGCGATCGCGCCGGTGCTGGGGCTGATGCTCGGCCTGCCGGCGGGGACGCTGCCGGCCCTCGTCGCCTCGCTCCTGGCCGGTACGCCGGCGCTCAGCCTGGTGGGCGCGATCGGCGCGGCGCTCACGGCGGGCGTCCGCCGCGGCGGACTGCTCCTGTCGATCCTGGTGCTGCCGCTCTACGTGCCGACGCTGATCTTCGGCGCGCGCACGGTCGAGAACGCGCTCTTGGGCCTCGACTGGCTGCCCCCGCTCGCGCTGACCGCCGGGCTGACGCTGTTCACCGCCGCGCTCGCCCCCTTCGCCGCCGCCGCGGCGCTCAGGATCAACCTGCGATGAGCCTGCCCGCCATCCCCGAGATCGACGCCCGCGCAGACGGGCTCGCGGGGCTGGCCACGCGCGAGGCGGCGACGACCCGCACGCTCCTCGACACCGTGCTCGCGGGGCTCGGCACGACGGGGCGGCTGCTCGGCTCCGCGCTCGGGCTCACCGACCGCCTCGCGGGCGCCTGGATGCGCCGCGCGAATGATCCTTACCTGGACGACGCGGTCGCGGTCAGCCGCGCGATCGGTCGCGCCGGCGGCCCCACCTTCGCGCTCGCCTACGAGATCGCCTGCACCACCCGCGCCTTCGACGGCGATCCGCCCGAGCTGTTCCGCACGCTCGACTGGTCGTTCCGCGGCCTCGGGCGGGCGGTACGGGTGGTCCATCTCGACGCCCCGGCCGGGCCGTGGAGCCTCGCCACTTGGCCGGGCGTGATCGGCGCGGCGCACGGCATAGCGCCGGGGCGCTTCGCCCTCGCGCTCACCCAGGCGCCCGCGCGGCGCACCGGGCTCGGCGATACGGCCGACTGGCTCGCCGCCCGCGCGCGGTTCTTCGCCACGCGCGGGCTGACGCCGCCGCACCTGGTCCGCCTCGTGCTGGAGCGCGCGCCCGACTTCGCGAGCGCCCGCGCGATGCTGGTCGAGCACCCGCTGGCGCTCGCCGGGATCTTCACGCTGACGGGGACGCGGCCGGGCGAGATCGCCGTGATCGAGCGCCACGGCCCCCGCGCGGTCGAGGCCGCGCATCCCTGGGCCGCCAACCACTGGAGCGAGGCGCCGCCGGGGCGCTGGCGCTCGCGCGGCGAGGACAGCGAGGGGCGCTACGCCGCCGCCGCCGTGTTGCCGGCGCCGCCAGCGGTCGACGCCATCGCGCCTCCGGTGCTGAACGGCCTGACGCGCTTGGCAATGACAATGGATGCGAGCGGCCGGCTCGACGTCTGCGGCTGGGAGGACGGACGCCTCGCGACCCGCCCGCTCGCAACCGCGGTGCCGGGCTGAACGCGTCGCGACGATGGCGCTCTCGATACGCGCCCGACCTCGCATAACGAAGACATGAGCCTGAAGTTCCTTCGATAATATCGAAAACTCGTCCGAAAGAGCCTGCCCCGATCGAACGAACACTTCCATTCGCTGACGCTCTGTAGAAAGTTTCAAGGCCATTAGACAATAAATTTCTTGGAGAATCAAAGAATTGATCGATGATCGACCTCGGTTCGACCGCCTCTCGGACCGACCGATTTCGGCTACTCGGAGAGACCCCGTGATCCGCACCACGTTCCTCACCACCCTCTGCGCCGGCGCGCTCGCGTTCGGACCGACCGCGAGCGCCCTGCCCTTCGGCGTCGGCTACGCTCTCGGCGACGGCGGCTCGACGCTCGTGCGCCTCGGCCCGATCGCCTCGCCCTCGCTCGGCCGGAGCACGCCGATCACCAGCGGCGGCGCGAGCCTGTCGCTCTCGGCGCTCGACTACCGCCCGGCGACCGGCCAGTTCTACGGCTTCGTCAACGACGGCGGCGCGGGCGACGACACCGTGTACGAGATCGACCCGGCGACCGGCGCGGCCACCTCGGTCGCCACCCTGCCCATCGACGAAGGCATCGGCGACGGCGCCGCGATCGGCCTCGACTTCAACAACGTGCTCGACGCCGCGCGCATCGTCTCGACCGCCGGGGACAACCGCGTCTTCTTCCCCAACAACACGCCGCCGAGCGTCACCGACGACCCCGACGGCGACGGCACGCCCAACGTCCTCGCTCTGCGCTACAACGACGGCGACCCGAACGAGGGCGAGAACCCCTCGATCTTCGCCAACGCCTATACCAACGCGGTGCCCGGCCCGGACAGCACGCTGCAGTACGTGCTCGACAGCGACTTGAACGCGCTCGCCACGCTCGACAACAACGCCGGCACGCTGAACACCATCGGCACGCTGGTCGACGGCGACGGCGCCGAGATCGACTTCAGCGCGATCGGCGGCTTCGACATCTTCTCGGCGCAGGAGGGTGACAACACCGCCTACGCGCTGCTGAACACCGACGAGGGCGTCAACCAGCTCTACACCTTCGCGCTCGGCATGCCCGGCGACACGCCGATGACGGTGAGCGCGACGCTGGTCGCCGCCCTCGGCGAGGACTTCGGCCAGCTCTCGGGCCTGACCACGGCGCCGGTGCCGCTGCCCGCGGGCGCGTGGCTCCTGCTCTCGGGCCTCGCCGGCCTCGGCCTCTGGCGTCGTCGCGCCGCAGCCTGAGCCGCGTCCCGGCCGCCGCCCCGCGGCCGGGCCTTCCCGTGCCCGGACCCGCCGTCCCGAACCCCGCGCCTCAGCGGGGCTCGGGGGGACGGAGCTCGGGGGGACGGGGCTCGTCCGCCGCGACGCTGAGCGCGCCGATCTCGCGCAGCAGCTTGCGCCGCATCGCCCGCTCGAACGCCTCGTAGCCTTCGGCAACCTCCAGGAAGGCCGCCGGTCCGTGCAGCACCTGCTCGCGGTAGTAGGCCACCGCCTCGCCCTCGGCGCCGCTGACCACGAGCCCGTTCACCGTCACGCCGGCGAAGTCGTAGGCGCGATACGCGCTCGCCGGGCCGAAGCCGTGGTTGTTCTCGCCGTCGCCCGCCACGTCGATCACCCGGCGCTCGCAGGGCGAGGGGCCCTCCGCGAGCAGCGCGTTGGCGAAGCCGAGCGCGGCGCCGAGGGCGGTCGGATACTCCGAGGTCGTGCGCGGGTGCGCGGCGATGCGCGCGGCGAGCCGCCCGATCGCGGCGTCGCTGTCGAGCGGGCGCCAGGGCGCGATCACGCTCTGCTGCGCGCGCCCCGACCATTCGAACACGGCGACGTGGACGCCGCCGAGCGCGGCGATCGCCGCGCGCACGTCCGGGCTCGCGAGCGCGGCCGCGGTGCCCGCGCGCAAGAGCGCGTATTCCTCCGCGTCGATCGAGGCGGACACGTCGAGCGCCAGCACCAGCGCGAGGCGGCAGCGGGGCTCGGCGGCCTCCGCCGGCGGGACCGCGAGGGCGGCGAGCGCCAGCCCGGCGAGGGCGCGCTGCGGGAGACGGGGTCGCGTCATCGCCCGCGCTTGCCCGCCGCCGTGCCGGCGCGGCAAGCGCGACGTGCGCGCACGGCGCCTATCGTCCGATCTGGGTGGGGCGGAGCGGATAGGCGCGCCGCCCGGCCTCCGGCGCGGCACGCGCGGCATCCTCCGGCGCAGGGCGCGGCGCGTGCGTATCGGGCCCGTCGTCCGGGCCGGCCTCGTCGAGCTGCGCGGCGTCGCGCATCACGAGACGCGCGACCCAGTTCGTGCTCTCGAAGCGCGCGAGCGCGATCACCACCGCCGAGGTCAGCGGCACCGCGAGCAGCGCGCCGGCGAGGCCCCAGACCCAGGACCAGAAGGTGAGCGCGACCACGATCAGCACCGAGGGCATCGCCGTGCCCTGCCCCTGCAGGAAGGGATAGACGAAGTTGGAGATGGTGATCTGGATCACCGCGAGGCCCGCGAGCACCAGGAGCGCGGCGTCCGCATCGCCGAACTGGACCCAGGCGTAGAGCGCGGGCGGGAACATGCCGATCAGGTTGCCGACCACCGGCACGAAGTTCAGCAGGAAGTTCAGCATCCCCCAAGTGACCGCCAGCTCGACGCCCATGGCGTAGGCGAAGCCGCCGGTGGCGACGCCCGTGATCAGGCTGGTGATCACCGTGACGAGGAGGTAGCTGCGGCAGTGGCTCGCGATCAGCTGCGCCGTGCCGGCCACGCTGTCGCGCGTCTCGGCCGAGAACCGTCCCCCGAGGCGGGCGCGCAGGTTCGCGACCTCGGGCAGGCCGAAGATCACGAGGACCGCCACGAGGCCGAGATAGCCGATCGCGCTGTAGGCGGTCGCCGCCACCGTCCGCGCCATCGAGACCACCCGGTCGTAGCCCGACTGACCGTCGAAGGTCGGCAGGTCGTAGCGCTCGGCGAGCGAGAGATAGCGCTCGATCAGCGTGCGGAACTCCTGGTCGCGCTCGCCGAAGGTCTCCAGCATGTCGAGCAACGCGAAGTAGACGCCGGCCACCACCACCACCGTCACCACGACGATCAGGAGCAGCGTCAGCAGCTCGCTCATGGTGCCGGGCAGCGCCCGGTCGAGCCAGGGCTTGACCGGCCAGGCGACCGCGATGACGAACACCGCCGCCGCGATCGGCATCGAGATCGGGTAGCTCGCCTTGAGCGCGGCGATGCCGAGCACGGCGACGAGCACGGCGAGCAGGCGGTTGCGCACAGTCTCCGACATGGGCCCCCCTTATCCGTCCCGGCGACCAGGCCGCGACACGACGTCCCCCGACCGAGACGAACGCTGCCGGACGCCCGGCGTTTCGCGGCGCCCCGGCGTTCGGCCGCTCACGCCGCGAGAAAGCGTGCCATGTCCTCCAGCGTCGCGCGCGCCTCGTCGATCGCGTCGGGCCAGAGCGGCCAGAGATGGAACAGCTCCTCGCGCACCGTCGCCTCGACCGCCACGCCCGCGAGCGCAGCGCGGCGGGCGAGGAGCAACGCGTCGTCGAGCAGCACCTCGTCCGATCCCGCCGTCAGCCAGAGCGGCGGCAGCCGCGAGAGATCGGCGTGGAGCGGCGAGGCCTCGGCGACCCGCGCGGGCTCCCGCCCGAAGGCGAGGCGGGCGAGCGCGGCGTCGGTCGCGTCGTCGTTCATCAGGTCGCGCCCGGACCCGCGCGTCTCGCTGAGGCCGGTGCGATCGGTGTTGGGCGAGATCAGCGCGAGGCGCCCGACCCCGCCGGGACGCGCGAGGGCGAGGCTCAGGGCCAGATGGCCGCCGGCGCTGTCGCCGACGAGGGCCGGGCGTCCGCCGAGCGCGTCGAGGAGCCCGCCCACCGCCTCGCGCTGCGCCGGCCAGGGGTGTTCGGGGGCGAGCGGGTAGTCCGGCAGGACCACCCGCGCGCCAAGCGCCTCGGCCAGATACAGGGCGGCGACCGCGTGGGTCTCGGGCGCGCCGAACACGTAGCCGCCGCCGTGCAGCCAGACCACGTCGCGCGGCCCCTCGCCCACGATCCCGGCCGGGCAGCCGCCGATGGTCTCGCGCACGATCGCGGGGCACGGGCCGCAGAGCCGGCGGAAGGCGGCGCGCTTCTCGTCCGGATCGCCCTCGACCGGCACGGCCTCGATGCGCGCGCGCAGCTCCGCCATCGACGACGGACGCGCGTCCGCGCCGTCGTCCCCGCCATGCTCGGCCATCGCGTCTCTCCCTCGCCACGCAAAGGCCAACGGCGCGAGGCGACGGGGGCTCCCCGCGCGTCGCCGATCCGCACGGACGGACGTGCCGCCGCCGGATAGCCCGCTCAGCCCTGGAACAGTCCCGCGTGGGTCTCGCGCAGATCCTTCTTCTGCACCTTGCCCATGGTGTTGCGCGGCAGGTGATCCGCGAACACCACGCGCTTGGGCTGCTTGTAGCGTGCGAGATTGTCCTTGAGCGCGGCAACGATCGCCTCGCCGTCGCGGGGCGCGCCCCGTTCGGGCACGACGACGGCGACCACGCCCTCGCCGAGGTCGGGGTGGGGCACGCCGATCACCGCGCTCTCGGCGACGCCGTCGAGCGCGTCGATCGCTTCCTCCACCTCGCGCGGGTAGACGTTGAAGCCGCCCGAGATCACCAGGTCCTTGTCGCGGCCGACGATCGTGACGACGCCGTCCTCGGCGACGCTCGCGAGGTCGCCGGTGCGGAACCAGCCGTCCTCGTACAGCTCCTCGGCGGTCTTCTCGGGCAGCTTCCAATAGCCCTTGAACACGTTCGGGCCGCGCACGTGCAGCACGCCGATCTCGTCCGCGCCGAGCGCCGCGTCGGTCTCCGCGTCGCGCGCCTCGACCTCGATGCCCGGCAGCGCGCGCCCGACCGTGCCGGCGCGGCGCTCGCCCTCGTAGGGGTTCGAGCAGATCATCGACGCCTCGGTCATGCCGTAGCGCTCCAGGATCGCGTGGCCGGTCGCCTCTCGGAAGGCACGGTGGGTCTCGGGGAGCAGGGGCGCCGAGCCCGCCACGAACAGCCGCATCGAGGCGGCGCGCTCGCGGGCCAGCCGCTCGGAGGCCAGGAGGCGGGTGTAGAAGGTCGGCACCCCCATCAGCGCGGTCGCGCCCGCCTCCATCGCGTCGAGCACGGCGTCCGCGTCGAACTTCGGCAGCCAGACCATCGAGGCGCCGGCCACCATCGTGGTGTTGGTCGCCACGAACAGCCCGTGGGTGTGGTAGATCGGCAGGGCGTGGATCAGCACGTCGTCGGCCGTGAAGGCCCAGACATCGGCCAGCGTGCGCGCGTTCGAGGCGAGGTTCTCGTGGGTGAGCATCGCCCCCTTCGAGCGGCCCGTCGTGCCCGAGGTGTAGAGGATCGCGGCGAGGTCGCCCGGGCCGCGGGCGACGTCTTCGACATCGGCCTCCTCGGGGACGCGCTCGAAGAAGCTGCCGCTGTCGAGGCTGAGCGGCTGCCAGACGCCCATGGTCTCGAGCCGCGTGCCCGCGCCCTCGGCGACCGGGGCGAGCGCGTCGCGGCGGGCCGGATCGCAGACGAACAGCGCGGGTTCGGCGTCCTTGAGGAAGAAGCCCACTTCCGAGGGCGTGTAGGCGGTGTTCATCGGCAGGAATACCGCGCCCGCGCGCAGGGTGGCCAGGTAGAGCATCAGCGCCTCGATCGACTTCTCGACCTGGGCGGCGACGCGGTCGCCGGGCGCCACGCCGAGCGAGACCAACGCGGCGGCGAAGCGGGCGGAGACGGCGTCGACGTCGGCGTAGGTATAGGCGCGGCCGTCCGCGAGCGCGGCGAACGGCCGGTCGGCGCGGGCCGGATCGCCGAGGCCGAGGGTGCTGGCGAGATGGTTGGTCATGGCTCCCATCCGGTTGGTGCGAGGGCCGAGGCGCCCCGTCCCGCCCGGGGCCGGGACGCAGGCGCGGTGCGCTCAGCCCGAGGGGGGGCTCGGCGCGGCGCGCGCCTGGCGGCGCACGGCCGAGGACTGCGCGACCTCGCCGCGGCCGACGAAGGCCTCGTGGTTCTTCTCGATGTCGCGCAGGTCGTAGAGGTAGTTGACCATGACGCCGTGGCTCTCGGCCCGGCCGCGCGTCGAGAGATCGGCGCCGGCGTTCACCCGCTCGAGCCGCGCGCCGTTGCCGAGGTGGAAGCGCGCCACCGGGTCGAGCGGCAGGCCGTCGCCGCGTCGGGCGTCGGTCAGGTAGCGCGCGCAGAGGCTCGCCAACGCCTCCTCGCGCGCGGCGGCGCGCTTGCGCGCGGCGCGCTCGTCGACCACGGCGAGGTCGGTGCCCGCGGCGACGCGGGTGCGCGTCTCCTTCGGCCGCCCGAGGGATGCGGCGTCGATGCCCTCGGCGTCGAGCCAGCGCGCGAAGCCCGGCACCGGCGAGAGCGTCACGAAGGTGGCGAGGTTCTCGAAGTCGCGGCGCAGCTCCTCCACCACCTGCTTGATCAGGAAGTTGCCGAAGCTGACGCCCCTGAGCCCCTTCTGGCAGTTCGAGATCGAGTAGAACACCGCCGTGGTCGCGCGCTCGGGCGCCAGCGGCTCGCGCTCCTCGGTCAGGATCGGACCGATGGCGCCGGGGATCTCGGCCGTCAGCGCCACCTCGACGAAGATCAGCGGATCGTCGGGCAGCGCGGGGTGGAAGAAGGCGTAGAGTTGGCGGTCGGGGGCGGCGACACGCGCGCGCAGGTCGCGCCAGCCCTGGATAGCGTGGACCGCCTCGTAGTGGATCACCTTCTCCAGGATCGCGGCCGAGGTGTTCCAGTCGATCCGGCGCAGCTCCAGGAAGCCGCGGTTGAACCACGAGGCGAACAGGTGGCGGAAGTCGTCGTCGAGCCCCTGGAGGCCCGCGTCCTCGCGAAGCGCGGCGATCAGGTCCTCGCGCATCGCCACCAGCGAGCGGGTGCCGCCCGGCGCGCGGTTCAGCAGGCGCAGGAGCGCCTGGCTGCGCGGCTCGGCCGCCACGTGCAGCCTGCGCGCCGCCTCGGTCGAGCGCTCGGCGAGATAGGCGGCGACGGTGGTGTCGACGAGCGCCAGATCGGGCCCGAAGCGATGCGCGAGGGCTTCGAGAAAGCCCCGCCGCTCGGTCGCGGGCAGCGCGGCGTAGGCGTCGAGCACGTCGCGCGCGCGCGCGGTCGAGGTGGCCTCGCCGCCCGTCGCCATCAGCCGCTCGGCCATCTCGATCGGCGGGCGCGGCTCCTCCGAGCCGATCAGGGCGCGGCCCGCGTCGGTGATGCGCGCGAGCATGTCGCCGAACAGGCTGGTCGAGCTGGCGCCGGCGGCCTCGGTCATCGCGTCCCCTTCGCCCCGGAGGGGCGCCCGTCGGCCCCCGGAGGAGCGCCCGTCGCCCCCCGAGGGATGCCATCGAGAGCCCCCCACGAGGCGCCCTTCGGCCCCCGGAGGAGCGTCCGTCGGCAGCCCCCGCGGTCGGGCCCGTCAGTAGATCGCCGGCCCCATGACCGCCTCGGGCAGCCAGGTGGCGAGCCCCGGGAAGATACACAGGATCACGATCGCGAGCACCATGCAGCCGACGTAGGGAAGCGAGCCCACCAGGATGGTCTTCAGCTTGATGTCGGGCGCGATGCCGTTGATGACGTAGAGGTTCAGCCCGACGGGCGGCGAGATCAGCCCGATCTCCATGTTGATCGTCAGCACCACCGCGAACCAGTAGGGGTCGAAGCCGGCCGAGGTGATGATCGGCAGGAGGATCGGCGCCGCCATCAGGATCACGGCGACGGGCGGCAGGAAGAAGCCCGCGACCAGGAGGAACAGGTTGACGGCGGCCATCAGCCACCAGCGGTTCACGTCCAGCTCGGCGATCGTCTGCGCGATCGACTGGGTGATGAACAGGCTGGAGAGCATGTAGCTGAACACGCCGGCCGCGCCGATGATGAACAGGATCATCACGCTCTCGCGCGTCGAATCGCGCAGCACCGTCCAGAGCGCGCCCGGCGACCAGAGGCGGTAGATCACCATGGCGACGGCCATGCAGAGGAGCGCGCCGACGGCCGCGGTCTCCGAGGGTGTCGCGACGCCGCCGTACATCGCGTAGAGCACGCCGAAGATGATGATCAGGAAGGGCAGCACCCGCGGCAACACCTCGAGCCGCTCGCGCATCGAGAACGACCGCCCCCCGAGCGCGTAGGCGCCGCCCGACTTCCAGGTGGCGTAGATCGACCAGACCATGAACAGCCCGACGAGCAGGAGGCCGGGGATCACGCCGGCGAGGAACAGCCGCCCGATCGAGGTCTCGGTGGCGATGCCGTAGACGATCATGGTGACCGACGGCGGAATGAGGATGCCGAGCGTGCCGCCCGCGGCGATCGAGCCCGCGGCGACGCCGTCGGGGAAGCCGCGGCTGCGCATCTCGGGGATGCCCATCTTGCCGATCGCGGCGCAGGTGGCGGGGCTCGAGCCCGACATCGCCGAGAACAGCGCGCAGGCGCCGAGGTTGGAGACCACGAGCCCGCCCGGCACGCGCGTCAGCCAGCGGTCGAGCGCCTCGTAGAGATCGGCGCCCGCCCGCGTCGAGGCGATCGCCGCGCCCATGATGATGAACATCGGGATCGACAGGAGCGCGAAGTTGTCGAGCTTGCCGAAGAAGATCTCCGGCATCAGCTCCAGCGAGCGCGGCCCGTCCTGCCAGAGCAGGAACCCGGCGGTGACGATCAGGAGGCCGACCGCGACCGAGACGCCCGAGAACAGCACCAGCACCGTGACGACGGCGACGAGCAGGCCGAGGGTGAGCGGGTCCATCAGCGCGCCTCCCCCGCCGGCGTCTGCATCGAGGCGGCGTCCTCCAGGGGCGCCTTCGCCTCGCCGGCGTCGGCGCCGAAGGGCGTGTCGATCCCGCGCGCGGCGGCGTAGAGATCGGCCGCGAGCTGCACGAGGTAGAGCCCGAAGCCGAGCGGCAGCGCGGTGTAGGGGATCCAGAGCTTCGGCCCCCAGACCGTGTCGGTGCGCCAGCCGCGCTCGAAGGCCACGAGCCAGAGCTCGAAGCCGTAGAAGGCCATGACGCCGACGACCGCGATGGCCAGCGCCAGGATCGCGGCCGCGCGCCCCCGGCGCGCCTTGGGCGGCAGCGCGAGCGGCAGGAGGTCGACGTTGACGTGGCCGCGGAGCAGCTGGACGTAGGGCAGCCCTATCATCGTGGCGCCGATCATCAGGTAGACCACCGCCTCGGTCTGCCAGATGGTGGACGCGTTCAGCACGAAGCGCACGAAGATCATCTGGCAAGTGATGGCGACGGCGGCGACGATCATCGTCGCCGCGACCACGCCGCAGACGGTCGAGACCGCCGCGATCGCGCGCAGGACGGGGTTGCCGCCGTGGCGCATGGACGAGACGGCGGTGGCGTGTCCGGCCATGGCAGGCCTCCGGTCGGGCAGCGGCGAGGGGAGTTCGGCGGGGCGACCCCGCCCCGCCGACACCGTGGAGCGAGGGGCGTCCCACCGACGCGGGACGGGACGGCCGCGGGGCGCGACGCGCGCCCCGCGGCGCGGCGGCTCACTCGACCGAGAGCGCCATGTCCAGGATCGCCTGGCCATCCGGCGTGTTCTCGACGAACGCCTCGTAGGACGAGTTCCTCGCGACCTCCTGCCAGGCCTGGAAGTCCTCCTCGGTCATCTCGGCGATCTCGACCCCGTTCTCCTTGAACACCTCGGCCGCGCGGGCGTCGGCGGCCTTCGCCTCGTCGAGGTAGAAGGCTTCGGCCTTCTCGGCCGCGTCCATCAGCGCCTGCTGCTGCTCTTCGGTGAGGCCCTCGAAGGTCGACTTGTTCATCAGCATCGGCTGATACATGAACCAGAGCGCGACGTCGCCGGCCGGGGAGAAGCAGCTCACCTGCTCGTAGATGCGATAGCTCACGAACGACGACGACGAGGTGTTGGCCGCGTCGAGCACGCCGGTCTGCATCGCGTTGTAGATCTCGGCCGAGGACATCGAGGCGATCGAGGCGCCGGCCTCGGCGAGCATCTGCTCGAACGAGCGCCCGGCCGCGCGCATCTGCAGGCCGCCCACGTCCTCGGGATTGGTGACGCAGTTCTCCTTGCCGGCGAAGGCGCCGGCCAAGTAGCCGTCGACCAGGACCATCACGTCGTCCTCGGCCATGATCTCCTTGATCCGGCCCATGAACTCGCTGTCGTTCAGCCGCGCCGCGTGGTCGTGGTTCTTCACGAGGCCGGGCATCAGCGTCGCGTTGTAGGCCGGCCGCTCGCCCGAGGCGTAGGCGAGCGGGAACACGGTCGCGTCGAGCTGGCCGCGCGAGAGGGGGCGGTACTGCTCGCGCGCCTTGAACAGCGACTGCGAGGGGAAGATCTGCAGCTCCAGCCCGACGTCGGCGGCGGCCACCTCGTCGGCGACCATCTGCGCCACCTTGTGGCGCACGTCCGAGGTCGACCACTGGTGGCTGACGCGAAGCGTCTCCTGCGCGCTGGCGACAGAGGCGGCGAGGCCGAGCGCGAGCGCCGAGACGGCCGCGATACGCGGGGCTTTGGTCATCATGTCCTCCCTCGAACGGCGACGCCGTCCTTTCGTTTTCTCCCGGCGCGTGACGGCCGGCTTCACCCGGGGCGCGGTCTTCCGCGAGCCGCCGCGTGCGGTTGCGCACGTTCCGCCAGTGATGCACACATTGTCAAGCGGATCGTATGCAATCTGGCGCGTCACGGAGGCAGCGGCATGGACGGCGGCAAGCACGGCGACGCCCCGAAATCGCTGACCGACCGGATCGAGGACCTGATCCTGACCGGCGCCGTCGCACCGGGGGCGCGCCTCGACGAGGCCTCGCTCGGCCGGCGCTTCGGCGTCTCGCGCACCCCCGTGCGCGAGGCGCTGCGCGCGCTCTCGGGCAGCGGGCTGATCGAGCTTCGCCCCAACCGCGGCGCCACCGTCGCCGCCGTCGCCGCCGAACGGCGCGTCGAGATGTTCGCCCTCATGGCCGAGCTCGAAGCGCTCTGCGCGCGCCGCGCCGCGCTCGCCGCGGGGCCCGTGGCGGGGGGGCGGCAGGGGGCCCGGGAACCGGGCAGGCAGGAACCCGCCCCCCGCGGCGCCGCGCGCGCGAAGAAAAAAGAAGAC
>JBHJHI010000088.1:0-18443 GCA_050330995.1 Paracoccaceae bacterium
GGCGGTATGGGCCTGGGGTTGGGCCGCCCCTCCGCTGCCTACCCCGCCGCGGCCGCACCGGGCGCGCGCCGGGCGGCGGGTCGCGGCCGCGCGCGACGGGTCCGCGCGCTATAGCGCACCCGCCCGGCGCTGCCGAGGGGCGACGCCGGGTGCGGCATCGGACCGGCGTTCGTGCACGCCTTCGCGCCGGAAGGCGGGGGCGTTCGGGCGGGCGAAGGCCTGGATTGCGACGGCGCGGCGCCGGGGTCAGGCCGCCAACACCGCCCCGGTCGCCGCATCGAGCGCCTCGGCGAGCGGGGCGACGATCTCGGGGATCTGCGTGTCCTCCAGCACGAAGGGCGGCGCGATCAGCACGTGGTCGCCCACGCGGCCGTCGACGGTGCCCCCCATCGGATAGACCATCAGCCCGCGCGCGAAGGCCTCGCGCTTGAGCGTCGCGGCGACGCCGTGCGCGGGGTCGAACGGGCGCTTGGCCGCGCGATCCTCGACGAGTTCGAGCCCGAGGAACAGCCCGCGCCCGCGGATGTCGCCGACGTGCGGGTGATCGCCGAACGCCGCCTCCAGCGCCGCGCGAAGCCGTCCCCCGCGCTCGCGCACCGCCGCGAGCAGGTCGCGCCCCTCGATCTCGTCCAGGACCGCGAGGCCGGCGGCGCAGGCGGTCGGGTGGCCGATGTAGGTATGGCCGTGCTGGAAGAAGCCCGATCCGCGCTCCACGGCGCGGTAGATGTCGTCCGAGCAGAGCATGGCGCCGATCGGCTGCACCCCCGCGCCGAGGCCCTTGGCGATGCAGAGGACGTCGGGGCGCACCGCCTCGCCGGCGCCTTCTGGCCCGCTCACGCTGTCGCAGGCGAACAGCGTGCCGGTGCGGCCCATGCCGCACATCACCTCGTCGAGGATCAGCAGCACCCCGTGGCGGTCGCAGATCTCGCGGATGCGGCTCCAGTAGCCGGGCGGGGCGGGGACCGCGCCCATGGTCGCGCCGACCACCGGCTCGGCGATGAAGGCCGCGACCGTCTCGGGGCCGAGGTCGCGGATCCTTTCGTCGAGGCTGTCGGCGACGCGGCGGCCGTAGTCCTCCGCGCTCTCGCCCGCCTCGCCCCAGCGCCAGTGATGCGCCGGCTCGACGTGGTGCATCGCCTCCGAGAGCATCGGCTCGAACTGCCCGCGCCGCCAGCGGTTGCCGGACGCCGAGAGCGCGCCGAGGGTGTTGCCGTGGTAGGACTGCCAGCGCGCGATCACGCGGGCGCGCTGGGGCTCGCCCTGCTCCAGCCAGTACTGGCGCGCGAGCTTGATCGCGGCCTCGGTCGCCTCGGAGCCGCCGGAGGTGAAGTAGACCCGCCCGATCCCCTCCGGCGCGCGTGCCACGAGCCGCTCGGCCAGCGCCCCGGCGGGCGCCGAGGTGAAGAAGCTCGTGTGCGCGTAAGCGATGGCGTCGAGCTGTGCCTTGGCCGCCTCGATCACCGCGCGGGGCGAATGGCCGAGGCAGGAGACCGCCGCGCCGCCGCAGGCGTCGAGCCAGCGCCGCCCCTCGGCGTCGAAGAGGTAGCAGCCCTCGCCGCCGGCGACGACGGGCAGGCGGGCGCGGGTGTGGCGGGGAAAGACGTGGGACATCGCGGGCTCCTCCTCGGCCGATAGCTTCCGCGTCCGCGCGGGAAGGGTCAACGCGGCCGTGTCTCGGCCCGGCGCGGCGCGTGGCGCCGGAGGCGGCCCGCCGGCCCGAGGGCCGACGCCTCGAACCACGGAGCGGTTGCCCGGCGCTCGCGTCCGGCGCAGCATGGGCGGCCCGACGCGGCCCCGCCGAGCGGCCCCGAGCCCCGCGTCGCGAGCCGAGGTGCGCGCATGGACTTCGCCATCCCCCCCGAGCTTGAGGCGCTCAGAGAGCGCGTCGCCGCCTTCGTCGCGGCCGAGGTCCTGCCGTTGGAGGCCGATCCGGAGGCCTACGACGGCCACGGCATGATCGCCGAGGCCCGTCTCGAACCGCTGCGCGCGAAGGCGCGGGCCGAGGGGCTGTGGTGCCTCGCGCTCGCGCGAGAGAGCGGCGGCGGCGGCGGGCTCGACAAGCGGGGCATGGCCGTCGTCTACGAGGCGATGAACCGCTCGATCTGGGGGCCGGTGGTGTTCAACGCCGCCGCCCCCGACGACGGCACGATGCTGATGCTGGAGCGGCTGGCGACGCCCGATCAGAAGGCGCGGTATCTGAAGCCCATGGTCGAGCGCGGCGCCCGATCCGCCTTCGCCATGACCGAGCCCGCGCCCGGCGGCGGCTCGGACCCCGGCATGATGCTGACGCGTGCCGAGAAGCGTGGCGACGCCTGGATCGTGCACGGGCGCAAGTGGTACATCACCGGCGCCGGTGCGGCCGAGCATCTGGTGCTGCTCGCGCGCACCTCGGACGACCCCAAGCGCGGGCACACCGCCTTCCTGTTCCCCGCCGACCGCCCCGGCTGGCGCATCCTCAGGCGCATCCCGATCATGGGCCCGGAGGAGCACGGCGGGCACTGCGAGCTGGAATTCGACGGGCTGGAGATCCCGGCCGAGGACGTGATCCTCGGGGAGGGACGCGGGCTCAGGGTGGTCCAGACCCGCCTCGGCCCGGCGCGGCTGACGCACTGCATGCGCTGGCTCGGGCTCGCCAAGCGCTGCCTCGAGATCGCGACCGACTACGCCGAGCACCGCGAGGGCTTCGGGGTGCGCCTGATCGAGCGCGAGAGCGTGCAGACCATGCTCGGACGCGTCGCCATGGACATCGAGGTCGGGCGCCTCCTGGTGATGAAGGCGGCCTGGGCGATCGATCAGGGCGGCTTCGCGCGCAAGGAGGTGTCCATGGCCAAGGTGCAGGTGGCCAACGTCCTGCACGAGGCCGCCGACGTGGCGATCCAGATCAACGGCGCGCGCGGCTACTCGACCGACACGGTGCTGGAGTGGATCTACCGCTACGCCCGCCAGGCGCGGCTGGTGGACGGCGCCGACGAGGTACACCGCATGGTGCTCGCCCGTTACCTGCGCGCCGAGGGCCGCGATTTCTGGTCCTGGCCGGTGGAGGACGCGATGGCGGAGGCGGCGGAATGATCGAGACGAGGGACCATCTCGCGCCGCGCGCGGCCAACCACGCGCCGCTCACGCCGCTCGACGCGCTCGACCGCACCGTGGCGACGCGCCCCGACGCGCCGGCGGCGATCTGGGGCGAACGGCGGCGGAGCTGGTCCGGGCTCGACGCGCTGGTGCAGCGCATGGCCGCCCGCCTCCGGGCGATAGGGGTCGGGCGCGGCGACGTGGTCTCGGTGATCCTGCCGAACCGCCCGGAGATGCTGGCCGCCCACTTCGCGGTCCCGTTGCTCGGCGCGGTGCTCAACGGCATCAACACCCGCCTGGACGCGGAGGCCGTGCGCTACATCCTGGATCACGCCGAGGCGAGGCTGGTGATCGCCGACCCAGCCCGCGTCGGCCTCGCGCTGGAGGCGGCCGGGGACCGGCCGGTCCTCTGCCTCGGGGCGGAGGCGCCCGAGGGCGCCGAGACCTGGAACCCGCTCGACGAGGACGACACCCCCGAGCCGCGGATCGACTGGCGCGAGCACGTCATCGACGAGTGGCAGCCGATCGCGCTGAACTACACCTCCGGCACCACCGGCAACCCCAAGGGCGTGGTGCTCCACCATCGCGGCGCGGCGCTCAACGCCGCCGGTCAGGCCTACGCGCTCGGCTTCGACGCCTCGACCGTCTATCTCTGGACGCTGCCGCTGTTTCACTGCAACGGCTGGTGCCACGGCTGGGCGGTCACTCTCGCGGGCGGCGCCCATGTCTGCCTCGACGGGGTCGACCCTTCGGAGGTGTTCGACGCGCTCGCGAACCACGGGGTCACGCATTTCTACTGCGCGCCGGTGGTGCTCTACATGCTCCTTGACCATCCCGCGCGTGAGGGCCGTGCCCCGGACGCGCCGCGCGTCGAGGTCGGCACCGGCGGCGCGGCGCCCACCACGCGGCTGATCGAGCAGACCGACGCGCTCGGCTTCGAGATCACCCACCTCTACGGGCTGACCGAGTGCTACGGCCCCGTCACCGTCAACCGCCTCTCCCCGGAGGAGCGCGCGCGCGAGCCGGGCTGGAAGGCCGAGCGGCTGGCCTCGCAGGGGCGCCGCCACGAGACGGCGGCGCCCCTCGCGGTGCTGGGCGAGGACGACCGCCCCGTGCCCGCCGACGGCGCCGCGCTCGGCGAGATCGTGCTCGCGGGCAACACGCTGATGGCGGGGTATCTCAAGGACCCGGAGGCGACCGCGGCGGCGTTCCGCGGCGGCTGGTTCCGCACAGGCGATCTCGCGGTGATGGACCCCGACGGGATGATCCGGGTGCGCGACCGGGCCAAGGACGTGATCATCTCGGGCGGCGAGAACGTCTCCTCGCTCGAGGTCGAGAACGTGCTGCACCGCCATCCGGGCGTGCGCCTCGCCGCCGTGGTCGCGCGCCCCGACGAGAAATGGGGTGAGACCCCCTGCGCCTTCGTCGAGCCCAAGGAGGGCGCCGAGATCGACCCGGCCGAGATCGAGGCGTTCTGCCGCGAGCGGCTGGCCGGCTTCAAGCGCCCGCGCCGCGTGGTGCTGGCCGAGATCCCGAAGACCGCGACCGGCAAGGTGCAGAAGTTCCTGCTGCGGCGCATGGCGGCCGAGCTGGACCCCTGAGCGAGACCGGCTCCGCGCCCGCGCAGCGTTCATAGACGCGCGCTCCGGGTCGGGCGGTCCCGACCTCGCCCGCGCGGAGGGCAGGCGGTCGAGCCCGACCCGCTTCGTCACCCGTCGCGGCGGATGGTGCCGCACGCGCAGCCGACGGGCCCGATCCTGGAGGACGCGCACGCGGTCGGCCGCGAGGCCCGCGTCATGCACGCCCTCGGTCCGCTCTGGCGCGAGGCGTTCGTGGACGCCGGTGTCCGCCACGCTTGGCCGATCCCGCCGCTTCGCACGGTCCGTGCCGCCTTCGCGCCGTTTCGCTTCGCGGCCCTGTTCGTCGGCATCACGGATCCGGGGAGGCCGCCCACTAGCGCCCTCTCCACGCCGGACGAGGGCTCGTAGCGGCCCTCGCCAGCAGGGCGCCGCCGGCCATCGCGCCACGGGCGCGGCGGGGCCGGAGCCCGGACGACGGCCCGCGTCACGGGTCCGTGCCGCCCGTGACCGTGCCGGCTGCCGGGTCGTCGGCCACCTCCTGCATCTCGACTGGCGCATCGCGCAGGTTCGGCGCGAGTGCATGCCCTGGGCACTCGACGTGGGAGCTTCGGCCGCGATCTGATCAGGATGGCGCGGTATCCGGTGTCGTCGCGCGCGCCCGTCGCCTGGAACATGTACGGCACGGCCATCCGGATCTCGCCCTCGGTGTCGCTGACCACCCGCCGGCGATACTTGGCGAGCACCGAAGCGGATCGGCTTCAGTGGCCTTCGCACCCGAATTCGAAGGAATGGAAGACCATCATCGTCCTCTCATATCTTTGCCTTCGCGCCCGCACAACGTCGTTCACGCCCGATCGAGCCACACGCGACTTGGCATTGGCCGACGCCGCGTCATCGCCGTCGTGGCCGATCCTGGCGGAATTCATGGAACAGGGCGGACGTGGCGTCGTTCTATTCCAGTCACGCAACGCCGAAGGAGGCAGGCATGAACTGGGATCAGATCAAGGGCCAGTGGAACCAGCTCAAGGGCGACGCCCGCAAGAAGTGGGCGGAGATGACCGACAGCGACGTCGAGGAGGTCGGCGGTGACCGCGACAAGCTCGTCGGCAAGCTGCAGGAACGCTACGGCATGGCGAAGGACGAGGCCGAGCGCGAAGCCGACAACTGGTCGTCCAAGCACTGAGCCCCAAGCATCGAGCCCACGGGTCGTGTCCCGGTTCCGGGCCGTGCTGCCCGAAAGCATCGCGCTTTCGAAGGGCCGCGCCGGCGTAACCGTCGAACCGGGACACCGGGCTCACGTCGGCGCGTCCGGCGCGCCGGCCGCTCCTTCCCCCGTCCCCCGAACGCGTCGCGCGAGGTCGTGACCGCCGCCTTCGCCTTCGGGGCCCGGTCTTGCGAGAACGCCCGTCCCGGCCTTAGCTGGCGACGCTCGCAACCGGGGAGATCGCGCCATGACGGGCTTCGCCTTCCGCACCACGCCGGCGCTCGAGATCGGGGCGGGGCGCGTCGAGGCGACGGGCGGGCTGCTCGCCCGCCTCGGCGTCAGCCACGCGGCGCTGGTCACCGACAAGGGCGTGCGCGCCGCCGGCCTCACCGCCGCGGCCGAAGCCTCGATCGAGGCCGGGGGCATCGCGCTCACGATCCTCGACGACGTGACCGCCGACCCGCCCGAGGCGACGGTGCTCGCCATCGCCGAGGCCGCACGCGAGGCAGGGGCCGACGGCGTGATCGGCCTCGGCGGCGGCTCGTCGCTCGACACCGCCAAGCTCGTGGCGCTGCTGGTCGGGTCGGGCCGGCCGATCGCCGAGGCCTACGGCGTGGACCGTGCGACGGGGCCGCGCCTGCCGCTGGTGCTGGTGCCGACCACCGCCGGCACCGGCTCGGAGGTCACGCCGATCGCGATCGTCACCACCGGCGAGACCGAGAAGACCGGGGTGGTGACGCCCCTGATCCTGCCGGACGCCGCGATCCTCGACGCGGCGCTCACGACCGGGCTGCCCGCGCCGGTCACGGCCGCGACCGGGATCGACGCCATGGTGCACGCGATCGAGGCGTACACCTCGAAGCGGCTCAAGAACCCGATCAGCGACTGCCTCGCGCGCGAGGCGCTCAGGCTCCTGGGGGGCAACATCCGGCAGGCCTGCGCGGCGCCGGACGACCTTGGCGCGCGCGAGGCGATGCTGACGGGCTCGGCGCTCGCGGGCATGGCCTTCGCCAATGCGCCGGTCGCCGCCGTGCACGCGCTCGCCTATCCGCTCGGCGGCCACTACGGAATCGCGCACGGCCACGCCAACGCGATGGTGCTGCCGCACGTCCTCGCCTTCAACCGCGCCGAGCCGACCGCCGAGGCGGCCTACGCGGCGCTCGCGCCGATCGTGTTCCCGGCGCTCGGCGATCAGGACCCGCGGCTCCTAGTCGACGCCTTCCTCGCCGATCTGGCCGCCCTCGGCCCGGAACTGGGCCTGCCGGTGCGGCTGTCGGAGGCGGGCATCCCCCGCGAGGCGATCGGCCGGCTGGCCGCGGACGCGATGCGCCAGGAGCGGCTCCTGGTGAACAACCCCCGCGGCCTGAGCGAGGCGGACGCGCGCGCGATCTACGAAGCGGCTTGGTGAGCCAGCATCGACCGACAGGCGCGCCGTCGGGCTAGAGCACCGCCCGGCCCGATCCAGCCAGCGGCCCCTGTAGGTCATTGGAGGTAGATGATTGTGCGGCGCCCGAGCGTCCCGCTCAGGCTGAAGGCGCTCTAGGCGAGCCGCGCGCCCGGCGCGACGGCGAAGCCGCGCAGGAACGCCTCCGCCCCCTGCGGCCCGCGCCCGCCGCGCTGCACCTCGGTCAGTCGCACCGCGCCCTCGCCGCAGGCGATCGTCAGCCGGTCGTCCAGCGCCTCGCCGGGGGCGCCCTGCCCCTCCGCCGCCTCGGCCATCAGCACCTTCACCCGCTCGCCCTCGATCTCGCACCAGGCGCCCGGGAAGGGCGAGAGGCCGCGGATGTGCGCCGAGACTTCGGCCGCCGGGCGGGCCCAGTCGATCCGGGCCTCGGCCTTGTCGATCTTGGCGGCGTAGGTGACGCCGTCCTCGGGCTGGGGCTCTTCCGGCACCGGTCCCTCGGCCAGACGGGCCAGCGTCTCGGCCATGAGCCGCGCCGAGAGGACGGCGAGGCGGTCGTGCAGACCGCCCGCGGTGTCCCGCGGCCCGATCGCCACCGCCTCGCGCGCGAGCACGGGGCCGGTGTCGAGCCCCGCCTCCATGCGCATGACGCAGACGCCGGTCCCAGCGTCGCCCGCCATGATCGCGCGCTGGATCGGCGCCGCGCCGCGCCAGCGCGGCAGGAGCGAAGCGTGAGCGTTCAGGCAGCCGAGCCGGGGCGCGTCGAGCGCGGCCCGCGGCAGGATCTGGCCGTAGGCCACCACCACGCCGACGTCGGCGCCGAGCGCGGCCAGCGCCTCGATCGCGCCCGGCTCGCGCAGCCGCTCGGGCGTGCGGACGTCGAGGCCGTGCCGGGCGGCCGCCTCGGCGACCGGCGAGGGGCGCTCGCGCCTGCCCCGGCCTGCCGGGCGCGGCGGCTGGGTGTAGACGGCGGCGACGTCGTGGCCGGCCTCGACCAGCGCGTCGAGCGTTGGCACGGCATAGGCCGGCGTCCCCATGAAGACGACGCGCACGCCGCGCTTACTCGGCTGCCGCCTCGGCGCGGCGCGCCCGCTCGCGCTTCAGCTTCTTCATCTTCTCGGTGATCATGCGCCGGCGCATCGGCCCGAGCGTGTCGATGAACAGCCGCCCGTTCAGGTGGTCGATCTCGTGCTGCACGCAGATCGACCAGATGCCGCTGAAGGTCGCCTCGCGCGTCTCGCCCGCCTCGTCGAGCCAGCGCACGCGCACGCTCTCGGGACGCTCGACGTCGGCGTAGATGTCCGGAACCGAGAGACAGCCTTCCTCGTGCGGGCGCGTCGTCTCGGCCGCCCAGACGATCTCGGGGTTGGCGAGGCGCATCGGGTGCGAGGCGGCGTCGTCGCCGGTCTCGCGCGGCGCGCAGTCCATCACGATCACGCGGGCGTTCACGCCGACCTGCGGCGCGGCGAGGCCGATGCCGGGCGCGTCGTACATGGTGTCGAGCATGTCGTCCATCAACCGGCGCACCTCGTCGTCGACCGCCTCGACGGGGTCGCACACCTTCTTGAGGCGCGGGTCGGGATGGATCAGGATCGGACGGATCATGCGCCCGAGATGGCCCGTCCGCGCCCGGGGGTCAAGCGCAGGGCCGGCGCTCTCCGCGGTTGACCGCTCCCGCAGCGCAGCATAGCGTCGCGCGCAACAATCTTGCGCCTCCCACCGCCCCGGAGACAGCCCATGAGCTTCCTGCCCCAGCCCGCCCCCGTCGCGCGGCCCAACCGCTGCCAGCTGTTCGGGCCGGGCTCGAAGCCCGCGCTGTTCGAGAAGATGGCGCGCAGCGAGGCGGACGTGGTGAACCTCGATCTGGAGGACGCCGTCGCGCCGGACGACAAGGAGCAGGCGCGAAAGAACGTGATCGAGGCGATCAACGGCGTCGACTGGGGCCGGAAGGCGCTCAGCGTGCGCATCAACGGCCTCGACACCCCCTACTGGGTGCGCGACGTGGTCGACCTGATGGAGCAGACCGACGGTCGGCTCGATCTGATCATGATCCCGAAGGCGGGCAACGCGAAGGACATCTACGCCGTCGACGCGATCGTCTCGGCGATCGAGGCGCAGAAGGGACGCTCGAAGCGGATCGGCTTCGAGTGCATCATCGAGACCGCGGCCGGCCTCGCGCATGTCGAGGAGATCGCCGCGGCGAGCCCGCGCATGCAGTCGATGTCGCTCGGCCCGGCCGACTACGCCGCCTTCATGGGCATGGCCACCACCGCGATCGGTGGCACGCAGGAGAACTACTACATGCTCGCCGACCCCGCCGAGAACGGCGGCGCGCGCGCGGTCAGCTTCGCCGACCCCTGGCACTATCCGACGGTGGCCATCGTCGCCGCCTGCCGTACCCACGGCGTGCTGCCCGTGGACGGCCCCTTCGGCGACTTCTCCGACCCGGAGGGCTTCCGCGCCCAGGCGCTGCGCTCGGCGACGCTCGGCATGGTCGGCAAGTGGGCGATCCACCCGAGCCAGGTGGCGCTCTCCAACGAGATCTTCACGCCGACCGAGAAGGCGGTCGAGAAGGCGCGGCGGATCATCACGGCGATGGAGGAGGCGCAGCGCTCGGGCTCGGGCGCGGTGACGCTCGACGGCAAGCTGATCGACATCGCCTCGATCCGACAGGCCGAGGTGATCGTGAAGCAATCGGAGATGATCGCCGGGCGCTGAACGCCGCCTCGCCCGTTCCGGCTGGCGAGGCGGCCCGCTTCGTCTCGACACGACGCCCGGGCCGCGTGCGCGGCCGGGCGCTCTGGCAGTGCGGCCGGCCGCTCGTTATATGCGCGCGCATGAACGCAAGCGCGGCTCTCGAACCGCTCGCCTTTCGCAAGATGCACGGGGCGGGCAACGACTTCGTCGTCGTCGACCGACGCGGTGGGCAGGCCCCGCTCGGGCCGCGGCTCGTGCGCGCGATCGCCGACCGCCGACGCGGGATCGGCTGCGACCAGCTGGTCGAGCTGATCGACGCGCCGGGCTCGGACGTCGGGCTGCGGTTCCGGAACGCCGACGGCTCGGCCTCGGCCGCCTGCGGCAACGCCACGCGCTGCGTCGCCGCCCTCCTGCTCGACGAGGGCCGCGGCCCCGACCTCGCGATCGCGGTCGAGGGGCGCGGCCGGCTCGCCGCGCGGTGCCGCGACGACGGCGCGGTCGAGGTTGAGATGGGCGCGCCCGCGCTCGACTGGCGGGGCGTGCCGCTCGCACGCGAGGTCGACACGCTGGCGCTGCCGCTCGACGGCCGCCCCACGGCGGTCGGCATGGGCAACCCGCACTGCGTCCACGTGGTGGACCGCCTCGACGGGCTCGACTGGCGGGCGATCGGCGCGCGGGTCGAGCGCGACCCGCTGTTTCCCGAGCGCACCAACGTGCAGGTGGTCGAGGTGCTCTCGCGCGAGCGCGTCCGCGCGCGGGTCTGGGAGCGCGGCGTCGGGCGCACCCTCGCCTCGGGCTCCTCGGCGTGCGCGATCGCGGTCGCCTGCCACCGCCGCGGACTGACCGACGCGCACATCCACGTCGAGATGGAGGGCGGCGTGCTGGAAGCGCGCTGGCACGCGGAGGGCGTCGCGCTCTCCGGGCCGGTCGCGAGCGTGTTCGAGGGCACGCTCTCGCCCGCCTTCCTCGCTGCCCGTGCCGAGGCGGTGCCGGCATGAGCGCGCCCCCGAGGAACGCGCCCCTGTTCGAGACCATGGGCTGCCGGCTGAACGCCTACGAGTCCCAGGCGATGAAGGACCTCGCCGCCGAGGCCGGGCTCGAAGACGCGGTCGTGGTCAACACCTGCGCCGTCACCGCCGAGGCCGTGCGTCAGGCGCGCCAGCGCATCCGCAAGCTGAGGCGCGAGCACCCGCGGGCGCGCATCGTCGTGACCGGCTGCGCCGCGCAGACCGAGCCCGAGACCTTCGCCGCCATGGCAGAGGTCGACCGCGTGGTCGGCAATCTCGACAAGATGGAGCGCGCCACTTGGGCGCGCCTCGCCGACCCGGCCGACACCGAGCGGGTCGTGGTCAACGACGTGATGAGCGCGCGCGAGACCGCCGGCCACCTGATCGACGGCTTCCACAGCCGCGCCCGCGCCTACGTCCAGATCCAGAACGGCTGCGATCACCGCTGCACCTTCTGCATCATTCCCTTCGGGCGCGGGCCGTCGCGCTCGGTGCCGGCTGGCGTAGTGATCGAGCAGATCCGCCGCCTCGTCGCCGAGGGCTTCGAGGAGGTGGTGCTGACCGGCGTCGATCTGACGTCCTGGGGGGCGGACCTGCCGGGGGCGCCGCCGCTCGGCACCCTCGTGCAGCGGGTGCTGCGGCTCGTGCCCGACCTGCCGCGGCTGCGCCTGTCCTCAATCGACAGCGTCGAGGCCGACCCCGCGCTGGTCGACGCCATGGCCTCCGACGCGCGGCTGATGGCGCACCTGCACCTGAGCCTGCAAGCGGGCGACGACCTGATCCTGAAGCGCATGAAGCGGCGCCACCTCAGGGACGACGCGATCCGCTTCTGCGACGAGATGCGCGCGCGCCGTCCGGAGATCGTGTTCGGCGCCGACCTGATCGCGGGCTTCCCGACCGAGACCGAAGCCATGTTCGAGAACACGCTGCGGCTGGTCGAGGACTGCGGGCTGACCTGGCTGCACGTCTTCCCGTTCTCGCCGCGCCCCGGCACTCCGGCCGCGCGCATGCCCCAGGTCGAGAAGGCGGTGCGTCAGGAGCGCGCGGCGCGGCTGCGCGCGGCCGGAGAGGCGGCGGTCGCGCGTCATCTGGCCGGCGAGGCCGGCCAGCGACGGCGCGTTCTGGTCGAGCGGCACCGGATGGGGCGCACCGAGGCCTTCGCCGAGGTGCGCTTCGAGACCGACCGGCCGGTGGGGCGCATCGTCGAGACCACGATCACGGGGGCGACATCGTCGCACTTGGTCGCCGCCTGAGCGTCGGAACGGCGTCCCCGGTCGCCTCGTTTCCCCGCTGTTCCATACATCAGCGCAGACTGGAGGCCCGATCCATGGCCGACACGACCTATTCCGACGATCTTGCGCGCAGCGTCGAGCGCCCGACGGGCGCGATCAAGCGCAACTGGGGCTGGATGCTGGCGATCGGCGTCCTGCTCGTGCTCGGCGGCATCCTCGCCTTCCTGCTTCCCTTCGTCGCCTCCATCGCCGTCGAGGCGATGGTCGGCGCCGTGCTGTTCGTCAGCGGCATCGCGCAGGGCGTCCACGCCTTCCGCGCCCACGGCTGGCGCGCGCGCGGCTTCTCGATCGCGAGTTCGGTGATCTACGTGGTCGGCGCGGTGCTGATCCTGCTCAATCCGCTCGCCGGCCTCGTCGCGCTGACGCTGCTGACGATCAGCGTGATCGGCGCCGACGGCGTGGTGCGGGTGATCATGGGCGCGCGCATGCGCCCGGAGGACGGCTGGGGCTGGATGGTCGCCTCCGGCGTGGTCTCGATCGTGCTCGCGGTGGTGCTGTTCCTGGCCTTCCCGGCGATCTCGCTGACGCTGCTCGGCATCCTGCTCGCGATCTCGCTCGTGATGGAGGGTACGGCCTTCGTCGCCTCGGCGCTGGTGATGCGTCGTCGAGCGTCCTGACGCGCGGCGCCCTTCAAGCCTCGCGCCGCTCGAGGCGCGGAGAACTTCAGACCCTCGCGCGTATCGACGCGCGGGGCCGCCGCGACCTGCACGACTTCACGCGCGGCGCCATCGTGCCCGTCACCCGGCTCGGCGTGCGGCGTCCCTGTAACACGATCCGCTCCGGCGCCCGGCCCTTGCGAGAGGCCGGGCGCTTTGCCATCGGCCCGCCGGCACGCTAGGCGGGGGCCGACCGTCGGAGGGCGCGCCCATGGCTTTCTTCTCGAAACTGAAGGAACGGCTCTTCAAGAGCCAGAAGAAGCTCGACGAAGGGCTCGACGCCCTGGTCGAGGACGGCGCCGAGGAGACGCCGCCCGCTGCGCCGACGCCGTCCGGGACCCCTGCCCGGACGCCCGCCGACAAGCCGCCGCCCGCCGCCGAGCCGAAGGCGATCGAGACCGAAGCCGCGACCGAAGGCGCCGGGGCCGAGCGGCCCGGCTTCTTCTCGCGCATGATGGGTCGCTCGAAGAAGACCCGCGTGCTCGACGACGCCATGCTCGAGGACCTGGAGGACGTGCTGATCCAGGCCGATCTCGGGGTCGACACCGCCGTGTCGCTCTCGGCGCGGCTGTCCGAGCGCCACTACGGCCGGCGCGTGGACACCGACGAGCTGAAGCGTCTGCTCGCGCGCGAGATCGCCGAGATCCTCGGTCCGGTGGCGAAGCCGCTGCCGATCTACGCGAAGCGCCCGCAGGTGGTGCTGGTGGTCGGCGTCAACGGCTCGGGCAAGACCACGACCATCGGCAAGCTCGCCTCGCAGCTCACCGGCGCCGGCAAGCGCGTGGTGATCGCCGCGGGCGACACCTTCCGCGCGGCCGCCGACGAGCAGCTCCAGATCTGGGGCGAGCGTGCGGGCGTGCCGGTGATGACGGCGGCGCAGGGCTCGGACCCGGCCTCGCTCGCCTACACCGCCTTCGAGAAGGCTGCCGCCGAGGGGGCCGATCTCCTGCTGATCGACACCGCCGGGCGTTTGCAGAACCGCCAGGACCTGATGGAGGAGCTGGCCAAGATCGTGCGGGTGCTCCGCCGGCTCGACGCCGAGGCGCCGCACAACACGGTGCTGGTGCTCGACGCCACCACCGGGCAGAACGCGCTGACCCAGGTCGAGACCTTCGCCAAGATCGCCGACGTCAGCGGCCTCGTGATGACCAAGCTCGACGGCACCGCCAAGGGCGGCGTGCTGGTCGCGCTCGCCGACCGCTTCGGCCTGCCGATCCACGCGATCGGCGTCGGCGAGAGCATCGACGACCTCGCCCCCTTCGACCCGGAGGACTTCGCGAGCGCGATCACCGGGGCCGAGCGGACCTGAGCCGCGCCGCCGGGGGACGCACGCGGGACGCGAACCCGCCCCGGCGGGCCGACGTCGCATTGCGGGCCCGTCCGCGGCGCGCGTACGATGAGGCCATGAACGTCGCTCGCCACGTCTTTCCCGAGTTCAAGCGATACAGCCGCGGCGAACTGTGGGCCGACGGGGTGGTCCACGTCCTCGGCGTGGTCGGCGCGCTGGTGGCGGTGCCGGTGTTGGTGACGCTCGCCGCCGTCTGGCACGGCGCCTCGCCGGTGGTCGCGGCCGCGGCGGTCTACGGCGTGTCGATGGTGGCGATGTTCGCGGTCTCGGCGTCCTATCACCTCGTGCCGTTCCCGCGCGCCAAGACGGTGCTGCGCCGGCTCGATCACGGCACGATCTTCGTCAAGATCGCGGGCACCTGGACGCCCTTCGCGGTGCTGCTCGGGGGCGAGGCGGCCACGGGCATCCTGACGGCGATCTGGTCGGCGGCGCTCGCGGGCCTCGCGCTCGTCGCCACGGTGCCGCGCGGCTTCAAGTGGCTCTCGCTCGGGCTCTACCTCGCGATGGGCTGGGGGGCGGTCGCGTTCGGCATGCCGCTGGTCGCGGCGATGTCCGAGGTCGGGGTCGCCCTCGTGGTCACGGGCGGCGTGCTCTACACCGTGGGCGTCGCCTTCCACCTCTGGGACCGCCTGCCCTTCCAGAACGCGATCTGGCACGCGCACGTGCTCGCCGCCTCCTTCGTGTTCTATGCCGCGGTGATGATCGAGGTCGGCGCCAAGGCGCCGTGAGGCGATCTTCCCGCACGACGGCGTCGGCACCGATCGGACCCGTGCCGCGTTCCGCCGCCAGGCGGACGCCGCGCCGGCGTCGGCGCGCGCCTGCCTCGGCGACAGGGAACGATCGAATGCGACGACACCGGTCCTCGGGCTTTCTGCTCGCCTGCGTGGCCGGCAGCGCGGCGGCGGACGGCCTGCCGCCCGCGGGCACCTACGCCTTCACCTTCGAGAACGACATCTTCGCGGGCACCGACGAAGGCTACACCAACGGCGTGCGGCTCTCCTACCGCTCGGACGAGGGCAATCTGCCGCTCTGGGGGCGCGCGCTCAGAGGCGGCCTGGAGCCCGTGGTCGGCGAACGGTCGTGGTCGGTCGCCTACGCGCTCGGTCACGAGATCTACACCCCCGACGACATTACGCTCAGGGTGCCCGAGCCCGACGACCGCCCCTACGCGGGCTTCCTGTTCGTCTCGTTCGGGCTCGCCGCGCGCGGCGAGCGCGCCGCGGACGCGCTGACGCTCGACCTCGGCGTCGTCGGCGAAAGCTCGCTCGCCGAGGAGATCCAGTCCTTCGTCCACGAGGTGGTGGAGGCCGAGGACCCGCGGGGCTGGGACACGCAGGTGCGCGACGAGCCGGGCTTCCGCCTCGGCTGGCGGCGCGGCTGGGCGCCGCTCGCGGGAACCTCGCTCTCCGGGATCGACGCCGACCTCGCGCCCGTGACCGAGATCAGCCTCGGCAACGTCGACACCTCGGCCGCCGCAGGGCTCGTCGCCCGCCTCGGCCCCGGCCTCCCGGCCGTGCCCGACCCGATCGAGCCCGGCCCGGTCGAGCCGGGCGCGGGCCTCGACTGGCGGCTCTACGCCTCGGCCGAGGCGCGGGTGGTCGGCTACGACCTCTTCCTCCAGGGCAACGCCCTGCGCGACGGCGTGGAGGGCGTCGCGCCGAGCCGGCTCGTCGGCACCTTCGCGCTCGGGGCCGAGATCGGCCACGGCCCCGTGGCGCTCGGCTATCGCCACGTGCTGCGCTCGCGCCAGTACGAGGCGCAGGACGGCCCGGCGCAGTTCGGCTCGCTGACGCTCAGGCTGCGGCTCTGAGCCCGCCATGGCACAGGATCGCGCCCGGTTTCGCTCGACGAGGCTCGGCGATGCCGCACTTCCGGCCGGTTGCGTCGGTAAGAGCGGCGGAGCGGGTCACCGGGCGCCGCGGCGCGCGGCCTTCCCGAAAGCCCCCCGGGCGGTGTATGCCCGGATCGAGGGACGCGAGGGGACGATGGCATGAGCGAGGCACTCGACGCCGACGTGCGCCGGGACGACGCGGTGGCGCCTGGCCGGGAGGCGCCGGCCTCGGCCGAGGCCGGCCGCGTCGCCGTGATCGTCGTCAACTACAAGACGCCGGAGATGATCGGGCCCTGCCTCGACAGCCTCGCCGAGGAGCGCGCGAGCGGGGTCGCGCTCTCGGCCTTCGTCGGCGACGCGGACTCGGGCGACGGCTCGGTCGAGATCGTCGACGCCCACATCCGCGCGCGCGGCTACGGGGATTGGGCGAGCGTCTACCAGATCGGCTACAACGGCGGCTTCGCCTACGCCAACAACCACGTGCTCGAACACCGGGTTCTGCCCGACCCCGGCTTCGCCTTCGTCCACTTCCTGAACCCCGACGCCTACGTCCGCCCCGGCGCGGTCAGGGCGCTGCGCGACTTCCTCGTCGCCCACCCCGAGGCGGGCGCGGTCGGCAGCCGGATGGAGGACCCCGACGGCTCCATGCAGGCCTCGGCCTTCCGCGTGCCCACGCCCTGGCGCGAGTTCTTCCGCGGCGCGCGCATCGGCCCGCTCGACCGGCTGGTGCCCAGCGCCGATCTGCGCATGCGCGCCGAGGAGGCGGCGGCGCACGAGCCGCTCGCGGCCGACTGGATCTGCGGCGCGAGCTTCATGATGCCGCGCCGGGTGCTCGAGACGGTCGGCTCGATGGACGCGCGCTACTTTCTCTACTTCGACGAGACCGACCTCTGCGCGCGGCTGCGCAAGGCCGGCCTCGGCGTCTGGTATCTGCCCCGGAGCCGGGTGGTGCACCTCTGCGGACAGGCGACGGGCCTGCGCTCGACCGACACCGAGCCGAAGCGCGTGCCCGCCTTCTGGCTCAACTCGCGCTACAAGTTCTTCCGCGACCACTACGGCCGGGCAGGCGCGGCGCTGGCGACGGCGCTCTACCTCGCGGGCGATCTGGCGAACCGCGCCTACAACGCGCCCTGGCGCCGTCGCGCCCGCCGCACGCCGCACCTCTGGCGCGACTACCTCACCCACGGCTTCCGCCTGCCGCGTCCGCCGCGCTGAAGCCCCGATCGGCGCGGAGGACCGCATGATCAGCCCCCGTCCGGAGACGGTCGCGCCCATGGTCGCCTCGCCGCCCGCGGCCGCGCCCAGCGCGCCGTCGGCGGCCTACCGCGCCGCCGAGGCCGCCTTCGCCATTCCCCCGGTCGCCGAGCGCGGGCGCACCAACCAGAACCCGCCGGGCATCGGCTTCTGGGCGCTGGTCGCCGAGGACTTCCGCACTCACGGATCGAACCCGTTCGAGCAGGGCTTCTGGGCGGTATTCACCAGCCGCTTCGGCAACTGGCGCATGGACCAGCCGAAGATCCTGCGCGCGCCGGCGACCGCGCTCTATCTGACGATGTTCAAGCTGGTCGAGATCCTCGCCGGCATCTCGCTCTGGTACACTACGAAGCTCGGCCGGCGCGTCAGGATCTGGCACCACTCGGGCATCGTGCTCTCGGCGCGGATGATCGGCGACGACGCGCAGATCCGCCAGAACGTCACGCTCGGCATCAAGCGCGTCGACCGGCCCCAGGACTGCCCGATCATCGGGGCGCGCGCCGACATCGGCGCGGGCGCGGTGATCGTCGGCGCGGTGATGGTCGGCGAGGACGCGCGCGTCGGCGCGAACGCGCTCGTGGTCGAGGACGTGCCCCCCGGCGCCACCGCGATCGGCAACCCGGCGCGGACCGTCGGACGTCGCGGGGGGCGGGGATCGGCCGGCTGAACCGGAGCGCCGATCCCGCGCGGGCGGAACGTCCGCGCACCGCGACGGCGCGTCCGGCCCCCCCTGGGAGACCGATGCTCCGCGACCCGGTGCGACGGGGTCTGGTGCGGACGGAGGGGCTCGAACCCTCACTCCCGAAGGACACGGATTTTCGTACCGCTACGGCTTTCGCCGCCGCCCGGCACCCGGGCGTTTGCCGGTCTGGACTATCCCTTCGCCCTGGCCCGCTCCCGAGGGACCTCCCGCGAGACCGGCTGTAGGCGCCGCCCGTCTAGTCTCTACACCTTCCCCGCCCGCGGGCGGGGCTTGGCTCGGGATCGGCGGCGGCGCGCGCCGCGACGCATAGCCCGAATTTGAGAGGGTCAGCACCCGGCGGTTCCCCCGGGGCACTCAAAGTCGCCGTCAAGGCCGTGGCGGCGACCGGATCCGCCCC
>JBHJHI010000089.1:0-14728 GCA_050330995.1 Paracoccaceae bacterium
CGGCCCCTACCCCTTCGCGGCGCCCGCCCCGCGCCGGTCGCTGTTCTCCCCCCCCCGCCGCGCCCTCCCCCCCGTTTGGCCTACCCCACCGCCCGCCCCCGCCGCCCCCTCGCGGGCCGCGCCCGCCCCGCCCCCCGCGACCATCGCCCGCGAACGCCGTGAGGGGAGGCCCCGATGACGCCCGACACCGACGTGCTGATCCTCGGCGCGGGCTGCGCGGGGCTGACCCTCGCCACTCTCCTCGCCGAGCGCGGCATCGAGACTGCGGTGGCCGATCCCCGCGCGCACTGGGACGACGAGGACCGCACCTGGTCGTTCTGGCACCCGCGCGACGCGCGCGAGGGCGACCCGACCGGGCTGATCGCGCCGGCGGCCGCGCATGCATGGTCGCGCTGGCGGGCATCGCGCGAGGGAGAGGCATCGCGCGAGGGGGAGGCGGTGACGCGTGCCTCGGAGCGGCTGGTCTATCGCACCCTCTCCTCGCGCCGCTTCTACGCCGCCGCCCTGGCGCGTATGGACCGGCCGACGACGCGGTTCCTGCGCGCGTCAGCGAGCGGCGCGCCGGAGCGCGGCGCGGACGGCTTGTGGCATGTCGAGACCGACGCCGGCCGTCTCGCCGCGCGACGGCTGATCGACAGCCGTCCCGGACCGGCCGAGGGCTTCGGGCAGTGGTTCATGGGCCGCGAGGTCGCCCTGGATGCGCCGGTGTTCGACGCCTCGACCGTCGGCCTCATGGAGTTCGAGGCGCCGCGCGAGGGCGGCATCGACTTCGTCTACGTCCTGCCCTTCGCCCCCGACCGCGCGCTGATCGAGGCGACCACCTTCGGCCCCGCGCCGCTCGCGCCGGCGCGCTTTCGCGCTTGGCGCGACCGGGCGGTCGAGGCGCGTACCGGCGGGCGCGCCCACGACGTGGTTCGCGAGGAACGCGGCTTCATCCCGATGCGCGCGGGACGGCCAGTCGCGCTCGGGCCGAACGCCGCGCGCGCGGGGCTCGCGGGCGGCGCGGCGCGGCCCTCGACCGGCTACGCCTTCACCCGCATCCAGGCGATGGCGCGCGAGCAAGCCGAGCGGATCGCCGCGGGGCGCCCCGACCTCGCCGTCGGCCTCGACGGGCCGGCGACGCGCTTCATGGACGCGACGTTCCTGCGCGTGCTCGCTCGCGCCCCGGAGCGCGGGGCGGGGCTGTTCCTGAGCCTGTTCCGCCATTGCCCGCGCGACCGGATGGAGCGGTTCCTGTCGGGGTCGGTCGCGCCGGTCGACCGGCTCTCGGTGATCGGCGCGATGCCGCCCGTCCCCTTCCTGCGCGCGGCGCTCGCGCCGTGAGCGGGGGCGAGGCGAGGCTCGCGCGCCATCGGCTGGCGTTCCTGTGTCTCGCGCCGCCGATCGTGGCCGGGCTCGCGCTGGCTCAGCCGGGGCCAGTGTGGCAGCTCGCGCTGCTCGCGCCGCTGGTGGCGCTCGTCGGCGTGCCGCACGGGGCGCTCGACCAGCACGTCGCGGGGTTTCTCTGGCCGCTCCGGGGCTGGCGGGGGCATCTCGCGTTCTCGGCGGTCTACCTCGGCCTCGCCGCGCTGGTGCTCGGGTTCTGGCAGGTGGCCCCGGCGGCCGCGCTCGCGGCCTTCGTGATCTACTCGGGCGTGCATTTCGCGGGCGACTGGCACGACGAGCTGTCGCGTCCCTGCCGCCTCCTGTTCGGCACCGCGATCGTGACGCTGCCGGCGGGGCGCGTCGCGCCCGAGATCGAGTGGGTGTTCGCGGCCCTCTCGCCCGAAGGCGCGGCCGGGGTGGTCGCGGTGCAGCGCGCGGTCGGGCTCGCGGTGCTGGCGGCTCTGGTGCCGGTGCTCGCCTGGCTCTCCCGCACCCGGCCGCTGGTCGCCGCCGAGATGGCGATCGTCGCGGCGGCCGCGCTGGTGCTGGAGCCGCTACTCTACTTCGTGGTCTACTTCTGCGCGCTGCACTCGATCCGCCATTTCCTCGCGACCACCGACACGCTCGGCATGGCGCCCGGACGCGCGCTCGCCGCCGCCGTGCCGCTCACGCTCTCGACGCTGGCGATGGCGGGGGTCGGCTTCGTCCTGGTGCGCGAGGGCGGCATGGCGCTGGACCAGGGCGTGCTGCACGTGGTCTTCGTGGCCCTCGCCGCGTTGACGGTGCCGCACATGGTCCTGGTCGAGCGGCTGCACCACCACGGACGGGTCGGGGCGGGGCGGGGCTGACGGACGGCCCCGAGGCTGAAGGCGCTCTCGCCCCGTGCCGGCACCGGGGGTATAAGCGCCCCGCAACCGCGAAACGGGAGATCGCCCTTGTCAAGCATCCTCGGTCGGGGCCCGGGACGTCGGGGGGAAGGGCTTGCTTGACGCGCTCGCCGGCCTGGAGAACAGCCTGATCGCCCAGGCGCTGCGCAGCTCGCGCTGGAGCTACGCCGGCGCCAACGCGGCCCATATCCTCTCGATCGCGCTCCTGGTCGGCTCGGTGCTGCCGCTCGACCTTCGTCTGATCGGCGCCTGGCCGCGGATCGACCGGCACGCGCTGGCGCGGGTGCTGGTGCCGACCGCCGGGCTCGGCCTCGCGCTCGCGCTCGCGACCGGGGCCTCGCTGTTCACGGTGCGCGCGGGCGACTACGTCGGCCTGACCCTTCTCTACGTCAAGCTGTCGATCGTGGCGTTCGGCGCGGCGCTCGCGATCCTGCTGCACGTCCGCGCCGGCTGGTGGCTCGACGGCGCGACGCCCGGTCAGGCGCGCGCGCACGGCGCCCTCTCGATCGCCTGCTGGCTCGGCGCGCTCGTCTGCGGCCGCTTCATCGCCTACGTCCAGTGACCATCCGGAGATCCGCCATGCGCCGCCTCGCGCTCGCCGCCCTGCTCGCGCCCGCCCTCGCGCTCGCCCACCACGGGCACATCGAGTACGCCGAGGAGATCACGGTGCTGGAGGGCTTCGTCTCCAAGCCCATGCGGCCGTTCCCGCACTGGGAGATGTCGATACGCGTCGACGGCGAGGACTGGGTGATCGACCTCGGCAATTCCTACGAGATGAGGAACGCGGGACTGCGCGAGGACGGCAGCGACTTCACCGTCGGGCAGCCCATCACCGTGGAGGGCCACCGCGCCGCCGACGAGGACTGGCGGCGCATCCTGCCCGAGGTGATCGAGGCGAACGGCGAGCGCTACGAGTTCGACATCGACATCTACGACTGACGTCGTCTGACAAGGCGACGGCCCGGAGCGGGGCTTCGGGCCGTCGGAAGGGACGGGGTCGGCGAGCCCGATCCCCGATCAGCAGATCGACATGACCTCGGCGCGCGCCTCCGGCACGTCGAAGCGGTCGAGCATCATCACCTTGTGCCACGCGCGGGCGAAGTCGCGCACGAGCCGCTCGTGCCCGTCGTTCGCGCCGTAGACCTCGGCGATCTGGCGAAGCTGCGAATTCGCGCCGAACACCAGGTCGCAGCGCGTCGCGGTGAACCTGGTCTCGCCGGTCTCGCGGTCGTCGAGGGTGAAGCGCATGCCGTCCTCGTCCGCCTTCTTCCACTCGTAGTCCATGGTGGTCAGCGCGCGGAAGAAGTCGTTGGTGAGCACGCCCGGGCGGTCGGTGAACACGCCGTCGCGCGAGCCGTCGTAGTTCTGCTCGAGCACGCGCAGGCCACCGACGAGCGCGGTCCACTCGGGCGCCGAGAGCTTGAGCAGCGCGGCACGGTCGAGGAACAGATGCTCGGGCGCGACGTGGAAGCGGACGTTCTCGTCGTGGTAGTTGCGGAAGCCGTCCGAGACCGGCTTCAGCCACTCGAAGGTATCGTCGGTCTGCTCCTGCGTGGCGTCCATGCGGCCGGGCACGAACGGCACCTCGACGTCGATCCCGCCGTCCCCGGCCGCCTTCTCGACCGCCGCCGCGCCGGCGAGGACGATCAGATCGGCGAGCGAGATCTTCTTGCCGCCCGAGGCCGAACCGTTGAAGTCGGACTGGATGGCGCGCAGCGCCTCGATCACCCTGGCCAGCTCGTTGGGCCGGTTGACCTCCCACTCGTTCTGCGGCCAGAGCGCCACGCGCGCGCCGTTGGCGCCGCCGCGCTTGTCGGTGTCGCGGTAGTTCGACGCCGAGGCCCAGGCCGCCGACACGAGGGCGGGCACGCCGAGGCCGGTCGCGAGGATCTTCTCCTTGAGCGCCTTCACGTCCGCCGCGTCGACGGTCTCGTGGTCGAGCGCCGGGATCGGGTCCTGCCAGGGCAGGTCCTCCGCCGCCACCTCGGGGCCGAGGTAGCGCACCTTCGGCCCCATGTCGCGGTGGGTCAGCTTGTACCAGGCGCGGGCGAACGCGTCGGAGAAGTAGTCGAAGTCGGCGAGGAACTTCTCGCAGACCTTACGATAGGCTAGGTCCTCCTTCAGCGCGATGTCCGAGGTCATCATCATCAGCGGGTTCATCTGACCGGGCACGTGCGCGTCCGGGGTCTTCGGCGCGTCCGGATCGGTCGGCTCCCACTGCACCGAGCCGGCGGGGGACTTGGTCTGCTGCCACTCGTACTTGAAGAGTAGCGTCAGGTAGTCGTTGTCCCACTGCGTCGGGTTCGGCGTCCACGATCCCTCGATGCCGTTGGTCATGGTGTACTCGGCGAACCCCTTGCCCTCGGGGTTCATCCAGCCGAGGCCCATCGCCTCCATCGGCGCGCCCTCGGGGGCGGGGCCGACCTTCTCCGCCGGCACGGCGCCGTGGCTCTTGCCGAAGGCGTGGCCGCCGGCGATCAGCGCCACCGTCTCCTCGTCGTTCATCGCCATGCGCGCGAAGGTCTCGCGGATGTCGCGCGCCGACTCGATCGGGTCGCCGTTGCCGCGCGGACCCTCGGGATCGACGTAGATCAGCGACTGGTGCGAGGCCGCGAGCGGGTTCTCGAGGTCGTAGTAGTCCTCGGCCGGATCGCCCTCCCAGCGCAGCGTGCGCGTGACCATCGCGTCGGAGCCGTCGCCGCGCGGGCCCGGCGCGACGTCCTTCGGCCGTTCGCCGTTCCAGCCCTCGGGGCCCCAGTAGGTCAGGTTGTCGGGCTCCCAGGCGTCGATGCGCCCCGCGCCGAAGCCGAACGTCCTGAAGCCCATGTTCTCGAGCGCGACGTTGCCGGCGAGGACGATGAGGTCCGCCCAGCTGATCGCGGCGCCGTACTTCTGCTTGATCGGCCAGAGCAGCCGGCGCGCCTTGTCGGTGTTGCCGTTGTCCCACCACGAGTTGATCGGGGCGAAGCGCTGCATCGCCTGGCCCGCGCCGCCGCGCCCGTCGGCGATGCGGTAGGTGCCCGCCGAGTGCCACGCGGTGCGGATCATCAGCGGCCCGTAGTTGCCGTAGTCGGACGGCCACCACGCGATCGACGCGTTCATCAGGTCGAACAGATCCTGCTTCAGCGCCTTGAAGTCGAGCTTCGAGAACTCGTCGGCGTAGTCGAAATGGGGCCCGAACGGGTCGGCCTCGGCCGGGTTCTGGTGGAGCAGCTCGACCTTCAGCCGGTTCGGCCACCAGTGGTCGTTCTGCGGCTCGGAGCCGGCGGCACCGCCGATACGGGTGCCCCGGAACGGGCAGGCGCCCTGCGTGGCTGCGTGGTCCTTCATCAGTCTCGTCCCTTCGGTGTCGGGCTGCGCGCTTCGAAGTGGCCGGGCGTCGCGGTCGGGTCCGCGACCTTCCCGTCGTTCTCTCGGGCCGAGGTGGCTCGCGCGGGGGCGTGGCCACTATCTCGCCGAGGCTATAGAGCCGGCCGGGCGGCCGTCGAGACCGGCGCGATCGAGCGTCTGCAAACGCCACGGTCGCTCCGGGCCGGGTGCGTCCGGAAGGCCGATGAGAGCGATATAGGCCGCGCCGGCACCCGTTTAACGAACTTCCATTAATACGTTACCGATTTCGCGTCGAGATCGCCGTGCGGCGGTCCGCGGACGGTGGCGCGGTGGTGGAGGGGGCTCAGCGCGGCAGGTCGGCGGCGATGCGCTCGGCCAGCGCCACCAGCGCGCGGCCGTGCGCCTCGACCAGCGCGCCGTAGCCCTCGCCCACGCTCTCCTCGATCGAGAAGCCGTCGATCACCGCCTCGCCGGCGTCGCGGCGGGGGTCGATGCGGTATTGCCCGATGAGCGTGAGCGTGCCGCCGGGGCGGCCGATGAAGCGGTCGACGTCGATGCTGACGAGCGTGTCGGGCGTGGCGCCGGCGGGCCAGGGCTCGTTCAGCACCGTGCGCCCGGCGCGGGCGGCGAGGGCGCGGGCCAGCACGCGCGACATCGCGCGCGGGGGCTCCTCGGCCCAGCGCTGGCCGTCGTCGAGCTGCACGGCGCCGTCGTCGCCGAGGGCCGCGACGCTGGTGCGCCGCGCGTAGAGCGGCAGCGCGATCTCGCGCAGGCCGAGCGGCGGCGCCTCGCCGACACCGGCCGCCGGCGGCAGCTCGGGGTCGAGCAGGTAGTAGGTCGGCTCGGCCGACCCCGCGCAGGCGGCGAGCAGGAGGGCGAGCGCGGCGGCGAGGAGGCGGAGTGCGGGGCGGAGCATGGGGCGAGGCACCGTCATTTGCCGAGGATGATGCTGTTGGGGTTGCGCTCGACAAGCTCGGCGACGTCGGTGACCGCGCGCGCCGCCTCGCGGATGTCGCGGATCGCTGCGACCGCCTCGTAGTTCAGCTCCGAGCCGACCGAGACCGAGGCCAGCACGTCGTCGGCGCGGCTCGCGACGCCGGCGAGACGGTCGAGGAGTGCGGGCAGGCGCGAGGCGGCGCGCTCGAGCGAAGCCGAGGCGGTCTCGACGCCCGAGAGCGCCGCGGAGGCGGCCCGTCCGATGTTCTCCTCGCGGAACTGCTCGGCGAGCTTCGCCGCCTCGTCGAGCGCCTCGGCCGTCGCCGCCGGCAACCGCTCGGCGCCGGGCGCCTGCAGGAGACCGCGCAGCGACGCGACCGTCGCGGCGAGCTCGTCCGAGAGCGTCTTCAGCGACGGGCTCGCGACCAGATCGCGCGTCGCCTGGAGGGTGGCGGCGAGTTCGGCGGCCGCTTCCTCGCGCTCCAGCGTGGTCAGCAGCGCGCGCGCGGCGGCGAGGGTGGCGGCCAGCTCCTCCGGTGCGGCGCGCGTCGAGGGCTGCTCGAGGAGCGCGCGCAGCGACGCGAGCGTGGCGTTGGTCTCTCCCAATGTCTCGTCGAGCGCGCCGTCCTCGACGAAGCGGCGCGCGGTGGCGAGCGTGGCCGACAGCTCGCCGGGCAGGGCGCGCGCGCCCTCCTGCTCCAGGATCGTCGTGAGCGCGCCGAGCGCGGGATCGGCGCCTCGTCCGAGCGCGTCGATGGTTTCGCGCGCTTCGGTCAGGAGCGGCGCGGCGGCGGCGATCGCCTCGCCGAGCGCGGGATCGTCGAGGCGCGCCTGCAGCGCGGCGAGCGCGGCGCCCGCCTCGCCCGGCAGCGCCCGCACCTCGGGCTGCGATAGCGTGGCGCGCAGCGTCTCGAGCGTGGCGTTGATCGCGGCCGGTGTCTCGCCGAGCGCCGGCGTCTCGGCGAGCGCGCGCACCGCGCCGAGGGTCGCGGCGACCTCGACCGGCAGGCGCCGCGTCGCCTCGCTCGCGAGGATCTCGGTGATCGCCGCGAGCGCGGGATCGGCGCTCGACCCGAGCGTGGCGATCGTCCCGCGCGCCTCGGTCAGCAGCGGCGCCAGCGCGGCGGCGGCCTCGGCGAGCGCGGGGTCGTCGAGACGGGCGCGAAGCGAGGCCAGCGTCGCCTCGGCCTCGCCCGGCAGCCGGCGCAGCGCCGGGTCGTCGAGCGTGGCGCGCAGGCTCTCCAGCGCGGCGTTCGCGCTCGCGGGCACCTCGCCCAGCGCCGGGTCGGCGAGGAGGGCGCGGGCGGCGGCGAGCGTCTCGGCCGCCTCGTTCGGCAGACTGGCGAGAGCGGGGTCCTCGGCGCGCGCGCGCAGCGCCGCGACGAGCCCCGCGAGATCGGCGGCCGCGTCCTCGTCGCGCAGCGTCTCGACGCGCGCGCCGAGGGCGGCGAGGAGCTGGCGCACCTCCACCGGCGCGGCCTGCACCGCCTCGCTCTCGGCGAGGCCGCGCAGGGAGGCCGCGAGCGCGCGCGCCTCGGCCACGGTCTCGCCGATGGCCGGGTCGGCGACCAGCGCCTCGGCGGTGTCGAGCACCGCGAGCGCGCGGTCGGGGATCGCGCGCGTCGCCTCGCTCGCCATCACGGCGTTGACGTTCTCCAGAAGCCGCGCGGCGTTGTCGAGAAGCGTCTCGATGGGCAGGCTGTCGACGCGGTCCAGAAGCCCCGCGACCGAGCCCGACAGGCGGTCGACGTCGGAGGGCACGCTCGGGATCACCGGGATCTCGCCCGAGCGGTCGAACGCGGCGTTGGGGTCGACCAGCGCGTCCGGGTCCAGTTCGACCAGCTCGACGTAGAGCGTGCCGGTCAGCAGGTTCGACATCGCGAGCCGCGCGCGCAGGCCGTTCGCGACCGCGTTCTCCAGGAAGTCGATCACCGCCGCGTCGTCGTCCTCGACGCCGAGCCGGCTCGGCGAGAGCGCGAGCACGGTGCGCGTGCCGTAGCGCCCGGTCTCGGGGACGATCTCGGCGCGCACCTCGACCACGCGGCCGACGCGCAGGCCGGCGATGTCGACCTCGGCGCCGGGGCGCAGGCCGCGCACCGAGGCGTCGAACAGCACCGCGACCCGGGCCTGGCCGTCGAGGTCGCCCACCACCACGTCCTCCTGCGCCGCTTGGCGCGAGGGGTAGAGCGTGTAGGTATGGCCGTCCTCGACCGGCTCGGGCGTCTCGGCGCCGAGGGTGGCGAAGGCGGCGCCGCCGCGGATCACCGAGGCGAGCGAGGCGATCTCGAGCTGCGCCCCCTCGGCGCCGATCGAGACCTGCACGCCGGAGACGTCCCAGAAGCGCGTCGCGGTGCTCACGCGCTGGTTGTGCGGCGCGTTCACGAACACGTCGAACTCGACCGCCTCGCCGTCCTCGGTCAGCCGCTTGCTCTCGACCTGGCCGACCTGGACGCCCTTGAAGAAGATCGGCGAGCCGATGTCGAGCGAGCCGCCCTGCTCGGCGCGGAGTTGCACGCTGGCGCCGGGCGTGCCCTCGGGGGTCAGCGGCGGATCCTGGAGCGCGACGAAGCTCGACTGCCGCTCGCCGGGCTCGTTGTCCCACGAGCCCTGGATGTAGCTGCCCGAGAGCACCGTCTCGAGCCCGGAGATCCCCTGCGCGCTGATCTGGGGCGCGACCACCCAGAAGCGCGCCTCCTCGTCGAGATAGGGCGCGACCTCGGCGGTCATGCGCACCTCGGCGACCACGCGGGTGAGGTCCTCGGAGAAGCGCAGGGCCTCGACCTGACCGACGTCGAGGTCGCGGTAGCGCACCGGCGTGCGCCCCTCGGCCATGCCCGAGGCGGTGCGGAACTCGATCTCGATCAGCGGCCCGCGCGAGGAGAGGTTCTGGACGAGCAGCGCGACCGCCGCGGCGACGGCGGCGAGCGGCACCAGCCAGACGATCGAGGGCAGGCGCCCGCGCTTTCGCTCGACGTCCGGCTCGACGGGCACGGCCTCCTCGGTCATCGCGCGTCCTCGTCGCGCATCTCCGCCGATTGCGCGCTCCCGAAGGCGTCCCAGAGCAGCCGCGGGTCGAAGGCGCGGGCCGAGAGCATGGTGAAGGCGACCGAGAGCGCGAAGCAGCCCGCCGCCGGTCCCGGTGAGATCGAGGCGACGAGGCCCATCTGCACCAGCGCCGAGAGGATCGCGACCACGAAGATGTCGATCATCGACCAGCGGCCGATGAACTCGACCACCTCGTAGAGATGGACGAGCCGCCGGGTCGTGCGCTGGCCGACGCGTCCGGGCGTGCCGCGGTGGACGGCGATGGCGAGCGCGGCGATCGCGGCGAACTTGGCGATCGGGATCACGACCGAGGCGACGATCACGATGGCGGCGACGCCGTAGGAGCCCATCGCCGCGAGTTCGAGCGCGCCGCCGAGGATGGTGCTCTGCTCGTTGTGGCCGATCTGTCGGGTGATCAGCATCGGCCAGGCGTTGGCGGGCACGTAGAGGATCACGCCCGCGATCCACCACGCCCAGACCGGCTGGAGCCCCGAGGGCGGGCGCGAGACGAGGCGCGCCGCGCAGCGCGGACAGTGCGCGAGGCTCGGCGGCCAGGCGCCCGCGCAGGTGGTGCAGCCCACCAGCCCCGCCTCGCGCGCGGTGGTGACGGCGGCGGGCACGCTCACGCGAGCAGCTCCCAGAGCGAGCGCGGGCAGATCACCCGGTCCTCGGCGAGCGCCACGAGGCCGAGGAGCGCGAAGGCCCAGAAGGCGGGACCGACCGTCACGGCGGCCATGCCGGTGAGCTTCACCATGGCGACGGCGACGCCGATCACGAACACCTCGGCCATCGACCAGGGCCGTGCGCGTACCGCGAAGCGCAGCGCAGAGCGCGCCCCTCGCAGGGGAGCGCGCCCGACCAGCGCGGGCGCGAGCGCGTAGACGATCGCGCCCGAGCGCGCCACCGGCAGCGCCGCGATGAGCGCCGCGCAGCCGAGGCCGAGCAGCCAGACGTTGCCGCTCGCGAGCGCCGCGGCCGCGCCGAGCACGCTGGCCGAAGCCTGCTGCCCGCCGCCCACGAGCGAGACGAAGGAGGCGGCGAGGCCGACGGCCATCAGGGGCGGCACCGCGAGCGCGAGCGCCACCAGCGCCTCGGCCATGCGGCCCCGCCCGGTACGCAGGAGGGTATGGCAGCGCGGACAGCGCGTGCGCTCGCCGGGCGCGGGCTGTCGCTCGGTGAGAAGCGCGTCGCAGGTCGGACAGGCCATGAGCGTCGCGGCGCCTGCGGCCGTGCCCGGTCTCGTCTCCATCATGCCCGCCTCGGCCCCTCGCCCGCGCGTACCCGCCGTCCGGATCCCCGACGACGAACGCGAAGGGGTAGTCTAGCCGTCGCAGCCTCGCCCGGCAAATCCGCCGCCCGCTTGGGAAATGCCGAACGGGCGGCGGGCGCCGGCTTCGCGGGCGAGGGCCCCCGCGCGGGGCTCAGGCCGGGAGGGGATGCTCGGCCAGATCCTCGTCGAGCGTGCGCCGCATCGCCTCGACCACGCGGTCGACGTGAGCGGGCTCGGCGACGAAGGGGGGCGCGACGATGCCGGTGTCGCCGGTGAACTTCACGTGCGCGCCGTTCCAGAACAGCCGGCTCTGCACCCGCCCGCCGCGGCGGTTGGGCTGGCCGTCGTGGTGCAGCTCGACGCCTGCGATCAGCCCGATCGAGCGCACGTCGTAGACCAGCGGATGATCGGCCAGGCCGTGGATCGCGTCGCGGAAGTGGTCGTGCAGCGCGAAGGAGCGGTCGAACAGCGCCTCCTCGCGGTAGATCGCCATGGTCGCGAGCCCCGCGGCGGTCGCGGCCGGATGGGCCGAGTAGGTATAGCCGTGGAAGATCTCGATCGCGCCCTCGGGTTTTCCGTCGACCACCGCGTCGTGGATGTCGTCGCGCACCGCGACCGCGCCCATCGGGACCGAGCCGTTGGTCAGCGCCTTGGCCATGGTCATGAGGTCGGGCGTCACGCCGAAGGTCTGGGCGCCGAAGTTGTAGCCCATGCGCCCGAAGCCGGTGATGACCTCGTCGAACACGAGCAGGATGCCGTGCGCGTCGCAGATCGCGCGCAGGCGTTCGAGATAGCCCTTGGGCGGCACCAGCACGCCGGTCGAGCCCGCGACCGGCTCGACGAAGCAGGCGGCGATGGTCTCGCCGCCGTGCATATCGCAGAAGCGCTGCAGGTCCTCGGCGAGGTCGGCGCCGTGCTCGGGCTGGCCGGGCCTGTTCAGTTCCTCGCCGGTGAAGGTGTGCCTCAAATGCACGACGTGGGGCATCATGATCGGGAACTGGGCGCGGTTGCGCACCATGCCGCTCAGCGACGTGCCGCCGATGTTGACGCCGTGATAGGCGCGCTCGCGCGAGACCATGCGGATACGCTGCGTCTGCCCGGTCGCGTGGTGATAGGCCATCACGATCTTGAGCGCGGTGTCGACCGCCTCGGAGCCGGAGTTCACGAAGAACACCCGGTCGATCCCTTCCGGCGTGAGCTTCGCCACCTCGGCGGCCAGCGCGAAGGCGCCGTCGTGGGCGAGGCCGAAGGGGGCGGTGTAGGTGTTCGACTTCATCTGCTCGTGCACCGCCTCGACGATCTTCGGGTGGCAGTGCCCGGCCGGCGAGCAGAACAGCCCCGAGGCGCCGTCGATCACCGCCTCGCCGAACTGGTTCCAGAGCCAGACCCCTTCGGCACGCGCGACCAGCCGCGGCTCGCGCTTGAAGTCGCGGTTGGCGGTGAAGGGGAGCCAGTACTCCTCGAGCGAGTTGTTCTGTCGCATCGGCGCGCTCCTGTGGTGGCGCTGAGGGAAGGCGACAGCATGCGCGAACGCGGCGGGCGCGCAATGGGCGTGGCCGTCGCAACCGACGGACGGGCGCGACCGACGGACGGGCGAGGCCACCGCAGGCTCGTCTGCCGACGGGGCGTCCGCGCGTGCCGGGGCGAGGCGGCGTCGGGAGGGAGGCGAACATGGACGCGATCGGACGCCTGGGGAGACGCTACCGGCTGACGGGCGCGCGGGTGCCCTCCGCGCTCGCGGCGCTCGACGGTGCGCCCGCGGGCGACGGGCTTCTCGACGCCGAGATCGGTGTCGAGGACGGGCGCTTCCGCGAGGCCGCGGCGGACTGGCCCGCCGTCGATCTCGGCGGGCGGATCGTGCTGCCCGGCCTCGTCGACGCGCACGTCCATCTCGACAAGGGCCATGTCTGGCCGCGTCGGGCCAACCCCGACGGCACGCTCGCGGGCGCGCTCGACGCCGCGCGCGCGGATCGCCGGTGCTGGACGACGGATGATCTCGCGCGGCGCATGGAGTTCTCGCTCCGGGCGGCCTGGGCGCACGGGACGGTGGCCTTGCGAACCCATCTCGACACTGACACTGCGGACGAGGCGTCGTGGGACGTCTTCGCCGCGGCGCGCGAGCGCTGGGCGGGGCGGCTCGCGTTGCAGGCGGCCTCGCTCTCGGGGCCGGACGCCGCCGACTGTCCCGGCTTCGGAGCGATGGCGGACCGGGTCGCGGCCGAGGGCGGCGTGCTCGGCGCGGTGGTCGTGGGCGCGGAGGGCCTCGACGCCCGGCTCGACCGCTTTCTCGACGCGGCCGGCACGCGCGGGCTCGACGTCGACTTCCATGCGGACGAGACTACCGATCCCGGCTCGCGGGGGCTCGACGCGATCGCGCGGGCGGTCTCGCGCACGGGGTTCCGGGGGCGGGTACTGGCCGGCCATGCCTGCGCGCTCGCCACCCAGCCGGAGGACGAGGCGATGGCGACGCTCGACCGCGTCGCCGAGGCCGGGGTCGATCTCGTCAGTCTGCCGCTGTGCAATCTCTATCTCCAGGATCGCGCGGCCGGGCGCACGCCGCGGCTGAGGGGCGTCACGCTGGTGCACGAGGCGAAGGCGCGCGGCGTGCGCGTCGCCTTCGCCTCGGACAACACGCGCGATCCGTTCCATCCGGGCGGCGATCTCGACATGCTGGCCGTCTGGCGCGAGGCGAGCCGGATCGCCCATCTCGACCATCCCGTCGGTGACTGGCCGGCGGCTTTCGCCGCGACGCCGGCCCTGATGCTCGGGGTCGAGGCCGGGTCGATCGCGCCGGGGCGAGCGGCGGACCTGGTCGTCACCGAGGCGCGCGACTGGTCGGAGTTTCGGGCACGCCCGCAGACCGGGCGCGTGGTGATCCGGGACGGCGCGCGCCTCGACGCGGCGCCGCCGGACTACGCGGATCTCGACGATCTCGTCGGCCGGGCGTGATCAGGCGTCGCCGGCGGCGCGTTCCTCGTCCGGGAGGCCGGCCCACCAATCGGCGTAGGACGAGTTCCGGGGCGCCTTCAGCGTCTCGTCGGGGGCGCCGTCGTCCCACCAGACCGGGCCGCGCTCGCCGAGGGCGCGCTTGGCGGCGTCGACCCGGTCGCGGGCCTCTCGCTCCTCGGCCTCGGTGCCCGCCCGGCCGACGGCGCGGCGCGCCTGCATCAGCGCCTTGACGTGGCGCCGGCGCGTCGCCTCGTCGAGCGAGGGATCGGTGCGCCGCCAGAGCTTACCCTTGGCCACGAAGTAGCGTCCGTCCGGGGTGACGGGATGGTCCTTGCTCATCGCGCCGCCGCGGGGCTGGCGCGGCGGGGCTGCGGGTGGCACGATCCATCCATGAGCAAGATCCTCCTGACAGCGTTCGAACCTTTCGGCGGGCGTAGCGTGAACGCCTCCGGGCTGCTCGCGGCCGAGGCCTGTCGCCGCCGGCCCGGCCTGGAGGCGGTGGTGCTGCCGGTCGACCACGAGGCGGCCGCGGCCGCGCTACGGGCGACGCTGCGCCGGCTGCGCCCCGACGCGGTGCTGCTGACGGGCGAATGGAACGGGCCCGGCTTCCGGCTGGAGCGCTACGGCCGGCCCGGACCGCTCGTGCCGCACGCGCGCGGCGTGCGGCCCGCGCGCTGGCCGAACGCCGGGGCGCAGGCCGCCATGGCCGCGCGCGGCGTGCCGGCGAAGCTGTCGGAGGACGCGGGACGCTACGTATGCGACACCACGCTCTGGTCGGCGCTCGCCGGGATCGGCGGCGTGCCGCCGGTCGGGACGGTCGGCTTCCTGCACGTGCCCCGCTCGGCCGGCGGCGCGGCGGCGCGGGCGCGCGGGGCGGAGGCGCTGCTCGCCTGCCTCGACGCCGGCCTCGGCGCACCGGGACGGCCGCGGGCGGCACGTCCCGCGC
>JBHJHI010000090.1:0-10845 GCA_050330995.1 Paracoccaceae bacterium
CGATCGAGAAGGCCGGCGAGGCGCTCGCCGTCACCCTCGGCGACGGTACCACCGTGATGGCCGATGCGGTGCTCGCAGCACTCGGGCGCAAGCCGAACACGCAGGGCCTCGGGCTCGAGGAGGCGGGCGTGGCGCTGCGCAAGAACGGCGCGGTGGAGGTCGACGACTATTCGCGCAGCACCGTGCCGTCGATCTACGCCGTCGGCGACGTCACCAGCCGGCTGGAGCTGACGCCGGTCGCGATCCGCGAGGGCATGGCCTTCGTCGACACGGTGTTCCGGGGCACGCCCACCGAGGCCGAGCGCGCGCTGGTGGCGACCGCGATCTTCTGCCAGCCCGAACTGGGCACGATCGGGCTGTCCGAGCAGGCCGCCAGAGCCGACCACCGCGACGTCGAGATCTACCGCGCCAAGTTCCGCCCCCTCCTGCACACCCTGACGGGGCGCGAGGAGCGCGCGCTGATGAAGCTCGTGGTGGACCGGGCCTCGCGGCGCGTGCTCGGCGTCCACCTCGCCGGCCACGGCGCGGCCGAGATGATCCAGCTCGCCGCCGTCTCGGTGATGATGGGCGCGACCAAGGAGGACTTCGACCGCACCGTCGCGGTGCATCCGACCGCGGCCGAGGAACTGGTCACCATGCGCGAGCCGGTGCGCGCCTGAGGGCCGCGCGCGTCCCCCGGATCGGGGTGAGGCGCGAGACCGCGGCGTCTTGAACGCCCATCCCCAGGCGCCACCTGTTGCGCGCGAGCATCGCGTCGTCCTAGACGGGGGAGGCGAGGCACGATCGCGCGCCGCCCGCGGGCGGCGCGACCCCACGCCATCGGAGGATGACGAGAGCATGCCAATCAACAACTCGGGCGGCGGCGGCCCCTGGGGCGGCGGGCCGCGCGGCGGCGGCGGCGGCGGTGGCCCCTGGGGCGGCGGACCCCGCGGCGGCGGGGGCGGCAACCAGGGCGGCGGAGGCGGCGGTCAGGGCCCCGATCTCGACGACCTCCTGCGCAAGGGCCGCGAACAGCTGCGCGTCGTGCTCGGCGGCAAGGGCGGCGGCGGCGGTCGCGGCGGCCCGCCCTCGGGTTTCGACGAATACAAGCGCTACCTGCCCTACGCCGTTCCCGGCGCGATCCTCGTGATCTGGGCCTTCGTCTCGTTCTACCGCGTCGAGACCGGCCAGCAGGCGGTCGAGCTGTTCCTCGGCGAGTATTCCGACACCGCGACGCCCGGTCTCAACTTCGCGCCCTGGCCGTTCGTCACCCACGAGATCGTCGAGACCGAGCGCGAGCGCGTGATCGACATCGGCACCGGCCGCACCGGCGACCGCGGGCTGATGCTGACGGGCGACGAGAACATCGTCGACATCGACTTCTCGGTGGTCTGGAACGTCGCCAACCCGGCCGACTTCCTGTTCAACCTCGCCGCCCCCGAGGAGACCATCACCGGCGTCTCCGAATCGGCCATGCGCGAGGTGATCGCGCGCTCCGAGCTGAAGCCGATCCTGTCGCGCGACCGCGCCGCGATCGCGAGCGAGGTGCAGAGCCTGATCCAGGGGACGCTGAACGACTACGAGGCGGGCGTGAACATCATCCGCGTGCCCTTCGACGACGCCGACCCGCCGCCGGAGGTGATCGACGCCTTCCGCGACGTGCAGGCGGCCGAGCAGGACCGCGTGCGCTTCGAGAACAACGCCGACCGCTACGCCAACGAGAAGCTCGCCGGCGCGCGCGGCGAGGCGGCCGAGGTGCTCCAAGGCGCCGAAGGCTACCGCGCGCGCGTCGTCAACGAGGCCCGCGGTGAAGCGGCGCGCTTCGTCTCGGTCTACGGCGAATACGCCAACGCGCCGGACGTCACCCGCAAGCGCCTCTATCTGGAGACGATCGAGCGGGTGCTCGGCGACGTGAACAAGGTGCTGATCGACGAGACCGCCTCCGGCGGCGGCGGCGGCCAGGGCGTCGTGCCCTATCTGCCGCTGAACCAGCTGACCCCGAACGGTGGCGGCTCGCGCGGCAACGGCACGCGCGACGGCACCACCCGCACCGGCTCCGGCGCGCGCGGGTCGGGCGGCGGGCCCAACGTCAGCACCATCACCCCCGTCCCCAATGCTGCCCGTGAGGGATCGAACTGATGCGCTGGCTACCCATCGGCCTCGGCGCGGGCGTCGTCGCGCTCGTGATCGTGCTCGCCTCGGTCTTCATCGTCGACGAGCGCGAGCAGGGTCTCGTGCTCCAGTTCGGCGAGGTGGTGCGCGTCGCCGACGAGCCCGGCCTCTACCTGATGGTCCCGTTCATCCAGGAGGTCGAGTACTACGAGGACCGCATCCTGCCGGTCGAGACCTCGGAGCTCGAGGTCACGCCCGCCGACGAGCGGCGCCTGATCGTCGACGCCTTCGCGCGCTGGCGCATCGTCGACGTGGTTCGCTTCCGCCAGTCGGTGCAGACCGAGTTCTCGGCACGCCAGCGGCTCGGCCAGATCCTCAACGATTCGCTTCGTCAGGTGCTGGGCTCCGTGCCGCAGTCGGACGTGCTCTCGCCCGAGCGCACCGTGCTGATGCAGCGCATCCGCGACGTCTCGCGCGAGCAGGCCCTCGCCTTCGGCGTCGAGGTGATCGACGTGCGCATCCGCCGCGCCGACCTCCCCGAGCAGAACCTCCAGGCCACCTTCGACCGCATGGAGGCCGAGCGCCAGCGCGAGGCCGCCGACGAGCGCGCCCGCGGCATGGAGCGCGCGCAGGAGCTTCGCGCCGCGGCCGACCGCGAGGCGACCGAGATCGTCTCCGACGCGCAGCGCCGCGCCGAGGAGATCCGCGGTCAGGCCGACGCCGAACGCAACGCCGTCTTCGCCGAAGCCTTCTCGCGCGATCCGGAGTTCTTCGCCTTCTACCGCTCGCTTACCGCCTACGAGCGCTCGCTGAGGGGCGACAACTCGACCTTGGTGATCTCGCCCAACAGCGAGTTCTTCGACTACCTGAAGTCGGACGCGCCCGCCGGGATCACGCCGGGGCCGGCCGCCTTCGACGGCGGCCAGCGCGGCAGCGTGACGGTCGGCACGCCCTCCGAGGCCGGCGAGGCTCCTGCCGAGGCCGAGGGAGGCACGCAGGCCGACGGCTCGGACGCGCCGGACGAGGAGGCGCGCTCGGGCGAGGCGTCCGGTGCCCTGCCGGAGGCGATCGCCGACCCCGCGACAGAGGCGGAGTGACGCGCGCGACGCGTCCCGGACGGCACGGCGGCGGGCGGACCTGATGGACCTGCTCGCCGCCCTCGCGCTCGTCATGCTGATCGAGGGCATGACGATCGCGATCTTCGCCTCCTCCATGCCCGCGCTGCTCGCGATGCTGGAGGCCATGGGCGAGGCGCGGCGCCGGCGCGTCGGCGTCGCCCTCGCCGCCCTCGGCGCGATCGGCTATCTGTTGGTGCGCTCCTGAGCGCGGCGAAGATCGCACCGGGCGCGACGTGACAGGTCGTCGCGATTGAACGAAAGACGGGAAACCGTGTTCGCCGCGTGACAGGCCGGGACGCTCGAACACGATGCCCGACCATCTCGATACCGATACCCGACACCTCATGGGAGACCCCCGATGCTCCGCACGCCGTTCCCCTCCGGGGCGCTCAAGGCGGGCGTCGCGGCCACGCTGATCGCCGCCCTGCCCGCCATAGGGCTCGTCGGCGCGGCGCTCGCGCCCGCGCTCGCCCCGCAGCCCGCCCTCGCCCAGCGCGCAGCCCCCGACACCTTCGCCGACCTCGCCGAGCGGCTGACGCCGGCAGTGGTCAACATCTCGACCGCCCAGACCGTGGACGTGCCCGAGCGCGGCGAGCGCCAGGTACCGCCCGGCAATCCGTTCGAGGACCTGTTCCGCGACTTCTTCGACCAGCAGCAGCGCCCGCAGGGCCCGCGCGAGGTGCAGTCGCTCGGCTCGGGCTTCGTGATCTCGCCCGACGGCTACGTGGTGACCAACAACCACGTGATCGAGCAGGCCGACGAGATCACCGTCAACTTCGCCGACGGCAACTCGCTCAGGGCCGAGGTGGTGGGCTCCGACCCCAAGACCGACATCGCGCTCCTGAAGGTCGAGCCCGACGAGGAGCTGCCCCACGTCCCGTTCGGCGACTCCCGTCAGTCGCGCGTCGGCGACTGGGTGCTCGCCATCGGCAATCCCTTCGGCCTCGGCGGCTCGGTCTCGGCCGGGATCATCTCGGCGCGCAACCGCGACATCAACGCGGGGCCCTACGACGACTTCATCCAGACCGACGCGGCCATCAACCGCGGCAACTCGGGCGGGCCGCTGTTCAACATGGACGGCGAGGTCATCGGCGTGAACACCGCGATCATCTCGCCCACGGGGGGCTCGATCGGCATCGGCTTCGCCGTGCCCTCGGCGCTCGCGCGCAACATCGTCGACCAGCTCCAGGAGTACGGCACGACGCGGCGCGGCTGGCTCGGCGTGCGCATCCAGTCGGTCAACGACGAGATGGCCGAGGCGCTCGGGCTCGACCGCGCGCAGGGCGCGCTGGTGGCCGACGTCACCGAGGGCGGCCCGGCCGCGGAAGCCGGCCTGCAGCAGGGCGACGTGATCCTGCAGTTCGACGGCCAGCCGATCGACGAGATGCGCGACCTGCCGCGCATCGTCGCCGACACCGAGGTCGGCTCGAACGTGCGCGTCCAGGTGTTCCGCAAGGGCAAGACCCAGACCCAGCGCGTCACCGTCGGCCGGCTCGAGGACCAGGAGACCGTCGCCGCCGTCTCGCCCGACCCGCAGAGCCAGACCGACGACGGGACCACGGGCGGCACCAGCCTGCTCGGCATGACGCTCGGCGAGATCACCATGGCCTCGCGCGACCGCTACTCGATCCCCGACGACGTCTCGGGCGTGCTGATCACCGGGGTCGAGGACGGCGGTCCCGCCGCCGAGGAGGGACTGGCCGCCGGTCAGGTGATCGTCGAGGTCGGCCAGGAGCCGGTGTCCACCCCCGAGGACGTGCGCGAACAGGTCGAGCGCGTGCGCGGCGAGGGCCGCAGCGCCGTGCTGCTGCTCGTGCGCGCGGGCGGCGACCTGCGCTTCGTGCCGGTCAGCTTCCCCGACGAGTGAGCCCGGCGCCGAGGGTCGCCCCGCGATGAGCCCCGACGACCACGCCGCCGGCCCGGAGACCGGGCCGGCGCTCTCGCGCACCGCCCGCGGCCTGCTCGGTACGGGCGGCGACGACGGCTGGCGGCTCTACCGCCGGGCGAACGCGCTGAAGCGGGAAGGCCGCGCGGTGCTCAACCTCGCCGTCGGCGAGCACGACCGCCCCGCTCCCGCCGCCGCGATCGAGGCGCTGGTCCGCGCCGCGCGCGAGGGCCCGCACGGCTACGCCGCGCTCGGCGGCACCCCGCGGCTACGCGAGGCCGTCGCCCGCCGCCTCGGCCGCTTCGGCCCCGCCCCCGATCCCGAGGCGGTCCACGTCACCTTCGGCGCGCAGGCGGCGCTGCGCCTCGCCGTGGCCCTCGCGCTCGATCCGGGCGACGAGTGCGTGATCCTCGACCCGTACTACGCCCCCTACCCCCAGACCGTGCGCGCCGCGGGCGGCGTGCCGGTGGCGGTGCCCACGACCGGCCCCTCGGGCGGCTTCCAGCCCGACCCGGAGGCGATCGCCCGCGCGATCGGCCCGCGCACCCGCGCGATCGTGCTGAACACCCCGAACAACCCGACCGGCGCGGTCTACGAGCGCGCGCGGCTGGCGGCGGTCGCGGCCCTCTGCCGCCGCCACGATCTCTGGTGCATCGCCGACGAGGTCTACGACGCGCTGGTCCACGACGGCGTCCACTGCCCCGTCCGCGCGCTGGAGGGCATGGCCGGGCGCACGCTGACCTGCGGCGCGCTCTCGAAGGGCTTCGCCATGACCGGCTGGCGGGTCGGCTGGCTGGTCGGCCCCGAACGCGCGATCGCGCGGGCCGGCGATCTGGCCGTCGCCGACACCTACGGCCTGCCCCCCTTCGTCCAGGCGGGCGCTCTCGCCGCGCTGGAGGAGGCGGTGGACGTCGAGGCCGAGATCGCCGCCGAGACCGCCGAGCGCGCCCGCGCCGCGCTCGACGCCCTGCCGCCGGGCGGCGCGGTGCGCGCGAGCCCGCCGCAGGGCGCGATGTATCTGATGCTCGACCTCTCGGGCGTGACAAAGGACGCGGGCGCCTTCGCCGAGGCTCTGCTTGAAGCCGAGGGGATCGCCTGTCTGCCGGGGGCGAGCTTCGGCAGCGCCGCGCCCGCCTGCCTACGCCTCGCCCTGGTGGCCCCCGCCCCCGCGCTGGCCGACGCGGTCGCCCGCCTCGCGCGCTTCGCGGACGCCTGGCACGAGGACCGGACGGCGCCCTAGGGTTCGGTTTCCGCCCGCTTCCGCAACGTCCGAGCGGTCCACCCGGGCCGGACGGGCACATCGGACCCTCACCGCGCGCCTTCCTGCGGCCGCACCGCGCGGTTCGTCGCCGTCCGCGGCCGAGACATGGCGTTTCCATCGCTTCGCGCGTTGACGAAGCCGCCGTTCGATCCGCGGAACCGACCGATGACGCGTCCCCTGCGCCTGCTCGCGATCCTGCTCGCCGTGATCGTCCTCCTGCCCCTCGTCGCCGTGGTGGCCGCCGTGGCGCTGCTCGACGGCGAGACGCTGCGGCCCTACGCGGAGGACGCCGCCTCGACCGCGCTCGGCAAGCCGGTCGCGATCGGCGGCCTCGCGCTCGACAAGGGCTGGACCACGGGCGCCACGCTGACGGACGTCGCCGTCGAGGGCGAGGACGGCGGGGCGATCGGCACCTTCGGCGAGATCGACGTGGCGGTGCGGCTGCTCTCCGCGCTCGAAGACACGATCGACATGGAGCGCCTGCACGTCGCCGACGCCGAGATCGTGCTGCGCCGCGACGCCGACGGACGGCTCAACTGGCAAGGCGCCGAGGAGGCCGCCCCCGCCCCGGAAGGCCGGGCGGAACTGCCGATCCTGCGCGACTTCGCGCTCTCGAACGTGGTCCTCGACTACGCCGACGCCGCCGGCACCGCCGAGCGGCTGGCGATCGCGCGGCTCGCGGGCAGCGCGGTGCCCGGCGAGGACGTCCGGCTAAAGGGCGAGGGCACCGCCCGCGGCGAGCGGGTGACGCTCGCGCTTACCGGCGGGCCGGCCGAGGGGCTGCTGGCCGCCGAGGCGCCCTGGCCGGTGCGGCTCTCGCTCGACGGCCCGCTGAGGCTCGACGTCGAGGGCCGGCTCGCGCCCGCGGGGCTCGACGGCACGGCGCTCGCCTTCTCGGTCGCGGGGCCGGACATCGCAGCGCTCGGCACGCTCGCCGGCGTGCCGCTGCCCGAGACGCCCCCTTACGCCCTCGACGGCACGCTGGCGATCGGCGAGGGGGTCTACCGCCTCGCCGACTTCGCCGGCACGATCGGCGAGAGCGATGCGCAGGGCTCGCTGGAGGCTGATCTCTCGGGCGATCTGCCGCGCCTCGCGGGCGAGATCCGCTCGAAGAAGCTCGTGTTCGACGACCTCGCCGGGCTGATCGGCGTCGATCCGGGCGACACGGCGGAGGCCGAGCCCGAGGTCGAGGGCGACGGTCTGTTCCCGAAGACCGAGGTGCCGGTCGAGCCGCTGCGCACGGCGGAGATCGACCTGCGCCTGACCGCCGACGAGGTGGTGGCCCCCGTCACCCAGGTCGAGAGCCTGGATCTGCGCTTCCGCCTCGGGGACGATCGCCTGCTGGTGCGCCCGCTCGCGATCGGTCTCGCCGGGGGCAGGGCGTCGGGCGAGGTGGCGCTCAACGTCCGCGAGGCCGCGCCCTCGGCCGACGTCGCCCTCGCGATCGAGGACGTCGACCTCGCGCGGCTGGCCGAGGGCGACGAGACCGCCGAGGCGACCGGGGGCACGCTCTCGGGGCGGGTCTACCTGCTCGGCACCGGCGCGAGCCTCGACGCCATGCTGACGAGCGCGCGCGGCGGCGGCCACCTGATCCTCAGCGACGGCGCGATCAGCGGCCTCGCGGTCGAGGCGGTCGGGCTCGACGCGATCGAGGCGATCGGCCTCGCCCTGGGCGGCGACGAACCGATCCCGGCCCCGTGCGCCGGCCTCGCGCTCGGCGTCGAGGACGGCCGCGTCGCGATCGAGCGCGCCTTCGTCTCGACCGCCGACAGCCTGGTGCTGGCCGAGGGCTGGATCTCGCTCGCCGACGAGACCCTCGACATCCGCGCGGAGGGGCGCGCCATGGACTTCAGCCTGATCGATCTCAACAGCCCGGTGCGCCTGCACGGCCACCTCGCCGATCCCTCGATCGGCATCGGCTCGATCGACCCCCTGCCCTTCTTCGAGATGGGCGAGGAGGGCCCGGCCGACTGCGCGGCGCTGGTCGCCGAAGCGCGCGAGACGGCGCCGGGCGTGCCGCGCTGACGCGCCCGCCCCGGAAGACGTGTGCCGCGAGCGCGATCCGCGTTAGGCGGTCCCCGGCCGGAGCGAACGGGGGAGCGCATGACCATCCGGAGCGGACGCGAGCGGCTGAGAGCCGTCCTCGACGGGGACCACCCGCGATGGGGCCGGCCCTTCGCGCGGCTCCTCGCCGCCCTGGTCCTCGGCACCGCCGTCGCGGTCGCGCTGGAGACGGTCGACAGCCTGCCGCTCTGGCTGCGGCGCGGGCTCGCCCTGTTCGAGATCGCCGCCGCGCTGATCTTCGCGGCCGAGTACGTCGCCCGCCTCGCGGCCGCGCGCCGACCGCTGCGCTACGCCGTCTCGTTCTTCGGGATCGTCGATCTCGTCTCCTTCCTGCCGACGTTGCTGCTGCTCGGGACCGATCTGCTCGCGGCGCGCGTGCTGCGGCTTCTGCGCCTCCTGCGGCTCCTGAAGCTCGTCAAGCACGAGAGCGCGCTCGACAACATCGTGCTCGCGGTGCGCGACGTGGCCGACGAGCTGGTGGTGGTGCTCGCGGCCGCCGCCCTCGTGCTCTACCTCTCGGCCGTCGGCATCTACCTGTTCGAGCACGAAGCGCAGCCCGAGGCCTTCTCCTCGATCCCGGCGAGCCTGTGGTGGGCGGTCGCGACGCTCACCACCGTCGGCTACGGCGACGTCTACCCGGTGACGGCAGGCGGGCGCGTGTTCACCGGGCTCGTGCTGCTGATCGGGCTCGGCATCGTCTCGGTGCCGACCGCGCTGATCGCGACCGCGCTGACAGCCCGCGCGAGCCGGCGCGAGCGGCACCGGCGCCGCACCCGGGGCGAACGGGGCGACCGCGACGACCCGGACGCTTGATCGCCGCGCGCGGAGGTCTCACCTGTGGGTCATGCCGCTCCGCCGCCCCGACCTGGAGGCAGCCCTCGCGCTGCCCGCGACGCGCCCGCGTTCGGACTTCGACCTCGCGCCCGAGGCCGATCCGGGCGAGGCCATGACCCTGCGCGCCGCCGCCGTGCTCTGTCCGCTGATCGAGCGGGCCGGACGCCTGCACGTGATCCTGACGGTGCGCGCGCGCCATCTCCGTCATCACGCCGGGCAGATCAGCTTTCCGGGCGGCAAGGTGGAGCCGGACGAGGCCGCGCTCGACGCCGCGCTCCGCGAGGCCGAGGAGGAGATCGCCCTGCCCGCCCGCGCGGTCGAGATCGCGGGGCGCCTCGACCCCTACCGCACCTCGACCGGCTTCGTGGTCGAGCCCTTCGTCGGCTTCGTCGACGCCGCCTGGCGCGCGGTCCCCGATCCACGGGAGGTCGACGAGGTGTTCGAGTGCCCGCTCGACTTCCTGATGGACCCCGCCAACCGGCTGCGCCACCACCGCCCCTGGCGCGGCACGCGGCGGCACTACTACGCGATGCCCTGGGGCGACTACTACATCTGGGGCGCGACCGCCGGCATGCTGAAGAGCCTGTCGGACCGGCTGCACCACGCCGGCCGCCGCGCGCCCGAACCGGCGCCGGCCGGCTGGGCGGAGGACCGCCCGGCGTGACGGGCGTCGACCCCGCCTGGATCACCGGACGCCGCCTGCCCCCCGCACCGCTCGACGCCCCCGGCCTACGCCCGGTGCTCGACGCGCTCGGCGGCGAGGCCTTCCTGGTCGGCGGCGCGGTGCGCAACGCGCTCGTCGGCGAGGCGCCGGGCGACGTCGATCTCTCGACGCCGCTCGACCCCGACACGGTGACGCGCCGGCTGGAAGCGGCGGGGCTGAAGGCGGTGCCGACCGGGCTCGCCCACGGCACGGTGACGGCCGTCGCCAACGGCGCGGGCGTCGAGGTCACCACCTTCCGCACCGACGTCGAGACCGACGGGCGCCACGCGGTCGTCGCCTTCTCGCGCGACATGGCCGAGGACGCGCGCCGGCGCGACTTCACCATGAACGCGCTCTACGCCGACCGCGAGGGCCGGGTGATCGACCCCCTCGGCGGGCTCGCCGATCTCGACGCGCGGCGGCTGCGCTTCATCGGCGACGCGCGCGCGCGCATCCGCGAGGACTACCTGCGCATCCTGCGCTTCTTCCGCTTCTCGGCGCGCTACGCCGACCCGGCGTGCGACCTCGACGCCGAGAGCCTCGCCGCCTGCGCCGCGCTGGCCGACGGGATCGAGCGCCTCGCCCGCGAGCGGATCGGCCACGAGATGCGCCGCCTGCTCGCCGCCCCCGATCCCCGCCGCGCGGTCGCGGCGATGGCCGGGACCGGCGTGCTGGCGCGCTGCCTGTCGGGGACCGAGCCCGCCCGTCTCGACGCTCTGGTCGAGGCCGAGGCCCGCGTCGGCGCCGCGCCCGACTGGCGGGTGCGCCTCGCCGCCCTCGCCGCCGGCGCCGGGGCGGCGGAGACGGGCGAGCGGCTGCGCCTCTCCAAGGCCGAGACCCGGGCGCTCGAGACCCGCGCCCGCGCTCGTGGCGCGCTCCTCGCCGCCGC
>JBHJHI010000091.1:0-21821 GCA_050330995.1 Paracoccaceae bacterium
TGGTCTCGAAGGCGATCGCGTGGGTCTTCTCGTCGTAGGTGCCGCGGTTGACGGCGCTGTTGTCGGGCACGGCCGTGCCGGCGGCGATCGCCCCGCCCGAGGGCGCCATCTCGAACGCGAGCGCGCCCGTCGGCAGAGCGGACGTCTTCGCCGCGGACGTCTCGGGGACCGACGCCACCGAGGCTTCCTCGGCCACCCCCTCGACCGTGATCCGCACGCGGGCGGTGTCGCTGCCGCCGCGCCCGTCGGAGACGGTGTAGGTGACGCTCTCCGTCGCGCTCTCGCCGGCGGGGAGATCGTCGAAGCGCCCGTTCGGATCGTAGCGCAGGCTGCCGTCGGCCTGGATGCGCACGCGCGCGCCCGAGCCCAGGGTCACGTAGTCGCCGACCGCCGAGGAGCGGCCCTCCACCGCGACCACCTCAAGGGCGTCGCCGTCGGGATCGGTGTCGGCGCCGTCGCCGTCGAGCACGTTGCCCGTGGCCTGCGCGTCGGCGTTGATCGTGAAGCGGTCGTTCGCCGCGACCGGCGCCTCGTTCGTGTCCGCGCCCAGGAAATCGGCGACGTCGCGCACGACGTCCCGGAAGGAGAGGCGCTCGACGTCGCTTGCCACGCGGTCGACCGCCTCGCCCGCCACCCGGAGCAGGTCGTCGACCACGGTGATGGTGTACTCGGCGAAGCGGCCGGCGAAGTGGACCACGTCGGTGCCGCCGCCGCCGTAGTAGGTGTCGTCGCCGGCGCTGTCGTGGAACGCGTCGCCGCCGGCGTTGCCGAAGAAGGTGTTGTCCGCGGCGTTGCCGCGGAACGTGTCCGCGCCGGAGCCGCCCTCGGCGTTCTCGATCAGCGAGCGCTTGTCGCCCTCGTGCAGGAGCGCGTTGTAGACGTGGCCGCTCGCGTACTCGTCCCGGTTGTCGCGGTCGGGATCGTTGCGTCCGAGCCACGCGCGCTGCGCCACCCCGCCCGCGTCGAGATCGACGACGCCGCCCGGCGCGAGGTCGACGACCAGGTCGGTCGCGTAGTTCGAGAAGTCGTAGGTGTCGGTGCCGTTGCCGTCCCAGATCGTGCGGAAGACGATGTTGCCCTTGGGGACCAGCCCGCCCGCCGGCGCCCGGCCGTTCACCAGCATGGCGCCGGTCGAGGTGTCGAAGCTGTAGCGGGTGTCGCCGCTCTCGGCGGTGTAGTCGGCACCGTAGAACTTCTGCAGCGCCGCGATGTCGAGCATCATGTAGCTCTGCGCGTAGCTGTCCGAGGCGTTCGTGTAGCCGCGCGCGGTGTGACCCGAGAAGCTGTGGTAGGTCATCACCGAGTATTCCATCGAGTCGTACTCGACGGGCAGGGCGCCGAAGCCCCAGTCCTCGTGGCCGTGCTTGAGCCCGAGCGCGTGACCGATCTCGTGCAGGACCGTCTGGGCACCGTAGGTGCCGACCTTGGCCGAGCTGTACTTCGGGTTGATGAAGACGTCGCCGCCCTCGACGTTGTCGCTGGGCAGGAAGGCCAGTCCCGTCGACACGTCCTGCGAATGCGCGATGCGGAGGTCGGCGTCGCGGATCGCGGAACGGTCGCTGCCGGTGACTTCCTTGAAGTCGAGCTTGGTGAAGGCCTCGACCGCGGCGAACGCGTCGCGTGCGATGGTCTTCTGGCTCCCCGAGATCTCGCTCGCGGTGTTCTCGTAGGTCGTGGGATACCAGCTCTCGTAGTCGTCGCTCCCGCGCGGGAAGCTGTAGGTGAGCGTGGACGAGGACCACATCGACGTCGACAACAGCGCGTCGATCTTCAGCTTCCCCGAACTCACGGTCACATCGTCGAACCAGTACGGCGAACCACCCGTATCGAGGAACACGCGCCAGGCATCGGCTTGCTGTTCCAGAGGCTCGGTAATGCCCAGTATCGGGTCATGCTCGACCAGCTGACAGAGATCGCACATTGTCCAGTCTCCCCGACCCCCCCCGGGGTCTGTGTTCTACATGCCAGAGAGCGGCGTTGCCGCGAGCGCCGTGAACCATGGACCGCATCTCCATGGCGAATGTTTGGTGATTTTGCCTATATTCTGGCGAAAGCGGCGCTCAGTCGCGCCCGACTAGCGGGGGGTACGGGGGCTGTAGTGAACGCGCATTAACCAGAACAGCCGATTTCTCGGCTTCTAGAGGCGTGCGGCAGTGGGGGAGGGCGTGGGAGGGGCCGATCGTTGAACGGGAGACGACCATGCGATGGGAACCGGCCGCCGGAAACCGACGTTCGGAGGCGTTACATTCATGTGTCCCTCTTGCGTGTCGGCCGTTGCGTCCGGCGTGTCGTCACGGCTCTGCGAGCGGTATCGACGCGACGCGTCGAAACCGTCCCGGCGGTGGCTGACTTACACGCTGCGAGAGCAGCGACCGTAGTGCTAGAAGCAGGCCGTCCCTGACGGTCCGACCCATCAGTCAACGGGCCGGTTGTCGCCGGCACCGAAGTGTCCTCTATACGTTGCCCTGCAATGATGACAGCCCTAAAAATCAGTCATTGACGTGACGGGATGGTGCTGAATGTGGCAAGGGATTTGCCGCAGACGCATTTGAAGAGCGCGTCGAGAGCGCGCCGCGGGCACATTAAAGTCATGATCCGGAAGGGAGAAGGCACCCCGCGGCCATGCGCCCGTCGCGCCGCGGCCGAATCGGTTTCAATGTGCAATTAACCGGGCGTGGTGGCGGAACGCGCCGGGCGTCGGAGGCGGCGCTCGCCGCGTCACCCCTGTCAGCAGGGGCGGAACGGTGCCCCCGGCGAACGCGTCCTAGCCCGCAGACCGACGCCGCGTCGGCCTCGGCGACGGGGGAGGACCATTCGATGCTCAGACGCGATCTCATCCGCGCGCTCGCGCTCGGCCCGGCCGGGCTCGCCGTGGCTCGCCCGGCCGCCGCCTCCGCGGACGCGCCCGAACTGCCCCGCCTCGGCCCGGCGGAGCCGTTCGACTTCGACCGCCTCGTCTCGCGCGCCCGCGCCCTCGCCCGCGAGCCCTTCCGCCCGGCCGAGGTCGCCGCCCCGGACCGGCTGCACGCGCTCACCTTCTCCGAGCACTGGCGCATCCGCTACCGCGAGGACGCGGCGTTCGCGCCGGCCGGCGAGGACCTGCCGGTCCAGCTGTTCCACCCCGCGCGCTTCTTCCCCGAGCCGGTCGCGATCCACGTCGTCGAGGGGGGCGAGGCGCGCGAGGTGCTGTTCTCCTCGGACTACTTCGAGATACCCGAGGACAGCCCCGCGCGGGGGCTGCCCGAGGGGACCGGCTTCGCCGGGCTGCGCGTGATGCGCCCCGGCCAGGAGCCGGACTGGGTCTCCTTCCTCGGCGCCTCGTACTTCCGCGCCGACGGGCCGGAGCGGCAGTACGGGCTGTCGGCGCGCGGCATCGCCGTCGACACCGGCCTGCCGACACCCGAGGAGTTCCCGCGCTTCACCGCCTTCTGGCTCGGCCCGCCCGAGGTCGAGGGCACGGACCTGACCGTCTGGGCGCTGCTCGACGGCCCGTCGGTCACGGGCGCTTACCGATTCGCCCTCGCGCGCGAGGGCGCGATGCCCGGCCAGAGCGTCGAGGCGCGCGCGCGGCTGTTCCTGCGCGCGGGCGTCGAGCGAATCGGCGTCGCGCCGCTCACCTCGATGTATTGGTACTCCGAGCGCGACGGCATGGGCGCCGACGACTGGCGCCCGGAGATCCACGACAGCGACGGCCTCGCGCTGCACACCGGCTCGGGCGAGCGGATCTGGCGCGCGATCCGCAACCCCGACACGGTGCGCACCTCGTCCTTCTTCGACGAGAGCCCGCGGGGCTTCGGGCTGATCCAGCGCGACCGCGTCTTCGCGCACTACCAGGACGACGGGGTGTGGTACGACCGCCGCCCCTCGGCCTGGGTCGAGCCGCTCGGCGACTGGGGCCGCGGCGCGGTGCAGCTGATCGAGATCCCGACCGAGGACGAGACCTTCGACAACCTCGTCGCCTACTGGCTGCCCGAGGGCGCGCGAACGCCCGGCGAGGAACTGGCCTTCGACTACCGCCTCCACTTCACCGATCGCGACCCCGAGCTGCCGGGCGGGCTCGCGCGCGCGGTGGCCACGCGCCAGGGGCAGGGCGGCACGCCGGGCGACCCGATCCCGCCGGGCGTCGACAAGATGGTGATCGACTTCGAGGGCGAGGCGCTGGCGGACCTCGCGGGACCCGACTACAGCGAGGGCGCGAGCGCCGAGGCGCGCGCGGGCGACGTCGCGGTCAAGGTCGAGATCGCGGGCGGCGAACTCGCGAGCGAGGCCAGCGTGCGCCCGGTGCTCGCGGCCGAGCGCACCTGGCGCGTCATGTTCGACTACCGCCTGACCGGGCGCGACCCGGCCGATCTGCGCGTGCACCTCGAAGGCCGCGACGGGCGTGCGCTGTCGGAGACCTGGGTCACCCAGGCCGGCGTCGACCGCTTCGGGTGAGCGCCCCTCTCGACGCCCGCCTCGACGCGCAGGCACGGGTCTCGGCCGCGGCGCTCGCGCGCGCCGTCTCGGCCACCGACCTCGTCCACGAGCGTCCCGCCTTCGGCTGGCGCCTCTCACCGGTGCCGGGCTCGGTGCTCGCCTCGCGGGTGCGGGCGAACTGGGACCCGGCGCCCGACTACGTCTATCACTGGCTGCGCGACGCGGCGGTGGCGATGAGCGCGGCCGCCTCCCTCGCGCCCGCCGACCCGGACGGCTGGGGCCGGCGCTTCGCCGACTACGTCGCCTTCTCGCTCGCCACCCTCGACGCGCCGATCCCCGGGGCCAACCCGCTCGGCCCCACCGCCGAGCCGGCGGCGCGACGCTTCCTGCGCCCGGACGCCGACCTCGCCGCCCTCGCCCATGGCCCGAGGGGCGGCAAGCCGCGGTGGGGCGCGGACGGCGGCGCCGATTACGAGCGCTGGTCGCGCCCCCAGCACGACGGCCCGGCGCTGAGGCTCCTGTCCTGCCTCGCCTGGACGGACGCGCCCGAAGGCGCGGCGCGGCTGATGGCTCACGACGCGGACTGGACCCTCGCCCACGCCGCCGAACCCTGCATCGGGCCGTGGGAGGAGGAGGGCGAGCACGACCGCCACGCCTTCACGCTGATGGCCCAGCGCGCGGCGCTCCGGGCGGCGGCGCGGGCGGGGCTTCTCGCCGGGGAGGCCGTCGGGGAGGCGGTCTCGCGGATCGACGCCGCGCTCGACGCCCTCGCCGACGGCGCGGACGGCCGGCTCCGCGCGCGGGCCGGCACGGACGACAGCGACGCGGCGGTCGTGCTCGGCGCGCTGCTAGATCCCGACGCCGGGACCTTCGGCATCGCCGACCCGCGCGTGCTCGCCACCCTCGGCTGGCTCGTCGACTGGTCGGCCGGGGCCTTCGCGGTCAACCGGGGCCACCCCGCGCCGCTGCTCGGCCGCTCGCCGGCCGACCGCTTCTTCGGCGGCAACCCCTGGCTGCCGACGACGCTGGCGGCGGCCGAGCTGCACTACCGCCTCGCCGCGCGCGCGGCCGGAACCGGGACGGCCCTGCCCGCGGTCGCGGCGCTGGTGCCCGAAGCGTCCGGCGATCCCGCCCGCGCCCTCGCCGCGCGCGGCGCCGCCTTCCTCGCGCGCGTGCTCGACCATGCGGGCGAGGACGGCGCCCTGCCCGAGCAGGTCGACGCCGGGAGCGGGGCGCCGACCGGCTGCCCCGATCTCACCTGGAGCCACGCCGCCCTCCTCGTCGCCGCGGAGGCGCGCGCGGCGGCGCTCGCCCGGCTCGACTGAGCCCGCCGGGCGGCGCACGAACGCCGCGCCTCACGCCGTGAGACGCGGGCTCCGGAACCCCAGCGCCTTGAGCCCCGCGCGCACCTCTCGAGCGCCCATGCAGAGCGACCAGAGGAGCCCCGAGCGGTGGTTCTCGATCATCACCGCGATCGGCCCCTGGTCGATCGCGAGCGTCGCGGGCGCCACCCAGCCGCGGCCGTCGTTGAAGGCGTCGCCCAGGCCGAACGGCCCCCAGAGTTCCTCGCGCGCGACGAAGCCGCGCAACGCCGCGAGCCCCCACTCGGGCGCGTAGGGGATCGAGGCGACCGCGGCCGTCGGCGAGATCGTGCCGTTGTCGTGGTAGGGCTCGTGCGCGGCGTAGCCGTCGGGGTCGTCGGACGCGGTCAGCCCCCAGAGGTCCGCGCCGTAGCCCGCATGTCCGTGCGGGTTCTCGAGGCAGTGCGCGCGGTTGATCGCCGTGTGCGCGCGGGTCTGCTCGGCGTAGTCGGCGTAAGGATCGACCAGCCCGGCCGGGTCGAGCCCGAGGAAGGGGTATTGCGACAGAAACATCGGCCCGCCCTTGTCCGGCCCGACCGGCAGGCGCACGCCGTGGAAGACCTGGCCGTTGACGATCGCGCCGCCCCGCGCCCAGCCCCGGTGGTAGAGCCCCGGCTCGATCGGGTGCGTCGCCGAGCCGGCCGCGAGCACCCACGTTCCCAGCGCCTCGTTCCAGCCGGTGATCGGCAGGCTGGTGCCGTCCCATTCGTGACGGGGGCTGCGATGCCACATCAGCCCCTCCCCCCCCGGCGCGTCCGCCGGGCGGTGATGCGCGGCCCAGTCGATGCCCGCGAGCAGCGCGTCGAGCCGTTCGGCGAGCGGCGAGGGCGCGAGCGCCTCGCGCGCGGCGACGAGGCCCATGGCCAGGAGCCCGGTCTCGACCAGGTCGCCGCCGTCGTCCTTCTTCGAGAACGGGATGGTGCGCGCGGTGCGCGCGTCGATGAAGTGCGGCCAGACCCCGTCGAAGCGGTCGGCCTGCGCCAGGAAGTCGGCGATGCGCGCGATCAGCCGCTCGCCGTCGCCGCGCGCGATCCAGCCGCGGTGCATCGCCGACAGGATCGCCATCAGCCCGAAGCCGGTGCCGCCGGTTGCGACGGTGTGGGCCGTGTCGTAGCCGAAGGCGCCGGTCGAGCGCTCGCGCGCCATGCCGGTCTCGGGATGGGCGAAACGGGTGAAGTAGGCGCAGGCGGCGCGCGCCGTCGCCTCCATCAGGGCCTCGTCCGGGGCGGCGGGGTCGGGGCGCGGCGGGGTGTCGATCATGGCGTGCCTTTCGGCTGCTGACGGCGTTCTGCCTCGAAAGCGCTCTTCGCGACAGGGCGTTCGCCCGATCGATGCGACCCTGACGCGTCGGTGCAACCATGTCGCCCAGTCATGGCTTTAACGCGCAGTGTTCGTCCCGGGGTCCGCGCGCGATATCAGGGCGGGCGATCGGCTCCGGCCTCGCGATCTCGCCCGGCGCCCGGCGTCGTTGCCCAGGGGGGCCAAGACATGAACGACGATCGCGACGACGACGATCGCGGCGCTTCCGTCCTCTTCGAGGCCGAGTTCGCCGGGGCGCCTCTCGCGCTCGCGCGGCGCGATGTCCTGGCGGGCGCGCCCGCGCGGCATATCGCCAAGGGCGCCCCTGCTCGGCGCGTCGTGAAGGGCGTGCCCGTTCGGCATATCACGAAGGGCGCGCCCGTTCGGCGCGACGTGATCGCCGGCGCGGCGGCCCTCGCCCTGTCGCCGGCCCTGGCTTCGCGCGCCTCGGCGCAGGCCGAGGGGGGCGATCCGCGCGCCTTCGGCTTCGAGGACGTCGTCGCCGAGGCGAGGGGCCGGGCGGGCGCGGACTACCAGGACGCCACCATGACCCTCGACGGGCCCTTCGCCGGGCTCGACTACGACCGCTACCGCGCGATCCGCTTTCGCCGCGAGCTGGACCCGCTCGGGGGCGAGGGGGCCTTCGGCATCGACCTCCTGCCGCCCGGCAGCGTGTTCACGAGCCGCGTCGACATCGCCGTCGTGCGCCCGACCGGCGTGGACGATCTCGCCTTCCGCTCCGGCTACTTCCACTTCGACACCGACTACTTCGAGTTCCCGGACGGTCGCGCGCCTGAGCAGACGGGACAGGGGCTCGGCTTCTCGGGCTTCAGGCTGCGCGCGCCGCTGAACCGCCCCGAGGTGCTCGACGAGGTCGCGGTGTTCCAGGGGGCGAGCTACTTCCGCGCGGTCGCGCGCGACATGCTCTACGGGCTCTCGGCGCGCGGGCTCTCGATCCGCACCGCCGACCCGCGCGGCGAGGAGTTCCCGGTCTTCCGCAAGATCTGGATCCACGAGCCAGAGCCGGACGCGGCCTCGATGCTGGTCCACGCGCTGCTCGACAGCCCCTCGGCCACCGGCGCCTTCCGCTTCGAGATCCGTCCCGGCGACGTCACGGTGATGGACACCGAGTGCCGGCTGTTCCCGCGCCTCGAGATCGCGCAGGCCGGGATCGCGGCGCTCACCTCGATGTACTACTTCGGTCCCGACCGGCGCGCCGAGGTCGACGACTTCCGCGACGCGGTCCACGACAGCCAGGGGCTGCAGATGATCACCGGGCGCGGCGACCGGCTGTGGCGTCCGCTCTCCAACCCCGCGACCGTGCAGGTCTCCGCCTTCCAGGACGGCAGCCCGCGCGGCTTCGGCCTGACCCAGCGCCGGCGCGACTTCGGCTTCTACCAGGACGCCGAGGCGCGCTACGACCGCCGCCCCTCCTGCTGGATCGAGCCGCTCGGCGACTGGGGGCCGGGCGCGGTGATGCTGGTCGAGATCCCGGTCAACAACGAGTTCAACGACAACATCGTGAGCTTCTGGCGTCCGCAGGGACCGCTGGCGCCCGCCGAGGAGGGCCACACCTTCCGCTACCGCCTGCACTGGTGCGATCTGCCTCCCGACCGCGCGCCGATCTATCGCGTGCGCGCGAGCCGCGGCGGCACGGCGATCAACGAGGCGGGCCGGCGCGTGATGGTGGTCGACTTCGCCTGCCCGCTCGCCAAGACCGAGGGGCTCGCCCCCGAGATCGAGGCCAGCGTCGGCGAGGTCGCCGACGTCGTGCTGGTCGATCTGCCGGGCGAGAACGCGGTGCGCGCGTCCTTCACCTTCGACCCCGGCGAGGCGCTCGCGGTCGAGTTGCGCCTCGTGCTCAAGCGCGGCGACGAGGCGGTGTCCGAGACCTGGCTGCACCGATGGACGGCACGATGATGGACGATATGGGCCTGCCCGCCATGCGCCGCGTCGCGCTCTCCGCCACCCCGCCCGAGAACCACCGGGCGATGCCGATCCAGTCGCTCGCCGAGGCGCCGCCCGCGCGGCCGGTCGCCAACGCGGCCCGGACCTGGGCGGCGCGCGCGCTGGTGTTCGGCGGCGCGATCGCCGCCACCCTGATCGGCTTCGAGCAGATGCGCCTCGTGTTCGGCAACGAGGTGCCGACCGTGCTCCAGGGGCTGCTGCTCGGGTTGTTCACCGTCACCTTCGGCTGGATCGCGCTCTCCGCGCTCCAGGCGCTCGCCGGCGTGCTGTTCGGCCCGCGCCGCCACGCCTGCCGCGCCGACGCGCCGATCCGGCTGCGCACCGCGCTCCTCATGCCGGTCTACAACGAGGACCCGCGCACCACCTGCGCGGCGCTGATGTCGATCGGCGAGGGGCTCGCCCGCGCCGGCCACGGCGAGCAGTTCGAGATCTTCATCCTCTCGGACACCCGCGACCCCGACGCCTGGGTAGCCGAGACCGCGGCCTTCGCGGAGCTGCGCGCGGCGCTCGAAGGGCGGATGCGCGTCTGGTATCGCCGCCGCGAGCGCAACACCGCCAAGAAGTCGGGCAACCTGCGCGACTTCGTCGAGCGCTGGGGCGGGCGCTACGACGCCATGCTGGTGCTCGACGCCGACAGCCTGATGTCGCGCCAGACGATCCTCGCCATGGTGCGGCGGATGCAGCAGTCGCCCCGCCTCGGTATCCTGCAGACCGTGCCGGGGCTGATCGGCGCCGACAGCCTGTTCGCCCGCCTCCAGCAGTACGCCTCCTGCCTCTACGGCCCGGTAGTCGCGCGCGGCGTCGCCGCCTGGCAGGGGCTCGACGGCAACTACTGGGGCCACAACGCGCTGATCCGGGTGCCCGCCTTCGCCGCGCACTGCGGCCTGCCCGAGCTGCCCGGGCGCAAGCCCTTCGGCGGCCACGTCCTCAGCCACGACTTCGTCGAGGCGGCGCTGATCCGGCGCGGCGGCTGGGAGGTGCGGATGGACCCCGACCTCACGGGGAGCTGGGAGGGCTCGCCGCCCTCGCTGCTCGCCGTCGCCGTGCGCGACCGGCGCTGGGCGCAGGGCAACCTCCAGCACCTGAACCTGCTGACCACGCGCGGGCTCGCGGGCTCGAACCGGGCGCACTTCCTGATCGGGGCGGGCGCCTACATGATGTCGCCGATCTGGCTGTGCATGATCTTCGTCGGCATGGCGCTGACCGCGCAGGCGCTCCTGTTCGAGCCGCAGTACTTCTCGGACCAGAACCAGCTGTTCCCGAACTGGCCGACCTTCGACGCCGAGCGGATGGGCTGGCTGTTCGCCGCGGCGATGACGCTGCTCTTGCTACCCAAGATCGTCGGCATCGCGCGGGCGCTGGTGTTCCGCGGCCTGCGCCGCCGGCTCGGCGGCGCGCGCTCGGTGGTCTCCTCCTCGGCGCTCGAGATCGTGCTCTCCGCGCTCTACGCCCCGATCCTGATGCTGATCCAGGCGCGCTCGGTGATCGAGATCCTGATCGGGCGCGATTCGGGCTGGTCGAACCAGGCGCGCGAGGGCGCGGCGATGCCCTGGCGCGAGGCGTTCGGACGCCACTGGCACCACATGCTCGCGGGGCTCGTGCCGGCGCTGGTGCTGGCGCGGCTCGCGCCCGACCAGCTCCTCTGGCTCTCGCCGGTGCTGGCCGGGCTGGTCCTGGCGCCGGCGCTGTCGCGCTCCAGCGGCGACCCGGCGGTCGGGCGCTGGCTCAGGGCGCACGGGCTGATGCTGATCCCCGAGGAGAGCGCGCCGCCACCCTCGCTCGGGCGCTACGAGCGGGCGCTCGCGCGGTTCGAGGCGATGACGCTGCCCGACCTCGCCCGGCTCGGCCGCGACGCAGAGGCGCGCGCGCGCCACGTCGCCTCGCTGCCGCGCGCGCGCCGCGCGCCGAACCGGCCCGTCGATCTCGACGCGCTGACGGCCGGCGCCAAGATCGACGCGGCCGCGAGCCCCGAGCAGGCGCTCGGCTGGATGACCCGCGAGGAGCGCCAGGCCCTCGCCGGCTCGCCCGAGCTGCTGCACCGCTTCGGCATGCTGGCCGGCAGCCACGAGGCCGCCTGAAGCCCCGGCTGCGCGGGGCCGGGCCAGGGGGGCGCCCACCCCCGGCGGCGAGACCGCGCGAGTGGCGCGTGCAGCCTCGCGAGGACGGTCGCGACGGCGTCGAGGCAGGCAGCGCCGTAGGCGAGCGCCATCGGTGAACCGGACAGCGACGCCGGGGCCGCGCCGGCGCGTCCGTCTCGCCGGCCGACACCGAGCCGGACGCGGCCGACGGCCGCCTCCGCGCCGCGCTCGGCCGCATCGAGGCGGCGCTCCGCGTCCTCGACGCGCATCGTCGGGCGATCGGCAGAGCGCTCTCGCCCGTCGCGACGCCGTCGTCGCTCGCCTCGCCACCCTCCGACCCCCCCCCGGCGTCTCCCCCGTCCCACCACGAACCGCCCCCCGGCGCGATTGGCAACCGCGCGTGCGGGCGATAGGGGTCGCGCCCGCCGCAGGGGGACGCTCATGCTCGCGATCACACGACGGGGCGGCCGGCTCGCCGCCGCCATGCTCGCCGCTCTCATCATGCTCGCCGTGCCGGCCGCGGCGCAGGCGCCGGCGGGTGGCGCGCAGGCGCAGGACACCGGGGGCGCGACCGGCCCGGAGGGCGAGGCCCCGGTCGCCGACGCGCCGCTCGTCGAACTGCTGCGGGTGCTGCGCGACGAGACCGCGCGCGCGACGCTGATCGACGCGCTGGAGCGGGCGACCGCCGTAGCGGAGGACACGCCGGGCGCCGAGGGCGAGGGCGGCGGCGAGGCGGACCCCGACGCCGCCCCGGCCGAGCCCGGCCCGACCATCGGCCGGCGCATCGCCGAGGTCACCCGCGAGGGCGCGCTCTCGCTCGTCGGCGGCGTGGCCTCGGCCGGCGAGGCGATCTCGACCGCCCGCGAGCGGCTCGAAGGGCTCGCCCAGATCGACCTCGCCGCGCTGACGGCGCGGGCGCGCGAGATCGGGCTGATCCTCGTGGCGACGGTCGCGACCTTCCTGGTCCTGCGCGTGGCGCTCGCGCCGATCTGGCGCGCGCTCGGCGCGCTCGCGGTCTCGGGCGCCATCTCGGGCGGGCGCTCGGAAACCGGCCCGGAGGCTCCCGCGAGAGCCGCCCCGGACACGGCGACGGGCGGCCTCGGGGCCGCGCTGCGCGGGGCCCTCGCCTTCGCGGGTTCGGTGCTCGCCGACGCGGCGACGGTCGTGCTCGCCTGGGCGCTCGGCTACGTCATCGCCTTCGCCGCCCTCGGGCAGTCGGGCGACATCGGCGTGACGCCGGCGCTGTTTCTGAACGCCTTCCTGGTGGTCGAACTCGCCAAGGTCGTGCTGCGCGCGCTGATCGCCCCGAACGAGGGGCGGCTGCGCCCGCTGCCGCTGACCGACGAGGCCGCGCGGCGCTGGAGCCGCTGGGCCGGCATGCTCGCGAGCCTCGTCGGCTATGGCCACCTGCTGGTCGTGCCGGTGGTGAGCGAGACCGCGAGCCGCTTCGCCGGGCTCGCGGCGAGCGTCGCGATCGACGCGGTGGCGCTGCTGATCGCCGCCGCGCTGGTGATCGCGCACCGCCGCGCCCCCGCGGCCTACCTGCGCCGCCAGGCCGAGAAGGCCGACGGCGACCTGCCGCTGCGCGCGCTGGCGACGCTCGCGCAGGCGTTCTGGCTCGGCGCGCTCGCCTGGCTCGTGGCGCTGTTCGTCGCTTCGCTCCGCGACAGCGGCGGGCTCCTCTCCTCGCTCGGGCTCGACAGCCTGCGCGTGATCGCGGTGGTGGCCGCGGGCGGTTTCGCGATGGCGCTGCTCGCGCGCGCGGCGCGCCACGGGGTGGCGCTGCCGGGCGGGCTGTCGTCCTCGATGCCGATGCTGGAGCGGCGGCTGAACGCCTTCGTGCCGATGGCGCTCAAGGCGCTGCGCCTCGTGATACTGGTCGCGGTGGTGTGCTTCGCGGTCGACCTGACCGGGCTCTACGACCTCTCGGCCACGCTGAACGCGGCGATGGGCGGCGACGCGGCCGCGCGCGTCGCGGGCCTCGGGCTGATCCTCGTGGCGGGCTTCGCGGTCTGGCTCGCGCTGGTCTCCTGGATCGACTGGCGCCTGCAGCCGCGCGGCATGCGGATGATCACCTCGCGCGAGACGACGCTTCTGGGGCTGCTCAGGAACGCGGGCACCGTGCTGGTCGGCACGGTGACGCTGATGTTCGCGCTCTCCGAGATCGGCATCGACATCGCGCCCCTGCTCGCCTCGGCCGGGGTGGTCGGCCTCGCCATCGGCTTCGGCGCGCAGAAGCTCGTGCAGGACATCATCACCGGCATCTTCATCCAGTTCGAGAACGCCATCAACGTCGGCGAGGTGGTCACGCTCGGGGGCCATACCGGCGTGGTCGAGAAGCTGACGATCCGCTCGGTCTCCCTGCGCGATCTCCAGGGGGTGTTCCACGTCATCCCGTCCTCCTCGGTCGACGCGGTCTCGAACTACATGCGCGGCTTCGCCTACCACGTGGCCGATCTCGGCATCGCCTATCGCGAGGACGTGGCCGACGGCCGGCGCGTGATGGAGCAGTGCTTCGAGGCGATGCGCGCCGACCCCGACTGGCGCGGGCGGATCGTGGGCGCGATGGAGTGGTTCGGCGTCCAGAGCCTCGGCGACAGCGCGGTGGTGCTGCGCGCGCGGCTGAAGACCACGCCGGGCGACCAGTGGGCGGTGGGGCGGCGCTACAACGAGCTACTGAAGGCCGCCTGCGACCGCGAGGGGATCGAGATCCCCTTCCCCCACCTCACGCTCTGGATGGGCGAGCGCAAGGACGGCGGCGCGCCCACGCTCGGGCTGCGCGCGGCCGGCGGCACGATGCCCGACGCGCCCGCGCCGCGGGCGTCGGCCCCGGACCCCGAGGGCGCCTCTCGCGCGCCCGCGCTCGACATGCCGGGCGAGGCGGACTGAGGGCGGACCGGGGCCGGGGGCCTCAGATCACCGGGTCCTGCCAGACTTCGGGCGACTGCGGCGGGCGCAGCTTCGACCAGCTCTGCGGCGTGGTGTAGAGCAGGAACTGCAGCCGCTCGATCCGTCGGCGGCCGAACAGCCGCGCCCAGAACTCCTGCGCGAGCATCCGCACCGCGGTGATGCGGTGGCCGCCGTCGGTCACCACCCAGCGCCCCTTCATGCCGATGCGGCAGACGATCGGCCCGCCCGGTACGGCGCCGCGCGCGCGCATCAGCGAGACCATCGCCCTGAGCCGCGGGCCGGGGCCGCGCGTCGCGCCCACGAGCGGCAGCGCGTCGACGAGGTCGATCGGCACCTCGACCTGCGCGAGCCCCTCGTCGGTGAAGCGGATGTCGTGCAGGTCGTTGACGCAGCCGATCCGCTGCAGAACCGGCGCTTTCCCGATCTCGTGCTCGTAGCGCATCGCGGCGTCTCTCCCCGAGGCGGAAGCCTCCTCCGGCCCGGGCCTCCCGGGCAAGACCTCGCCAACGCACGAGCGGGAGGAGCGGACCCGCCCTTCCGGGCATCGCGTCCGGAGACAGCTTCGTTCACTTCGTGTTCCGATCACGGGCGGCGCCCTCCCGTCCGTGGGAGAGGCGGGCCATCATGCGGGAAGAGACGCTGTCCGGCATCCGCGTCCGCGCGATCGGGCAAGGCGACGCCGGCGACGTCCTGCGCCGCACGCTCGATCCGGCGCGGGTGTCGGCGCCACTGCGCGTCGGCGCGAGCGGCTCGCGCTCGGCGCCTTCGTCCATCTCGACCGTCCGTTCCTCGAGGCCGCGCGCGACCGCCTCAGCCGCACTTCGACCAGCCGCAGTCGAGGCAGACCTCGCAGCCCTCGCGGATCGCGGTCTCGAACGAGCCGCAGCTCGGGCAGGCGGCCGGTGCGGGGGCGGGGGGCTCGGTCGTGGCGGGGGTCGGGGCGGAGGCGGCGCCGTCGCGCCCGGCGAGCGCCGCGCCGGGCGCCATGAAGCCGATGTCGACGAGGTGGCGCTCGATCACGTCGCCGATCGCGGCCAGCATCGAGGGCACGTAGCGCCCCTTGACCCAGGCGCCGCCGCGTGGGTCGAACACCGCCTTCAACTCGCCCACCACGAAGGAGACGTCGCCGCCGCGGCGGAACACCGCCGAGATCATCCGCGTCAGCGCCACCGTCCAGGCGTAGTGCTCCATGTTCTTGGAGTTGATGAAGATCTCGAACGGCCGGCGGCAGCCGCCCACGACGATGTCGTTCAGCGTGATGTAGGTGGCGTGCGGGCTGTCGGGCCAGCGCAGCTTGTAGGTGACGCCTTCGAGGGTCTCGGGACGGTCGAGCGGGTGGGGCGAGGAGCCGGTGTCCCGCTCGCGCGCGCCGTCCGGAAGGCCGGTGGCCGAACCGAAGCGGAGCCAGTCGGCCGAGACGCCGAGGACGGACGCCATCCGCTCCGCATCGCCGGCCCGCATCTCCTGTTCCTCCCGCAGGGACCGGGAGATGGTGTCCTGATCGACGCCGCTGCGCTCGGCCAGTCCGCCCTGGGTTATCCCCGACGCGTCCATCGAGGCGCGCAGGCGCCGCGCGGGACGGGCGAGCGCACCGGCGCGCGCGGTGCCGGACGCATTCGCCTCGTCCGCCACCCCGACGTCGCGCCCGTCCGCCGCCTTTTCCTCCGGCCCCGCCCCGTCCTGCTTGGCCGCCACGCTCAGCACCGAGCCCGTCACCGCGTTCGGCCGGTAGGTGGTGCAGCCCTTGCAGCCCTGGGCGTAGGCGTCGAGGTAGACCCGCTCGAACGCCTCGAAGGGGATGTCGGCGGGCACGTTCACCGTCTTCGAGATCGAGCTGTCGACATGAGCCTGCGCCACCGCCTGCATCCGTACGTGCTCGGCCGGCGACAGCTCCTGCGCGGTGACGAAGGCGGGGGGCAGTCCCTCGCCGCCGCGCTCGCGCCAGGCGGCGAGCGCGTAGTCGACCACCTCCTCCTCGGCGTGGCCTCCCTGCGGTAGACGCACGCGGCGGGTGTAGGACGGCGCGAACACCGGCTCGATCCCCGAGGAGACGTTGCCCGCGAACAGCGAGATGGTCCCCGTCGGCGCGATCGAGGTCAGCAGCGCGTTGCGGATGCCGTGGCGCGCGATCTCGGCGCGCAGGTCGTCCGGCAGCGCGCTCGGCTGCTCGGCCGCCAGGAACGGCTCGGCCTCGAACAGCGGGAACGCGCCCTTCTCGGCCGCGAGGCGGGCGGAGGCGCGGTAGGCCGCCTCGCGGATCGCGTCGAGCCATGCTCCGGTCCGCGCCACGGCCGCGTCCGAGCCGTAGCGCAGCCCCGTCATCGCCAGCGCGTCGGCGAGGCCGGTGACGCCGAGCCCGATGCGGCGCTTGGCCCGCGCCTCCTCGGCCTGCTGAGGCAGGGGAAAGCGCGAGACGTCGACCACGTTGTCCATCATCCGCACGGCCGTGGCGGTCAGCTCGGCGAGTTCGCCCCCGTCGACATGCGCGCCCTCCTCGAAGGGCGCACGCACGAGGGCAGCGAGGTTGACCGAGCCGAGCAGGCAGGCGCCATAGGGAGGGAGGGGTTGTTCGCCGCAGTTGTGCACGACGAAGCCGTTGGCGTCGAAGCGATTGGCGCCAGGAACGACGACGTCGAACACCTCGGCCTCGCCGTCGGGCTCGATCGCGGCGACGACGGCGGTGAAGCGCTCGCGGTTCGGTGCGCGGCGATAGCTCGCGAGGCGTGCGGCGAGCGCCGCGGCCTTCTCCGGCTCGCAAAAGCCGACCCGTTCGGCGAAGAGCCGCAGGTTCGCCCCGGCGACGATCAGTTCGTGCTGCGCCCCGGTCGGGTAGGCGCGCGTGCCGCCTCGGCCGTCCGGCAGCACGGAGGTCCCAGCCGGCCGGCGGTCGCGGTAGATCGTGGAATTGACGCCGAGGCGTGCGAGCATTCGCTGCACGGCTTCGAGCGCGGGGAGATCGCTCTGCGCGAGTCGGACCGAGACCCCTTTCTCCTGCGTGCCCTGCACCGAGCCGTCGGCATCGAATAATCCCTGCAGGAAGCCGGCGCAGAAGGCCGAAGAGCGCGCCTCGATCTCGGACGTGACGGTCTTCGCGCCGGGGCGCAGGCCGAGCGAGACCGCGAGGCGCGTCAAGCCCGCGCTCTTCAGCCGGTATTCTCCGCGCGTCGGGACCGCGGTCCAGCCTTCGAAGTCGGCTCGCGCGCCCAAGGCGCGAGCCGTCCGCTCGGCACGGGTCCGCACGGGATCGGGGCAGGCCGAGCCGTTTGCCGCGGCCGCAGGGCGCCAGACCGAGAGTATCGCCGCGTCCGCCCGGACCGTGCCGTCACCGACGAGGAGCCCCGCGACGTAGCCTTCGTCGGCGTCGTCCGCCGTGCCCCAAGCGAGATCGCGATGCTCGTGCAGTCTCACCTCGTCGCCGGCGACGAGATCGCCGGCCGCGCGCCACGCCGTCTCCAGCCGCCAGCGCGTCCGTTCGGTGACGACGAGGACCGGATGGTCGGCGGTCAGCCGCAGCGTCCGTCCGCAGCGTGTCGCGAGCCGCAGCACCGGCTTGCGCCCGGTCGCGAAGAACCCTTCGGGTCCGGTCGGACAGGCGCGGCCATCCACCATCGCCTCGAAGGGGCGGCCGACGAGATCGGCCACGCGCCGCGCCCCCTCCGCGGTCGTCACCCAGGTGTCCGCCGTCACGCAAGGGTTCGTCGCCGCGATCGTCTCGGCATACGACAGGTTGTTCGCCCGGTTCACCCGGTCGATGAAGATCACCCCCGGTTCGGCGTAGTCGTAGGTCGCGCGCATGATCCGCGCCCAGAGATCGCGCGCGCGAATGGTGCGATGCACCCGGCCCTCGAAGCGCAGCTCCCACGGCCCGTCGGCTTCGCCCGCGGCCATGAAGGCGTCGCTGGCCGCGACCGAGACGTTGAAGTTGCGCAAGCGGTCCGGGTCGCGCTTGGCGTCGACGAAGGCCTCGATGTCGGGATGGTCGCAGGCGAGCACCGCCATCATCGCGCCGCGCCGCGAGCCGGCCGACATGATCGTGCGGCACATCGAGTCCCAGACGTCCATGAAGCTGACCGGGCCGGAGGCGTCGGCGCCGACGCCCGCGACGGGCGCGCCCTCGGGGCGGATGGTCGAGAAGTCGTAGCCGATACCCCCGCCCTGCTGCATGGTCAGCGCCGCCTCGCGCAGGTGGGCGAAGATGCCCTCCAGGCTGTCGGGCACGGTGCCCATCACGAAGCAGTTGAACAGCGTCACCGAGCGCTCGGTGCCGGCACCCGCGAGGATGCGCCCCGCCGGCAGGAAGCGGAAACCCTCCAGCGCGGCACGGAAGCGCGGCGCCCAGACCTCGGGCTCGGCCTCGACGCTCGCGAGCGCGCGGGCGACGCGGTCCCAGGTCGCGGCGACGTCGGCGTCGACCGGGTCGCCGCCCGGCGCCTTCAGCCGGTACTTCATGTCCCAGATCTGCTCGGCGATGGGCGCGCTGAAGGCGTTCATGGCGGGGGCTCGCGTCGTGACCGGCCGAAGTGCCGCACGCTCCTTGCCCCGACCCCGAGGCCGACCGCAAGCGGTTGCGCGCTCGCTTCACCCTAGCGCCATAACTCGCGGTTGACAGGCCCGCGCGACCCTCGGCCCCGCGCCGGCCGCCGCAGCGCCAGCGCGACGCCGCCGAGCACCAGCACGCCCGCGAGCGCGAGGCGCCAGGTCAGCGCCTCGCCGAGCAGCGCGATCCCGGCCGCGGCGGCGATCACCGGCACCGAGAGCTGCACCGTCGCCGCCTGCCCGGCCGTGATCCGCGGCAGCGCCGCGTACCAGACCACGTAGCCGCAGGCCGAGGCGAGCGCGCCGGAGGCGAGCGCCAGCGCGAGGCCGGCCGCCGTGAGATCCGGCACCACCAGCCCGAGCCCCGCGGCGAGGAAGGCGAGCGGCAGCACCAAAGCGCTCGCCAGCGCGAAGTTGCCGGCCGAGACCGCCAAGGGGTCGGCCGCGCCGCGCCCGCGCAGCGAATAGACCCCCCAGCCGACGCCCGCGAGCGCCATGACCATCGCCGCCCAGGGCGCGGGCGCGTCGAGGCCGGGCAGCAGCAGCCAGACGAGCCCGGCGGCCGCCAGCGCGAGCCCGAGCCAGCCGGGCGCGCCGAGGCGCTCGCCGCGCGCGAGCGCCGTCGAGAGCATGGTCGCCTGCACCGCGCCGAACAGGATGAGCGCTCCGGTGCCGGTAGCGAGCGCCAGATAGGCGGCCGAGAAGCCCACCATGTAGACGCAGAGCGAGAGCGCCGTGACCGCGTCCCAGGGCGCGCGCGGCCGCCCGCCCGTCCGGCCCGCCCTGAGCGCCAGGATCGCCCAGAGCGTCAGCGCCCCGGAGGCGAGGCGCACCACGGTGAAGCCGGCCGCGTCGGCCTCGCCGGTCGCGAGCGCCGCGCGGCAGAGCAGTGAATTGGCCGCGAAGGCGACCATCGCGAGCGCGACGAGGCCGACGGTGCGCGCCCGTTCGGCGGCGGGGGACGCCGGCAAGGCCGGGGCGGTGCGGTGATGGTCGGTCATGCTCGGCCTTTCGCGATGGCCCGGACGACCATGCCGCCTCGCGGGCGCGGCGCCTAGGGGATCGGTCGGGGCGGTCCGAACCACCGGGTTCCCCGGGGGTGGATCGGCCCTCCGCGCCGTCGAGGCGCATTGCGTGTCGCCGCCTCGGCCCGGCGAAGACCCCTCGCGTCCCGGCCGATCCACCGGGGCGTCACCGGGCCGCCGCGCGTTCCGGATCGTCGTCCTTCGCGTGCGTCCACGGCGCCCGAGCGTCCCATTCGGACGGGACGGGCGCTCCGGCCGTACGGGGTGCGGGCCCGACGCCCGTTCAGCGCCGGGGACCGCGCGGCCCCGAGCCCGGACGCCTTCCCCGCGGCTTCGCGTCGGCACCGCCTTGCCCCGCGCCCGGACGGGTGCTGCCTTGCCCCGCTCCCGGACGGGCGCCACCGGACGACGTGCCCGGGCGCGCGCCGCTCTCCGCCGCGTCGCCCTGCTCGGTGCCAGGCCCCCGCCCCGGGCGGCCCGGCCGCGGCAGGCCGAGCTGGTCGGCGAGCACGCGCGCCTTCACCTCCTCGACCGCGCCCGGCGCGAGGTCGCCGAGCTGGAAGGGGCCGTAGCTCGTGCGGATCAGGCGGTTGACCACGAGGCCGACCGCCTCCATGGCGCGGCGGATCTCGCGGTTCTTCCCCTCGCGCAGGCTGACCGTCAGCCAGGCGTTGGCGCCCTGGCGGCGGTCGAGCGCCACGCTCATCGGCTGGAAGCGCTCGCCGTCGACCACGAGGCCGCGGCGGAGCGGCTCGACGGTCGCCTCGTCGGGCGCGCCGTGCACGCGCACGCGGTAGCGCCTGAGCCAGCCGGTCGAGGGCAGCTCCAGCCGCCGCTTCAGGTCGCCGTCGTTGGTGAGCAGCAAGAGCCCCTCGGAGGCGATGTCAAGCCGGCCGACCGAGACCACGCGCGGCATGGTCTCGGGCAGGCGCTCGAACACGGTCGCGCGCCCCTTCTCGTCGCGCGCGCTGGTCACGAGGCCCTCGGGCTTGTGATAGCGCCAGAGCCGCGCCGGCTCGGGGGCTGCCACCGCGCGGCCGTCGACCTCGACGCGGTCCGAGGCGGTAACAGTGACGGCGGGGCTATCGAGCCGGCGCCCGTTCACCTTGACCCGCCCGTCGGCGATCATCCGCTCGGCCTCGCGCCGCGAGGCGACGCCGGCGCGGGCGAGCCGCTTGGCGATACGCTCGGAAGCCTCTCCGGAGGCGTCGCTCTCGTTCATGCTCCGCCCCTCCGCCGCGCGCCGTCCTCGCATCGTGCCACAGGCCCTCCCGCCGACCCTAGGGCGATGCCCGGCCCGGTCGGATCGGGTCCGGTGCCCCGGGCACGCGCTCTCGCGACGCCCGAGCGTCGCGCTCGGACCGGAGAACGCCAGGGGCGGCGGACGGTGCCCGGACGGGGGCGGCCGCCCCGCCCGACGAGCCGGCGACGCGAAGGCGCGGGGCTTGGACCGCGCGCGTGGACGCGTCAAGCATCGCGCATGCGCTTCCTCACCCACATGCCCCGCGCCCTCGCCGAGGCGAGGGCCGCCGCCGCGCGCGGCGAGACGCCAGTCGGCGCGGTGGTCGTGCGCGGGGGCAGGGTGATCGCCGCCGAGGGCAACCGCGTGCGCGAGCTGGGCGACCCGACTGCGCACGCGGAGGTGCTCGCGATCCGCGCCGCCGCCCGCGCGCTCGGCTCGGAGCGGCTCGGCGGGTGCGACCTCTGGGTGACGCTCGAGCCCTGCGCCATGTGCGCGGGCGCGATCGCGCACGCCCGGCTCGCGCGGCTCTACTACGCCGCGCCCGATCCCAAGGGCGGGGCGGTCGCGCACGGGGCGCGGGTGTTCGCGCATCCGACCTGCCACCACCGCCCGGAGGTCCACGACGGGCTCGGCGAGGCCGAGGCGGCGCGGCTCCTGCGCGACTTCTTCGCCGCCCGGCGGTGACGTCCCGGCGGCGCGACGGCCGCGGGCGCCCGACGCCGCCGCGCCGCGCGCTCCGGCCGCGCAGGCCCCCCACGCGACCCGGGCGCCGGAGCGCCGTCCGATCGGCTCGGGCCGCGCGCCCCGGGCCGTCGAAAGCGCGTGTTCGCCTCGCCGGAGCGTTCCCCCCGGGCGGGACGAACGCCGTGGCGCTCCCGCATGCCGTTTCCATGGAGCGGCAAGGCCCCGCCCCCGCGACCCCCGGCCGCTCGTCCGTCGTCCCCGGCCGGGCTATCTCAGCGTCATGACCGAGATCATCGACGCC
>JBHJHI010000092.1:0-28399 GCA_050330995.1 Paracoccaceae bacterium
AGGGCGGCGCGCTTGCCCGCGTCGGCGACGAGCGGCGCGAGGGCCGCGGCCAGCGCGTCCGCGTCGCCCGCGGGCACGAGGCGGGCCGCGCCGAGCGTCGCCTCCGCGATCGCGCCCGTCTCGGTGCCGACCACCGCGAGCCCCGCGGCCATCGCCTCGGCGTAGGCCATGCCGTAGCCTTCGAGGCGCGAGGCCAGCACGAAGATCTCCGCCTCGGCGTAGGCCGCTTCGACGCCGGCGCGGTCGGTCTCGCCTTCGAGGCGCACGCGGTCGTCGAGGCCATGGCGCGCGATCAGCGCTCTCAGCGCGCCGGTGCAGGCCGGATCGGCGTCGGTCGCGCCGAGGATCGTCAGCCGCCAGTCGGCGTCCCCGTCCGGGGACATCCGCGCGAGGGCGTCGATCAGCACGTCGTGGCCCTTGCGCGGCACGATCCGCCCGACCGAGAGAAGCCGCACCGGCCCGCCGCTCGCGCGCGGCATGGGCGGCATGGCCGGACGGTCGGTGCCCGGCCGCGCCACGGCGAGGCGGTCGGGGGAGACGGCGTAATCGGCCGCGAGGCACCGCGCGGTGGCTTCGCTGGTCGCGATCACGCCCGCGCAGGCGCCGAGGGCGGCGCGCTCGTTGTCGGCGAGCCAGGCGGCGGTGTCCGCGTCGAGCCCGTGCTCCAGCGCCAGCGGATGGTGCACGAGCGCGACGACGGGCGCGTCGAGATCGGCCAGCCGCCCGGCTGGCAGCGTGCCGAGGGCGAGGCCGTCGATCAGGAGCGGCCAGCCCGCCGGCGCGTGGCGGAGGCGGTCGAAGGCCTCCTCCACGGCCGCAGCCGCTGGGCGGGGCGAGAGCATCGGCAGCGGCCAATGGACGAGGCGACGGCCGATGCCCGCGCTCTCCTCCAGCACGCGCCGGGCGTAGCCGTAGCCGCCCGAGGCGGTGGACAGCCGCCCGGGCACCGCGAGCGCGATCCCCGGCGCCGCCGCGTGCGCGGGGGCGGACCCGCCCGTCCCGATCGTGCGCTCCACGGACCCGCTCACCGCCGATCCGTTCCCCACCGATCCGTTCCCCGTCGGAAGGCCCTCCGTCAGCCGGCCCAAGGCTCGCCCTCGTACCAGGCGCGCGCGACGTGGCTCTCGTTCAGCGTCACGCGCAGCCGGCTCACGCCCTCGGCGCCGTGGCCGAGCCGGCCCTCGCGCATGGCGGCCGCGACGCGGTCGAAGACGTGGCGCGCCAGGAACTCGGTGGTGGTGATCTTGCCGGCGAACTCGGGCAGCGCGTCGAGATTGGCGTAGTTGAGCGGCTTCAGCACGTCCTGCACCAGGGTCGTGGCCGCCCCGATGTCGACCAGGATCGCGCTGTCGGTCAGCGCCTCGCCCATGAAGGCGACGTCGACCACGTAGGTCGCGCCGTGCAGCTTCTGCGCCGGGCCGAACACCTCGCCCGCGAGCGAGTGGGCGATCATGACGTGCTCGCGCACCTCGACGGCGTACATCGGCGGCCTCCCGTGCTGGTCGTGGCGCGTCTTAGCGATAGACGAGCCGCGTGGCGATCCCCGGTGCGTCGCGGCCGAGCAGGCGGGGCAGGGCGGCGGGCGCGTCCGCGAAGGCGATCGCCTCGGTCACGAGCGCGTCGAGGCGCGAGTCGGCGCAGAGGGCCAGCGCGCGGTCGAGGCGGTCGGCGAGCGACAGCGCGGCGCGGCGCGCGGGGGCGACGTGGCCGACCTGGCTCGACCGGATCGTGAGGCGCCTCGAGTGGAACGCGCCCCCGAGCGGCACCGCAACCGCGCCCTCGCCGAACCACGACAGCTCGACGAGCGTACCCTCGAAGGCGAGCGCGTCGAGCGAGGCCGCGAGGCCCGCGGCGCTCGCCGAGGCGTGGAAGGCGAGATCGTGGTCCGCCCCGAGCGCGTCCGGCGCCGCGAAGCGCGCGCCGAAGCCCTCGGCCAGGGCGCGGCGCTCGGGCAGGAGGTCCGAGCCGGTCACGTCGAGATCGCCGCGCCGCGCCAGCAGGTGCAGGATCAGCAGCCCGACGAGTCCGAGCCCGACCACCAGGACCTTCGAGCCGGGACGCGGCGCACCGTCCCAGAGCGCGTTCAGCGCGGTCTCCATGTTGGCGCCGAGCACGGCGCGCTCGGGGAAGAGTCCCTCGGGCAGAGGGCGCGCCATGGCGCGCGGCACGCGCAGCCGCGTCTGGTGGGGCGCGAGGGCGAAGACGTCGCGCCCTACCAGGTCGTCCGGTCCCGCCGTCGCGCGTCCTGCGGCGGCGTAGCCGTAGGCGACGGGGAAGGGGAAGTCGCCCGACTGCAGCGGCGCGCGCATCCGCGCGTGCTCGCTCGCCGGCACCCGGCCCTCGAACACCAGCCGCTCGGTGCCGCGGCTCACGAGCGAGGCGGCGGTCTCGATCTCGACCGTGTCCGCGTCCATGGGGGCGAGGCCCACGGGGCGGATTTCCGCGCGCCCGGGAGCGACGTAGACCAGCGCGTGCGCCGTATCGGTCATGGCCTCTCGTTGAAACGTCAGGGAAGGCGCGCATTTGACGCGATGTCACGCCGCTAGCGCAGCGCGACGCCGCCGTGAAGAGGGGTTCCCCGATGACCGACATCACGACCGCCGCTCCCTTGCAGGGCGCGCGGGCCTCCGACGACGGGCTGACGCCCGCCGGGTTGCAGTCCCGCGCCCGCCTCGGGCGCCGGCGCCTCGCGACGCTCGCGCGCAACCTCGCGCTGATGGCGGGGCTGACGGCCGGGATCGTCGGCGTGTTCGGCGAAGGCGGCTGGTCGACGACGGATCTGATCATCCTCGCGGCCTTCCTGGTCGGCGCGCCGTGGTCGGTGATGGGGGTGGTCAACGCTGGGCTCGGGCTGTGGCTCCTGCACGCGCGCCGCGACGGGCTCGCCGCCGCGGCGCCCCATCTCGACGCGAGCGACGCGAGCGCGGTGCGCGAGCGGGTGGCCGTCGCCATGACGGTCCGCAACGAGCCGCCCGAGCCGTCGCTGCGCCGGCTCGCGGAGGTGCGCCGCTCGCTCGACGCGACCGGGCAGGGCGCGATGTTCGAGCTGTTCGTGCTGTCGGATACCACCGACCCGGCCGTCGCGGAGGCGGAGGAGCGGCTGTTCGCGGCGATGCGCCCCGCCCTCGGGGGCGAGCGCGCGCACTATCGCCGCCGCGCGGTCAACACCGGCTACAAGGCCGGCAACGTGCGCGACTTCCTGCTGAACGAGGGACGCGGCTTCCCGCTCTACGTCCCCCTCGACAGCGACAGCCTGATGTCGGGCGAGGCGATCGTCGACTTGGTGCGCACCATGCAGCGCCATCCCGGCATCGCGATCCTGCAATCGCTCGCGGTCGGCAGCCCCTCGGCGAGCCCCTTCGCGCGGCTGTTCCAGTTCGGCATGCGCCACGGCATGCGCGCCTTCACCTTGGGCGCAGCCTGGTGGCAGGGCGACTGCGGCCCCTACTGGGGCCACAACGCCGCGATCCGCACCGCCGCCTTCCGCCGCCACGCCCGGCTGCCGGTGCTCGCGGGCGGCCCGCCGCTCGGCGGGCACATCATGAGCCACGACCAGGTCGAGGCGGCCCTCGTGCGTCGCGCCGGCTGGGAGGTACGGGTGGTGCCGACGGAGGGCGAGAGCTACGAGGAGAACCCGCCGACCGTGCTCGAGGCGCTGAGGCGGGAACTCCGCTGGTGCCAGGGCAACAACCAGTACTGGCCGCTCCTCGCCATGCGCGGGCTGCCGGCGGTCTCGCGCCTCCAGCTCCTGTCGGCGGTGATGATGTACATGGGCGCGCCCGCCTGGATGCTGATGACCGTGGCCGCGCTCGCCAAGCTGTTCGTCGGCGAGCCGGGCGACATGGACCTAGCCCTCGGCATGGCGATGTTCTTCGTGATGATCACCGTCAGCCTCGTGCCGAAGATCGCCGGCATGATCGACGTCGCGCTGACGCCGGGGGCCGTGGCGCGCTGGGGCGGACGGGCGCGCTTCGCGGCCGGGTGCCTCGCCGAGACGCTGTTCTCGGTCCTGCTCGCCCCCGTGATGGCGGTGCACGTCACGATCTTCCTGGTCGGCCTCCTGTTCGGGCGCTCGATCAAGTGGGGCGGGCAGAAGCGCGAGGCGCACGGCATCGCCTGGGCGGACGCGGTGCGCTCTTTCTGGCCGCAGACCCTGTTCGGCCTCGCGATCGCCACCGCGATCCTGACGATGTCGAGCCCCTGGCTCCTGCTCTGGGCCGCGCCGCTGGTGGGCGGGCTGCCGCTCGCGATCCCCTTCGCGGTCGCGACCGCCTCGCCCGCGTTCGGACGCGCCCTCGCTCGCGTCGGCCTCTGCGCCGTGCCCGACGAGATCGCCCCCTGCGAGAGCCTGACGCGCGTCGCCGAGCCGGCCGGGGCCGTCGCCCGCGCCGCCTGACCAACGGGTCGGGCGGCCGGCGCGCGCTTGACGCGGGCGCCGGGCGCGCAAGACTGTTCGGTGTCGGGCGCAGGCCGCGCCCCTTCGACGGAGCCGCGCCCCATGGCCCTCGCCCAGCCCTATCTGTTGTTCCTCGGCGACGCGCCCGACCCGCTCGCCGCCAAGGTCGCGCAGGGCATCCGCGACTGGCGCCCCGACCACAGCGTCGGCCAACTCCGGCTGGAGGGGTGCAAGGCCGACATGCGCCTGCCCGACATGACCGTCGCCGAGGCTGCCGAGGCGGGCGCCAAGACCCTGGTGATCGGGGTCGCCAACCGCGGCGGCGTGATCTCGGAGACCTGGGCCGACGTGCTGGTCGAGGCGATGGAAGCCGGCATGGACGTCGCCGCCGGGCTGCACACGCTGCTCCGCGACCAGCCGCGCCTGCGCGAGGCGGCCGAGCGCACCGGGCGGACGCTCCACGACGTGCGCGTGCCCGACCGCAAGTACCCGATCGCCGACGGCGCCCGGCGCGCGGGCAAGCGCCTGCTCGCCGTCGGCACCGACTGCTCCTGCGGCAAGATGTACACCACGCTCGCGATCGAGAAGGCGATGGCCGAGCGGGGCATGAGCGCGAACTTCCGCGCCACCGGCCAGACCGGCATCCTGATCACCGGCGAGGGCGTGCCGCTCGACGCGGTGGTGGCCGACTTCATGGCGGGCAGCATCGAGTGGCTGACGCCGGAGGCCGACCCCGACCACTGGGACGTGATCGAGGGGCAGGGCTCGCTGTTCCACCCTTCCTACTCGGGGGTGACGCTGGCGCTGATCCACGGCGGCCAGCCGGACGCGCTGGTGATGTGCCACGAGCCGACGCGCACCCACATGCGCGGCCTGCCGCACTACCCCTCGCCGAGGCTCGAGGATCTGGCCGACATGGTGCTGCCGCTCGCGCGCGTCGTAAATCCGGACGTGCGCGTGATCGGCGCCTCGATCAACACCGCCGCCCTCGGCGAGGACGAGGCGCGCGCCTACTGCGCCGAGATGGAGGACCGCCTCGGGCTGCCGTGCGTCGACCCGTTCCGCGAGGGCGCCGGGCGGCTCGTGGACGCGCTGTGAGCCGCCTCGTCGTCGTGCGCCGCCGCTTTCGCCTCGCCGAGACCTTCACCATCAGCCGGGGCTCGCGCGACGAGGTCGAGACCGTCGAGGCGGTGATCTCGGACGGCGCGCGCGAGGGCCGTGGCGAGTGCGTGCCCTACGCCCGCTACGGCGAGACCGTGGAGGAGGTGATGGCCGCGATCGAGGCGATGGCCGGCGCGGTCGCGGACGGGCTCGACCGAGCGGCCCTGCAGGAAGCGATGCCGGCAGGCGCGGCACGGAACGCGCTCGACTGCGCCTTCTGGGATCTGGAGGCCAAGCGGGCCGGTTGCCGGGTCTGGGAACTCGACGCCTGGGCCGCGGCCGGCGGACGCGCGCCCGAGCCGGTCGAGACCGCCTACACCCTCTCGATCGCCGAGCCGGAGGCGATGCGCGCGGCCGCGGCCCGCAACGCCGGCCGCCCGATCCTGAAGGTCAAGCTCAAGGGCGACGCGCACGACGCCGCGCGCATCGCCGCGGTGCGCGAGGGCGCCCCGGACGCGCGCCTCGTGGTCGACGCCAACGAGGGCTGGTCGGCCGAGGGCTACGCCGGCGCGGTCGAGGCGATGGCGAGCGCGGGCGTCGAGATGATCGAGCAGCCGCTGCACGCCGACGGCGACGGCGCCCTCGCCGATCTGCCGCGTCCCGTCGCCCTCTGCGCCGACGAGTCCTGCCACGACCGCGCGAGCCTCGACGCCCTTGTCGGCCGCTACGACATGGTCAACATCAAGCTCGACAAGACGGGCGGGCTGACCGAGGCGCTGGCGCTGCGCGCCGAGGCCGAGGCGCGCGGGATGACGGTGATGATCGGCTGCATGATGTCGTCCTCGCTCGGCTGCGCGCCGGCGGTGGCGCTGGGCGCGAGCGTGGCGCTGGTCGATCTCGACCCGCCGCTCCTGCTCGCCGAGGATCGCGAGCCCCCGCTCCGGGTCGAGGGGGCGCTGGTGCACCCGCCCGAGCCCGCGCTTTGGGGCTGATCGAGACTACAGGAGACGACGCGATGGCGCGCACGGTCTACGTCAACGGCGAGTATCTGTCCGAGCACGAGGCGAAGATCTCGATCTTCGACCGCTCCTTCCTGATGGCCGACGGGGTCTACGAGGTCACCTCCGTGCTGGACGGCAAGCTCGTGGACTACGAGGGTCACCGCGCGCGACTGCACCGCTCGCTGTCCGAGCTGGAGATGGACCCGCCGGTGGACGACGACGAGTTGCTCAGGGTCCACCGCTCGCTGGTCGAGCGCAACGACCTCGACGAAGGCGTGGTCTACCTGCAGGTGACCCGCGGCGAGGCCGAGCGCGACTTCGCCTACCCGAAGGACCCGAAGCCGGGCCTCGTGATGTTCACCCAGGAAAAGGCGCTCGCCGAGACCGAGGCCGCGCGCCGCGGCATCCGCGTGGTGACCGAGCCGGACCTGCGCTGGGGCCGGCCCGACATCAAGACGGTGCAGCTTCTCTATCCCTCGATGGCGAAGATGGCGGCCAAGAAGCGTGGCGCCGACGACGCCTGGATGGTGCTCGACGACGGCACGGTGAGCGAGGGCACCTCGAACACCGCCTACATCGTCAGGGACGGGGTGATCGTCACGCGGCATCTCGGCACCGAGATCCTGCCGGGCATCACCCGTGCCTCGGTGCTGGCGCTCGCGCGCGAGGCGCAGATGCGCGTCGAGGAGCGCCCCTTCACCGTCGCCGAGGCGAAGGAGGCGGACGAGGCCTTCGTGACCGCGGCCTCGGCCTTCGTGCTGCCGGTGATCGAGATCGACGGGGCGACGATCGGCGAGGGGACGCCGGGGCCGGTGTCGCGGCGGCTGCGGGAGATCTACGTCGAGACGGCGCGGCGCGAGGCGATCTGAGGGGCCGTGACTTGCGGCCCGACCCGGTTCGAAGCTCCGCAGGGCGGGGTTTGCCCCGCCATTGACGTGCGAGGCGAGCGCTTAGGGCGGCGGTGTGGAACCCCGCCCTGTCGCTGCGAGCGAAGGAGGCGACGGTCCTCAGGCGCTTCGTCGGCGCAGCCAGAGAAGAGAGAGCAGTCCGGCTGCGGCGAGCGGACCGGAGCCTGGAAGGGGGACCGGCGGGACTTCACTATAGGTGTAGGTCGCCTCCAAGCTGCCGCCGAAACGGAATCTCCCTTCCGGGCTGCGCATGATTGTCACCCCCGGTGGCAGAGGGGTGAAATCTCTTTCACCGATGAAGGTCTCCGTTCTCGATACGAGCACGGTATTCATCACTATTCCACCGCCGTCCCGTACGAACTGCTCAGGCCGTGCAGACACCAGATCATCAATATCCACTCTATCTATCCTGCGGACCATCGCTGCTGCCGTGCCGGATCGAATAGACGAATACATGGGAAAGATGAGGGATCGATCCCTGGTGCCGACCACGCTCGGGGAGGAGAAGGTTCCGTCTTTCAGTTCGACCGTGGTGCGTAGGTCCACGCGACCGCTGAGCGTGTCGTCTGAAGGCTTGACCCAATCGTATGGCGCGCTCAGGGAGAATCTAGCGAGCGAGATGGTCACCGACTCGAGTGTCCGCACACCCCCCATCGAATCGAAGGCGGGCAAGCCCACCTGCGTGGATAAAGTATTGATGCTGGGATCGAGCGTAAAATTGGAAAAGCCACGTGAGACGGTTTCGCTTCTCACGACGGCTTGAGATGCACTGGCTGTCAGGCACAGTACTGCCACGAGCAAAGCGAGTTTCATCCGACCCTCCTACTGGTCACGGCACTGGCGACATTCCCGATGATTGCTTGCGGAGGCTGACCTTCGATGGCGTCGAGTGTCCGGCCGCGGCCTTGGCGCCCATTGGGCATCGACGGGTCGGGCTAGCCGTGCCGCATGATCAGTCTGCAAGAGAAGCTGCTCTTACTCCCCTGTAAGCGGTCATCCTTTCCAAGATCGATGATTCTATACCTTTCGGATCGTACATTCCAAAGTCTCAATCTCTCTAATTCCCGAATCAGAACAGCACCACCATATCTTGTCTTGGTGTGTATCAAGACATGCATGGGTAGATGCTAAGATATCGGCAAGCGATTGTCTCCACCATCGGACTGCTTCGGCTGAAGCGTTCGGCGCGTCGGGCTGGCTTGGCCTTCCCACGCCCCCTCACCCCGACTGCCGAACATTCGCTCTTGCCGACGACCGCGCCCCGTCCGGCGAGTGTCGGCCGCATGCGCCGCACGCCTCATACCCGTGGCGGTCGGCTCGTATGACGGCGGGCGCGGAACACCGACCTTACGTTGCGCGAGGGCGAGGACCGACGACGTGCCCCGCCTTCGCGCTCGCATCACCGGCCGCGTGCCCTTGCCCGCCTCGTCCGTTGCCCAGTCCCGCCACAGCCTCTAGAGTTGCCTCCGACACCGTCCGACCCCCGACACCGTCCGACCCCCGGCACCGAAGGAAGACCGCCATGGATCAGGAGGCGAGCCCCGTCGCGCACGAAGCCCCGCGCGTCGATCTCGATCCCGCCGCGGCGCCCGAGATCCAGGCGCCGCCCGTCGCCCCGGCCGTGGCGCGCTATCTGACCGAGGGGTTCGGGCAGGTCCTCGGCTGGGGGATCAACCCGGTGACGGCCCGATACTTCCTGCTCTGCGACGACTTCCAGAAGCGGCACGGGCACGCGGGCAACCTGTTCGAGATCGGCGTGCACCACGGGCGGGCCGGCATCCTGCTCGCCCTGCTCGCGCGGGCGGACGAGACGACGGTGCTGGCCGACCTGTTCGAGCGACAGGCGGAGAACGTCGACCGCAGCGGCCAAGGCAGCCGCGCGCACCTGGAGGCGAACCTGACGGCCTGGGCGCCCGGGGCGCGCGCCGCAATCGTCCAGGCCAATTCGCTCGAACTGGACTTCGCCACCGTGCCGGCCCTCGCCGCGGGCGTGCGCCTCGCGCACGTCGACGGCGGCCACCATGTCGACGCCGTGGTCAACGACCTGCGCAAGACCGAAGCCGTGCTCGCCCCCCACGGCATCGTCGTCGTCGACGACTTCATGAGCGTGCGCTGGCCCGAGGTCACGGAAGGCAGCTACGCCTATCTCGCCGAGAGCCGCGGCCTCGCCCCGGTCGCCATGGGGCGCAACAAGCTGATCCTGACGACGACCGGCAACGCACAGGCCCTCATCGACCATATCGCGGCGCGGCTGACCCCCCCGGCGGGCAAGCCCGTCCGAATGGGCGGCAGGCCCTGTCTGTCGCTGGTCTGACCGACGCCCGATCGCCTAGCGGAAGGGGGCTCGGCGCTCGGAGCAGGCGGCCCCTATGCCGAGACCCCGCGCCGCGGCACGATCAGTGCCGGCGTGGCTCGGCGGCCGGTGCCTGCCCCGCCGACGCTCGCTCGTGCAGGCGGGTACCGAAGTTGGCGGGACGACGCCGCCGTGGCGGTGCGGCATCGCCCAGTGGCGAGCCTGTCGCCGGACGCATTGTCACCGCCCCAACCGCAACACGTCCGCCCTGACCGACAGCCGCGCCGCGTCCAGCCGCTCCGGCACCGGGCTGTCGTGGACCACCAGCCAGGCGTCCTCGCCGGCCTCCGGCCAGCGGCAGAGCCCTTCGGCGTGGTCGTAGTGGCCGAGGTAGGGAAGCTCGGCGAGGTGCGCGACGCTCTCCTCGGCGTGGACCCCCTCCTCGGCGCCGAGCGCGCCCCGCCAGCGCAGGACGTGGCTCGGCCCGTCCGCGCCGAGCGCGGGGCCGGTCAGCACCAGGAGGTCGTCGCCGTCGCGGGCGAGGTCGCGCACGCCGAGACCGTCGGAGGGCAGGACGTGCTTGCGGTAGGCCCGCCCCGCGCCGATCGGGCGCGGGGCGAGGTGGCCCGCGTCGTCCACCTCGACATCGAACTCCAGGATCACCGCATGGCCGCGCAGCACCGGCCCGCGCAGCCCGAGCCAGACGCGCGAGCCGCAGGCGGCGATGCCCTCGACGTCGAGGCCGTTCTCCTTCGACGGGATCGCTAGGAACGGGTCCAGGTGCGGGTCGCCCGCGAGCCAGTCGTGCAACGCGCTCGTGTCGGGGCCGAGCGGCACCGAGGCGGCCCGCCGCCCTTCGTGCTCGGCGACTGGCATCACGCCCCCGTCCGCGGCCGGCGCGAGCGGCAGGCGGGCCAGGAAATGGCGGTTCGGGTCGCGCTTGATCTTCTCCATCCGCCGCAGCGCCTCGGCCGCGTCGTTCTCCTCGCGCTTGGGCTTGCGGCGCTTCAGCGAGTGCGAGCCCACCACCCAGAGCCAGCCGTCGTCGGCCTCCAGCCCCTCGATGTCGGTCTCGCCCGCGGGGCCGTCCGGCAGATCGAAGATCGCGCCGAGGTTGACGTGCTCGTGGCTGCCCCAGACGCCGGGCGCGTCGGGGCGGAGGCGATCGACCCCCGCGGTCTCGTCGCAGGAGAGAAACAGCGTGTCGCTCACCCGCGCGAGCGCCGAGAGGTCCTCGGCGATCGGATCGGTGACGTGCTCGAAGGCGGCCTGGTCGCGAAAGACCAGGGTGACGGTATCGATCGGGGCGTCGGTCATCGGGCTCCTCGCGCGGGCTCTCGTCGCGTGCGAGGCTCGCCGATCAGAGCGCGAGGAGGAAGCCGTCGTCGTGGGCCTCGGCCTGGAGCGCGCGGGTCTCCTCGGCCTCGGCGAAGGCGAGGACGAGATCGCCCGCCGGAAGCCCGGCGTCGAGCGCGCCCGCCCAGAAGGCGAGGCCGGCGTCGTCGGGCGCGCGGCCGAGGGCGTTGCGATAGACCGTCTCCGCGAGCCATTCGGCGTCGCGACCCGCCGCGCCGAGTTCGCCCGACGCCGCGAAGGCTTCCGCGATCGCGGCCCGGCCGAGCCCGTCCCGCGCCTGCGCGTACCAGAAGCCGTGGCCGCGCGGGTCGGGCGCGCGGTCGAAGGCGGCCTGGTAGAGCCGCGCGATCGCCGCGGCGATGTCGTCGTCCACCCAGTCGAGCGTCGCGTCCGCGAGCGCCACGGCGCGGCCCGGCGCGATCTCCAGAGCGCCGCCCGGCAGGTCGAGGCGATGACCGCCCGGCCGCTCGCTCATCCGCACGTCGTCGAGACGCGCGGCGAGGCGCAGCCGTCCCGTAGGGGCCTCGCCCTCGATCGGGGCGAGCGTGTCGGCGTCGAGCACGGCGTCGGCGAAGCGCAGCACCTCGACGTCGGCGGCGACGCGGTCGGTGGCGCCGTCCGCCGCCGCGAGCGTCAGGAAGCCGCCGTCGCGGCCCACCGTCCGCCCGGCGAGCGGGTCCGCGAACCACAGCGTGTCCTCGCCCGGCCCGCCGAGGTAGAGATCGCTCCCCGCGCTGTCGTGGAGCGCGTCGTCCCCCGCGCCGCCGTCGAGGCGGTTGTCGGCGGCGTTGCCGGCGAGCCGGTCCGCGCCCGCGCCGCCGATCGCGTTCTCGATCAGCGCCCGCGCGTCGGGCGCGAAGGCGTTGGCGATCTGGCCCTCGGCGTAGGGCCCGTCGCGCCCGAGGCGGGCGGCCTGCGCGTCGCCCGCGCGGTCGAGGTCGACCCAGGCGCCGGGCGCGAGGTCGATCGCCACGCCGCGCGCGTAGGCCGAGAGGTCGTAGGTGTCCTCGCCGCCCCCGTCCCAGATCGTGCGGAACACCCGGTTTGCGGCCGGCGCCGGGCCGAGGGGCGCGCTGTCGGCGAAGACCGCGCCGGTGCCGGGATCGACCGTGTAGACCGTGTCGCCCGCGCGCGTGGCGAAGTCGGCGCCGTAGAGCGCCTGCAGCGCGGCGACGTCGAGGGGCATGTAGCTCTGCGCGTAGCCCGACGGCTCGTTGCGGTAGCCCCCGAGGGGAGCACCCTCGTGGGAGCGGTAGCTCATCACGCTGAGCGCCATGCGGTCCCAGGCGGGATCGGCGCCGGGGCCGCGGTCCTCGTCGTGGGGGTGCTTGAGCCCGAGCGCGTGGCCGGTCTCGTGCAGCACGGTCATGTGGGCGTAGCCGCCGACCGGCGCCTCGTCGAGCCAGGGGGCGTAGAGGCTATCGCCGCCGCGCGCGTGGTCGGAGGGGAAGTGGGCGTAGGCGGTCTCGGTCGCGTCCGAGCGCAGGTAGCGCAGCGTGGCCGCGGCGGGGTCGTCGCGGCGCTCCTCGAACGACAGCAGCGTGAGGGCCGCCACCTCGTCGAGCGCGAGGCGCACGGCCGCGCGCAGCCCCTCGGGCAGGGGCTCGACCGTCGTGCCGTCGCCGGCCGCGTCGCCGTGGTCGGGGAAGCCGAAGTCGAGCCGCAGGGCGTCCCAGCGCCGTCCCGACAGCAGGACGTCGACCGGCGCGGCGAAGTCGTGGGCGGCCATGGCGTGGTCCCGATACGGCGGCTGCGCCGCCCGCCGGGACCGTCGGCGCCACGGGAGCGGCGCCGATCTCTTCGTTCAATCCGGTTTTCGTCGAATGAACGGATTGTTGATGCGATCTTTACTGCGATCGGCGACGGCCGGGCGCGAGCGGGCGTGGACGCTCCCGGGAGCGCCCCGCCCGAGGGCCGCTGCTTCGGGCGGGACGTCCCCGCTCAGAAGAACGCCTGCAGCCCGGTCTGCGCGCGCCCGAGGATCAGCGCGTGGATGTCGTGCGTGCCCTCGTAGGTGTTGACCGTCTCCAGGTTCAGCATGTGGCGCATCACGCCGTACTCGCCCGAGATGCCGTTGCCGCCGTGCATGTCGCGCGCGAGGCGGGCGACGTCGAGCGCCTTGCCGCAGTTGTTGCGCTTGACCAGCGAGACCATCTCGGGCGTCGCGCGGCCCTCGTCGAACAGACGGCCGACGCGCAGGCAGCCCTGCAGCCCGAGCGCGATCTCGGTCTGCATGTCGGCGAGCTTCTTCTGGACGAGCTGGTTCTGCGCCAGCGGCCGGCCGAACTGCTCGCGCTCCAGCGTGTAGGCGCGCGCGGCGTGCCAGCAGAACTCGGCCGCGCCCATCGTGCCCCAGCTGATGCCGTAGCGTGCGCGATTGAGGCAACCAAACGGGCCCTTGAGGCCCTCGACGTGGGGCAGAAGCGCGTCCTCGCCGACCTCGACGTCCTCCATCACGATCTCGCCGGTGATCGAGGCCCTGAGCGAGAGCTTCTGCTCGATCTTGGGCGCCGAGAGGCCCTTCGCGCCCTTCTCCAGCACGAAGCCGCGGATCTTGCCGTCGTGCGCGTCGGACTTGGCCCAGACCACGAAGACGTCGGCGATCGGGCTGTTCGAGATCCACATCTTGGCGCCGGAGAGCACGTAGCCGCCGTCGACCTTCCTGGCCCGCGTCTTCATGCCCGAGGGGTCGCTCCCCGCGTCCGGCTCGGTCAGCCCGAAGCAGCCGATCCACTCGCCCGAGGCGAGCTTCGGCAGGTAGCGCGCCTTCTGCTCGTCCGAGCCGTAGGCGTGGATCGGGTGCATCACCAGCGAGGACTGCACGCTCATCATCGAGCGGTAGCCCGAATCCACGCGCTCGATCTCGCGCGCGACGAGGCCGTAGGCGACGTAGCCCGCGCCCGCGCCGCCGTGTTCCTCGGGCAGCGTGACGCCGAGGAGCCCCATCTCGCCCATCTCGGCGAAGATCGCGGGGTCGGTGCTCTCCTCGGCGAAGGCCTCGGCCACGCGCGGCAGCAGTTGCTCCTGCGCGTAGGCGCGGGCGCTGTCGCGGATCATCCGCTCGTCGTCCGTGAGCTGGTCGTCGAGCAGGAACGGGTCGTCCCAGACGAAGCGCGGCTTGTCCGAACCGGGGGCCGGGCGCACCCCGGCATCGGCCTTCACGGGCGTCTGATCGTTCATGGCGGCTCCTCCCGTCGTTTCTCGTGACAACCTAAGTGGCGTCGGCCGTGCTGCCAACGCCGCCCCCCAACGCCGTCCTCCGCGACGTCTCGCCGGCGACGGTCCGCCATCGAGCTACGGCGTCGGGGCCGTCGCGCTCAGGCGCCGAGGCGTCGGGTCCGGACGCCGGCGTCGCGGGCCGCGGCGCGCCGGGCGTCGATCCGGGCGCGGGCGAGGTTGCGCGCGAGCGCCTCGAGCACGGCGCTGCCCGACGGGGTGGCGTTCAGGCGGATGCGGGCCGCACCGACGTGCGGGGTCACCCGCGTCTCGTAGAAGCCCGGAAAGGCGTGCCAGACGTCGTCCGGCGAGGCGTAGCCGAGGCGCTGCGCCTCCCCGGTCTCGACGAATTCGCGGTAGAGCGCCACGAGCTTGCGGCGATAGCGCGGGTCGGCGAGCTGGCCGATCAGGTCGGCCGCGCGCAGATCGCCCGGCTCGCCGTCGGGGTCCGGCCGGGCCGCGGGCGCCCTGAAGGCGGTGCACGGCGGGAAGCGGGTGTGGCGGATCGCGCGCGCCAGCCGGTCGGCGTCGAGGAAGGGGTGGTCGGGCAGCCGCTCGCGCAGCCAGACGACGACGCGGTCGACGTGGACCGGCGCCAGCGCCGCATCGCTCGCGCCGGGGGCGAGGCGCATGCGCCCGCCGGCCGGCCCCGCGACCACGTCGCCCTCGCGGTCGTCCCGGCAGAGGTGGCGCACGTAGCCGAGATCGTGCAGGAAGGCCGCGGCGACGAGGTGCAGCCAGTCCTCCGGCTCGACCGTCTCGCCGAGCGCGCGGCGCCCGTCGAGGATCAGCGCCGCCGTCTCGGCGACGCTCACGGTATGATGCGCGTCGTGGTAGGGCGCGTCGGTGCGCGCGAGCAGCCCGAGCGCGTGGCGCGCGAGCGCTTCCAGCCCGAGCGAGAGCGCCGCCGGCGCCCGGGGATACAGTGCCCTGAAGCGCGCTGCGTGGCGTGTCGCCACCAGCGCGGCGAGCGCGCTGTCGCTCGAGAACATGGGCCTCGCTCCCCTCAAGCCGACCGCGGGCCGCGTCCCCCGACGCGGGTGGCCGCGATCCTCCCCCGTGAGGTTATCGTGACAGAAGCGTGAGCCGGAAATCTAGGCCACCGCGCGTTCCGATCACGGCCTGCGCGCGAAATCGTCGCGAAAGGCGGCGCTGATCGGCCGGCCGGGCGTTCTATTTGGGGCAGCGCGTCCGCCGGCGAGGCGTGCGCGCCCGCGGCGTCCGCCCCGATCGGCCGTCGCGGCCCGTAAGCGAGAACGAGGAGGCCCGGTTGTCCTGGTCGCTGAAATTCCTGCAGCTCGGCGACACGCAGCTGCGGGTGCACGTCACCTTCTTCCTGCTGCTCGTGTTCATCGCCGCGCAGCGCTGGCAGGCGGGCCCGCTCGCCGCGGCCGAGGGCGTGCTGTTCGTCGTCCTGGTGTTCGTCTGCGTGGTGCTGCACGAGCTCGGCCACGTGGTCGCGGCCCAGCGCTACGGCATCCGCACGCCGACGATCACGGTGTTGCCGATCGGCGGCGTCGCGCAGCTCGAGCGCATGCCCGACAGGCCCGTCGCCGAGCTGGTGGTCGCCATCGCCGGCCCGCTCGTGAACGTCGTGATCGCCGCGGTGCTGTTCGTGCTGATCGGCGCGCGCTTCGACTTTTCGGACATGGACCAGCTCCAGGCGGCGCAGACCTCGCTGCAGGGCCGGCTCGCGGCGGTGAACGTGCTGCTGGTCGTGTTCAACCTGATCCCGGCCTTTCCGCTCGACGGCGGGCGCATCTTCCGCGCGCTGCTCGCCTTCAAGCTCCCGCGCGCCCGCGCGACGCGCGTCGCCGCGCGCACGGGCCAAGCGATGGCGGTGCTGTTCGCGATCGTCGGCATCTTCTACAACCCGTTCCTGCTGCTGATCGCGATCTTCATGTTCTTCGCCGCCGAGGCGGAGGCGAGCCACGAGACCATGCGCGCCGACACCTCCGGCCACGTCGCGCGCGACGCCATGATCACCCGCTTCGAGAGTCTCGCGCCCGACCAGACCGCCGAGGACGCGGGGCGGCTGCTGATCCTGACCACGCAGCAGGAGTTCCCGGTGGTGGGCGCCGACGGGCGGCTTCTCGGCATGGTCACGCGCAAGGGGCTGATCGAGGCGATGGGCCGCGACGGGCCGCGGACGCCGGTGTCCGCGTTCATGATCGATCGCGTCGAGACCATGCCGCCCGACGCGCCGCTCGAACAGGTGATGAGCGTGCTCTACCAGAGCCCCGCGCGCGCGGTGGCGATCGGGCGGGGGCCGCGCGGCTTCGACGGCTACGTCAGCGCCGAGAACGCCAACGAGCTGTTCATGCTCGACCGCGCGCGCCGGCAGCGTTGAGCGCGGGGTCCCGGGCGGCCGGCTCACTCCGCCGCGCGCACTTCGAGGACGAGCGGCCCCTCGAAGAAGCCGAGCGGCACGTGGCCGGCGGCGGCGTCGACCAGATAGCCGTCGACCCAGAGCGCGACCGAGCCCGGATAGCTGCCCGCCTCCGGTCCCGGTCGCAGGATCTCGCGCACCACCGCGAGCGGGCTCGACCCGGGCTCGGTCTCCGGCGCGGTTCCGCCGGCGATCGAGCCCTCGGCCCCGTCCCGGCGCGTGGCCGAGATCACGACCCAGTCGGCGCCGAAGTCGAGCATCAGCCGCTCGCGCGTCGCCCCGTCCCCGTCCGCCTCCTCGATCAACGCGGCCGGGTAGCCGAGCAGCGTGCGCTCGGGCGCGCGGCCGTCGAGCATCGCCGCCGCCTCGCGCTCGGTCACCACCACGATGCCGACGGCGGTGCCGTCGGCCTCGAAGTAGGCCGCGCCCTCGAACGGGGTCACCGCCGCGCCGGGCGGGATCTGCAACAGGAGCAGCGCGGCGGCTGCGAGCGTTATCATGCGGATCCTCCGGGGCGTTGGCGTCGCCTACGTGGCCCTCGTGCAGGCGGGGGTCAATCGCCGACCGCGCCGGACACCGGACGCGACGGAACACCGCTTCCGACCATACGTTGCCCGCCCGCGTCAGCTCAGGGAGGAGCGCATGGACCGCGACCAGTTCGTCGAGCAGATGAAGACCCAGCTCGATCAGTGGAACAGCAAGATCGCCGAGACCGAGGCCTGGATGCAGGAGAAGCAGGGCGAGGCGCGCCAGGAGCACGAGCGCCAGCTCCGCGAGATGCGCGAGAACCGCGACCGCGCGCAACAGCAGCTCGAGGACGCGCAGAAGGCGTCCTACGAGAGCTTCAAGGAGATGCAGACCGGCTTCATGGAGGGCTGGAAGGCGATCGCCGACGGCTGCCAGCGCGCGGCCGAGCGGCTGCGCTGAGCCGGCCCGGACCCGAGCGGGCGCCTCGCGGGCGCTACCGACCCGGCGCGCCCTCCGCGCGGCGCCCGCTCGGCCCGGCGCTCGCGCGGGGCGCGTGATGGAGGCCGCGCTCTCGCTCGCGGGGCTGTTCGCCGCGGCCTTCGGCTCGGCCACCATCCTGCCGCTGCAGTCGGAGATCGTGTTCTACGCGCTCCAGCGCGCCGAGACGGCGAGCGTGTTCTGGCTGATCACCGTCGCCTCGATCGGCAACACGCTCGGTGCGGTGGTGAACTGGGCGATGGGCCTCTACGCCGAGCGCTGGAAGGGCACGCGCTGGTTCCCGGTCTCGGAGCGCATGCTGGAGCGCTCGCAGCGGCTCTGGATGCGCTACGGGGTCTGGACGCTGCTGCTGTCCTGGGCGCCGTTCGGCGACGCCTTCACCATCGTCGCCGGGATCATGCGCACGCCGATCGCGCTGTTCCTGACCCTCGTCGCGCTCGCCAAGACCGGACGCTACGTCGCGCTCGCCTACGCGATCGGGTGAGGTGAATTTCCGGAACAAAGAAGGTCCGCAACACGACCATAGGTGGTATCCTAGCCGCGACTCGATCAGGGAGGGCGCCGATGGGCACCATCGAGACGACGGCGGCGGTCGCCGAGGCCTTCACCGCGCTCCTGCGCGAGGGGCGCGACCACGAGGCGGGCGAGCGCTTCTGGGCCGAGGACGTGGTCAGTCTGGAGCCGATGGAGGGCGAGATGGCCCGCCTCGAAGGCCCGACCGCGATCCGGCGCAAGCACGACTGGTGGGAGGCGAACTTCACGGTCCACGCCGCCCGCATCGACGGGCCGTTCGTGCACGGCGAGCAGTTCGCGCTCCGCTTCGAAGTGGACGTGACCGGCCCCGACGGCACGCGCGCCGAGATGCGCGAGATCGCGCTCTACACCGTGCGCGAGGGCCGGGTGGTCGAGGAGCGGTTCTTCGCCGTGACGGACGGGCCTTCCTGAAGCGGCCGCGGCCGGGGCGGCGCACCCTGTCCCGGCCGCTCAGGTCTTGTAAGCGACGTAGGACTTCGGGAAGCCGGCGAAGCGCTCGGTCCAGATCGTGGCCTCGGGCAGCAGCGTCTCGACCTCGCGGCGCGACACGACCGTCGTCCCCTCGATCATGTCGGTCCAGTTGGGCAGCTTGCTGCGCCATTCGCGCTTCAAGTAGCGCTTCATTGGGGCGGGGTAGAACCAGTAGAACGGCATGCCGGTGTGCGCCTCGACCGGAAACCAGATCGACGGCGTCTGCAGCCAGTAGCGCGGCGCGAGACGGCGCAGCTCGCGCGCGTGCGCGGCGCGGTTCTCGGCGTCGCCCACGTGCTCGATCACGCTGTTGCTGAACGCGATGTCGAAGCTGTCGTCGGCGAGGTCGGGCAGCGCGCAGGCGTCGCCCTCGACGAAGGTGAAGCGGTGCTGCGGCGGCAGGGGCGCGCGCACGGCCGTGCCCGGCAGGTTGATCACGGTGATGTCGCAGGACGGCGCGACCGCTCCCCAGAACTTCGCCGTGCCCCCGAGATCGATGATCCGCTCGCCGCCCTCGATCCCCATCGTCTCGACGAAGCGCGCGGTCCGCTGTCCGCGACGGGCCCGCGAGAACGGCGCGAGCATGTCGCGGAAGAACCGATGGCGCCGCAAGCTGAGGGTCATCGCCCGTCTCCCCGGTCTCGTGCGGCAACGCGCGCCGCCGGTCCGCGACCGCGGGCGCCGCGGTCGCCTCGCGCCGACGTCGCCGATCGCCGGGGTAAAAGCAAGCGCAGGGGGCGGGCGCCGCTCACGCGCCGCCACGGCCGAGGGCGTGGACGCCCGTCTAGGCGATCGGCACCGTCCGTCCCGGAAGCGCGGGCGGCGGTCGCGGCCCTACCGCCCGACCGGGGTCCCACGCGCCGTCACGACCGGCCGGAGGCGCCGCGCTTCGGCTTCTTGCGCCCGCGCGGCGCGCGCTCGCCGGCGCGGCCGGCGGTCGAGCGCCCGCGCACCGGCATCTCCGCCTCGACCGCCTGCTCGATCTCGGACTGGCGGCCCGTGGGGTTCTGGCCGACGGCCAGCTCCATCTTCTCGAGGCGCAGCACCTCGTCGCGCAGCCGCGCGGCCTCCTCGAACTCCAGGTTCTCCGCCGCCTTCTGCATGTCGCGGCGCAGTCCCTCGATCGTCGCCTGCAGGTTCGAGCCCGTCTTGACGCCCGTGTCGAGCTTGGCCGTGACGCGGCCCTCGTCGGCCGTGCCCTCGTAGAGACCCTGCAGCACGTCCTCGACGTTCTTGCGGATGGTCTGCGGCGTGATGCCGTGGCGCTCGTTGTAGGCGATCTGCTTCTCGCGGCGGCGCTCGGTCTCGCCGATGGCGCGCTCCATCGAGCCGGTCCGCTTGTCGGCGTACATGATGACCTTCGAGTCGGCGTTCCTCGCCGCGCGCCCGATGGTCTGGATCAGCGAGGTCTCCGAGCGCAGGAACCCCTCCTTGTCGGCGTCGAGGATCGCGACGAGCTGGCACTCGGGGATGTCGAGGCCCTCGCGCAGCAGGTTGATGCCGACGAGCACGTCGAAGGCGCCGAGGCGCAGGTCGCGGATGATCTCGATGCGCTCGACCGTGTCGATGTCGGAGTGCATGTAGCGCACGCGGATGCCCTGCTCGTGCAGGTACTCGGTCAGGTCCTCGGCCATGCGCTTGGTCAGTGTGGTCGCGAGCACGCGCCCGCCGGCGTCGGCGACGCGGCGCACCTCGTCCAGAAGATCGTCGACCTGGGTTTTGACCGGGCGGATCTCGACCGGCGGGTCGAGGAGACCCGTGGGGCGGATCACCTGCTCGGTGAAGACGCCGCCCGTTCGCTCCATCTCCCACGGCCCCGGCGTCGCCGAGACGAACACCGACTGCGGGCGCATCGCGTCCCATTCCTCGAATTTGAGGGGGCGGTTGTCCATGCACGACGGCAGGCGGAAGCCGTGCTCGGCGAGCGTGAACTTGCGGCGGTAGTCGCCCTTGTACATGCCGCCGATCTGGGGGACGGTGACGTGGCTCTCGTCGGCGAAGACGAGGGCGTCGTCGGGGATGTACTCGAACAGGGTGGGCGGCGGCTCGCCCGGCTGGCGCCCGCTCAGGTATCGCGAGTAGTTCTCGATGCCGTTGCACGAGCCGGTCGCCTCGATCATCTCCAGATCGAAGTTGGTGCGCTGCTCCAGCCGCTGCGCCTCCAGCAGCTTGCCCTCCGACTGGAACTGCTCCAGGCGCTTTCTCAACTCCTCCTTGATCGATCGAACCGCCTGGGCGAGCGTCGGGCGCGGCGTGACGTAGTGGCTGTTGGCGTAGATCCGGATCTTGTCGAGCGTGGCCGTGCGCTCGCCGGTCAGGGGATCGAACTCGGCGATCTTCTCCAGCTCGTCGCCGAAGAACGAGAAGCGCAGCGCGCGATCCTCCTGGTGCGCGGGCCAGACCTCCAGCGTGTCGCCGCGCTGGCGGAAGGTGCCGCGCTGGAAGGCGACGTCGTTGCGCTTGTACTGCTGCGCGATCAGCTCGCGCACGACCGCCGAGCGGTCGTATTCGTGGCCGACCGTGAGCGTCTGCGTCATCGACGAGTAGGTCTCGACCGAGCCGATGCCGTAGATGCAGGAGACCGAGGCGACGATGATCACGTCGTCGCGTTCGAGCAGCGCGCGCGTCGCCGAGTGGCGCATGCGGTCGATCTGCTCGTTGATCTGCGCCTCCTTCTCGATGAAGGTGTCGGAGCGCGGCACGTAGGCTTCAGGCTGGTAGTAGTCGTAGTAGCTGACGAAATACTCGACGGCGTTGTCGGGAAAGAAGCTCTTGAACTCGCCGTAGAGCTGCGCGGCCAGCGTCTTGTTCGGCGCGAGCACGATCGCGGGCTTCTGCGTCGCCTCGATCACCTTGGCCATCGTGTAGGTCTTGCCGGTGCCGGTAGCGCCGAGCAGCACCTGGTCGCGCTCGCCGGCGAGCACCTGCTCGCTGATCTCGGCGATGGCGCCGGGCTGATCGCCGGCGGGCTCGAACTGGGTCTGCATCCGCAGACGCACGCCGCCTTCGAGCTTGTCGTGGGCGCGGCGCTCGTCCTGGCTCCTCGCCCGCGCCTCGGCCTGCGCGATGTCGTCGGCCATGGCGTCCTCCCCGATCGCGAACGAGGCGATATGGCGCCATGGGACGAGGGGGGCAAGCGGTCGTATCGCACCAGCCGTTCGATCGGTCGCTATGTCGCTTGCCGAATCGTCTCAAATCGGGAATACTTAATTAAAATTAACGATTGGAGAATCATCAGATGAAGATTGCTCTCCTGACCCTGGCCCTCGTAGTGGCCGTTGCTTTCGGGGCGACCCTCCCACTCGGGGACAAAGCGAGCAACGCCTGCGAAACGAGTCCGGACGCTTGCTAGCCCTCTGAGTGTCTGCTAACTCTGAAGTGTTTTCATGCCGGTGCGGTACTGGCCGATCTGTACATCGATGTGACATGTATCGTGAGATCCCATGAAAGATAATAGCTTAATCTGTCGCGTACGTGATAGTATCGAATACTGGGAGCCGTTCGGTAAGCTTTTCAGCGGCATGGTTGGCGTGGTCATTGCTGGTGTGACGATCTGGATCGCGTGGGAGGCTAACAGGATCAGTAGTGATATCGACAAACGCGCGACCGTGAACGCGCAGCGCGCGCAGTGGCATGCCAACCGTGCCGCGCAACTCGAACGTACGCTCGCGATCTTGGAGACCGTGATCGAGGATGAAGCGTTCGCCGATCTGCAGCGCGTCTCGAAGCAAGTCGATTGGGAAGTACGCGAGGACGAGCGGTGGCCGGACGGAATTTACCCTCCGCTCAAGGACTGGCAAGATGAGGGAAAGAAGAGTGAGCTGAAGCTTACGGGTCTCAAGATGCGGGCGGAGCACGCGGCGCGGCATATCGCGCGCGAGAAGCTGCGCGCGCCCCTTATGGCTATGCTCGGCTACGCTGGTCGTATCAGGGAATGCCTCGGTACGAAGACCATGGACAATCCCCCGCCCATAGCAGCCTCGGTCCACGACACAATGGCGCCAGTAAGACGCTTGCCAGATCAAGAACTACAGTTGACCGAAGCCGTTCAGCCACCGCCTGACTAGGATTATGTGTGTAACAAGCGACTGTTCCACGCGATGCTCGGGTGGCCAATACATAATGTATTCATTCGTCTGGAGCCGGCATTATATTGCGACGGGTATCTACTCAACTCTGCAGGCGGCATTATCAAAAATACAGAGGAAACGATTGAGCTGCTCGGAGAATTCGCGAAAGAAAAGAACGAGAATATCTCGGCGTATGAGTTCGGGCCTACGGGCGTGACGGTGTCGCAGGAGCTTCATGAACACATCTGCGAAATCTATCGTGTCTCCTACGATCGCGAGGAGGAACGGCAGGCTACCGACTTGGCCTCGCGCTAAGGCGCTCGCCCTCGCCGCTCGGCGCTGCGGATAGTCGCCCTCGCCCCCCTCACGACATCCTATTAGACGTTCGTTGCCGCTACAGTCTCGTGGCCGGCCAAGTGCGTATCCCGCGCTTGCGCCGTTCCAACGCAGCGGCGATATCGTGATCGAACGTTCTGTCGGACGGATGGGGAGGTCATGACCGCACGCATCTACAAGCCGGGCAAGTCCGCCATGAGCTCCGGCGAGCGCAACACCAAGCAGTGGCGGCTCGAGTTCGAGCCGGCCGAGGCCAAGCGGATCGATCCCCTGATGGGCTGGGTGTCCTCGGGCGACATGGAGGGGCAGGTCCGCCTCAGCTTCGAGACGCGCGAGCAGGCCGTCGCCTACGCCGAGCGTCACGGTCTCGCCTACATGGTCGAGGAACCTCAGGAGCGCGGGCGCAACATCCGCCCGATGGGCTACGGCGGCAACTACGCGTATAACCGACGCCAAGCCTGGACCCACTGAGGCCGCGCGGCCCGCGCGGCCCCGACCGCGTAAGGAGCCCGCGCTTTGGCCGACGAGCAGCATCGCATCATCCCCGTCGTCCTCTGCGGGGGCTCGGGCAGCCGGCTCTGGCCGGTCTCGCGCAAGGCCCATCCCAAGCAGTTCGCCGCCCTTCTGGAAGGCGGCTCGCTGTTCCAGCGCACGTTGGAGCGGGTCTCTGGGCAGGGCTACCGCCCGCCCGTGCTGCTGACCGGCGCCGACTTCCGCTTCATCGTCGCCGAGCAGATGAGCGAGGCGGGCGCCGGCGAAGGGCGCATCGTGATCGAGCCCGAGGGGCGCAACACCGCCCCCGCCATCGCCGCGGCCGCGCTGATGGCCGTGCGCGACGACCCGGACGCGCTTCTCCTCGTGCTGCCCTCCGACCACGTGCTCGCCGACGTCGCCGCCTTCCACCGCGCCGTCGAGGCCGCCGCCGAGGCGGCGGCGGGGGGCGCCTTCGTCACCTTCGGCGTGAAGCCCGACCGCCCCGAGACCGGCTACGGCTACATCGAGCTGGACGCGGCGCCGGCGGCGGGCGAGACGGCCGCGCGTCCCTTCCGGCGCTTCGTCGAGAAGCCGGGCGCCGAGGCCGCGGCCGAGATGCTGGCCTCGGGGCGGTTCCTCTGGAACTCGGGCATGTTCCTGTTCCCGGCGCGCGGCCTCGTCGCCGCCTTCGAGGCTCATGCGCCGGCGGCGCTCGCCGCCACCCGCGCCGCGGTCGAGGCGGGGCGCGAGGACCTGGTGTTCTTCCGCCTCGGCGAGGCCGAGTACCGCCAGAACCCCGATATCTCGATCGACTACGCGATCATGGAGAAGGTCGAGGGGCAGGTGGTGCCGATCGACTGCGGCTGGAACGATCTCGGCTCCTGGGCGACCGTCTGGGCCGAGTCGTCCCCCGACGAGGCGGGCGTGGCGCTGTCGGAAGGCGCGCTCGCGATCGACTGCACCGACAGCCTGCTCCGCACCGACGACCCGGACATGCGCCTCGTCGGGCTCGGCCTCGACGGCGTCGTCGCGGTCGCCACGCGCGACGGCGTGCTGGTGGCGTCGAAGGAGCGTGCGCAGGACGTGCGCAAGGTCGTGGACGGGCTGAAGGCGAAGAACGCGCGTCAGGCGACCGACTTCCCGAAGTGCTTCCGCCCCTGGGGCTGGTACGAGCCCATCGGCCTCGGGCCGCGCTTCCAGGTCAAGCAGATCGTGGTCAAGCCGGGCGGGCGGCTGTCGCTGCAGTCCCACGTCCACCGCGCCGAGCACTGGGTGGTGGTCTCGGGGACCGCCAAGGTCACGGTCGACGACGAGGTGAAGCTCCTGACCGAGAACCAGTCGGTCTACGTGCCGCTCGGCGCGGTGCATCGGCTGGAGAATCCAGGGCGGCTGGAGCTGCGCCTGATCGAGGTGCAGTCGGGCGCCTATCTCGGCGAGGACGACATCGTGCGCTACGAGGACGTCTACGCCCGCGCCTGAGCGGGCCGGGCTGGACCGAACGCCCGCCCGCGCTTCATCACCCTCCGGCCGCGCCGTCCGTGCGGCCCCGCCACGACGGCCGCGCCGGCGCGCGCGGCCTCGTCACGACGACCTCGCGCCGCCCGCGATCCATGAGGGAACCGCATGTCGCTCCTGCCGGTCACCGCGCTCTACGCGGGCGCCCTGACCCTCTGGCTGCTGTTCCTGACCGCCGCCGTGGTCGTGGCGCGGCGGCGCCACAAGGTCTCGCTCGGCGACGGCGACGTGCCCGAGCTGCGCCGCCGCGTGCGCGCGCACGCCAACGCGGCCGAGCAGATACCGCCCTTCCTGATCGCGCTCGCGCTCTCCGAGAGCCTCGACGGGCCGAACTGGCTGATGCATCTGTTCGGCCTCGCCTTCACCGCCGGGCGGTTGATCCACGGCTGGCACTTCCTCGCCGCGCGCACCGATTTCCGCTTCCGGATGATCGGGCAGGCGGTCTCGATGACGGTGCTCGGCCTCCTCGCCGTGGGTCTCGTCGCGCACGGCCTCGCCGATCTGGTGGATTGACATGACCGACGCCTCTCTCTCCCCCGCCGCGGACGCCCGCGCCCTCGCCGCCCGCCTCGTCGAGGCCGCGCGCCGCGCCGGCGCCGCCGAGGCCGACGCCATGGCCGTCGAGGCCACCGCCTCGGCCGTCGGCGTCTCGGGGCGCGCGCTGGAGGAGGCCGAGCGCTCCGAGGTGCGCGAGGTCGGCCTGCGCGTGCTGGTCGACGCCGCCGGCGGACGGGCGCAGGCCTCGGTCGCGACCTCGGACCTGAGGGACGGCGCCCTCGACGAGATCGCCGGGCGCGCGGTCGCCATGGCCCGCGCGGCGCCGGCCGACCCCTACGCCGGGCGCGCCGGGGCGGAGGCGCTCGCGGCCGTGCGCGACGCCTCGGGGCTCGACCTCGAAGACCCCGAGACGCTGCCCGAGCCGGCGGCGCTGGAGGCGGCCGCGCGCGCGGCCGAGGACGCCGCGCTCGCGGTCGAGGGCGTGGTCCAGGTCGAGCAGGCCTCGGCGTCCTGGTCGCGCGAGCGCGTCGTGATCGTGCAGTCGAACGGCTTCGAGGGCGGCTACGCCCGCACCGCCTCCAGCCTCGCCGTCTCGGCGATCGCGGGCGAGGGGCTCGGGCGCGAGCGCGACTACGCCGCCGAGACGCGGCGCCACCGCGCCGATCTGCCGAGCCCCGAGAGCGTCGGGCGCCGCGCCGGCGAGCGCACGGTCGCCGCCCTGAACCCGCGCCGCCCGCCCGCCGGGCGCTGGCCGGTGGTGTTCGACGAGCGGGTGGCGGGCAGCCTGATCGGCCACGTCCTCTCGGCGATCAACGGCGCCTCGGTCGCGCGGGGGTCGAGCTGGCTGTCGGCGCGCATGGGGGACCGCATCCTGCCGGAGGGCTTCGAGATCCGCGAGGAGCCCCGCATCGCGCGCGGCCGCGCGAGCCGGCCGTTCGACGCCGAGGGGCTGGAGACGCGCTCGCGCGCGCTGGTCTCGGACGGGGTGCTGACGTCCTGGGTGCTCGACCTCGCGACCGCGCGCCAGCTCGGCCTCGCCTCGACCGCCAACGCCCGGCGCGGCCTCGCCGGGCCGCCCTCGCCGGGGGTGAGCAACGTCCGCGTGACGAACGGCGAGCGCGACCGCGACGCGCTGCTGCGCGAGATCGGCACCGGCCTTCTGGTGACCTCGTTCCTCGGCGCCTCGATCAACCCGACGACGGGGGGCTACTCGCGCGGCGCCTCGGGCTTCTGGGTCGAGGGCGGCGAGATCGCCTATCCGGTCAACGAGATCACGCTGGCGGGGAGCCTGCCCGAGATGATCGCCTCGATCGTGCCGGGCGCGGACGCCGACACCGCCAAGGCGCTCGCGGTGCCCTCGCTGATCGTCTCCGGCCTGACGCTCGGGGCCTGAGGTGGGCGCGAGCCCGGCGGAGGACCGCGACCTCCTGATCGAGGCGGGGCTCGCGGCCGGCGAGATCGCGCTGGAGCGCTTCCGCGGCCGGTTCGACGTGAGCGAGAAGCCGGGCGGGCTCGGGCCGGTGACCGACGCCGACCTCGCGGTCGACCGCCGGCTGAGGGAGCGGCTCGGCGCCGCGCGCCCGGACTACGGCTGGCTCTCGGAGGAGACCGACGACGATCCCGCCCGCCTCGACGCCGAGCGAGTGTTCGTCGTCGACCCGATCGACGGCACCCGCGCCTTCATCGCCGGCGAGAAGGGCTGGGGCGTGGCGCTCGCGGTCGTGAGCGCGGGGCGGGTGACGGCCGCGACGGTGGTGCTGCCCGCGCGCGGCGAGGTCTATGCCGCCGCGCTGGGGCAGGGCGCGACGCTCGACGGCGCGGCCCTCGCGCCGGGCGACGGGGCGGGGCTGCCGGGCGCCTCGGTGCTCGCGGCCCGCCCCGCCTTCGAGGCGCGCCACTGGCGGCTCGGCGTGCCCGAGGTGGCGCGCTCGTTTCGCACCGCCCTCGCCTGGCGGCTGTGCCTCGCCGCGAGCGGGCGCTTCGACGCGGTCGTCACCCTCCGCGGCAGCTTCGAATGGGACGTGGCCGCGGGCGCGCTGATCGCGGCCGAGGCGGGCCTCGCGGTCACCGACGCGCGGGGCGGGGCGCTCTCCTTCAACCGCGCCGAGCCCCGGCTCGACGGCGTGATCGCCGCGCCGCCGTCGCTGCACGCGGCGTTGATGGCGCGTCGCGGCCTCGGTCCGCGCCTCTGACGATTGCGGCCTCTACCCGCGCCTGTGAGTCGCGGTCTCGGGCCGTACGGTCGCGGCGTGGCGCCGGCGTCGCGAGTGCTCTGTCCAGGTCGCCGGGGCGGTTCCAGTCCCACTCTCCGTCGGGGCGCTCCGCGGCCGGGGGCTCGCGCGCGGGTCTCGCGCCGGAGCCGCCGGCCCGGATTGACGCGCCGCGCGGGCCCCCGCCATGGTGCACCGCGAAAGCGACCCCGGCCGGCCGCCGCGACGGCGCGCCGGAGGGGAGGAACAGGCGAGGCCCGCGATGACCACCAAGCTCCATCTCGTGTTCGGCGGCGAGCTGGTCGAGCCCGGCTCGACCACGTTCCGCGACGTCGACAGGCTCGACATCGTCGGCATCTTCCCAAGCTACGCCACCGCCTACGACGCCTGGAAGGCGAAGGCGCAGCAGACCGTCGACGACGCGCACATGCGCTACTTCATCGCCCATCTCCACCGCCTCTACGACGAGGAGCGCGAGGCGAGCGCCGAGGTCCGGGCGCTGGAGCGCTGATGGCGCCGCCAAGCGCCGCGCGGCCCGGGGACCGGCCGGGCCGCGCCGGCCGGCGCGCGGGGCAACAGCGCCCGCTGCGCCCCACCGCGCAACGCCGCGCGGGGGACAAGCGCCGAGGCGCGGGCGACCAGGCGCAGGTCAGGGGCACGGGGGG
>JBHJHI010000093.1:0-25982 GCA_050330995.1 Paracoccaceae bacterium
CATCGCGCCCGGCTCGCCGCCGTTCTCGCCCGGCTGGAGCGCACGCAGCCCGAGACGTCGCCTTCGCGCGATACCGCCGCCCGCGACGCCTTGCGCGAGCCGGCGCGTCCGGCTAGTGACGCTCCACCGACGGGCCGTAGCGCAGCTTGGTAGCGCGCCTGCATGGGGCGCAGGAGGTCGTGAGTTCGAATCTCGCCGGCCCGACCATCGGTCTCGACGACGCCAGCGGCCCGCGGGCCGCTGGCGTTTTCGTATGAGGGAGAGGGCGTGAGCGAGACCGGACGGGACGGGGTGGTGCCCTCCCAGGAGCTGCGCCGGCTGATCGCCGCCGGCGCCATCCGCGCCGAGCCGGCGGTCGAGCCCGGCCAGGTGCAGCCCGCGAGCCTCGATCTGCGCCTCGGCCGGCGCGCCTGGCGGGTGCGCGCGAGCTTCCTGCCGGGAGCGCGGACGGTCGAGGCGCGCCTCGGCGACTTCGCCATGCACGAGATCGACCTCGCGGGGGGCGCGGTGCTGGAGACGGGCTGCGCCTACGTGGTCGAACTCGCCGAGACGCTCGCGCTGCCCGCCGACGTCGCCGGCGCCGCCAACGCCAAGTCCTCCACCGGAAGGCTCGACCTGCTGACCCGCGTCGTCGCCGACGGCGCCTCGGGCTTCGACCGGGTGCCGGCGGGCTATCGCGGCCCGCTCTACGCCCAGATCAGCCCCTGCACCTTCTCGGTGCTGGTGCGGCCGGGCACCACGCTCTGCCAGCTGCGCCTGCGCCGCGGCGAGCCGACGCTCGACGACGCGGCCCTCGAAGCCCTCGACGCAGCCGAGGGGCTGGTCGACCGCCCCGCCTCGATCGACGGGGGGCTCGGCTTCTCGGTCGACCTCTCCGGCGAGGACACGACCGGCGGCGTCGTCGGCTGGCGCGCGCGCCGCCACGCGGCGCTGATCGACCTCGCCCGGATCGGTCACTACGAGGTCGAGGCGTTCTGGGAGCCGATGCGCGCCTCGCGATCCTGCGGGCTGATCCTCGATCCGGGGGCGTTCTACATCCTGGTCAGCCGCGAGGCGGTCTCGGTGCCGCCGACCCACGCGGCCGAGATGATCCCCTACCTCGCCGTCGCCGGCGAGTTCCGGGTCCACTACGCCGGCTTCTTCGATCCGGGCTTCGGCCACGCCGCGAGCGGCGGGCGCGCCTCGCGCGGGGTGCTAGAGGTGCGCTGCCACGAGGCCCCCTTCGCGATCGAGCACGGCCAGCCCGTCGGCCGCCTCGTCTACGAGGCGATGGCCGAGCGGCCGGACGTGCTCTACGGTCAGGGGATCGGCTCGAACTACCAGGGGCAGGCGCTCAAGCTCTCGAAGCATTTTCGCGCGCCCGCCTGAGCGCGCGGAGCACCGCGTCGAGCGGATGCGCCGTCACGGCACGCGCGCGATCACCCAGACCGCGTGGACGATGCCAGGGATGAAGCCGAGCAGTGTCAGGATGATGTTGATCCAGAAGTGCTTGCCGATCCCCACCTGCAGGAACACCCCGAGCGGGGGCAGGATGATGGCGCAGATAATGCGGATGAGATCCATGGTCGGTCCCTCGTTGCCGGCCTGAGGCCGCGGTCCGAGGGGCAACGGGCGACACCACGTCGCGTTCGGCACTGTCGCTCAATCTTCGTCCACGTCTCCCACCGCCCCGTGATCCGCCTCGGAGGGCGGCCTGCGGGACGCTTCCGGAGGCGCATGGTCCAGAAGCCCCGCGGCGCGCAGCTCGGCGAGGCCGGGCAGGTCGCGCGTGCTCGCCAGGGCGAAGTGGTCGAGGAAGGCGTCGGTGGTCACGAAGGTGCCCGGCCGCCCCGGCGTGTCGCGCCGCTTGCCCGGCGCGATCCAGCCGAGATCGGCGAGCAGATCGAGCGTGCCCTTGGCGACGGCGACGCCGCGGGTCTCCTCGATCTCGGCGCGGGTCACCGGCTGGTGATAGGCGATGATCGCGAGCGTCTCGATCGCGGCGCGCGACAGGGGGCGCTCGGTCGCGCGCGCCGCCGCGAGCCGCGGCGCGAGATCGGGCGCGGTACGGAAGGCGAAGACGCCGCCGGCGCGCTCCAGCACCACGCCGCGCCCTTCGTAGCGCGCATACAGCGCGTCGAGGGCGGCGGCGACGTCCGATCCGGGCGGCAACCGCTCGGCGATCGCGCGGACGCTCAGGGCCTCGGCCGAGGCGAACAGCACCGCCTCGACCAGCCGCTCGGTCTCGGCCGCGTCCGGTGCGTCGCCGAGCGGCAGTTCCGGTCCGCTCATGCGTCCCCGTTCGCCCCTCCGCCCGCCTCCTCGCGCGGGCGCAGCAGCACGGGCGCGAAGGCGGCGTCCTGGCGGATCTCGACCCGGCCGCGCCGGGCGAGTTCGAGCGCGGCGGCGAAGGAGGAGGCGACGGCGCTGCGCCGCCGCTCGGGCGTGGCGGCCCAGTCGCCCGGCAGGAACCCTTCGAGCGCCCGCCAGTCGGGCGCGTAGCCGAGAAGGCGCACGAGCCGCGCGCGCGCGTCCTCGAGCGCCCAGACCTCCGTGCGCTTCTCGACGGCGAGGGGTCGATAGGCGTCGCGGGTACGCAGCCGAGCGTAGGCGCGCATCAGCTCGGCGAGCGAGGCGCGGTAACGGACCGGCCCCTGCGGCAGCGCCTCGGGCCTGCCCCGCGCGAAGCGTTCGACGCCGAGGCACGGGCGCCCCGTCAGTGCCCCACCGGCCTCGCGCATGGCGTCGAGGCGAGCGAGGCGGTGGGCCAGCCGCTCGGCCATCACCTCGCCCGAGGGCTCCTCCTCGGCGGGAGGCGCGGGCAGGAGCAGGCGCGACTTCAGCCAGGCGAGCCAGGCGGCCATCACCAGGTAGTCGGCCGCGAGATCGAGACGCCTTCGCCGCGCCTCCTCGACGAAGGCGAGGTACTGCTCGGCGAGGGCCGCCACCGCGATTCGGCGCAGGTCGACCTTCTGGCGTCGGGCGAGATCCAACAGCACGTCGAGCGGCCCTTCGAAGCCCTCGACCTCGACGGTGAGCGCCTCTTCCTCCGCCTCGAAGACGGGCGGGTCGTCAGACAAAGGCATCGGCCGCCCCGGCGAGCGCCCGCCAGCGCGCATAGCCCGCCTCGGCGTCGAACGGCTCGGGGGCCGTGCGCGCGGCCTCGGCCCGGCGGGCGCGGTCGAGCGCGCGGCCCTCCAGGCGCGGGACCGCACCGGCCAGCGCCTCCATCTCGGCACGGTCGGCGTTGCAGTGCAGCACGAGATCGCAGCCCGCCGCGAGCGCCGCCCTGCCCCGCCCGGCCATGGGGCCGCCGAGCGCGCCCATCGAGATGTCGTCGCTCATCAGGCAGCCGTCGAAACCGATATCGCGGCGCACCGCCTCGATCACCGCGGGCGAGAGCGTCGCCGGCCGTTCGGGGTCGATCGCCTCGTAGACGACGTGCGCCGTCATGCCGAGCGCCTCGTCCGCGAGGGGGCGGAAGGCGGCGAAGTCGGTGGCGTCGAGCGTCGCGCGGTCGACCGCGCCCCGCGGCAGCGCGACGTGGCTGTCGACCGCGGCGCGGCCGTGGCCGGGCAGGTGCTTGACCACCGGCAAGACGCCGCCCCGCTTGACGGCATCGGCCACGGTCAGGGCGAGCCGGCCGACGCGCGCGGGGTCGGGGCCGAAAGCGCGCCGGCCGATCACCCGGTCGGCGCCCTCGAGCACCAGATCGGCGAGCGGCACGCAGTCGACGTCGATGCCGAGCGCGTGCAGATCGGCGGCGATCAGGCGGTATTGCAGCGCTAACGCCTCGGCGGCGTCGCCGTCGGGCAGCGCGGCTAGATCGCCCGGCGGCGGCCAAGGGCGCCAGTGCGGCGGGCCGAGGCGGTCGACGCGCCCGCCTTCCTGATCGATCAGCACCGGCGCCCGGCGGCCGAGCGCGTCGCGCGCCTCGGCGACGAGCCGCGCGGTCTGCTCGGGCGTCACGACGTTGCGCAGGAAGAGGATCAGCCCCCAGGGCTCCGCCTCGCGGAGGAAGGCGCGCTCGCCGGCCGTCAGGGTCGGGCCCCGGAGGCCGACGATCAGGGCGGCGGGCGCGGCCACGCTCAGCCGCGGCTTTCGGTGTTGATCGCCACGAGGCAGTCGTAACCGCGGGTCTTCAGCGCCTGGCAGACGGTGCTGGCCTCGCGCCCATCGGCGAAGGGGCCGACGCGCAGGCGGTAGTAGGTGACGCCGCCGGCGACGGTCTGCTGCACGGCCATGGCGCGATCGCCGAGCACGTCGCTGTTGGCCTCGCTGAGGCGGCGCCATTCGCTCTCGATGATCTCGAGTTCGGGGAAGGCGCCGAGCTGGATCTGGACGGCCGAGCGTTCGGCCGCGCGCACGAGGTCGAGGCCCCGGTCGCGCGTGGCGAGCGGGCGGCCGAGCGTCTCCGGGCGGCCGCGCGCGACCGGGCTCACGGGGGGCGCGATCTCGCTGCCGACGCCGCGCGGCGGGTTCGGCGCGTCCTGGCGCGAGACCACGCGGGCGGGCCGGGTGGTGTCGAGCAGATCCATCTCCGACGGGATCAGCCGGTGCACCCGCGGCGCGCCCATCGCCTCCGGCGCGCCGAGGAGCGCGCGGTCGGGGCTGCCGAGCGAGGCGAGGCGCGCGCCATCCTGCGCGAACGCGTCGGCCGGTCGGCCCGGCAGCGCGGGCGCGCGGATCGCGGGCGCGGCGGGACGCGCCGGCATCGTGCTCCCCGGTGGCGCCATCATCGCCGGCGGGCGCGGCGCGCTCGGCAGCGTGGTGACCGCGGCGATCTTGGACATGGGCAGGTCCTCCTCCGCCGGCCCGTCGGGCTCGGGGGAGAACACCGCCGGCTCGGTCGCGCCGGGCACGTCGCCGTCGACCACGCGGTAGGCGCGGACCTCGGCGTAGCGCGCGCGCTCGGCCGGCGCGTCCGGGCGGATGCGCGAGGGCTCCTCGCCGGCGGTCACGAAGGGCACGTCCCCCTCGCCGCCCGCGCCCGTGACCGTCCAGTACCCGGCCCCCGCGGCGGCGATCGCCCCCACCGCGGCCAGTGCCGCCCACAGGCGGCGGCGCGAACGATGCCCGCCTTCGGCGAGCGCCTGAGCTTCGTCGTAGTAAGCCGGCATCCTGTCTCCCCGCGGTCAGCGCGGTCCCATCACGAGACTGCGCGACCTATCTCAGTTCGTCCATCGGGGTCACGCCAAGCAGACCTAGACCGTTCGCAATCACGACCCTCACGCCGCGAACGAGACACAGTCTGGCCCGCGTCGCCTCCTCATCCCCCTCTACTACCACACGCAGGCTCGGGTCGTCATGTCCCCTGTTCCACCAGGCATGAAATTCCCCGGCCAGCTCGTAGAGATAGAACGCGACGCGGTGCGGCTCGTGGCTTTGTGCCGCACTCTCGACCACACGCGGGAACGCCGAGAGCTTGGCGAGTAGGGCGAGTTCGGGAGAAGCCGACAACCGTGGCGCGATTTCTTCTACGTCCGGTTGCTCCTCCAACTGGATACCAACGTCTCGCGCGCGACCGAACACGGAAACCGTGCGGGCGTGGGCGTATTGCACGTACCAGACGGGGTTCTCGCGCGACTGCTCCAGCGCGGCGGCGAAGTCGAAATCGAGCGCTGCGTCATTCTTACGCATCAGCATGACGAAGCGTGTCACGTCGGGACCGACCTCGTCGAGCACGTCCCTCAGCGTCACGAACTGGCCCGAGCGCTTGGACATCTTGTAGGGCTCGCCGTTCTTGAACAGCCGCACGAGCTGGCAGAGCCGCGCCTCGAAAGCGACGTCGCGATTTCCCTTCAGCGCCCTCACGGCGGCGGCCATGCGCTTGACGTAGCCGCCGTGATCGGCGCCGAGCACGTCGACCAGCAGATCGAAGCCGCGGTCGATCTTGTCCTTGTGATAGGCGATGTCGGGGGCGAAGTAGGTCCACGAGCCGTCCGCCTTGCGAATCGGTCGGTCGGTGTCGTCGCCGAAGGCCGAGGCGCGGAACAGCGTCTGCGGCCGCGGCTCCCAGTCCTCGGGCTTCTTGCCCTTGGGCGGCTCCAGGACGCCCTGGTAGATCAGCCCCTGCGCGTCGAGACTCTCGAGCGTCGCCTCGATCCGCCCGGTGCCGTAGAGCGCCTTCTCCGAGAAATAGACGTCCATGGTGACGCCGAGAGCGGCGAGATCCTCGCGGATGATCGCCATCATCGCCTCGGTCGCGGCCTCTCGGAACGGCGCGAGCCATTCGCTCTCGCCCGCCTCGGCGTAGGCGTCGCCGAAGCGCGCGGCGAGGTCGCGGCCGACGTCGCGGAGATAGTCGCCCGGATAGAGCCCGGCCGGGATCTCGCCGACCTCGTGACCCAGCGCCTCGCGGTAGCGCAGGTACGCCGAGCGCGCGAGCGTGTCGACCTGCGCACCGCCGTCGTTGATGTAGTACTCGCGCGTGACCGCCCAGCCGGCGAAGGCGAGCACGCGCGCGAGCGCGTCGCCGAACACCGCGCCGCGGGTGTGGCCGACGTGGAGCGGCCCCGTCGGATTGGCCGAGACGAACTCGACGTTGGCCGAACGACCCTGCCCGAGGTCGCAGCGGCCGTAGTCGGCCCCCTGCGACAGGATCGCGCCGAGCACGTCGATCCAGGCGCGCTCGGCGAGGCGCAGGTTGATGAAGCCCGGCCCCGCGACCTCCACGCCCTCGACGCGCGGATCGGCGGCGAGGCGCTCGGCCAGCGGCCCCGCGATGTCGCGCGGCTTCAGGCCAGCGGGCTTGGCGAGCACCATCGCCGCGTTGGTGGCCATGTCGCCGTGCGCGGGGTCGCGCGGCGGCTCGACGGCGACGCCGCAGGTGTCGAGACCCTGCGGCAGCACGCCCTCGCGCGTCATGGCGTCGAGCGCATCGAGCGTCAGGGTCTTGATCTCGGCGAACAGGTTCACGCGCGGGTCTCCGTCCAATAAGGCCCCGCCGCCTAGCACGCCCGACGCGGCCGTCAAAGCGCCGGCTGGCGGATCGATTGAACGCCATGTGGCCGTAAGCCACTGACTGCACTGCTTTTCGACAGGGAGATCGAATGAAGCAAACGCCCGATCGAAGGCTGAACGCGCCGACTTGCGGTCGTGACCGAACTTATCTCAGCGTGGCGGCCACGACCGTGCAACCCTCACGTCAGCGCCGCCGGGTCCGTCAGCACGCGATGCTCCTCCAGCGCGTAGCGGTCGGTCATGCCGGCGATGTAGTCGCCGATCACGCGGGCGCGGGCGCGCTCGTCCCCAGCCGCCTCGCAGGTGCGCCACCAGTGGTCGGGCATCAGGCCCGGATCGGCCATGAAGGCCTCGAACAGCTCGCGCACCACCCGCGTCGCCTTGAGCCGCATCCGCCGCACCCGCCAGTGGCGGTACATGCGCCGGTGGAGGAACGCCTTGATCGCGTCGATGTCGGCCTGCATGGCGTCCGTGAAGGCCGCGACCGAATGTCCGGCCGCGCGCACCTCGGCCGAGGAGGCCGCGCCGCCCGCCAGGAGCGCGTCGAGCCGCCCGCCGGTCTCGACCAGCAGGTCGTCGACCATTACGCCGAACACCCGGCGCAGCGCCTCGTGGCGGCGGCGCTTGGCCTCCAGCCCCGGCCAGCGCGCGTCGACCTCGGCGTAGGCCGCGCCGATCCGCGGCAGCGCGGCCGCCTCGGCTTCGGTGAACAGTCCCGCGCGCAGCCCGTCGGCGAGGTCGTGGTTGACGTAGGCCACGTCGTCCGAGAGCGCGGCCACCTGCGCCTCGGCCGAAGCGTAGGTGTGAAGCTCCAGGGAATGGGCGCGGTCGTAGTCGAGGATGCTGTCGGGCAGGGCCTCGTCCGCCGGCAGCAGCGGGCCGTTGTGCTTGGCGATGCCCTCGAGCGTCTCCCAGGAGAGATTGAGGCCGCGGAAGGCGGCGTAGTGCCCCTCGAGGTCGGTGACGATCTTCAGCGCCTGCGCGTTGTGGTCGTAGCCGCCCCAGGCGTTCAGGCACTCGGCCAGCGCGTCCTCGCCGGTGTGCCCGAACGGCGTGTGGCCGAGGTCGTGGGCGAGGGCCACCGCCTCGGCCAGATCCTCGTCGAGCCCGAGGGTGCGCGAGACGGTGCGCGCGATCTGCGCCACCTCCAGGCTGTGGGTCAGCCGCGTGCGATAGTAGTCTCCCTCGTGCTCGACGAAGACCTGCGTCTTGTGCTTCAGGCGCCGGAACGCCGAGGAATGGATGATCCGGTCGCGGTCGCGCTGGAAGGGGCTGCGGTGCGCGCTCTCCTCCTCCGGGTGGCGCCGCCCGCGGGTCTCGGCGGCGCGGGCGGCGAGCGGCGACAGCCCGACGCCGCGCGGGCCGCCGGGCGCGTTCGCCGCGGCCCCGGTCTCGGGCGCGCGCCGCTCCAGATGGCCGTGCATGCTCCTGCCCTCTAGCTCTCCGGTCGCGGCCCACCGTGACTTGTGCCGCCGGACGGCGTCGTTACATGCTCGACATAGCACGCGCGGGGCCTCGCGCGAGGGGCCGCCGGCGGCGCAGCGGCCCCCGCGCGCTAACCGAACGCCCGCGCCGAGGGGAGGCACCCATGCTCCAGCTCTCGCTGCCCGTCACGGTCTCGGAGGCCGCCTTCGCCCGTCTCGCCGAAATCGCCGCCGAGACCGGCGAGACCCGCTGCCTGCGCGTCGCGGTGCTCGGCGGCGGCTGCTCGGGCTTTCAGTACGAGTTCACGCTGGAGGAGGCCCCGGCGCCGGGCGACACGGTGATCGAGGGCGGCGGCCAGCGTGTGCTGGTCGATACCGAGAGCCTACCCTTCCTCGAAGGCTCGGTGGTCGACTTCAAGGACGAGCTGATCGGCGCGCGCTTCGCGATCGAGAACCCGAACGCCACCGCCACCTGCGGCTGCGGGACGTCGTTCTCGATCTGAGGACGGCTCAGCGCCGCCAGACCCGCTCGGCGTAGGCCGCGTCGATCGCCTCGACCCTCGCGCGCGCCCGGCGCTCGATCGTCGCGATCTTCTCCTCGTACGCGCGGTAGGCTTCCGCCCGACCGCCGTCGGCGAGATCGCGCTCCAGCTCGCGCTCGGCCGCGGCCATCTCCCGGATGAACTCGGCCTCGGCCCGGTCGAGCGCGCGGCGGGCCTCCTCGTCCAGCGTCGCCTCCTCTGTGTAGCGCTCGCGTCGGCGCGCGAGATCGTGCCCGCGCATCCGCGCCCCGCGCGGCAGCCCGCCCCCGGCCGGCTCCGCGCGCGCGAGCGGCGTGCCGAGCGCGAGGGGGGCCGCCAGCGCGAGGACGACGGCGCGGCGTCTGGACAGGGCGGCGCTGGCGGTCATCGTGTCGGTCTCCCGGTGAGAGGCGACGCGCCAACGCGATGGCTCGACGCAGGGTTCGCCGGGCGTTCGGACGCGGGGCCGCAGCCCGTCCGCCCGCCGAAACGCCTCGCCCACGGTCGCGCGGACCAGGCGACCGGCCCTTGCCCGCCCTCGGCTTGCGAACTTTCCGGGCGCGATCTGCCTAAGGATCGCTCAACCCGGTACCATACCGCGCCGGCTGCCGAGCCACGGGGCACGACGCGCGATTTGTGCCTTGCAATATCGCGTGAACGATCCTAGCAAGCCGCACGGAGGCGATGCGCACGGCGCGTCCGGCCTTTCGCCGCAACGGCGCGGCGCTCCCTTCGATGCCATAGCAGCAACGGCGCTGCGGAACCGGTCGCCTTCCCCGTGAAGGCCCGACCCGGGAGCGCGGCCGTCCCGTCCCCACGCTCCCGTCACCGCGACCCGGGTCCGCCGGTCCGACCGGCGCCCTGCCGTACGGAGCGAGGAGCGCTGCGATGCCGAGAGCCCACGACACGTCGAGACCGCCCGAGGGACGCCCTGCGCCTGCGACCGCGCGTCGGCGGATCGCCCCGCGCCGTCCGCCGCGGACGTGGCCACGCATCGATGAGGTCCCCGCCGCCGCGGTGGCGTGAGCCTCTGTCCGAGCCCGTCCGGTCCCGCCCGTCGCGGCGGGCCCCTTCGCCCGCGCGCGACGCCAAGCCAGACCATTAGAGGAGACCGACCATGGACGGCGCCCCTGGCGAGCCCTTCACCACCGAGCAGAAGGAATACATCGCGGGCTACGCCGCCGGCATCGCCGCGCGCAACCTGTTCGCGGGCCACGACCTCGCCGGGCGCGTGACCAACGACCCCGGCGCGGCCGGGGCGAACCTCGCCGAGCCGGCCGAGGAGACCTTCTACGGCTTCCCCGTCAACGAGCTGAGCCGCGAGGAGCAGCTCAAGCGCGAGAAGGACCCGCGCGATCTCTGGGAGCAGCTGATCAGCCACGCGCGCGAGAACAAGCCGCCCGAGGACGGCGACGTGTTCCGCTTCAAGGCGCAGGGGCTGTTCTGGGTCGCGCCGAACCAGGAGAGCTTCATGTGCCGGCTGCGCACGCCCGGCGGGGTTCTCACGACGGCGCAGGCGCGCGGCATCGGCGCGATCGCGCGCGAGCACGGCGCGGGCCACGCCGACCTCACCACCCGCTCGAACATCCAGGTGCGCGAGATCGCGCCGCACTCGATCGTCGAGGTGCTGACCGCGCTCGACGAGATCGGCCTCGGCGCGCGCGGCGCGGGCTGCGACAACATCCGCAACATCACCGCGCCGCCGACCTCGGGCTTCGACCCGCAGGAGCTGCTCGACGTGCGCCCCTACTGCCGCGCGCTGCAGCAGTACATCTACAACACCCGCGACATGTACGGCCTGCCGCGCAAGATCAACATCGCCTTCGATTCGGGCGGCGCGGTCAGCGTGCTGTCGGACACCAACGACATCGGCTTCGTCGCGACCACGGTGGCGGAGGGCCACGGCGTCGAGCCGGGCCTCTACTTCCGCGTCCTGCTCTGCGGCATCACCGGCCACGAGCGCCTCGCCTTCGACTGCGGACTGCTCGTGCGCCCCGACGAGGCGGTGGCGCTCTCGGCGGCGATCGTGCGCGCCTTCGTCGAGACCGGCGACCGGACCGACCGCAAGAAGGCGCGGCTGTGCTACGTGCTCGACCGGCTCGGCACCGACGGCTTTCTGGCCAAGGTGCAGGAGCACCTGGCCTTTCCGCTTCGCCACCTCGCCGCCGACAAGTGCGCCCCGCGACCGCCCGAAGTCCGCGGCGCCCATCTCGGCGTGCGCCCCCAGCGCCAGCCGGGGCTGAACAGCATCGGCGTCGATGTTCCCGTCGGCCGCATGAGCTGTGACCAGATCGACGGCCTCGCCGCGATCGCCGACGATTTCGGCGCGGGCGAGCTGCGCCTGACGGTGTGGCAGAACCTGATGATCCCCGGCGTGCCGGACGCGCGCCTGGCCGACGCGCTGGCGGCGCTGCGCGCGATCGGGCTCCGCCACGACCCCTCGCCGATCGCGGGCGGGCTGGTGGCCTGCACCGGCAACCGCGGTTGCCGCTTCGCCAACGCCGACACCAAGGGCCACGCGCTGGCGCTCGGGCGTCATCTGGACGCCACCGTGGCGCTCGACGAGGCCCTCAACATCCACTTCACCGGCTGCCCGAATTCCTGCGCGCAGCACTACGTCGGCGACATCGGCCTGCTCGGCACCACGATCACCCGGGGCGGCGAGAGCGTCGAGGGCTACCACGTCTACGTCGGCGGCGGCTGCGGCGAGGACGGCGGCATCGCCCGCGAACTCGCCAGGAGCGTGCCCTTCGACGAACTCAACCCGATGATCGAGCGACTGCTCCTCGCCTACGGCGAACGGCGCGCGGCGAAGGACAGCTTCGTCGCCTTCGCGCGCCGCCACGACATCGACGACTTGCGGACCATGGCGGGGATCGAGGCATGAACGTCCAGAACCTCTTCCGCCCGGCGGCGCTGCCGCCCGAGGCGCCCTTCAACCCCGCCCAGCGCGCCTGGCTCGAGGGCTTCATCGCCGGGCTGATGACGCCGCAGGCGGGCGGCCCCGCGCAGGCCGCCGCGACCGCGCCGGCGAAGGCGCCGGTCACGGTGGTGTTCGCCTCGCAGACCGGCACCGCCGAGCGGCTGGCCAAGAAGCTCGCCAAGGCGGCCAAGGCGAAGGGCCACCCGGCCAGGGCGATCGACATCGAGGAGATCGACCTCGACGCGCTCAAGGGGATGGGCCACCTCGCGATGATCGCGAGCACCACCGGCGAGGGGGAGGCGCCCGACGGCGCCAAGGCGCTCGCCCGCGCGCTGGACGCGGCCGAGGGCCGCCCCCTCGACGGTCTCGGCTACGCGGTGCTGGCGCTCGGCGACAGCAACTACGAGCAGTTCTGCGCCTTCGGCCGCCGGATCGACGAGCGCCTCGGCGCCCTCGGGGCCGAGGCGGTGATCGAGCGCGTCGAGGTCGACGGCGACCCCGACGCGCCGTTCGAGGCGTTCCGCGACGCCCTGCTCGCGGCCCTCGCGGAGAAGGGCGCCGGCGCCGTTCCCGCCGAGCCCGCCGCCGCGGCGGAGGACGACGAGGACGAGGAGCGCTGGACCCGCGCGAACCCGTTCCCGGCGCGGCTGATCGCCAACGAGCGGCTGAACGAGGGCTCCGACAAGGAGACGCGCCACGTCGCGCTCTCGCTCGAAGGCTCAGGGCTCGCCTACGAGCCCGGCGACGCGCTCGGCACGATCGCCACCAACGACCCCGGCCTGGTCGCGCGGGTGATCGAGGCGGCCGGCCTCGACGGGACCGCCATGGTGACGTTCGGGCGCGACGCCCCCGCGCCCTTGGCCCAGGTTCTGGAGCGCCACGCCGTCATCACCGAGCTGTCGCCGGCGGTGCTGCTGCGCTTCCAGGAACGGGCCCGGGACCCGGCTCTCGCGCGCCTGCTCGCCGACGGGGCGAGCGAGGCGCTCGACGCCTGGCTCCACGGGCGCGATCTCCTGGACCTGCTGAGCGCGTATCCGGGCGTGGTCGGGGACGCGCAGACCCTGGCCGGCCTGCTCGCGACCCTGCAGCCGCGGCTCTACTCGATCGCCTCCAGCCTGCGCGCCCATCCGGGCGAGGTGCACCTGACCATGGCGACGGTGCGCTACGACGCCCACGGCCGCGCCCGCGGCGGGGTCGCCTCGACCCAGTTCGCCGACCGTCTGGGTCCGGGCGACACCATCGGCGTCTACCTCACCCGCAACAAGCGCTTCCGCCTGCCCGAGGACGGCGCCGTGCCGGTGATCATGATCGGCCCCGGCACAGGCGTCGCGCCGTTCCGCGCCTTCCTGGAGGAGCGCCGCGCCGTCGGCGCCAAGGGTCCGGCCTGGCTGTTCTTCGGCGAGCGGCGGGTGGCGACCGACTTCCTCTACCGCCGCGAGCTGATGGGCTATCTCCGGGACGGCACGCTGGCGCGGCTCGACACCGCCTTCTCGCGCGACGGCGCGGGCAAGGTCTACGTCCAGGACCGCATCCGCGAGCACGGCGCCGAGGTCTGGCGCTGGATCGGGGAGGGCGCGCATCTCTACGTCTGCGGCGACGCCAAGCGCATGGCCCGCGACGTCGACCGCGCGCTCGCCGTGGTGATCGCCGAACACGGCCGGATGAGCGAGGCCGAGGCGGAGCTGCGCCTCGACGCGCTGATGGCCGAGCGGCGCTACCTGAAGGACGTCTACTGACCGACGCTCGTCCGGCCCCGAGGCCGGGCGGGCCCCTTCCCGGACCCGCGAGACAAGAAGACACGCGATGGCGGCGCCGGTCCGCGAGACGTTCGCCGACGGCCCCGCGTCGGCGAACGGCCTCGGCACGAAGGACGACCGCGTGCAGGTGATCGAGGTCCGGCGAGTGCCCGCCCCGCGAGGGCCGGCGAGCCGCGGCCCGGACCGGCGGACGCCGCCGGGCCTGCTGGCCCGCCGCTTGCATCGGCGCCCTTGAGGAACAACGGCCGGTCGAGGGCGGATGACCAAGCTGCGCGTGGCCGTCGTGGACGCCGATCGCGACCGGGCGGCGATGATCGTCGAGGCGCTGCAGGAGGGCTTTCCCGACGTCGAGGTGATCGTGCTCGACGAGGAGGGCGCGCTCGCGCGGCGGCTGACGGGGGCGGCGGTCGACGTGGTGCTCGTCGACCTCGCCTCGCCCTCGCGCGACGCGATGGAGAGCATCGCCGCCGCCTCGGGCCCGCTCGACCGCCCCGTCGCCATGTTCGTCGACCGCTCCGACGCCGAGACCACGCGCGCGGCGATCGAGGCCGGCGTCAGCGCCTACGTGGTCGACGGGCTCGAGCGCCGGCGCATCCGCCCGATCGTCGAGATGGCGATCTCGCGCTTCCACGCCCACGCCCGGCTGCGCGCCGAACTCGCCGCGACCAAGGCCGCGCTCGCCGAGCGCAAGACCATCGACCGCGCCAAGGGGCTGCTCATGAAGGCGCGCGGGCTCTCGGAGGAGGAGGCCTACGCCCTGATGCGCCGCACGGCGATGGAGAAGGGCCGGCGCGTGGTCGACATCGCCCGCGCGCTCCTGGACGCGGCGGAGCTGCTCGGATGAGCGCGCGCGTCGAGACGGGCTTCCTCGCGCTCCTCGACGCGGTCGTGCCCGTGGTCGCGCGCGACATGGGCTTCGCCGCCGAGGAGGGGGTCGACCTCGTGCTCCGGCGCGAGCCGTCGTGGTCGAACGTGCGCGACAAGGTGGCGATCGGGCTCTACCCCTGCGCGCAGATGCTGGCGCCGATGCCGCTCGCGATGACGCTCGGCGCGGGCGCGATGCGCGCCGAGGTGATCGCGCCGATGGTGCTGGCCACGGGCGGCGGCACGGTCGGGGTCTCGGCCGCGCTCGACGAGGCGCTCGGCCGTCCGGCCTGGGGCGACGCGCTCGGCGCGGGACGCGCGCTCCTCGGCCGCGGCGCCGAGCGCCCCGTCGGCTTCGGCGTGCCGTTCCCGCACTCGATGCATCACGAGCTGGTGCGCTACTGGCTGCGCGCCTGCGGCGGCCGCGCTGGCGCCGACCAGGCGGTGGTGTTCCAGACCGTGCCGCCGCCGCTGATGGCCGAGGCGCTCGCGGCCGGTCAGATCGACGCCTTCTGCGTCGGCGAGCCCTGGGGCTCGGTCGCGGTCGAGCGCGGGCAGGCGCGGCTGGTGATGCCGACGGCGGCGATCTGGGCCTGGGCGCCCGAGAAGGTGCTCGGCGTGCGCCGGGACTGGGCCGAGGCCGAGCCCGGGACGCTCGCGCGGCTCATGCGCGCGCTCCACCGCGCCGGGCTCTGGGTGGCGCGCGCCGAGAACGCCGCCTCGGCGGCCGAGATGCTGGAGAGCGCCACCGAGGGCGCGGTGCCGGCGCTGATCGCCGAGCGCTCGCTTTCGGGCACGCTCACCGTCGACCCGGCCGGTAGCGTGCGCCGCGTCGAGCGCTTCCTCGGGGTCGGCGACGTCGAGACCATGTTCCCCTGGCGCAGCCAAGCGCTCTGGATCGCCGAGCAGGTGGCGCATCGCTGGGGCGTGCTGCCCCATGCGGCGCGCACGGCCGCGCTCGCCTGCTTTCGCCCCGATCTCTACCGCGCGGCGCTCGAGCCGCTCGGGGTCGACCTGCCGGGCGCCTCGGCCAAGCTCGAGGGCGCGCTCGCCGAGCGCACCGGGGTGGCCTCGGCGCAGGGGGCGCTGTCGCTCGGGCCGGACCGCTTCTTCGACGGCCGGACCTTCGACCCGCGCCCCTATCTGCCGATTTCCTGAGCAAACGCCGATCTGCGCGGCGACGAGCGCGGCATCGATCACGACGACGCGGCCAGGGTGTGCAGTTTCCGTTTGACGGGGGACCGTGCATCGGTCATCAACTCCGTCGGGCGCCAACGGCGGCGGCCCGATCTCCCGAACACCGCCCCGACGTCGGGGCATGCTCCGAGCGACGCCGCTCGACCGTCACGCGCCCTCCCCCGGGGCCCGCGGCGTTCGAGCGGCTTTTTCGTTATTCGGCCCCCCGGCCCTCCAGAGGACCAGTCACCCATGACCCTGAAGCAGCTCCTCGGCGGCACGACCCTCGCCGCGCTGATCGCCGGCCCCGCCGCGGCCCAGTTCCTCGACGTCGAAAAGGACGAGCTGACCTTCGGCTTCATCAAGCTCACCGACATGGCCCCGCTCGCGGTCGCCTACGAGTTGGGCTACTTCGAGGACGAGGGCCTGTTCGTCACGCTGGAGCCGCAGGCGAACTGGAAGGTGCTGCTCGACGGCGTGATCGAGGGCCGGCTCGACGGCGCGCACATGCTGGCCGGCCAGCCGCTGGCCGCGACCATCGGCTTCGGCACCGAGGCGCACATCGTCACGCCCTTCTCGATGGATCTGAACGGCAACGGCATCACGGTCTCCAACGAGGTCTGGGCCGAGATGGAGAAGCACGTCCCCCACGACGACGAGGGCCTGCCGATCCACCCGATCTCGGCCGAGGCGCTGGCCCCGGTGGTCGAGCAGTACCGCGCCGACGGCAAGCCCTTCAACATGGGCATGGTGTTCCCGGTCTCGACCCACAACTACGAGCTGCGCTACTGGCTCGCCGCCGGCGGGCTGCACCCGGGCTACTACGCGCCCGACAACATCTCTGGCCAGCTCCAGGCCGACGTGCTGCTCTCGGTGACGCCCCCGCCGCAGATGCCCGCGACCATGGAGGCCGGCACGATCTACGGCTACTGCGTCGGCGAGCCCTGGAACCAGCAGGCCGTCTTCAAGGGCATCGGCGTGCCGGTCATCACCGACTACCAGATCTGGAAGAACAACCCCGAGAAGGTGTTCGGGCTCACCAAGGACTTCGTCGACGAGAACCCCAACACCGCGCTCGCGATCACCAAGGCGCTGATCCGGGCGGCCATGTGGCTCGACGAGAACGACAACGCCAACCGCGAAGAGGCGGTCGAGATCCTCGCGCGGCCCGAGTACGTCGGCGCCGACGAGGAGGTGATCGCGGCCTCCATGACCGGCACCTTCGAGTTCGAGAAGGGCGACGTCCGCGAGATCCCCGACTTCAATGTCTTCTTCCGCTACAACGCCACCTATCCCTACTACTCGGACGCGATCTGGTATCTCACGCAGATGCGCCGCTGGGGCCAGATCGCCGAGCCGAAGCCGGATACGTGGTACGACGAGGTCGCGAAGTCGGTCTACCGCCCCGACATCTACCTCGAAGCCGCGCGGATGCTGGTCGACGAAGGTCTGGCCAATGAAGAAGACTTCCCCTGGGAGACCGACGGCTACAAGCCGGCCACGGCCGAGTTCATCGACGGCGCCGAGTACGACGGCCGCCGCCCGAACGACTATCTCTCGTCCTTCCCGATCGGGCTGAAGGGCGAGCAGAAGGTGGTCGGCGGCGACGTGACCGGCGGCTGAGCCCCGCGCGCCTCCCGGCGCGGGCGGCCCGGCCGCCCCGCCCTCCCCCAGAGACATCGGGAAAGGTCCCATGGCCAACGCCGCCGAAACCCAGGCCGCTCGACCGGCCGCGCGCCCGCGCCCGCACCTCGACCGCGAGGGCGTGTTCGCCGCCATCAACCGCGCCGACCGCTGGTTCTCGGTCGTCGGCCTGTCCTTCCTGACGCCGCTCCTGAAGCTCCTGGCCGGCGACAGCCCGAAGGCGCAGGCGCGCGAGCTGTGGCGCCTCGCCGTCGTGCCCGCGCTCGCGATCCTCGGCTTCCTGGCGCTCTGGGCGCAGACCGCGCCGATGGTGCAGACCTCGCTCGGCGCCGTGCCGGGCCCGGCGCAGGTCTGGGAGCAGGCCGAGGTGCTCTACGCCGACCACGTGAGGAAGCGCGAGCGCGAGGCGGCCTTCTACGAGCGCCAGGAGGAGCGCAACGCCAAGCTCGCCGAGGCCGGCCGCGAGGACCGGATCAAGTGGCGCAGCTACACCGGCGCGCCGTCCTACCTCGACCAGATCGTCACCTCGCTCCAGACCGTGTTCATGGGCTTTCTGCTGGCGGCGGTCGTGGCGATCCCGCTCGGCGTGCTCGCGGGGCTCTCGCCGACGGGGCAGGCCGCGCTCAATCCGCTGATCCAGGTGTTCAAGCCGGTCTCGCCGCTCGCCTGGCTGCCGATCGTGACCATGGTGGTCTCGGCGGTCTACGTGAGCGACGACCCGACCTTCTCGAAGTCGTTCCTGAACTCGGCGATCACGGTCACGCTCTGCTCGCTCTGGCCGGCGCTTATCAACACCGCGCTCGGCGTCGCCTCGGTCGACAAGGACCTCCTGAACGTCGCCAAGGTGCTGCGCCTCTCCACCTGGACCAAGATCCGCCGGGTGATCCTGCCGTCCGCGCTGCCGCTGATCTTCACCGGGCTGCGCCTCTCGCTCGGCGTCGGCTGGATGGTGCTAATCGCCGCCGAGATGCTCGCGCAGAACCCGGGCCTCGGCAAGTTCGTCTGGGACGAGTTCCAGAACGGCTCCTCCGACAGCCTCGCGCGCATCATGGTCGCGGTCTTCACCATCGGCCTGATCGGCTTCGCGCTCGACCGGACGATGTACGCGATCCAGTCGATGGTCACCTTCTCGAAGACGAGGTAGAGGATCATGACCCATCTCGTCCTCGACCGTGTCTCGAAGGGCTTCGGCGACGGCGCCGCGCGCCACGAGGTCCTGAGGGACGTCTCGCTGGAGGTCGCCGAAGGCGAGTTCGTCGCCGTCGTCGGCTTCTCGGGCAGCGGCAAGACCACGCTGATGAACCTGCTCGCGGGACTGGAGACCCCCGACGCCGGCGCGGTGCGCTTCCGCGGCCGCCCCGTCGCCGGCCCCGGCCCCGAGCGCGGACTGGTGTTCCAGTCCTACTCGCTGATGCCTTGGCTGACGGTGGCCGGCAACGTCCGCCTCGCCGTCGACGCGGTGCACGGCGCGAGGTCCTCGGCCGAGCGCGCGGCGATCGTGGAGCGCTACGTCGCGATGGTCGGCCTCGGCCACGCCGCCGAGCGCCGCCCGGCCGAGCTGTCGGGGGGCATGCGCCAGCGCGTCGCCGTCGCCCGCGCGCTCGCGATGGAGCCCGAGGTGCTGCTGCTCGACGAGCCGCTCTCCGCGCTCGACGCGTTGACGCGCGCCAACCTTCAGGACGAGATCGACCGCATCCGCGAGCGCGAGCGCAAGACCATCGTGCTCGTGACCAACGACGTGGACGAGGCGATCCTGCTCGCCGACCGCATCGTGGCCCTCAACCCCGACGGCACGCTCGGGACGGTGTTCCCGGTCGGCCTCAAGCGCCCGCGCGAGCGCGCGGGGCTGAACCACGACCCGGCCTTCAAGGCGCTGCGCGCGCGCGTGACGCAGTATCTGATGAACGTCGGCATCCGGCGGGCGGCCGGGACCGAGCGTCCCGCGCCGACGGTGGTGCCGCTCCACCAGCTGCCGCGCGCCTACGCCGAGGCCGCGAGCGCGACGAGCCCGCGCGAGGACCGCTACCTCCAGTTCTCGGGGCTGACCAAGACCTACCCCACGCCGAAAGGGCCGCTGACGGTCGTGGACGGCGTCGACCTCACCATGCGCAAGGGCGAGTTCGTCACGCTGATCGGCCACTCGGGCTGCGGCAAGTCGACGGTGCTGACCATGACGGCCGGCCTCAACGAGGTGAGCGAGGGCGCGATCACCCTCGACGGCCGGCACGTGCGCGGCGCCGACCCCGAGCGGGCGGTGGTGTTCCAGTCGCCCTCGCTGATGCCGTGGCTGACCGCGCGCGAGAACGTCGCCCTCGGCGTCGAGCGGGTCTATCCCAAGGCCTCGAAGACCGAGCGCGCCGACGTGGTCGACTACTACCTCGAGCGCGTCGGCCTCGGCGACGCGCTCGACAAGCCGGCGGCCGAGATGTCGAACGGCATGGCCCAGCGCGTCGGCATCGCCCGCGCCTTCGCGCTGAACCCGAAGCTCCTGCTCCTCGACGAGCCCTTCGGCATGCTCGACAGCCTGACGCGCTGGGAGCTGCAGGAGGTGCTGATGGAGGTCTGGTCGCGCACCAAGGTGACCGCGATCTGCGTCACCCACGACGTCGACGAGGCGATCCTGCTCGCCGACCGCGTGGTGATGATGACCAACGGGCCGCGCGCGCGGATCGGCAAGATCATGGAGGTCGACCTGCCGCGCCCGCGCACCCGCAAGGCGCTGCTCGACCATCCCGACTACTACGCCTACCGCGAGCAGCTCCTGTCCTTCCTGGAGGAATACGAGCAGGGCGCGCACAAGAAGCCCGACGCCGCGGCCACGAAGACCGAGGAGGCCGCGTGATGGCCGACGCCCCCGCCGTGCTCGACGGCGCCGAGCCCGTCCCGGCCACGGCCGCGCCCCGTCGGGACGCCTTCGTCCGCGCCACCGAGGTCTGGGTCCCGGACGCGGCCGACGAGCGGCTGACCCTGTCGTCGGGCGCCTACGGCGAGCTCGACGCCTTCGGCGCCGTCGCCCGCGAGACGAGCTTCGCGAAGGGCGAGGGCCTGCCCGGCCGCGCCTGGGCCGAAGGCCGCCCGATCGTGCTCGACGGCTTCCGCGGCAGCTACTTCCGGCGCACCGACGCCGCGGAGGCCGCGGGATTGACCGCCGCCGTCGCCCTGCCCGTCTTCGACGGGCTGAGGCTCAAGGGCGTGCTCGTCCTCTTCTGCGCCGGCGGCGACCGGCTGATGGGCGCGATCGAGGTCTGGTGCGCGGGCTCCGGGGAGCCGGGCGCGGTGATGACGCTCGAGGCCGGATACTTCGGCGCCGCCGAGCACTTCGGCTGGGTCTCGCGCCACACCCAGTTCCCCAGGGGCTCGGGCCTGCCGGGCACGGTCTGGGAGACGGGGCTCGCCACGCTGTTCCGGGATCTCGGCGCCAGCCACCGCTTCGTGCGCGCCGACAGCGCCGGGCGCGCGGGTCTCACGACCGGGCTCGGCCTGCCGGTGCAGACGCCCAGCCTGGAGCCGCGCGTGCTGACGCTCCTGTCCGCGCGCGGCGCCCCGATCGCGCGGCGCTTCGAGCTGTGGTCGCGCGAGGGCGACGACGCCTTCGCGCTGGCCGCGGGCACGACCGAGGACGGCCCCGTCGCGGGCAGAGCCGCGCGGGTCGAGGCCGGCCAGGGCCCGATCGGGCGCGTGATCGTGACCCGCGCGCCGCTCGCGGCGGAGCGCCCCGAGGGCGGCGCCCCGCTCGTCGCGGTGCCGGTCTTCCGCGCGGGCCGGCTCGTGCAGATCGCCGCCTGGTATCTCTGAGGGGCCTGCCCCCTCGGCCGAAGATCGACGCGCCCGCGGGCGCAGGAGAGCAACCATGACCGAGAGACTGGTCGTCGTCGGCGCCGGCATGGCCTCGGGCCGCGCGATCGAGACGCTGATCGAGGCCGATCCGAGCGCCTATCGCGTCACCCTGTTCGGCGCCGAGCCGCGCGGCAACTACGACCGCGTGATGCTCTCGCCGGTGCTCGCCGGCGAGAAGACCTACGACCAGATCGTCACCCACGACGCCGACTGGTACGCGCGCGCCGGCGTCGAGACCCGCTTCGGCGAGCCGGTAACGGCGATCGACCGCGCGCGCCGGGTGGTCGTCTCGGCGCGCGGCGAGACCCCTTACGACAGGCTCCTGATCGCGACCGGCTCGACCCCCTTCGTGCTGCCGGTGCCGGGGCGCGATCTGCCCGGCGTGCTCGCCTACCGCGATCTCGACGACGTCGAGGCGATGGTCGCCATGGCCGCGACGCCGGGGCGGCGCGCGGTGGTGATCGGCGGGGGGCTGCTCGGCCTGGAAGCGGCCGCCGGGCTCACGGCGCGCGGCATGGCGGTGACGGTGGTCCACCTGATGGGCCACCTGATGGAGCGCCAGCTCGACCCGGAGGCCGGGCGGCTGCTGCACGACGCGCTCGCCGGGCGCGGCATCGCCATGCGCCTCGACGCGCGCACCGAGGCGATCCTCGGCGAGCGGGCGGTCGAGGGCGTGGCGCTGGCCGACGGCAGCGAGATCGCGGCCGATCTCGTGGTCATGGCCGCCGGCATCCGCCCCAACGTCGCGCTGGCCCGCGCGGCCGGGCTCGCGGTCGGACGTGGCATCGAGGTCGACGACGCGATGACGACCGCCGATCCGGCCGTGCTGGCGATCGGCGAGTGCGCCGAGCACCGCGGCGTCTGCTACGGGCTGGTGGCGCCGCTCTACGAGCAGGCGAGCGTGGCCGCGCACCGCCTCCTCGGCCGGGCGGCGACGTTCGAGGGCGCGGACCTCTCGACCAAGCTCAAGGTCACGGGCTGCGATCTGTTCTCGGCCGGCGACTTCGCCGACGGCGAAGGGCGCGAGGCGATCGTGCTGCGCGATCCGGCGCGCGGCGTCTACAAGCGCCTGGTCCTCGCCGGAGACCGCATCGTCGGCGTGGTGATGGTCGGCGACACCGCCGACGGGGGATGGTTCTTCCGCAAGCTCAAGGCGCGCGAGGACGTCTCGGCCGGGCGCGAGACGCTGATCCTCGGCCCCGCCTTCGCCGGGAGCGCCACGCCGGACGCCGCGGCGGCCTCGCCGGGTACGGCCGGGGCGGCCGTCTCCGCCTGCGAGGCCGCCTGAGATGGCCCCCCGCGACGGCCTGCGCGACGAGGCGGCGGGCGGTGTGCCCGCGGGCGGGGCGGCCTCGGCCGTCGCCACCACCTGCCCCTACTGCGGCGTCGGCTGCGGCGTGCTCGCGCGACCCGACGGCCGGGGCGGCGCGGCGATCGAGGGCGATCGGCGCCACCCCGCCAACGCCGGGCGGCTGTGCTCGAAGGGCGCGGCGCTCGGCGAGACGCTCGGCCTGGCCGAGCGGCTGCTCCACCCCGAGATCGACGGCGCGCGCGCCTCTTGGGACGCGGCGCTCGATCTGGTGGCGACGCGCTTCGCCGAGACGATCGAGCGCCACGGCCCCGACAGCGTCGCCTTCTACGTCTCGGGCCAGCTTCTGACCGAGGACTACTACGTCGCCAACAAGCTGATGAAGGGGTTCATCGGCTCGGCTAACATCGACACCAACTCGCGGCTGTGCATGGCCTCCTCGGTCGCGGGCCACCGCCGCGCCTTCGGCACCGATACGGTGCCGGGCACCTACGAAGATCTGGAAGCCGCCGATCTGGTGGTGCTGGTGGGCTCCAACGCCGCCTGGTGCCACCCGGTGCTGTTCCAGCGCCTCGCCGCCGCCCGGGCGGCGCGGCCGTCGATGCGGGTCTGGCTGATCGACCCGCGCGCGACCGCGACCGCCGAGGTCGCCGACCGGCATCTGGCGATCGCGCCCGGCTCGGACGTGGCGCTGTTCGCGGGGCTGCTCGCGCACCTCGGCGAGACAGGCGCGGTCGCGCGCGACTGGGTCGCGACCCACGTCGAGGGGCTGGACACCGCGATGGCCGCGGCCGAGGGGCTCGGTCTCGCCGCCGTGGCCGAGGCCACCGGCCTCGCGCCCGACGAGATCGCCGCCTTCTACGACGCCTGGAGCGCCACCGAGCGGGTAGTCACCGCCTGGAGCCAGGGGGTCAACCAGTCGGTCGCGGGCACCGACAAGGTGGGCGCCATCGTCAACTGCCACCTCGCCACCGGCCGGATCGGCCGGCCCGGCGCGGGTCCGTTCTCGCTCACCGGCCAGCCCAACGCCATGGGCGGGCGCGAGGTCGGCGGCCTCGCGACCATGCTCGCCGCGCACCTTGATCTGGAGAGCCCCGAGCACCGCGACCGCGTGCGCGCCTTCTGGGACGCGCCGCGGATCGCCCAGCGCCCCGGCCTGAAGGCGGTGGAGATGTTCCGCGCCGTGGCCGACGGGCGGATCAAGGCGCTCTGGATCATGGCGACCAACCCCGCCGTCAGCCTGCCGGAGGCCGAGGCGGTGCGCGCCGCCATCGCCGCCTGCCCCTTCACCGTGATCTCCGACGTGAGCGCCCGCGCCGACACCGCCGGCCTCGCCCGCGTCCGCCTGCCCGCCCTCGCCTGGGGCGAGAAGGAGGGCACCGTCACCAGCTCCGACCGCACGATCAGCCGACAGCGCGCCTTTCTGCCCGCGCCGGGCGAGGCGCGCGCGGACTGGCGCATCGTCGCCGACGTCGCCGCCCGCATGGGCTGGCGCGAGGCGTTCGACTACGCCTCGCCCGCCGAGGTCTTCCGCGAGCATGCCGCGCTCTCGGGAGCGGCGGGGCGCGACTTCGACATCTCGGCCTGGGCCGACCGCTCCGACGCGGCCTACGGCGCCATGCGCCCGTTCCGCTGGCCCGATCCGGCGCGGGGTCCGCGCCGCGAGCGCTTCTTCGCCGACGGCGGCTTCCATACGCCCTCGGGCCGCGCCCGCGCGGTGGCCACCCCCTACGTCCCCGCCCGCGCGGCGACGACGCCGGAGCGGCCGTTCCTGCTCAACACTGGGCGGGTGCGCGACCAATGGCACACCATGACGCGCACCGGGCTCTCGCCGCGGCTCTCGGGCCACGTCGCCGAGCCCTTCGTCGAGATCCATCCCGACGACGCGCGCGCGCTCGGGATCGCGCCGGCCACGCTGGTCGCGCTCGAAGGCGCGGGCGGTCGGGCGGTGCTGCGCGCGCTGGTCACGGCGCGCACCGCGCGCGGCACCCTGTTCGCACCGATGCACTGGAGCGCGCGGCTCGCCGCCGAGGGCCGGATCGGCGCGGTGATCGAGGGGGCGGTCGACCCGGTCTCGGGCCAGCCGGGGCTCAAGGGCTCGGCCGTCTCGGCCCGGCCCTTCGCGGTCGCCTGGCACGCCCTCGCCGTCGCCCGCGCCGCGCCGCGGGTCGCGGGCGCGGCCTACTGGGCGCTCGCACGGCGTCACCACGGCTGGAGCGCGGAGATCGCCGGTCACGCCGTGCCCGACGACTGGGAAGCCCACGCGCGCGCCGTGCTGGGCCTCGACGAGGGAACGCGCGCCGTCAGCCTGATCGACGCGGCGGCGGGCAACGCCCGCCTCGCCTTCTTCCACGCCTCGGGTCGGCTCGCCGGCGCCTTCCTGGCCGGTCGAGGCCCGGTCAGGGCCTCGCGCGCCTGGCTCGCCGCGGCGCTCGGCGAGGACGCGCCCGCGCCCGCGGCCGTGCTCGCCGGCCGCGCCGGGGCGGGAGACGTCGATCCCGGCCCGCTGGTCTGCAGCTGCTTCGACGTCGGCGCGCATACCATCGCCGCGGCGGTGGCGCGGGGCGAGGCCTCGGACGTCGAGGGCGTCGGGCGCTGTCTCGCGGCCGGAACCGGCTGCGGCTCGTGCCGCCCCGAGATCGCGCGCCTCGTCGCCGCCCACCGCGCGAGGAGCGCCGCATGACCGACGCCGCGCTCGGCCGGCCGGGCCTCTGGCGGCGCCTCCGCGCGTCGCTGTCCACCCCTGCGGTCGCGAGCGAGCCGGCGCGCCCGGCCGAGACATCGCCGCGCCCGCGCGTCGCGCTCGTCGGCGCGGGGCCGGGCGCGGCGGACCTGATCACGCTGCGCGGGCTCGCCCGCCTCCGCGAGGCCGCGGTGGTCGTCCACGACCGCCTCGTCGATCCGGCGCTGCTCGCCTGCGCCTCGCCGCGGGCCGAGATGATCGACGTCGGCAAGGCGCCGGGACGCCATCCCTGGCCGCAGTCGCGGATCGACCGGCTGATCGTCGCCAAGGCGCTGCAAGGCCTCGCCGTGGTGCGGCTGAAGGGGGGCGATCCCTCGATCTTCGGTCGCGGGGCCGAGGAGATCGCGGCCCTCGCCGCCGCCGGCGTCGCGGTCGAGATCGTGCCGGGCGTCACTGCGGCCTCGGCTGCCGCCGCCGACCTCGGCCGGCCGCTGACCGACCGCCACGGCGCGCGTTCGCTGCTGCTAGTCTCGGGGCATCCCGCCGCGGGCGCGGCCCCGGTGGACTGGTCGGCGCTGGCGGCGACCGGCGCGCGTCTCGGCATCTACATGGGCGTCGCGCAGGCGGGGGCCATCGCCGTGGCGCTGCGCCGCGCCGGGCTCGCGGCGGACACGCCCGTCGAGATCGTCGAGCGCGCCGGGACCGCGACGGCGCGGGCGAGCCGCGCCATGCTCGCCACCCTCGATCGCACGATCGTCGAGCGAGGGGTCGAGAACCCGGCGATCCTCCTGATCGACACGGCCCCGGCCGCGGGGTCGGGCGGCCCCGCCGCCACCACCGAAGCGGGGCGGCCCGCCCGCGCCGCCCCGCGCCCCGGCCGCCACCGGGCGACGGGCCGCGCG
>JBHJHI010000094.1:0-46847 GCA_050330995.1 Paracoccaceae bacterium
GGACGGCAGGCCGGGCTCGCCGCGCGGCGAGAGGCCGGCGACGCGCGACGGCCCGGCGGGCTCGGCCGCGTCGCGCGTGCCGGTCGCGCCGCGCACCGTCACGACCACCCGCCCCTCGCCCTCGGCCTCGACGTCGTCGAGCCCGTAGAGGAAGTCGAGCGTGGCCGGGCAGTCGCCCTCGGCCAGGAACTGGAGCGCGCCGTCCTGCACGAAGACGCGCCCGCATTCGGGCTGGGTCAGCACCGCGAGCGCGTCGCGCGCCTCGTGCGGCAGCGCCTCGTCGTTGCCGAGCACCTCGATGCGCGTCAGCGTGTCGGCCGCGACGCTCGCGCGGTCGGGCACGAGGACGGCTCGGCGCTCCGCCGTCTCGTCCTCGCTCCCCAGAAAGGAGGCGACCATGTCCTGGCGCTGAACGAGCGTGCCGATGGTGAGCATCAGCACGACCGCGCTCAGGATCGATATCATGCGGTCGTCTTTGAACACCTCAGACCACCCCCCAAACCCTCGCGTCCGGCGCCCGATGCGCCTTAGTTCATCGTCCCTGCTAGCGCGCCGTCGTTACCGATGCCCGAGCGGCGCGTTCCCTCGCGCCCCAGGACCGGCTTGACGCGCCCCGTCCCGCCCCCAGACTGCCCCCGAGCAGGGGAGACAGCGATGGCGTTCGGATTCGGTCAGCCCGCGCACCGTGTAGAGGATTTTAGGCTATTGCGTGGCGAGGGGCGCTACGTCGACGACGTGCGTTTGCCCGGACAGGCACACGCGGCGGTTTTGCGCGCGGAGGTCGCGCACGGCCGCCTCCGCGCGCTCGACACGCGAGCGGCGCGCGCGGCTCCGGGGGTCCTCGCGGTCTGGACGCACGAGGACGTCGCCGGGCGCCTCGCGCCGATGAGCCACGAGGTCGCGCTCGCCTTCGAGCACGCCGCCGTCGAGACGCCGCGCCTCGCCGATGGGCGGGTGCGCCACGTCGGCGAGCCGATCGCCTTCGTCGTCGCCGAGACGCGCCACGCCGCCGAGGACGCGGCCGAGATGATCGCCGTCGAGATCGAGGACCTCCCGGCGGTGGTCGATCCCCTCGCCGCCCTCGCCGCGGACGCGCCCTCGCTGCACGACGAGGCGCCGGGCAATCTCGCCTACGACTGGTCCTGCGGCGACGCGGCGGCGGTCGAGCGGCTGTTCGGCGAGGCCCATCGCGTGGTCTCGACGCCGGTGGTCAGCCAGCGCGTCGTCGTCGCCTCGATCGAGCCGCGCGGCATCAACGTCCGCTTCGAGGACGGGCGCTGGGAAGCGTGGTGCTCCAGCCAGGGCGTGTTCGGCATGCGCGCCAAGCTCGCCCGCGCCCTCGGCGTCGCGCCCGATCGCGTGCGCGTGCACACCGGCGACGTCGGCGGCGCCTTCGGCATGAAGCTGATGGACCACCCCGAGTACGCGCTCTGCGCGCTCGCCGCGCGCGAGCTCGGCCGGCCCGTCAAATGGGTCGCGACCCGCTCGGAAGCGTTCCTGTCGGACGCGCAGGGGCGCGATCTGAGGGGCACGGTCGAGGGCGCCTTCGACGCGGAGGGGCGCCTGCTCGCGGCGCGCTCGGATATGGTCTCGGGGCTCGGCGCGCGGCCGTCCTCGGCGGCGATGGCGGTCCACTCGATCTTCTCGGCGCCGCTGCTCGGCGGCATGTACGCCGCCCGCGCCATGCACGCGCGGGTGCGCGGCGCCTTCACCAACACGCCGCCCGCGGACGCCTACCGCGGCGCCGGGCGGCCGGAGGTGATCTACGCCACCGAGCGGCTGATGGAGGCGGGCGCGCGGGCGCTCGGGATCGACCCGGCCGAGATCAGGCGGCGCAACCTCCTGACCAAGGACGACGTGCCGCACCAGAGCCCCGGCGGCTTCGCCTTCGACAGCCTCGACTGCCGGCGCGTGCTCGACGCCGCGCTCGTCTCGGCCGACCGGGCGGGCTTCGAGGCGCGCGCCGCCGAGGACGCCGCACGCGGCCGCGCCCGCGGGATCGGCGTCGCCTACTACTTCGAGCGAACGGGCGGCGCGCCGGTCGAGCACTGCGCGCTCGATCTCGACGCTGAAGGAAGGCTGACCCTCGCGATCGGCACGCAGGCTTCGGGCCAGGGCCACGAGACCGCCTGGGCGCAGGTGCTCCACGACGCGCTCGGCCTGCCCTTCGAGCGCATCCGCGTCGCCTCGGGCGACAGCGACCTGCTGCCGGGCGGCGGCGGCACCGGCGGCTCGCGCTCGGCGATCAAGGCCGGGCAGGTGCTGACGCGCGGCACGGCCGACCTGGTCGCCTCCGGACTGGAGACCGCCGCCTCGATGCTGGAGGCCGCGCGCGCGGACGTCGAGTACGATCCCGCCACGGGCGGCTACCGCGTGGTCGGCACCGACCGCACGGTGGCGATCGAGACGGTCGCGCGCGAGGCCGGCGGGCTTTCGGGGCGCGGCCACGTCGAGGAGGCGGTCACCACCTTCCCCAACGGCGCGCACGTCTGCGAGGTCTCGATCGACCGCGAGACCGGGCGGGCGAGCGTCGAGCGCTACACCGCGGTCGACGACTTCGGCCGTCTGATCAACCCCGCGCTGGTCACGGGACAGGTCCACGGCGGCGTGGTGCAGGGCATCGGCCAGGTGCTCGCCGAGGCCGCCGCCTGGGACGAGAGCGGCCAGCCGCTCGCGGGGAGCTTCATGGACTACGCGCTGCCGCGCGCTGCGGACGTGCCGGGGTTCTCGGTCGCCTACGAGGAGATCGAGACCGCCTCCAACCCGCTCGGCGTCAAGGGCTGCGGCGAGGCGGGCTCGGTCGGCGCCATCCCCGCGACCGCGCTCGCGGTGATGGACGCGCTCGCCCGCGCCGGCGTCGAGACGGTCCCCGAGACCCCGTTCACGCCGCAGGTCCTCTGGCGCGCGCTCTCGCGGACGGCCCCCGTCGCCGTGGCGGCGCAGTAGGCGCACGCCCCCCGCCGTGCGGGACGCATTCCGACACACGAGCCGACACACGAGTTCCGTGCAGACCGGGGTTGTCTTGCCTGCATGGCGGAGGCTGTTTAGCGTCCCTGTCGACCTACCTCGCTGCCGCGACGTCGCTCGCGGCCTCGCGCCGCACCGGCTGCCACAAGAACGATCCGCTCGGAGGAACACGACATGGAACGCCGCAACTTTCTGAAGGGCGCCGCGGCCGGCGCGGCCGCGACCCCCGTACTCGCCGCACCCGCGATCGCGCAGAACCGCGTCGAGATGATCATCGTCTCGGCCTGGGGGCGCGACTTCCCGGGCCTCGGCACCTCGGCGCAGCGCCTCGCGCAGCGGATCGGCGATCTGAGCCAGGGCGAGATCAACGTCCAGTACTTCGCCGCCGGCGAGCGCGTCGGCGCCTTCGACAGCTTCGACGAGGTCGCGAGCGGCAACGCGCAGGCCTACACCGCGACCGACTACTACTGGAAGGGCAAGCATCCGGGCTGGGCGCCGTTCGCGGCCGTGCCGTTCGGGCTCACCTACACCGAGATGGACGCCTGGATGAAGTTCGGCGGCGGCCAGGAGCTGCTCGACAAGATCGGCGCCGAGTTCGGCATCAAGGGCTACCCCTGCGGCAATACCGGCGTGCAGATGGGCGGCTGGTTCAACACCGAGATCGAGAGCCCGGCGGACCTGCGCGGCCTCAAGATGCGCATCCCGGGCCTCGGCGGCGACGTCATGGCCAAGGTCGGCGCCTCGCCGGTCTCGCTGCCGGGCGGGCAGATCTACGAGAACCTCGTCTCCGGCGCGATCGACGCGACCGAGTGGGTCGGGCCCTGGAACGACTTCTTCCTCAAGCTCTACGAGGCGGCGCAGTACTACTACTGGCCGGGCATGCACGAGCCGGGCTCCCAGGTCTCGCTCGGCATGAACAAGTCCTGGTGGGAAGGCCTGTCGCGCGGCCACCAGGCGCTGATCCACGCCGCCGCCAACGAGGAGAACGCGCGCCAGGCGGCCGAGACCAACGCCAACAACGGCGAGTACCTGCGCCGGCTGACCGAGCAGTACGGCGTGGAGCTGCGCGAGTTCAACGACGACGTCTACGAGGCCTTCGGCGAGGCCGCGGCCGAGGTGATCGAGGAGACGCGCGACCACTCGCCCCTCGCCGCCGAGATCGTCGACAGCTTCCAGGCCGCGCGCCAGGACATCGGCGCCTGGACGCAGCTCTCCGACAGCCCCTACGTCGCCAAGCGCAACCGCGTGCTCGACCTCTGAGGCCGACGCCGGCCCCGCCGCGGGCCGGCGTCTGCCCCCCCGGACGAAGCCTCCCTCACAGCCTCGAAGGACACAGGCCATGTCAGCGGATCGGGGCGTGATCGCCGCGCGCGGCTTCGGCTGGATCATGCTGGCGGTGCTCGCCGCCTTCATGGCCAACGTGGTGCTGACCTTCGGGCTCGGCCTGCCGGGGGCGCTCGCCTTCTCGGGCGCGGACGGCGTCCTCGACACGATCCTCGCGGTGGTGCAGGCGGCGCTCTACCCGGCCGCGGCCTCCCTCGCGGCGGCCTACGTCGGCCGCTCGCCCGGCCGCGGGCTGCGCGAGGACGCCGCGCGCGTGACGGCGATCAACCTCTTTCTCGTGCGCGCGGCCTTCTGGATCGTCCTGCTCGTCGGCCTCGGCGACGCGGTCGTCTCGTTCCTGCGCGTCGAGGGCATGCTCTGGACCGTCGTCGGCGGCGATCTCGCCAACGATCTCGGCCGCTCGCGCTTCCGCGGGCCCTGGCTGCACTTCCCGCTCGTCGTCCTCGGCGTCGCCCTCGCCTGCGTCACCCGCACGCTCGGCTTCCAGTGGCTGGCGCTCCTCGTGGTGGTCGCCGAGCTCCTGATCGTGATCTGCCGCTTCGTGTTCTCCTACGAGCAGGCGTTCATGGCCGACCTGGTGCGCTTCTGGTACGGGGCGCTGTTCCTGTTCGCCTCGGCCTACACGCTGCTCGACGACGGCCACGTCCGGGGCGACATCGCCTATGCGGGCCTGTCGCGCCGCGCGAAGGGGATCGTGAACGCCTGGGGCTCGATCCTGCTCGGCATGGTGCTGTGCTGGACGGTGCTGATCATCGGCTTCTCGGGCCGCTCCAGCGTCATCGTGGGCCCGATCCTCGTGTTCGAGGTCACGCAGGCCGGCTTCGGCATGTACGTGAAGTACTTCATGGCCGCCTTCCTCGGCGTGTTCGCCGTGACCATGCTCGTCCAGTTCGTCGCGCAGTTCCTCGACGGCGTCGCCGACCGGCGCGGCGAGCCGGGCGCGCGCGAGACCCACACCGAAGCGCTCTGAGGACCACCCGCGATGGAAGTCGTCTTCCTGCTCCTGCTCGTGGCCATCATGGCGGGCGCGCTCGGCTCGGGCTACCCGGTCGCCTTCTCGCTGCCGGGCGCGGCGATCATCACCGTCGGCCTCGCCGCCGCGGCCGGCTGGCTCTTCGCCGGCGACACCGACGCCTATTTCGCCGTCGGCGGCCCCGGCCAGTGGCTCTCGGCCGGCATCACCAACCTGCGCGGCATCTACTGGGAGCCGGAGCGCGACACGCTGATCGCGATCCCCCTGTTCATCTTCATGGGGATCATGCTGCAGCGCTCGAAGATCGCCGAGGATCTGCTCGTCACCATGGCGCAGCTGTGCGGCCCGGTGCCGGGGGGCCTCGGCATCTCGGTCGTCGTCGTCGGCGCGCTCTTGGCGGCGACCACCGGGATCGTCGGCGCGACGGTCGTGGCCATGGGTCTGATCTCGCTGCCGGCGATGATGCAGCGCGGCTACGCCAATCCGCTGTCCACCGGCACCATCGCCGCCTCCGGCACGCTCGGGCAGATCATCCCGCCCTCGATCGTGCTCATCATCCTCGCCGACCAGCTCGCCTCGGCGACCGATCAGGCCGACCAGGCGCGCACCGAACTCTACAAGGCGGTGACGGGCGAGTTCACCATGCCTTCCGAGTTCGCGGTCTCCTCGACCAGCGCTGGCGACATGTTCCTCGGCGCGCTCCTGCCGGGGCTGGTGCTGGTCGGGCTCTACATCCTGTTCATCCTCGCCGTGGCGCTGGCGCGGCCGAAGTATGCGCCGGCCGTGCCCTACGAGGGCGAGTACGACCGCGCCTTCGCCGGGCGGGTGTTCCTGGCGCTCGTGCCGCCGCTCGCGCTGATCCTGATGGTGCTCGGCTCGATCCTCGCGGGTATCGCCACCGTCAACCAGGCCGGCGCGATCGGCGCGGCCGGGGCGCTGGTGATGGCGGGCTACCGGCTGCACCCGGGCGGGCGGCTGCGCTTCGTGCCGGCGATCCTGGCGGTCGCGGGCCTCGTGATCCTGACGGTGGTGCTCTCGTCCTACGACACCAACGTGCGCAACATCGAGGGGGCCGAGGACCGCATCGGCCTCACCCTCGCCCTGGTCGGCGTCGGCGTCCTCGCGGTCGCGCTGGTCTGGTCGGGCATCCGCGCCTTCCGCTTCGAGGACACGCTGCAGGGCGTGATGGTCGAGACCGCCAAGACCACCTCGCTCGTCTTCATCATCCTGCTCGGCGCGGCGATGCTGACCGCGGCCTTCCGCGCCTTCGGCGGCGAGGAGATCGTCAAGGAGTTCCTCGAAGGCCTGCCCGGCGGGTTCTGGACGAAGTTCGTCATCGTGATGGCGGTGATCTTCGTGCTCGGCTTCTTCCTCGACTTCATCGAGATCGCGGTGGTGGTGGTGCCGATCGTGGCGCCGATCCTGCTCGCCGACCCGGAGGCCAACATCACCGCCGTCTGGCTCGGCGTGATGATCGGGCTCAACATCCAGACCTCGTTCCTGACGCCCCCCTTCGGCTTCGCGCTGTTCTATCTGCGCGGCGTGGCGCCCGCGGCGGTCAGGACGCTGCAGATGTACAAGGGCGTCGTCGCCTTCATCGCGCTGCAGTTGATCGCGCTCGTGATCGTCGGCGCCTACCCGCCGCTCGTGAACTACCTGCCCGCGCGCGCCTCGCTGACGGCCGAGACCGCGCCGCCGCCCTCCAACCCGCGCCTGCAGTTCTGCCTGGAGGACTACCTGAGCGAGCAATTCGACACGCAGGGTCCGGCGATCCGCGAGGCGATCGACCGCGCGGCCGGGCTCGATCTGTCCTATCTGCCCGAAGACCCGCGCGAGGACTTCGAGGACGCGGTCGAGGGCGCGCGCGAGAGCCTCGAACAGATCGAGGAGATCGAGGCGCTGGAGGCCGAGCGCGCCGAGGCGGCCGGGGACTACCGCCCCCTGCACGACCGGGTCCGCGACATCCAGGCCGAGATCCGCGAGCGCGAGGCCGAGATCGAGAGGCTGGAGGTCGAGATCCGCCGCGGCTTCGGCGACACCGAGGCGATGGAGGCCCGCGTCGAGCGGCTGCGCGCCGAACTCGAGGAGCTGGAGGGGCGCATCCCGCCCGAATGGGCCGACGCCGAGAGCGCCTTCGGCGCGATCGAGAGCCGGCTGCGCCGCGCCCGCCTGACCTTCCGCCGCACCGTCGACCAGGCCTACGAGCCGGTGGTCGAGCTGATTGCGACGATCGAGGGGGCGGGGCCGCTCGCCGAGATCCGCGGGCCGCTCGACGCGCTCGCGGACGATCTGCCCTCGCTCGAAGGGGAGCCGGGCGAGGAGCGCTTCAGCGAGGTCGAGCGCGCGATCGGCGAGGTCGAGGGGGCGCGCGACATCCGATCCCTCGTCGCCGACGCGCGGCGCGAGGCGTTCGGCCGCTCGCCCGACCGGGAGGCGGCGGCCGAGATGCTGGCGGAGGCGCGCTCGGCGCTCGACGACGCCCTCGCCTGGCGCGAGCGCGCCGAGGCGGAGCTGCTCGGCGAGCTGCGCGCCTACGAGGAGGCGATCGACGGAAGCATCGGCCTGCGCCAGCAGCCGCGGCTGCCGCGCGAGGTCGCGCTCTACATCGCCGCCTGCGACGCGAACCATCGCGACATCTCGCTGAGCTTCTGAGCGGGAGGCGCCGCCGCCCGGACCCGTCGGTCCGGGCCGCGGCGGGGGACCGGCGCCCGATCGGGCCGGTCCGCAGCGGCCCCATGGACAGTCTCCGGCGCGCGCTCTACCACGCCGCACGTCCATGCGCCGCAGGAGCCCTTGTCCATGGCCGACGACCGCGCCGTCATGCCCGCCGCCGACGAGATCGAGATCGTCGAGACCGCCTGGATACCGCTCTCGGACGGCTGCCGCCTCGCGGCCAAGCTCTGGCTACCGAAGGGCGCGCGCGGGGCGCCGGTCCCGGCGGTGCTCGAATACATCCCCTACCGCCGGCGCGACAACAAGGCGGTGCGCGATCACCAGTCCCACGCCTTCTTCGCCGCCCACGGCTACGCCGGCGTGCGCGTCGACATGCGCGGCTCGGGCGACAGCGACGGCGTGCTCGCCGACGAATACCTGCCGCGCGAGATCGAGGACGGCCGCGAGATCCTGGCCTGGATCGCCGCGCAGGACTGGTGCTCGGGCAAGGTCGGCCTGTTCGGCCTGTCCTGGGGCGGCTTCAACGGGCTCCAGCTCGCCGCTACCCGCCCGCCGGAACTGGGCGCGGTCATCACCGTCTGCTCCTCCGACGACCGCTACGCCGACGACGTCCACTACATGGGCGGCTGTCTCCTGACCGATAACCTGTCCTGGGCGGGCAACATGTTCGCCTTCAACTCCTCGCCGCCCGACCCGGAGGTGGTCGGCGAGGGCCGCTGGCGGGCGATGTGGATGGAGCGGCTGGAGGCCTGCGAGCCCTGGATCATCGAGTGGCTGCGCCATCAGCACCGCGACGCCTACTGGCGCCACGGCTCGGTCTGCGAGGACTACGCCGCGATCGAGGTGCCGGTGATGGCGGTCTCGGGCTGGCGCGACGGCTACACCAACCCGGTGTTCCGCCTGATGGAGAACCTGGACGTCCCCCGCCGCGCCATCGTCGGCTCGTGGGGGCACAAGTATCCCCACCAGGGCGGGCCCGGCGAACCGATCGACTTCCTCGGCGAGGCGGTCGCGTGGTGGGACCGCTGGCTCGGGGGCGTCGAGAACGGCGCCGAGGCCGAGCCGATGATGCGCGCCTGGGTGATGCGGCCGTCCTCGCCGCTGAACCCGTCGAGCCCCGGCCACTGGGTCGCCGAGGACGTCTGGCCCTCGCCGCGCGTCGAGGAGCGCGCCTATCCGCTCGGCCACGGCACGCTCGCGCTCGACGGCGAGGGGTCGATCGACCCCGACCTCGGCCTCTCGATCCGCTCGCCGCTCTCGGTCGGGCTGTTCGCGGGCAAGTGGTGCTCCTACGCCGAGGAGACCGACCTGCCCTGGGACCAGCGCCAGGAGGACGGCGGCGCGCTCCTGTTCGACAGCGAGCCGCTCGACGAGGCCCTGGAGATCCTCGGCGCGCCCCGCGTCGAGCTGGAGGTCTCGGCCGACCGCCCCGTCGCCCAGATCGCGGTCAGGCTCTGCGAGGTGGCCGAGACCGACCGCTCGGCGCGGGTCTCCTTCGCCATCCTGAACCTGACGCATCGCGACAGCCACGAGACGCCCGAGCCCCTGGAGCCGGGGCGGCGCTACCGCGTCGCGCTCACGCTCAACAACATCGCCCAGCGCTTCCCGGCCGGCAGTCGGCTCCGCGTCGCGATCTCGTCGTCCTACTGGCCGCTCGCCTGGCCATCGCCCGAGCCGGCCAAGCTCACGGTCTATCCCGCCGCCTCGACGCTGGTCCTGCCGGTGCGCCCGCAGGGCGAGGACGACGCCACGCAGCCCTTCGGGCCCGCGCGCATGGCCGAGGCGCCGCCAACCACGCTGATCGCGCCGGCACGGCGCTCGTGGGACGTCAACCTCAACCTCGGCTCGAACCGGGTGCAGCTCGGCGTGATCAACGACGACCCGCGCTACCGCCTCGACGACATCGATCTGGAGATCGGGCGCGAGACCCGCGAGAACTACACCTACGTCAACAACGACTACGCCACCGTGCAGGGCGACGTCAGCCAGACGCGCGTCTACCAGCGCCCCGGCTGGACGGTGCGCACCGTCACGCGCACGGTGCTGAGCGCGACCGAGGAGGCGTTCGTGATCCGCGCCACCCTCGACGCATACCACAACGACGTGCGCGTGTTCTCGCGCAGCTGGGACGAGACGGTCCCCCGCGCGTTGGTCTGACACGGCGTCGCGCTACCTCGTCGCACGGGCCGCGCCCCCGGCGCGGACCCGCTTTCTCGGGTCGGGCGCGGGGTCCGACCGGCGCACGATTTCGGACCGCGCCCGCCACCGCCACGTTCACGCAAGCCCCGGAGGCAAGCATGACGGACAAGAAGCCGGTGTTCTTCGTCGGTCTCGACGAGTTCAACCTCGAGACGCTGAACACGCTGCCGCAGGCGGCCGAGTGCGAGTTCCGCCCCGCGCTCACCTTCCACGAGATGCGCGACGATCCCGACGCCGACATCCCCTCGATGATCGAGCTGGCCGCCAAGCGCATGGAGGCGGTCGAGGGCGGCCCGGCCGGCGTCGCCTCCTTCTTCGACTTTCCCGGCACCATCATCGCCGCGATCCTGGCCGAGCGCTTCGGCCTGCCCGGCCCGCCGCTCGACAGCCTGGTCAAGTGCGAGCACAAATACTGGTCGCGGCTCGAACAGCAGAAGGTGGTGCCCGACCACGTGCCCACCTTCCACCCCTTCACACCCGGCAAGACCAAGTTCCACGAACTCGGCCTCTACCCCCCGTTCTGGATCAAGCCGGTCAAGTCGTTCCGGAGCTACCTCTCCTACCAGATCCGCGACGAGCGCGAGTTCGTCGAGATCACCAACTTCTGCGCCGACAAGGCCGAGCCGATCGTCGGGCCGTTCCGCGAGCTGATGCGCACCTACGACATGCCCGACGAGATCACCGAGATGGAGGAGAGCTTCATCGCCGAGAGTCCGCTCTCGGGCGCGCAATGCACGCTGGAGGGCTACGCGATCGACGGGCGCGTCGTGGTCTACGGCGTGGTCGACAGCGTGCGCGAGGCCGAGCGGTCGTCGTTCGCGCGCTACGAGTATCCGTCGATGCTGCCCCTGGAGATCCAGCACCGGATGATGGACGTTTGCCGCTCGGTCATGCAGCAGTTCGGCTACAGCCACGGGCCGTTCAACGCCGAGTTCTTCTACGACCAGTCGAACGACATCGTCTGGCTGCTGGAGATCAACCCGCGCGCCTCGCAGTCCCATGCAGACCTGTTCCTGAAGGTGCACGGGGTCTCGCACCTCTCGGTGGTGGTCGACCTCGCGCTCGGGCGCAAGCCGAAGCCGCTGCCGCGGCACGGCAGCCACAACGTCGCCGGCCACTTCTTCCACCGCGCCTATCGCCCGGGCCGCGTGACCTACGCCCCCGGCGAGGCGGCGCTGGAGCGGGTGAAGAACCGCCAGCCCGACACCCGCATCCAGATCGTGGTGGAGAAGGGCACCGACCTCGCGAAGCTCGCCAACCAGGACAGCTACTCCTTCGAGCTGGCCAACGTGTACCTCGGCGGACGCGACCGCATCGACCTGCTCGATCGCTACGACCAGGTGATGACGGCGCTGCAGTTCGAGATCGAGGAGGCCGAGACGGCTTGAGGCGCGGCGGGCCGGGCCCGGCTCACCGCCCCTGCGCGTAGTACTCGGCGTTCGGCACCATGCCGGTCGCCGAGGCCATCCGGTTCGACATGTTGTAGAACGAAGCCACCGCCGCGACGTCCCAGATGTCGCGGTCCGAGAAGCCGGCCGCGCGCAGGGCCTCGCGGTCGGCCTCGACGATCTCGAAGCTCGCGCGCGTCGTCTTGACGGCGAAGGCGAGCATGGCGCGCTGGCGCGCCGACAGCTCGGCCACGCGCCAGTTGTAGCATAGCGTGTCGCCGAAGGCCGGGTCGCCCGACAGCTCGCGCACCGCCGCGCCGTGCGCGACGAGGCAGTAGTGGCAGCGGTTCTCGGCCGAGACGACGACCGCGATCATCTCGCGCTCCAGCTTCGAGAGCCCGGAGGGCGCGAGCATCAGCTCGTTGTAGAAGGCCGAGAAGGCACGCAGCTTGTCCTGGTCGAAGGCGTAGGCGCTGAGCACGTTCGGCACGAGGCCGAGCTTGGCCTCGCACTTGGCGAAAAGCGTGGCCACGTCCTCGTCCGGCACGGCGACGGGGGTCAGGTCGAGAGCGGTCGGGCGCTCGGTCGCGGTCATCGCCTGTCTCCTCGGCAGATACCCCCGCATGCCTCCACGCGCGCGGGTCCGAGCGCAAGCGCGACGCGGAGGCCGGCGATACGGCGAGGCGAAGCCGCCCCCGATGCCGCCCCGTGCGGGCGGCGGGCGGACGTCAGTCCCGGCCGCCGCAGGCCAGCGTCGTCCGGCCGTGGACGAGCGCGTTGACGAGGCGCATCATCGCGTCGGGGTCGTCGGCGGCCTGAGCGAGCCGCGCCACGGCGAGCGCCCGATCGTCCTTCCCCCGTCCGGCCACGCACGGTGCCGGCATTCCGTCACGCAGATCGAACAATGCGAGCTTCTCCCGCCACCGACCGTGTTTCGATTTCGATATAGAGCCCGGAATTGGACACGAATAAGGCTCTGGTCAAACAAAAGGTCGCAGGCGGTCCTACCCTCACCGGCGTCCTCATCGACCCGGAGGATCTCTCGTCCGTCGTCAGGGCGGGCGGAGCGCCGGCGACCCGGCTCGGGCCGGCGCCGCCCTCCCCCCGTCTCGACCGGAACAGCCGGCGCGACACGCCTCAACCGGCGTGCGCCGGCAGCACCGTCTCGGCCACCAGCCGCTCCAGATCGCCGACATAGCCCCGCGAGCGCGCGGGCCGTGTCGGATCGGATGTGATCGCCACCGTCAACCCGGCCTCGGGCAGCACGTAGAGCATCTGGCCGCCGTAGCCGCGGGCGTAGGCGCACTCGACGCCGCCGAGCCGGGTCAGGAACCAGCCGTAGCCGTAGCCATCGCCCGACCAGGGCGAGGTGACGCGCGGCTCCCAGGACCGCGCGACCCACTCGGCCGGCACCACCTGCGCGCCCTGCCAACGGCCTTCGGCCAGCATCATCCGCCCGATCGTGGCGAGCGCCAACGGCGACAGCGCCATGTTGTTGCCGCCGAGGTACCGCCCCCGCGGACTGCGCGTCCAGGGCGGGACCGCAATCCCGAGCGGGCGGCCGAGCCAGTCGCGCGCGAGGGCGTGCAGGCTCCGCCCCGTGGCCTCGGCGAGCACGGCGCCGAGGACATGGAAGCTCCCGGTCGAGTACAGGAACCGCTCGCCCGGCTCGGCGACGAAGGGGCGCGAGAGCGCGGCGGCCACCCAGTCGCGGCTCGACACCCAGCCGCCGTAGTTCGCCCCGGAGGTCCGCTCGAGCCCCGCGCGCATGGTCACGAGATCCTCGAGCGTCAGGTCCGCGACTCGCTCATCGGCGCCGCGGGGCACGAGGCGCGGGGCGACGTCGCCGAGCCGCGCCCCGACGCTTGGCACGTGGCCGCGCTCGATCGCGACGCCGAGCAGGAGCGCCACCATCGTCTTCGAGACCGACTTGACGTTGACCGGCGTATCGAGCGGCGGGCCGCCGAGGCGCAGGTCCTCGACCACCGCGTCGCCCCGCGCCACCACCACCGACCGCAGCCGGTCGTCGTAGGCGCGCGCGGCCTCGGCGAGACCCGCCGCCCCCGGCCGGCGCGGGAAGCCGGCGGCGGCGGCGGCGCCGAGGCCCGCGAGCAGCCGGCGGCGGCCGGGCGAGCGGGGACGATCGGTCATGGGAGCCCTCCGGATCGGCGCGTCCCGTCGGAAAGTGGCCCTTCCTCCCGCCACCGCCACCGTCACCGCCACGCCCGCGCGCGGCCGCGCCGCACGCCGGCGGCGACGGAGCCCCCGCCCGCGCCCGTGCCGACCAACGCGGCCGGGTCGCCCCCGGCGTCGGGGAACCCCCGCCCTCCGCCCCGCGTCGCTCTCGCATCGCCGTCAGGAGACGCCATGACGATCCTCGCCCGCCCCGCCGCGCGCCGCCTCCTTCTCGCGCCGGTCCTCGCCTTCGCCCTCCTCGGCTGCACGCCGCCGCCAGGGACGCCGCCCGACTTCGGCACCGCCGCCCGCGCCGAGAGCCAACGCGCCCCGGTGGTCCGCACCGGCGAGGTGCAGCGCGAGGCGGGCGCCGACCGCGCCGGGGCCGAGGCGAACGAGGCGGTGCTGGCGCGTTTCGGCGGTCCTTACGACGACCGCCGGCTGCAGGCCTACGTCGACGACATCGGCGAGCGCCTGGTCGCGGTCTCGGCGCAGCCGAACGAGCGCTGGTCCTTCACCGTGCTCGACACCGAGGACGTGAACGCCTTCGCCACCACCGGCGGCTACGTCTACGTCACCCGCGGCCTCGTCGCGCTCGCCGACGACGAGGCCGAACTCGCGGGCGTCGTCGGCCACGAGATCGCGCACATCACCCTCGGTCATCGCGACGCGCGCGAGCGGCGCTCGACCATCGCCGGCGTCGGCACGGCGCTCGGCACCATCGGCGCCGCGGTGCTCGGCATCGACCCGCGCGTCGCGGGCGGCGTGCTCCAGACCGCGGCCGGGGGCTTCGTCGCGTCCTACTCGCGCGAGGACGAGCGCGAGGCCGACCGCCTCGGCATCCGCTATCTCGCCGACGCCGGCTACGACCCCGAGGCGCAGGCCGACTTCCTCCAGTCGCTCGCGCGCCACGCCGAGCTGGAGGCGGCCAAGGCCGGGCGGCGCTACGATCCGAACAGCACGGGCTTCTTCGCCACCCATCCCGCGACCGGCTCGCGCGTCGAGGACGCGCGCGCGATCGCGCGGCAGTACGCGCCGCCGGGCACCGGCCAGCGCGGGCGCGACAGCCATCTGGCCGCGATCGACGGTATGGCCTACGGCCCCTCAGCCGCGCAGGGCTTCGTCTCGGACGGGCGCTTCGTCCATCCCGAACTCGACTTCAGCTTCGCGGTCCCGCGTGGCTGGCAGGTGCAGAACACTCCCTCGGCGGTGGTGATGACCGACGGCGCGCGCCGGGTGATCTTCGACGGCGGGCGGCCGCAGACGGGCGACCCGGTCGACTACCTCACCGAGGTCTGGGCGCCCTCGCTCGCGCGCGAGACGCGCACGGGACGCTTGCGGGACGTCGAGCGGCTCCGCATCGACGGCGAGCCGGCCGCGCGGGGCGCCATGCTCGTCGAGATCGATGGGCGGCCCTGGGTCGCGCTCCTGACCGCGATCGGGCGTGGCGGCGACCAGATCTGGCGCTTCACCACGCTCGTGCCCCGCGGCGAGGGCGGGCTCGACACCGGCGCGCGGGTCGCGCAGAGCTTTCGCGATCTCGACGCGGCCGAACGTCGCCTCGGCGGGCAGCGCCGTCTCGACGTCGTCGGCGCGGGCGGCGCCTCGGCCGAGAGCCTGGCACGCCGCATGGCGGTCGAGAACCGCGCGCTCGACACCTTCCGCGTGCTCAACGACCTCGACCGCGGCGAGAGGCTGCCCGCCCGGGTGAAGCTGGTACGCTAGAGCACCGTTCGACCTGATCGGATCAGGTCTGGCGCTCTAGCTGTCCGAGCCGACGCGGAATTTTTCCGATCCTCGTTTCACTCCGGTCGGATTGCGCTCTAGAGCGCTCCGGGTCGCCGGGGACGCGCGTCCTCGGGGCGCCCGAGCGTTCCGCCCTGACTGGAGAACGCCCCGGGCGAAACAGCAGGACATCGCGGGGTCGCGCAGGGAACAGGCATCGGGGGCGCACGATCCGAGCCCAGCGGATCGGGATGACGCTCCGGGCAGGCCGCTCGGGGCGATACCCCCGGCTCACTGCCCGATCAGCAGGGCCGGCCGTCCCGCGACGGCGACGTGAAGGCCTTCCGGCGCGTGCTCGATGGTCGGGCGCGCGCCGAACAGTCGGTTCAGCGTCATCTGCAGGAACCGCGTGCCGTAGCCGACGCGCGTGGGCGGCGCGACGGGGGGCCCGTCGCGCTCGTGCCAGACGAAGCGCGCCTCCTCGCCGTCGAGCGCGAGCGTGACCGCGATGCGGCCTTCGGGGACCGAGAGCGCGCCGTACTTGGCCGCATTGGTGACCAGCTCGTGCAGGCACATGCCGAACAGCCGCGCCGCCTCGCCGTCGATCGCGGCCATGCGGCAGTCGACCGTGATCCGCCCGGAGCCGTCGTAGGGGCGCAGCACCAGCTCGATCACCGCGGCGGGGTCGACCGGCCCGCCGCGCAGGGTGTGCAGCTCGGCATGGACGCGGTTGAGCGACTGCAGGCGCTTGCGGAAGGCGGTGAAGGCGTCGACCCCGGTGCCGTCGAGCCGCCCGGTCATGGTCGCCATCGCCTCGACGGTGGCGAGGATGTTCTTGACGCGATGGTCCAGCTCGTGGCGGAGATCGCGCTCGCGCACCATGCGGTCGCGCAGGTTGAACTGGCGCAGCCTGAGCGTCAGCGAGAGCTGGATCGCCGAGACCAGTTCGACGCGCCCCACGGGCCGGGCGAGATAGGACAGCCGCGCCGCGCCCCAGCGCGCGCTCAGTCGCTCGGAGAGACGGCGCGTCTGCTCGGAATCGGCGGTGAGCAGCACGATCGGCAGCTCCGACCAAGGCGGCTGCTCGTCGAGCGCGCGGTCGATCGCGCCGAGGAGCGCGGTGTCGAGCGCCTCCTGCGCCACGACCAGCGCCCCCGCCTCGTCGCGCCTGCCCCCGAGCGCGTCCGGCGTGGGCAGCACCCGCGCGTCGAAGCCCGCCTCCTTGACCGCCGCCGTGAGCACGGCGCGGTCGGCCTCGCGCGGCGAGGCGAGGAGGACGGGCGGGAGCGTCTCGACCGCGGCGGCGTCGAAGGCGCTCATGGCACGCCGTCGGGCACGCCGCTTCGGGGATCGCCCGGCGCGTCGCTGCCGGCGGCGATCTCGATGCGCCCCGCCTCGATGGTCAGCTCGCGGATCTCCAGGCTGTGGGGCCCGTGGCGCTTCTTGACCGCGAGGATGTCGCGCCTGATGCGGTCGCCGTTCTCGCTCATGCGCAGGAGCAGCACCGTGTCGCCGAGGAAGCTCATATCGAGACGCGAGACGTCGTCGCCGCGGCCGAGGAAGCCGTGGTGGGCGACGATCAGGAACACCAGGATGCGCTGGCGCGCGAGGTACTTGAGCAGCGCCTGGATGTCGAACAGCGCCTGCTCCTCGTGCGCGAGCGAGGCCATGTATCCGGTGAAGCTGTCGATCACGATGACGCGCAGCCGTTCCTTCTCGGCCTCGCGCTGCACGATGGCGGAGAACTCGCCGGCGGTGACCTCGTCGGGGTTGAAGTCGAGGAGGGCGAGACGGCCGGCGTCGACGTAGCCGCGGAGCGCGAGGCCGAGCCCCTCGCAGCGTTGCAGGAAGGTCTCGACCCGCTCCTCGAACAGGAAGATGGTCACGTCCTCGCCGCGCTCGAGGGCGGCCATGGCGTAGAGCGAGGCCATGGTCGACTTGCCGGTGCCGGCCTGGCCGACCACCATGGTGGTGGTGCCGGGCTCGAGGCCGCCGCCGAACATGGCGTCGAGGCTCTCGCGCCCGGAGCGGATCAGATCCTCCTGGAAGCTCGCGACCGGGGCCGGGCGCTCGCGCGGCGCGAGGCGGGGGAAGACCACCACCCCCTGCCCGGTGCGGATGTCCATGTCGTGCCAGCCGTCGTGGATGTCGACGCCGCGCATCTTCGAGACCTCGATCCGCCGGCGCGCGCGGCCGAAGGCGGGCAGCGTCTTGTCGAGGGTGACGACCCCGTGCACCACGCCGCGCGACTGCACGTCGTGGGTCTGCGGCCCGATCGGCGCGGTATCGAGGATCATGCCGGTGATGTCGCGCTCGGAGAGATAGGCGCGAAGCCCGACCAGCTCGCGCTGGTAGCGCGGGTTGTCGAGGGTCAGGAGCCGCACTTCGAGCAGGCTGTCGTAGACCACGCGCTCCGGGCCGATCTCGTCGATCGCCCGCTCGATCGCCTCGCGGGTGCGGTCGAGGCGCAGATCGGCGGTCTGGAAGATGGTCTGTCCCGCCTCCGGGGCGTCGGTGTCGGCGTAGAGCTCGACGATGTCGACGCCGGTCAGGTCCCAGCCGTGCGAGGCCGCGATCTTGCCGAGTTCGCCCGCGGTCTGGCTCAGGGTCACGTAGAGCACCCTCTCCCCCAGAGCGACGCCGGTGCGCAGGAACTGTAGAGCGACCGTGGTCTTGCCCGATCCCGGCGGTCCCTGCAACAAATGCAGGTTACCTCGCGGCAGGCCGCCGCGCAGCACGGTATCGAGACCGGCGATCCCGGTCGAAAGCGGAGCGGTCGGGTCCATGATCGTCCTAGCGACGTTCCTTCGAAGCAGATCCGGATCAAGCACCCGCCGCGGCATCTAGCAAGAAATAGCGGGCGCACGTTCCGATCTTCCACCCGTCAAGACGGGTTTGCGCGCCGGCCCGGCACCGATCCGGCCGCCCTGCGGACGGAGCCCTCATTCCCCGCTGCGCGCCCGTCGGCTCCACCCGCCGCCCTGCTGCGCCCAGTAGGTGGCCACGAGACCAGCACCGACGGCCAGACGCCAGGCCGAGCGCGCGTGCTCGACCGCCTCGGGATCGGCGCCGTCGAACACGAGCGCCACCCTGCGCCGTCCCGGCGCCTCGGTCGGGTCGAAGCGCGCGCGGTGCACGAGGAACAGCGCCTCGCGTCCGTCGCCGACCGGACGATCGGCGAGGAGCACCGGCTGGCGCGCGTCGAGCGGCCCGCCCGCACGGGCGTGGGGCACGAAGCTCTCGGCGCGCCAGCACCAGAGCCCGCGGTCGAGCGCGTCGAGGCGCGCCCCGTCGCCGACGCGCACCTCGGCGCGCCAGCTCCGCGCCAGCGCGCGCTCCAGCATGGCCCCGAGCGCGGCGTCGAGGGCGGTCTCGCTCAGGTGATAGAAGCCGACCTCGCCCGCGCCCCCCTCGGCGCCCCCCGCCGTCACCGCCCGCTCAGTCGCCCTGGCCCTCGGCGCGGGCGCGCACCAGCGCGTCGAGGGCCGCCACGCCCCAGCCGGTCGCCCCCTTGGGCGCGGTGTCGGTGCCGTTCGGCGTGGTCGCGGTGCCGGCGATGTCGATGTGGATCCAGGGCAGGCCGTCCTCGACGAAGGCGTGCAGGAACTCGGCCGCGGTGACCGAGCCGGCATGGCGCCCGCCGGTGTTCTTCAGATCGGCCTTCGGGCTCTTGAGCTGATCGGCGTAGACCCGCCCGAGCGGCAGGCGCCAGGCGTTCTCGCCGGCGCGCTCGCAGGCGGCCTGGAACTCGGCGGCGAAGGCGTCGTCGGTGGCGTAGAAGCCGGCGTTGTGATGGCCGAGCGCCACGATCACCGCGCCGGTCAGGGTGGCGAGGTCGACCATCGCCGTCGGCTTGTAGGTCTGCTGCACGTACCACATCACGTCGGCGAGCAGGAGCCGCCCTTCGGCGTCTGTGTTGATGATCTCGACCGTGTCTCCCTTCATCGTCTTGACGATGTCGCCGGGGCGCTGGGCCTTGCCGTCGGGCATGTTCTCGACGAGGCCGACCACGCCTACGACGTTGGCGCGGGCATGGCGCAGCGCGAGCGTGCGCATCACGCCCGCCACGGTGCCGGCACCGCCCATGTCCATGGTCATGTCCTCCATGCCCGACGCCGGCTTCAGCGAGATGCCGCCGGTGTCGAACACGACGCCCTTGCCGACGAGCGCGAGCGGCGCCTCGCCCTCGGGCCCGCCCGACCAGCGCATGGTCACGACCTTGGTCTCCGAGGCCGAGCCCTGCCCGACGCCGAGCAGCGCGCGCATGCCGAGGCGTCCGAGATCCTCTTCGCCCAGGATCTCGACCTCGAGGCCCAGCTCGCCCATGGCGGCGAGGCGTGCGGCGAACTCCTCGGTGGTCAGCCGGTTGGCCGGCTCGTTGACCAGATCGCGCGCGAAGAACACGCCCTCGGCGAGCGCCATCATCTCGCGGCTGGAGCGCGCGAGCGCCTCCGGCTTCGCCGCCAGGACCGTCAGCTTGCGCGGGCCCTCCGGCGCGTCCTCGTCGGCCTTCTTGTACTCGCGGAAGTCGTAGAGCCTGAGCGCGAGCGCATGGACGAGGGCGGCGACGAGGGCGTCGTCGAGCCCGGCGGTCGCGATCGTCGCCGGCCCCTTGGCGAGCGCCTTGGCGATCGCGCCGCCCGCGCGGCGGGCCGCCTGCGCGTCCGGCTCGCGCCCGAGCGAGGCGAGCACCACCCGCCGCGCCGCCGTGCCGGCGGGCCAGCCGAAGGTCTCGGCCACGCCGGGCTTGATCGGCGCAGAGGCGTCGTCGAGCGCGCGCCCGAGCGCGCCGCCCATCGCGGCGTCGAGCGCGCGGGCCGCCTCGGTCGGCGTGCCCTCGCCGTCGGCGAAGACGACGAGGGTGCCCTCGACGCTGTCCAGCGCGGCGCCCTCCTCGGCGTCGAAGACGATGTGGGGCAGCGGCGTCATGGGCGTCCTCCGGGTTCGTGCGGGTCCGTCTGGCAAGGCTTCTGGCAGCCGCACCTAGCCCGCCGCGCCCGGCGATGCCAGCGCGGCGTCCGCACGGCCCGGCCGCCCGCCGACGGACGTCCAAGCGCCGCCGTCGCGTCACCCGGACGGGCCCCGCGCCGCTCGACCGCGGCGCCGCCCCCGGCGGGCGTTGTCGCGCGGGCGCCGGATCGGCATGGTGCGCCCGGGCGGCGGCCTCGCCGCCGTCCGACCGCAGCCCCGCAGAGGCGGCGGCCTCGCCGCCGCCGGCCCGCAGCCCAAGAGATCGGCCCCGCCCATGTCCCGGCTCGACGCCTACGTCCTGCGCCAGATCCTCGGCCCCTTCGCCTTCTTCGTGCTGGTCTTCACCGGCGTGATCTGGCTCAGCCAGTCGCTGCGGGTGATCGAGACGGTGGTCAACAACGGCCAGTCGGCGCTGGTGTTCGTCGAGTTCACCGCGCTGCTCCTGCCCAAGGTGATGACGGTGGTGCTGCCGGTCGCGGGCTTCGCGGCGACGCTCTACGCGGCCAACCGCCTCTACGGCGACAACGAGCTGACGGTGATGTTCGCCGCCGGTCGCTCGGGGCTGGCGCTGCTGCGCCCGGTGGCGGTGTTCGGCCTCGGGCTGCTCGCGCTCCTCTGGGCGATCTCGCTCGTCGCCGTGCCCTACGCCCAGCGCGAGATGCGCGACCGCATCGCCGAGGTGCGCGGTGACGTTGCGGCCGCCTTCCTGCGCGAGGGCGCCTTCATCACGCCGACCGACGCGGTCACCGTGTTCGTCCGCGAGATCGACGCCGCCGGGGCGCTGAAGGGGGTGTTCATCCACGACGCCCGCGACGAGGGGCGGGTGGCGACCTATACTGCCGAGCGCGCGGTGCTGCTCGCCGAAGGGGGCGCGACCACGCTCGTGATGTTCGACGGCGTCGCGCAGTTCGACGCGCCCGAGCGCCCGGACACGCTGTCGCTGCTCCGCTTCGCGCAGCTCGGCTACGACCTCGCCGCCCTCAACGACGGGACCGAGGACCGCACGCGAAAGCCCTCGGAGATGTTCGTGGACGACCTGCTCGCCATCGACGAGGACGAGGCGGTCGCGCGGCTGCGACCCTTGGGCGAGTTCCGCGCCGAGGCGCACGAGGCGATCTCGGGGCCGCTCTACGCGCTCACGCTGCCCGCGCTCGGCCTCGCGGTGGTGCTCTCGGCCGGCTACCGCCGTCAGGGCTTCCTCGGCCGCGTGCTCGGCGCGGTCGGCCTCGCGGTCGCGCTGCGCCTCGCGGGGCTCGCGGCCAAGGGCGCGACGGCGGGCGCGGCCTCGCTCTGGCCGACGCTCTACCTGCCCCCGATCATCGGCCTCGGCCTCGCGCTCTGGCTCCTGTCGGGGCCGGGGATCGCGCCGCGACGCGGCCTCGCCGCGGGGGGCGAGCGATGAAGCGGACGCTCGGGGGCGAGCGATGAGCTGGACGCTCGGCGCCTACGTCGCGCGGCGCTTCCTGTCGACGGCGGCGCTCTGCTTTCTCGGCGTGCTCGCGCTCGTGGTGATGGTCGACCTCGTCGAGCGGCTGAACCAGAACAGCGACGGCGTGGCCTCGTTCTCGCAGCTCGTCGGCATGGCGCTCCTGCACGCGCCCTCGATCGCGCTGGTGGCCGCGCCGTTCACGGTGCTGCTCGCGACCATGGCCTGCTTCGCCCGCCTCGCGCGCGCCTCCGAGATCGTGGTCGCGCGCGCGGCCGGCGTCTCGCTCGGCGCGCTGCTGGCGCCCGCCGTCGCCGTGGCGGTGGTGCTCGGCGCCCTCATGGCGACGGTCTACAACCCGGTGGCGAGCGCCTTCGTCGAGCGCTTCGAGGCGCTGGAGGAGCGCTATTTCGGCCGGTCCTCGTCCTCGCTCGCGCTCTCGGGCGGGGGCATCTGGCTGCGCCAGGTCGACGAGGCCCGCCAGACCGTGATCCGCGCCGACCGCGCCGCCTCGGATCTGTCGCGGCTCTGGGCGGTCACGGCCTTCCGCTTCGACGCGAACGACCGGCTCGAGGCGCGCATCGAGGCGCGCACGGCGGTGCTCGAGGACGGCGCCTGGCGGCTCAACGCCGTCAGCCATTGGCGCTTCGGCCCCGGCGCGGCCGAAGCGGGCGAGCGCTCGTCCGAGACGCGGGCCACCGCGCGCGAGGTCGTGCGTCTCCCCACCGACCTCACCCCGGAGCGCATCGCCGAGAGCTTCGCGGCGCCGCGCACCATCGGCTTCTGGCGCCTGCCCGACTTCATCGCGCTGCTCGAGGCGCAGGGCTTCTCGGCCGAGCGCCACCGCGTCCACTTCCAGGGCCTGCTCGCCTATCCGCTGGTGTTCGCGGCGATGACGCTCATCGGCGCGGCCTTCTCGATGCGCCCCGCCCGCTTCAGCGGGCTCGGGATCATGGCCCTGGGCTGCGTGATGACGGGGTTCGGCTACTTCTTCCTCTCCGACCTCGCCGCCGCTCTCGGCGCCTCCGGCGCGGTGCCGCCCCTGGTCGCGGCCTGGGCGCCGCCGGCCTCGGCGCTGTTGTTCGCGCTCGGGCTTCTTTTGCACGTCGAGGACGTCTAGTCTGGCACCACGACGGCGCGCGACAAGACGCCGGGAACGAGGGCACGGGCTTTGAATCTCAGGACACACGCCGCCGCCGCGGCGCTCGGCCTCGCGCTCGCCGCCACGCCCGGCGCGGCGCAGGAACTCGGCGGTCTGCTGGGCGGCGAGGCGGCCGACCCGGACGAGCCGGTCGCGCTCGTCGCCGACAGCATCGAGTACGACTCCGAAGCAGGCACCGTCACCGCCACCGGTAACGTCGAGGTCTACTACGGCGATCGCACGCTGACGGCCGAGCGCATCGTCTACGACAGCGGGACCGACCGCCTCTCCGCCTCGGGCGCGATCGTGCTGCGCGACCCGGACGGCTCGACCGTCTTCGCCGAAGCCGCCGATCTCGACGTCGAGCTCTACGACGGGCTGGTCGAGGGCGCGCGCTCGATCATCGCCTCGAGCGACGACCGGGGCCGCCCGGCCACCGCCCGCCTCGCCGCCGCGCAGGCGCGTCGCGTCGAGGGGCGCTACAACGTGCTCGACCGCGCGGTCTACAGCCCCTGCGACGTCTGCCCCGACGAGCCGACGCCGCTGTGGCGGCTGCGGGCGCGGCGCGTGATCCACGACGAGGAAGACAACGTCATCTACTACGAGGACGCGACCTTCGACGTGTTCGGCGTGCCGGTGTTCTACCTGCCCTACTTCAGCCACCCGGACCCGACCGTGGAGCGCAAGTCGGGCTTCCTGGTCCCCGGCGCGCGCCAGTCCGGCAACTACGGCTTCGCGCTGCGCGTGCCGTACTACCAGGTGATCGACGACCAGACCGACTTCACCTTCCAGCCGCTGATCACCACCGACGACGGGATCTTCCCGGATCTCGAGTTCCGCCGCGAGTTCGCGACCGGCTCGCTGTTCTTCCGCGGCTCGGTCGGCAAGACCGACTTCACCGGCGAGTCGCGGTTCCAGGGCCACGTCGACACCGACGCGCTGTTCACCCTCGACGATCTTCAGGAGGGCGCGGTCTGGGGCTGGGACGTCAAGGTCGCCTCGGACGACGCCTACCTGCGCTTCTTCGACATCTCGGACGAGGACCGTCTCGCCTCGGAAGCCTTCCTGCGCAACTACCGCGAGGATTTCTTCTACGACCTGACCGGGCTCTACTTCCAGTCGCTGCGCAACCGCGAGCCGGCCGGGCAGATCCCGCGGGTGCTGCCCGACTTCCGCGCGCGCCAGGAGGTCGGCGAACCCTACGCCGGCGGCGCGCTCGGCTTCTTCGTCGACACGCAGTCGCTGTTTCGCAACGAAGGCGTGGACGTCACCCGCCTCTCGCTCGGGGTCGACTGGGAGCGCGAGGCGGTGCTCGACTTCGGCCTCGCGCTCAGAGGCTTCGCCGAGGCGCGGGGCGATCTGTTCCTGCGCTTCGAGGACGCGGGGATCGGCGAGGACGGGCAGGCCTTCCGCCTCGCCCCCCTCGCGGGCGTCGACGTGCGCTATCCCCTGATCGCCGAGGAGGCCGACGGCGACAGCCACGTGGTCGAGCCGATCGCCCAGCTCGTCCTCGCCCCCTACGGCGGCAACGGCCCGGAGTTCCCGAACGAGGACAGCCAGCAGACCGAGTTCGACACGCTGAACCTGTTCGAGCGCAGCCGCTTCTCCGGCCTCGACGGCGTCGAGGAAGGCCCGCGCCTGACGCTCGGGCTCAACTACGAGCGCTTCGCCTCGGACGGGCTCTCGTTCGCCGCGAGCGCGGGGCGCGTGGTGCGCTTCGCCGAGATCGACAGCTTCGGCGAGGGCGCGGGCCTCGACGGCCGGTTCTCCGATTGGGTGGCCTCCTGGCGGGCGAGCTATCTCACCTACGCCTCGATCGAGCAGCGCGTGCGCCTCGACGACGACGGCAGCGTCGGGCGCAACGAGGTGTTCGGCACCGGCCGCTACGGCCCGGCGAGCCTCTCGGTCGGCTACGTCTTCCTGGAGGACCAGCCGCTCGTCGAGCGCGAGGGCGACCGCGAGGAGGTCTCGGCCTTCGCCTCGCTCGACCTCACCGACGAGTGGCGCACGCAGAGCTTCGTGCGCCACGACCTCGACGAGGACCAGCTGGTTGCCGTCGGCGGCGCGCTGACCTATGCGAACGAGTGCTGCCGGATCAGCGCCTTCGTCTCGCGCGACTTCACCGACAGCGAGGACGTGCCGGCCTCGACCTCCTTCGGCGTCGAGGTCGAGCTGCTGACCCTCGGTGCCTCGGACACGGGCGGCGGCGTGTTCGACGCCCAGCGCCCGGTGGTCGACGCCCTAGAGGCGTCCGCGCCCCTTCCCGGCCCCGCGCCGGGCAACGACCGCTGAGGCCTCCTCGACGTCCCCGCCGGGGACGCGCCGCGACCTGAGACACGGACCTGTCATGACCCGATTTCCCGGACCCATCCTCGCGATCGCGCTCGCCCTCTGTCTCGCCGTCCCCGCCGCGGCGCAGCAGACGCCCTTCCGGCCCGTCGCCACGGTCAACGACGGCGTCATCACCGCCTTCGACGTCGAGCAGCGCGTGCGGCTCCTGCGCCTGCTCGGCGCGCAGGCCGCGAGCGCCGACGCCCTGCGCCGCCTCGCGCTCCAGGAGCTGGTCGACGACCGGCTGAAGGTCGCCGCCGGCGCCGAGGCGGGCCTGCGCCCGAGCGAGGAGAACATCGCCGAGGCGCGCGCCGAAGTCGCCGCCGGCCTCGATCTGACGACGGCCGAGCTGGACGCGCTGATGGCGAACCAGGGCATCACCGATCAGGCGATGGACGACTTCGTCGCCGCCGAGGCCACCTGGCAGAGCCTCGTGCGCACGCGCTTCGCTAACCGCATCGAGCCGGGCGACGCCGAGATCGACAACGAGATCGCGCTCGTCGCCGGCACCGGGGAGAACGACTACCGCATCCAGGAGATCGGCCTGCCGCTCACCGAGGGCGAGCGCGACGCGGCCGCGCCCCGCGCGCTCGCCGAGACCATCCGCGCCGAGGCCACGGACCGCGACGCCTTCGCCGCGGCCGCGCGGCGCTACTCGCGCGCGCCCTCGGCCGAGGCCGGCGGCGACATCGGCTGGGTCTCGGGCACGACGCTGCCGCCGGAGCTGCGCGAGCGCCTCGCGGGCGCGGCCCCGGGCGAGGTCGTGGCGCCGATCGCCGTGCCGGGCGGGCTCTCGCTCGTGCGCCTCGTCGACCGCCGCGAGCGCAGCGCCATAGCGCTCGACGCCGAGGACCCCGCGTTCCGCGAGCGGGTGCGCGAGCGCATCCGCGAGAACCAGGGCGCGCGCCTCGCCGAGGGGCTCCTGCAGGAGCTGCGCCGCGACGCGATCATCGAGATCCGCTGAGATGGCCGCCCCCCTCGCGCTCACCATGGGCGACCCGGCCGGGATCGGCCCGGAGATCGCGCTCCTCGCCTGGGGCTCGGGCGCGATCGCGAGGCCCTTCTTCGCGATCGCCGACCCCGACCAGCTCGCCGCCCTCCCCGGCGGGCGCATCGAGGCGATCGAGACGCCCGAGGAGGCGGCCGCCGTCTTCCCGCGCGCGCTGCCGGTGCTGCCCGAGCCGCTCGCCGAGGAGGCGCATCCGGGCCGGCCGTCGGCGGCGAACGCGCCGGCGGTGGTGCGCTCGATCGAGCGGGCGGTGGCCCTGGTGCGCGAGGGGCGCGCGGGCGCGGTGGTCACCAACCCCATCGCCAAGAAGGTGCTCTACGACGGCGCGGGCTTCCGCGATCCGGGCCACACCGAGTTCCTGGCCCGACTCGCCGGCGTGGAGCGCACGGTAATGATGATCGCGGGACCGCGGCTGCGCGTGGTGCCCGTGACGATCCATCTGCCGCTCGCCGCCGTGCCACGGGCGCTGACCACGGAAGCGATCGTCGAGACCGGGCGGATCACCGCCCGGGCGCTCGCGCGCGACTTCGGCCTGTCGCGCCCGCGCCTCGCGGTCTGCGGGCTGAACCCGCACGCCGGCGAGAGCGGCGCCATGGGGCGCGAGGAGATCGAGATCATCGCCCCGGCGGTCGAGCGGCTCCGCGCCGAGGGGGTCGAGGCGACCGGGCCGCACCCGGCCGACACGCTGTTCCACGAGCGCGCGCGCGCGCGCTACGATGCGGCGCTCGGCATGTACCACGACCAGGTGCTGGTGCCGGCCAAGGCGCTCGACTTCGACCACGGCGTCAACGTCACCCTCGGGCTGCCCTTCGTGCGCACCTCGCCCGACCACGGCACCGCCTTCGACATCGCGGGCCGCGCCCTGTCCGACCCGACCAGCCTGATCGAGGCGCTGCGCCTCGCGGCCGATCTGGCCGGGCCTCGGGCGTGACCGCGCGGTCGTGCGCGAGGGAATAGAGACGCCCGCGCCCCCGGAAGCGAGCGTGCCGCCATGAGCGAGGCGGGACCCGAGGACGACGGCCTGCCGCCGCTGCGCGCGGTGATCGCGCGCCACGGGCTCTCGGCGCGCAAGGCGCTCGGCCAGAACTTCCTGCTGGATCTGAACCTGACGCGCCGGATCGCGCGGGCGGCCGGGCCGCTCGGCGACGCGAGCGTGCTGGAGATCGGCCCCGGCCCCGGCGGGCTCACGCGCGCGCTCCTGATGGAGGGCGCGGCTCGCGTCGTCGCCGTCGAGCGCGACCCGCGCTGCCTCGACGCACTCGCCGAGATCGCCAGCGCCTATCCGGGCCGGCTCGACGTGGTCGAGGCCGACGCGCTCGCCCGCGACCCCCTGCCCGGCCTCGCCCCCCCGGTCGCGGTCGCGGCGAACCTGCCCTACAACATCGGCACCGAGCTTCTGGTGCGTTGGCTGACGCCGCCCGACTGGCCGCCGCGCTGGCGCTCGCTGACGCTGATGTTCCAGCGCGAGGTGGCCGAGCGGATCGTCGCGCGGCCCGGCACCCCGGCCTACGGCCGTCTCGCGGTGCTCGCGCAGTGGCGCGCGCGGGCGCGCATCCTGTTCGAGGTGTCGCCGCGCGCCTTCACGCCGCCGCCCAAGGTCACCTCGGCGGTGGTGCGGATCGAGCCGGACGTCCCGCGCCGGCCGGTCGCGGCGGCGGCGCTGTCGCGGGTGACGGCCGCCGCCTTCGGCCAGCGGCGCAAGATGCTGCGCCAGTCCCTGAAGCCGCTCGGCGACGCGCCGGTGCTCCTGGCCGCAGCCGGGATCGAACCGACGCGGCGCGCCGAGACGCTCGCGCTCGACGAGTTCCTGGCGCTCGCCGCCGCGCTCGAGGCCGCGGCGGGCTGAGCGGCACCGGCCGGGCCGTGTCGGACGTCGCCCGACCCGGCCACGACCTCAGGCGTCGCCGCCGTTCTGGCTCTCCGCGCCGCCGCCGCTCTCGGGCTTGGCGTCGCCACCCGCCTCGTCGCCCCCTTCGGCCTTGCGCCGGGTCGTGCGGCGCCGGCGCGGCTGGCTGCGCGCGTTCTCCTCGGTGGCCACGAGCAGATCGCCCGACGCGCCGTCGTCGGTGTCGATCGTGTCGAAGCCGCCGATCCCGTGGCCGTTGCTCGGCGCGGCGCCCTGGTCGGCGCTCGGGGAAGGGGTGCTCGGGGCGCGCTCTTCGCCCTGGTCGTCCTCGTCCCCGCCGCCGCGCGCCTCCGGCGCGTCGTCGCCGCGCTGGTCGTCACCCTTGCCCGAGGCGCCGCGGCCGCGGCGCGAGCGGCCACGCTTGCGCCCCTCGCCCCCGGTATCGTCGCCCTCGTCGTCGTCACGGTCGCGCGCCTCGCCGTTGACGTGGGCGGCCTGGCCGTTGACCTGGCCGCGATCGCCCTCGTCGTCGTCCTCGCTCGGCTGCGACGCCTCGCGCCGCTCGGCCTGCGCGCCCATCGCGTCGAGCAGGATGCGCTGGTAGTGCTCGGCGTGCTGGAGGAAGTTCTCCCCCATCACCCGGTCACCCGCGGTCTGCGCGTCGCGCGCGAGCGAGAGGTATTTGTCCACGATCTGCTGCGGCGTGCCGCGCACCTTGCCCTCGGGCCCGGCGCTCTCGTAGACGCGGTTGAGGTTGTTGCCGCCGCCGCCACCGCCCTTGCGATTGCCGCGGCCGCGCGCCCGGTTGTTCTTCTGTGCTGGTCTCATCTCGTTCGAGCTTTCGAGGCCCGCTCGCATCGATGCGATGCCGTGCGCGCACGGCAAGGACCCAGGTTTCAGTGCCCGGCGGAGCGCGGCTCCGGGTCGAGCTTGCGCATGAAGCGATGGTTTCGGGGACACGCCAAAGTCGACGCGAAGCGTCGGGTCCAGCCGAAACCGATCTCTGTATATAGGCTCATGCGCCACAGACAACGCCGTTTCGTGCCCTCAGACGCAGTTTTTCAGCGCTCGGGCGGTCACGACACGCGCGTGACCGTCAAAATCGTGTCGCACTGTGGCCGGTGCAAGGCGGTGAGAGGCGAATATGTCGACGACCCGTCCCGCCTGCGTCGCCCCCACCTCCACCATCAGCCGCCCGCCCGGCGCCAGCCGACCCGCCGCGCGCGCGGCGATCGCGCGGTAGGCCGCGAGCCCGTCGCCGGCGGGGTCGGGTTCCGGCACGAGGGCGGCGCGCGGCTCGAAGCGCACCTCGGGCGCGAGGGCGGCCAGCTCGGCCCCGGCGACGTAGGGCGGGTTCGCGACGATCAGATCGAAGCCGCTCTGGTCCGGACCGAGGGCGTCGAACCACGAGCCGCGGCGGAAGGCGGCCCGCGCGCCGACGCCGTGCGTCGCGGCGTTGGTCCCCGCGACCGCCAGCGCCGCCGCCGAGACGTCGGTCCCGACCCCCGTGGCTTCCGGCCACTCGGCGAGCAGCGTCACCAGGAGGCACCCCGTCCCGGTGCCGAGGTCGAGCACGCGCGCGGCCGGACCGTGCGAGAGCGCCTCGGCGATCAGCGTCTCGGTCTCGGGACGCGGGTCGAGCGTGTCGGGGCCGGTCGCGAACACGCGCCCCCAGAACGCCCGCTCGCGGGTCGCGTGGCTGAGCGGGCGGCGCGCCTCGCGTACCGCGAGCGCCGTCTCGACGCGCGCTGCCGCCTCGACGCCCAGGGCGACGTCGTCGTGGGCGGCGAGCGCGGCCGCGTCGATGCCGCAGGCCCAGCGCAGGATCAGCCGCGCCTCGCGTCCCGGCGCGTCGATCCCGGCCGCCGCCAGCCGGCGCGCCACGAGGCGCAGCGCGGCGGCGCGCGTCTCGCCCGCGAGGCTCAGAACCCCGCCTCCGCCAGCCGCTCGGCCTCGTCCGCGGCGACGAGGGCGTCGACGATCTCGTCGAGATCGCCGGCCATCACCTGGTCGAGGCGGTAGAGCGTGAGCCCGATGCGATGGTCGGTCACGCGCCCCTGGGGAAAGTTGTAGGTGCGGATCCGCTCCGAGCGGTCGCCCGAGCCGACCTGCCCCTTGCGCGTCGCCGCCCGCTCGTCGGCGGCGCGGCGACGCTCGATGTCGTAGAGCCGCGCGCGCAGCACCTCCAAGGCGCGCGCGCGGTTCTGGTGCTGCGACTTCTCGGAGGCGGTGACGACGATGCCGGTCGGCAGGTGGATGAGCCTGCCGGCCGAATCGGTGGTGTTGACGTGCTGCCCGCCCGCGCCCGAGGCGCGCATGGTGTCGATCTTCAGATCCTGCTCGCGGATCTCGACGTCGACCGCCTCGGCCTCCGGCAGCACGGCGACGGTCGCGGCCGAGGTGTGGATGCGTCCGCCCGATTCGGTCGCGGGCACGCGCTGCACGCGGTGCACGCCGGACTCGAACTTGAGCCGCGCGAACACCCCCTCGCCGCGCACCGCGGCCACGTACTCGCGCAGGCCGCCGAGTTCGGAGACGCTCTCCTCCAGCACCTCGACGCGCCAGCCCTTCCCTTCGGCGTGGCGCGTGTACAGGCGCGCGAGATCGGCCGCGAACAGCGCCGCCTCCTCGCCGCCGGTGCCGGGGCGGATCTCCAGGATCGCCGCGCGCGCGTCGGCCGCGTCGCGCGGCACGAGGGCGAGTCGCAGATCGCGCTCCAGCGCCGGCAGGCGCTCGTCGATCGCGGCGATCTCCTCGCGGGCCAGCGCGCGCATCTCCGGGTCGTCGAGCATGGCCTCGGCCTCGGCGCGCGCCGAACGCGCCGCGCGCCAGGCCGCGATCTTCTCGACCACCGGACGCAATTCGGCATGTGTGCGCCCGAGGGCGGCGATCTCGGCCGGCTCGGCGACGGCCTGAAGCCGCGCCTCGACCTCCTCGGCGCGCGCGACGATCTCGGCGAGGCGTTCATCCGGCAGCATGACGCGGCCCTTTGCCGGGGGGGCGCGGGCCGGTCAAGGGCGGCGGCCGCCGGACATCGCGCGCTCGCCGGGCGCGAGGGGCGATCGGCTCAGACGAGCCCGGCCTCCGACAGCCAGCCACGCACGCGACGCTCGTTGACGCCGAAGTCCGAGAGCCCGTAGCGCGCGCGCGACCAGATCGCGAGACCGCCGGCCACGCGCTTGACGCTGACGTAGTCGGGAAACCCGATCAGCCGCGAGCGCTGGACGTAGGTGACGTGGCCCGCCTCGACGGAGCCGGCCACCACCTGCGTCCGCGGCGCGACGCGCGCGGCGCGGTCGAAGGCGACGAGCGCGGCCTGCGGATCGTCGAGGCCGAGCGCGAGGTCGATCTCGCCGGCCGTCGCACCCGACGGCGCGGCCATGAAGTCGTTCGAGGACGAGGAGCGCGTCGCGGTCGTGGGATCGACGTGCCAGCGCGCGGGATCGTGGTCCGAGCCGCGCACGATCAGCCCGCCGAACGCGAGGAAGACGAGGAGCGCGCCGACCGCGCTCGCGATCCGCCTGCCGCGCGCCGAGCGGATCGGGCGCTTGTAGCCCATGCCCCAGATCGTGCCGCGGTAGCGTCCCATCCGGCGTTCCTCATGTCCCGTCTCCCGAACCAGGCGCGCGGCCGCGCCCGCTCGCGCGAGGTCCGTCCAACGGCGCGGCGCGCGAGCGGACCCGCCCCGGCGGTGTCATCGACATGCGAAGGATAGGACCGGACGCGTCCGCGCACACGCTCGCGTGACCGTGCCCGACGAGGCGCATATGCGGCAGGATCGTATCCGAGTGCCGAGCCGGCCGAGGCGTGTCGCATCCCGGCCGATCGGGCGCCTCGAGAACCCCACCTTGCCGGACCGGCCCAGCGAAGAGGCCGGAGGCATCGTCCGGGTCGCCAGCGAACCGTCGTCGCTCGGGTCGCCCATCGAGGGGACGGCAGGGCTCGACGGCGCCGCGCCGGGGAGAGCAGCGATGGGGGTGCCGGGCTCCGACGCCTCAACCGGCCTCGCTGGCGCGGCGCAGCGCCTCGGTCTCGTTCGACGCGCCCTCGCGCGCCTCGAACACCTTGATGGCGAAGTTGCCCATCGAGCCGATCATCATGAAGAGCGCGCCGACGATGAACAGCCAGACGCCGGCGAGCTTGTATTCCTCCAGGCTCGGCAGGAAGAAGATCGAGCCGACGAAGAAGGCGATGTTACCTAGATTTCCGAGGCCGGTGTGGATCCAGCCGAAGTCGAGCACCAGGGTGCGGACCGGGTTGGCCATGGGCGTTCTCCTCGCGACGCGTGGCCCCGGTGCAATGCGGCGATGCGGCGCGAAGTTTCAGAACCGGCCGACGGATCGCCGGGCCGTCGCGCGGACGGCGGGGTCGAGGCCGCGCCCGCGCGGCGACGGCCGGCGCCCCCGTCGCAGGCACACGGGCGAGAACGCCTTGCGTGTCGGTGTCGGTTCTGCCACTGATTTCGCGGTGGCGGAGGAAACGGCGGGAAATGCATGATTTCGGCGAAGCGCTGCGGCTCGCGCTCGATCTGGTGGTGACGCTCGACGCCGACCTCGCCGAGCTCGTCGGGCTGTCGCTGCGCGTCAGCCTGACCGCGACCGCCCTCGCCTGCCTGATTGCGCTGCCGCTCGGCGCGTTGCTCGCCACTAGGCGCTTCCCCGGCCGCGGCACGGCGCTGGTCGCGCTCAACGCGCTGATGGGGCTGCCCCCGGTCGTGGTCGGGCTCGTGGTCTATCTGATGCTCTCGCGCTCCGGCCCGCTGGGCGTGCTGGGGCTTCTCTACACGCCGACGGCGATGGTGATCGCGCAGGTGATCCTGATCGCGCCGATCGTCGCCGCGCTCTCGCGCCAGGTGCTCGAAGAGCTGCACGAGGAATACGCCGAGACCTTCCGCTCGCTCTGCCTGACGCGGACGCAGTCGGTCGCCGCCCTCCTCTGGGACGGACGCTTCGCGCTCGCCACCGTCGCGCTCGCGGGCTTCGGCCGCGCCATCGCCGAGGTCGGCGCGGTGATCGTGGTGGGGGGCAACATCGACCACCTGACCCGCGTGATGACCACCGCGATCGCGCTGGAGACCGCGCGTGGCGATCTGGCGCTCGCGCTCGCGCTCGGCGCGATCCTGATGGCGATCGCGCTCACGGTGAACGCGCTCGTGCTCTCGGTGCGCGGCCACGCGGCGCGCCTCGCCCATGCGTGACCTCGCCCCCCTCGCCCGCGGCACGAGCCTCCTGCCGATGCGCGCGGACGGCGTGCGGCTCGACGCCGCCGACGGCACGCGGCTGCTCGACGGCATCGACCTGACGCTGTCCTCGCGCGGCGTCACCATGCTGATGGGGCCGAACGGGGCGGGCAAGAGCCTGCTCCTGAAGGCGTTGCACGGGCTCGTCGACCCCTCGGCCGGGCGCGTCACCTGGGGCGGGGCGCCGATCTCGGACGCGGTCCGCCGCCGGCAGGCGCTCGTGTTCCAGCCGCCGGTTCTGCTGCGCCGCTCGGTCGCGGCCAACATCGACTTCGTGCTGGCCGCGCGGGGGCGGCGCGACGCCGACCGGCGCGACGCGCTCCTGGCCCACGTCGGCCTCGCCGGGCACGCCCGCCGCCCTGCTCGCCGCCTCTCGGGCGGCGAGCGCCAGCGCCTCGCCCTCGCGCGCGCGCTGGCGCTGGAGCCCGAGGTCATGCTGCTCGACGAGCCGACCGCGAGCCTCGACCCGGCCTCGACGGCGGCGATCGAGGCCATCGTGCGCGAGGCAGCGGCGGACGGGGTCAAGATCGTGTTCGTCACCCACGACGTCGGGCAGGCGCGCCGCCTCGCCCAGGACGTCGCCTTCCTCGACCGCGGCCGGCTGGTCGAGCACGCGCCCGCCGCGCGCTTCTTCGACGCTCCGCGCTCGGCGGCCGCGCGCGCCTACCTCGCCGGCCGGCTGGTGCTGTGACCCGACCCGCCAAGGAGACGCCCCCGTGACGACGGCTTCCGTGAAGATCGTCCAGACCGCCCTCGCGCTCGTCCTCGCCGCCCTGCCGGCGACGGCCGACGAGATCGTCGTCCAGTCCACCACCTCGACCGAGGCCTCGGGGCTCTACGACCACCTCCTGCCGATGATCGAGGCCGACACCGGCGTGGTGGCGCGCGTGGTCGCCGTCGGCACGGGCCAGGCGATTCGCAACGCGAGGAACTGCGACGGCGACGTGCTGCTGGTCCACGCCAAGGCGGCGGAGGAGGCCTTCGTCGCCGACGGCTACGGCGTCGAGCGCCACGACCTGATGTACAACGACTTCGTCCTTGTCGGCCCTGCGGACGACCCCGCCGGGGTCGAGGGCATGGACGACGCGGAGGCGGCGCTCGGGAGGATCGCCGAGGCGGAGGCGCTGTTCGCCTCGCGCGGCGACGATTCGGGCACGCACAAGAAGGAGCGCGCGCTCTGGGAGCGCACGGCGGTCGACCCCGCCGCGGCGTCGGGGCGGTGGTACCGCGAGACCGGCTCGGGCATGGGCGCGACGCTGAACGCGGCCGTCGGCATGGGCGCCTACGCGCTGACCGACCGCGCCACCTGGATCAGCTTCGAGAACAAGGGCGCGCACGCGATCCTGGTCGAGGGCGACGAGGACCTGTTCAACCAGTACGGCGTGATCCGCGTCAGCGAGGACGCCTGCCCGAGCGTGGACGCCGAGGCCGCGCGAGCCTTCGTGGACTGGCTCCTCTCCGAACGCGGCCAGCGGGCGATCGGCGCCTACGAGGTCGGCGGCCAGCGGCTGTTCACCCCGAACGCCGGTGCCGGGGCCTCGTGAGCCGATGGCCGAGCGAGCCGCCCCTTCGACGCTGCAGCCCGCCTTCCTGACCACGCGCGAGATGGCCGACCTCCTGCGCGTGCGCGAGCGGCGGGTCTACGATCTGGCGGCGGCGGGCGAGGTGCCCTGCTCGCGCGTGACCGGCAAGCTCCTGTTCCCGCGCGAGGCGATCGAGGCCTGGCTGCGCGAGAGCTGGGAGGGCGGACCCGGCGCCCGCCCGCGCCCGGCGGTGGTGCTCGGCAGCCACGACCCGCTGCTCGACTGGGCGCTGCGCGAGTCCGGCTCGGGCCTCGCCGCCTATGTCGACGGCAGCCGCGACGGGCTCGCGCGCTTCGAGGCGCGCGAGGGGGTCGCGACGGGGCTGCACCTGTTCGATGCGGCGAGCGGCGACTGGAACCGCCCCTTCGTCGAGCAGGCGGGACGGGGCGCCGTGCTGGTCGGCTTCTGCCGCCGTCGGCGCGGGCTGATCGTGCCGCGGGAAACGGACGCGCCGTCGGCACTCGCCGATCTCGCCGGCCGCCGCGTGGTGCGCCGGCAGGAAGCGTCGGGCGCCGAGGCGCTGTTTCGCCATCTCTGCGCCGAGGCCGGGCTCGATCCGGACGCGCGCGACCCGGCTGCGGTGGCGCGCACCGAGGCCGACGCCGCGCTCGCGGTCGCCGAGGGCCGCGCCGAGGCCGCCTTCGGGCTGGAGGCGCTGGCCCGCCCCTTCGGCCTCGGCTTCCACCCGCTGGTGGAGGAGCCGTTCGATCTGCTGGTCGACCGCGCCGCCTGGTTCGAGGCACCGATGCAGCGGCTGACGGCCTTCTGCGCCTCGCCCGCCTTCGCCGAGCGCGCGAACGCGTTGGCCGGCTACGACGTCGCCGAGTTCGGCCTGGTGCGCTGGAACGCGCCGGACTGACTCCGGTGCGCTGGAACGCGCCAGGTTAACAGAGTGCGCTGGAAGGCGCCGGACTGCTCACGATGCACCGGCCCGTGCCGGCCTCAGGGCATCGGGATCTCGCCCGGCGTCGGCACGTCGTAGCCGCGCTTCACGGCCGGCCGCTCGGCGATGCGGACGTACCAGTCGCGCACGCGGGGAAAATCGCCGAGGTCGATCTGCTGCCACTCGAAACGCGAGATCCAGGGCCAGATCGCCATGTCGGCGATCGAGTAGTCGCCCGCCACGTAGGCGCGGTCCGCGAGCCGCCGGTCGAGCACGCCGTAGAGCCGTTTCACCTCGCCCCCGTAGCGCTCCTCGGCGTAAGGCGCCTTGCCCGGATTGAAGCGCAGGAAGTGGTGCGCCTGGCCCGCCATCGGCCCGAGCCCGCCCATCTGCCACATCAGCCACTCGATCACGCGCTGGCGTCCCTCGCCCTCGGCGGTGTCGGCGCCGAGGAAGCGGCCGCGCGCCTCGGCGAGGTGCAGCATGATCGCGCCCGACTCCATCAGCGAGAAGTCGCTCTCGCGCTCGACGATCGCGGGGATCTTGTTGTTGGGGCTGACATCCAGGAAGGCCGGATCGAACTGCGCGTCCTTGGTGATGTCGATCGGGTGGACCTCGTAGGGAAGCCCCAGCTCCTCGAGCAGGATCGACACCTTGCGCCCGTTCGGCGTGCCCCAGGTGTAGAGATCGATCATGATGCCCTCCCATGCACTTCGGCGCGGAGCTTAGCGGCCCCCTCCCCGAGGGCAACGCCGCTCAGACGTGCTGGCCGCCGTTGATCTCGATCTCGACGCCGGTGACGTAGGCGCTCTCGGGGGTGCAGAGGTAGTAGATCGCGCGCGCGACCTCCTCCGGACGGCCGAGGCGGCGCATCGGGATCTGCTCGACGATCTTCTCGGTGCCGGGCGACAGGATCGCGGTCTCGATCTCGCCGGGCGCGATCGCGTTCACGCGGATACCGTGCGGGCCGAAGTCGTGCGCCATCTCGCGCGTGAGCGCGGCGAGCGCGGCCTTCGAGGTGGCGTAGGCCGCGCCGGCGAAGGGATGCACCCGGCTCCCGGCGATCGAAGTGACGTTGACCACGCAGCCGCCGGCCGCGCGCAGCTCCTCGAACAGGCCGCGCGCGAGCACCACGGGGGCGAAGAAGTTGACGTGGAACACCTTCCCCCAGTCGCGCAGGCCGGTGGTGAAGGTGGTCAGCCGCTCGCCCTCGGGGCCCTTGGGCGAGATGCCGGCATTGTTCACCAGCGCGTGCAGCCGCCCGCCCTCGAGGCGCGAACGGATGGTCTCGACCGCGGCCATGGTCGAGTTCGGATCGCCGAGATCGACCTGGATGTGGTTCTCCTCGCCGCCCTCCCAAGGGCAGTCCTCCGGGAAGGCGTGGCGCGAGCAGGTGATCACGCGCCAGCCGGCCGAGGCGAAGCGCTTGACGGTGGCATGGCCGATCCCCCGGCTCGCGCCGGTGAGCAGCAGCGTGCGTCGGCTCGGCGTCTCGCTCATGCGCGGGTCCTCCCCGCCCCTCGGCTAGCACGCGAGCGCGCGGCGAGACAGGGGAGACGCGGGTCGCGCCTCGGTTTCGCCGATCGGGACCGGAATGCACGGCGCCGCCGACGTCGCGCGGCGGCCCGAGCGTCGAGCCGCGACACCGGGTGGAGACAGGCTCACTCCCGCGCGATCAGCTCCCGCCCGAGCACACGCGCCGCGTCGAGCGCGGCCGCGCCGTCGATGGCATAGGCGTGGACGAGCCCCTCGTGGAGCACCATGACCCCGGCCGTCGCCGCCGGCCGCCCGAGCGCGGCGGCGAGGCGCTCGGCCACCTCGCGCTTGTGGCGCGCGCGCAGGGCGCGCAGCGCCTCGTTGTCCGGATCGGCGGCGACGGCGGCGTGGAAGAGACAGCCCTGCGCGCCGACGCCGGCCATCCAGGCGCCGACGCGCTCGACCGCCGCGTCGAGCGCGGCCACGGGCTCGGTCGGCAGGCCGTCGAACAGGTGCGCGAGATAGCGCGCGTGGCGGCGCTCCAGCGCCGCCTCGACCATGGCCTCGCGCGAGGGGAAGTGGCGGTAGAGCGTGCGCAGGGAGACCCCGCTCGCCTCGCGCAGCGCGGCGACGCCAGGCTCGCTCATGCCGCGCGCGGCGAAGGCGGTCTCCAGGCGCGCGGCGATCTCGTCTCTCAGCTCCGTCATTTTTGACCATGTAGAACGACCGCTCTACCTGCCTAGGGAGAACGATCGCTCTACCAGAGGAGAGGCGCGATGCCCCCGATCCCGACCCGCGTGCTGGAAGCCGGCCTCGTGCTCGCTTGGAGTTCCGGCTTCGTCGGCGCCGTGCTGGCCTCCGAGGCCGGCGCGATCTTCTCGGTGCTGTTCTGGCGCTTCGCGCTCGCGGCGGCGCTCGTCGCGCCGTTCGCGCTCGGGACGCTCGCGCGACAGCCGCTCGGCACGCTCGCGGGCGTGGCTCTCTCGGGCGCGCTCGCGATGTTCGGCTACCTCGCCTGCGTGATCGCCGCCGTGGATCTCGGCGTGCCGCCGGCGACGGCGGCGATCGTCACCTCGCTGCAGCCGCTCGCGACGGCCGCGCTCGCCGGGCCGGTCCTCGGCGAGCGGGTGGGCCTCGGCCAGATCGCCGGCCTCGGGCGCGGGCTCTCGGGCGTGACGCTCGCGGTGGGCGGGTCGGCCGCGCCGGCGCCGATGCTCGGCTACGCGCTCGCGGGGCTCGCCACCGCCTCGATCGTCGCGGCGAGCCTCCTGGCCAAGCGCGCGGGCGGCGGGGCGCGGGAGGGGTTGGGGCTCCTGCCGACGCTCTGCCTGCAGTGCGCGGTCTCGGCGACGCTGTTCCTGCCGCTCGCCTACCTGCAAGGCGCGCTCGTGCCGATGCCCGACCGCGCCTTCGTCGAGGCGGTGGTCTGGTTCGTCGCGCTCTCGACCTTCGGCGCCTACGGGCTCTACTGGGCCTGCCTCGCGCGCACCACGGCCACGCGCACGGCGAGCCTGATGTACCTGACCCCGCCGGTGACCGGGCTCTGGGCCTGGGCGATGTTCGGCGAGGCGATCGAGCCCGCCGCCGTCGCGGGCTTCGCGGTCTGCCTCGCGGGCGTGGTCCTCGCCGCGCGGCCCCGCGCGGCCGCTCTCAGGGGTTGAGCCGCGCCACCCGCCACTCGCTCGCGTCCGGCGCGGTGCGGGTCCAGCGGAAGCGGTCGTGCAGGCGGTAGGCGCCGTCGGCCCAGAACTCGACCTCCACGGGACGCAGGCGATAGCCGCCCCAGTGGCCGGGCCGGGGCGGGTCGTCGGGCAGCTCGGCCGAGAAGCGCTCGACCTCGGCCGTCAGCGCCTCGCGGCTCTCCAGCGGACGCGACTGCCGGCTCGCCCAGGCGCCGCTCCGGCTCGGGCGCGGGCGGCTCGCGTAGTAGGCGTCGGCCCGTTCCGGCTCGATGCGCTCGATCGTGCCGCGAAGGCGCAGCTGGCGGCGCAGCGACTTCCAGTGGAAGTTCGCGGCCGCGCGCGGCGTCGTGGCCAGCTCCTGGCCCTTGGCGCTGTCGTAGTTGGTGTAGAACACGAAGCCGCCCCGGCGCGGGTCGTCCTCGATCTCCTTCAGGAGCACCACGCGCAGGTTCGGCAGCCCCTCGACGTCGACGGTGGCGAGCGCCATGGCGTTGTGGTCCTCGGGCTCGGAGGCCTCGGCCGCGCCGAGCCAGGCGCGCGCGAGCGCGTAAGGGTCGTCGGCCTCGAACGCGCCGGTCGGGCGCTCGGTGGCGAAGGTGAGATGCGCGGGGGCGACGGTCATGGGCGGTGTCCTCCTCGGCTCGCGGTCTACGCCCGCTCGTCCCGCCGCGAAAGCGCCCGCGACGCCGCGTCCGCTCCCGGACGTCCCGGCCGCGCGCCGTCCTCCGGGTCGGCGCGACCGGGGCCGTGCCGCGGCGGAGGGCGGCGGGCGGACGCGCCGGGCTGCGCCCCCTCGCCTTGATGCGCCCGCCCCGGCGTCCTAAGCGGGACGCGGCGGCGGGATCGCCGGGCGAGGCGAAGGCACGGGGAGCGAGCGATGCAGTCCGATCTGATGGCGGGCAAGCGGGGGCTGGTCCTCGGCGTCGCCAACGAGCGCTCGATCGCCTGGGCGATCGCGCGCACCTGCGCCGCCCACGGCGCGGGCCTCGCCCTCACCTACCAGGGCGAGGCGCTGGAGCGCCGGGTGCGCCCGCTCGCCGAGAGCGTCGGCGCCGACATCGTCATGCCCTGCGACGTCACCGACGCCGCCTCGATGGACGCGGTGTTCGAGACGATCCGCGAGCGCTGGGGCCGGCTCGACTTCCTGGTCCACGCCGTCGCCTACGCCGACAAGAACGAGCTGAAGGGGCGCTACGTCGAGACCTCGGCCGAGAACTTCAAGCACTCGCTGATGATCTCGTGCTATTCCTTCACCGCGCTGGCGCAGCGCGCCGAACCCCTGATGACCGAGGGCGGCTCGCTGCTCACGCTGACCTACTACGGCGCCGAGCGGGTCATGCCGCACTACAACGTCATGGGCGTGGCCAAGGCGGCGCTGGAGGCGTCGGTGCGCTATCTCGCCGCCGACCTCGGGCGCTCGAACATCCGGGTCAACGCGCTCTCGGCCGGCCCGCTCAAGACGCTCGCGGCCTCGGGCATCGGCGACTTCCGGCTGATCCTGAAATGGAACGAGCTGAACGCGCCGATGCGGCGCAACGTCAGCGCCGAGGACGTCGGGCGCTCGGGCTTCTATCTCCTCTCGGACCTCGCCTCGGGCGTCACCGGCGAGGTGCACCACGTCGACTGCGGCTACCACGTGGTCGGCATGAAGGCCGAGGACGCGCCCGACATCGCGCTGGCCGACAAGGGCTGAGGCGGAGGTCGGGGCCGGGACCGATCGGGCGCGCGGCGACCGGACGCGACGTCTGCCCGGCGCTCCACAGAAATGATCGCTTCTCCACAGGCGCGCCCCGGACTTGTCCCCGGGGCCATCCACAGGCGGCGTTGCACGGACGTCACGAATCTCTATGATGTGCCCATAACCAGCACCCGGCCACGATGTCGGGGCAGAGAGGCAGGCCGAGCGTGCGAACCACCAGTCCCCAGGGCGGTGCCGTCGCGGTATCCGCGGCGCCCGCGCCTTTCCAGGTCCGCGGCCGTTTCCTGACGGCGGTGGTGCTGCGCCTCCAGGGCGCCCCCGGCGAGGGTTTCTTCGAGGCCCTCGACGCCCAGCTCGCGCAGTCGTCGCGCTTCTTCGCGGGCGCCCCGCTGGCGCTCGATCTCGCCGAGGCCGGCGGGCTGGAGACGCCCGAGGACGTCGCGTGGCTCCTCGGCGGCCTGCGCGAGCGGCGCCTCGCCGTGATCGGCGTGCAGAACCCCTCCGAGGCGCAGAGCGCGGCCGCCCTCGCCGCGGGGCTCTCGACGCTGCCGCCCGGGCGCGAGGCGCCGCTCGAGCGCCCCCGCGCCGAGACGCCCGAGCCCGAGGCGCCGCCCCCGGACGCGGCCTCCGCGACCCCCGCCCTGATCGTCACCGAGCCGGTGCGCTCGGGCCAGCGCCTCCACGCCGAGGGCGATCTGGTGGTGGTGGCCTCGGTCGGCTCGGGCTCGGAACTCGCCGCGAAGGGCTCGATCCACGTCTATGGACCGCTCCGCGGCCGCGCGCTCGCCGGCATCGACGGCGACCGCTCGGCGCGGATCTTCTGCCAGAGCCTGGAGGCCGAGCTGATCGCGATCGCCGGTCTCTACAAGACGAGCGACGCCCTCGACCGGGGCGTGCTGAAGAAGCGGGTGCAGGCGTATCTCGACGCCGACGCGCTCGTGATCGAGCCCCTCAGGTAGCCACAGCAGCAGGACAGGTGCGACCTTGGCCAAGATCATCGTAGTCACGTCCGGCAAGGGTGGCGTCGGCAAGACGACGTCGACCGCCGCGATCGGCGCCGGCCTCGCCAAGCGCGGGCACAAGACCGTGGTCATCGACTTCGACGTCGGGCTGCGCAACCTCGATCTCATCATGGGCTGCGAGCGGCGCGTGGTGTTCGACTTCGTCAACGTGATCCAGGGCGAGGCGAAGCTGCGCCAGGCGCTGATCACCGACCGCCGCCTCGACCAGCTTTCCATCCTGCCGGCCTCGCAGACCCGCGACAAGGACGCGCTGACCACCGAGGGCGTCGAGAAGGTTTTGGGCGAGCTTCGCGACCAGTTCGACTACGTCATCTGCGACAGCCCCGCGGGCATCGAGCGCGGCGCGCACCTCGCGATGTACTTCGCCGACGAGGCGATCGTCGTGACCAACCCGGAGGTCTCCTCGGTGCGCGACAGCGACCGCGTGCTCGGCCTCCTCTCGTCCAAGACCCGCCGGGTCGAGGAGGGCAAGGGCCCGGTCAAGGCGCACCTCCTGCTCACGCGCTACAACCAGGGGCGCGTCGACCGCGGCGAGATGATGAAGATCGAGGACATCGAGGAGATCCTGTCGATCCCGCTGCTCGGCATCGTCCCCGAGAGCCAGGCGGTGCTGAAGGCCTCCAACCTCGGCCAGCCGGTGACGCTCGACGACACGCGCTCGCCGGCGGCCAAGGCCTACGAGGACGCGGTCTCGCGCCTGATCGGCGAGCAGATCGAGATGCGCGTCCAGGCCGAGCGGCCGGGGCTGTTCTCGCGCTTCTTCGGGCGGACGGCGTGATGCTGAACTTCCTGCGCAGGACGCGCCCCGCCAGCCCGGCCGAGACGGCCAAGGACCGCTTGGAGATCCTGCTCAGGCACGAGCGGATCGGCCGCGGCGGCGTCAGCCCCGACGTGCTGCCGACGCTCCAGCGCGAGATCCTGGAGGTGATCGAGCGGCACATGAAGGTCGGCGGCGACGACGTCGACATCCGCATCGCCCGCGGCGACGACCTCTCGACGCTGGAGATCAACATCGACCTGCCGGGCCAGCGGGCGCTGGAGAAGGAGGCGTCGTGAACGCCGTGCCGTCGCGATCCGACGGTCGGCGCCCCGCCGGATGCCGGGCGCGACGGTCCGCCTCGCGGCCCTCGCCGACGGACGCCACCGTCCGGGCGCCGTCGGGCCTGTTCGCGACCGCGGGCACCGAGCCGCCGCGCGTCGGGGCGTCGGTCGCACGCGCCTAGGGGACGCGATCCGATCGGGTCGGATCGCGCTCCGGGCCGTCGTCTACGCACTCGTCGGCGACGTCCGGGCCGGGAAGCGTGCCGGCCGGGGATCGTGACGACGCCGCGGCGCCCCTCGCCTTCGCGAGGCCGCGCGCCCATCTCGTCGGGACGCACGACCCCGACCCGGAGGACGCCCCATGACCGATACCCCCGCCTGCGCCAAGGTCCGCCCCGGCGATACCTACGCCGGCAAGCAGGGCTTCGACTACTTCGAGGGCATCGCCCGCGAGACCGTGGGGTCTCGCGGCATCTGCATGCATCTGCTCACGATCCCGCCGGGCGGGCGCGCCAAGGCGCATCTGCACGAGGACCACGAGACCGCGATCTACACCCTGGAGGGCGAGGTGGTGATGTGGTGGGGCGAGCGGCTGGAGAACCGCATGGACACCGCCGCGGGCGATCTCGTCTACATCCCCGCGGGCATGCCGCACCTGCCGGCCAATATCTCGGACCGCGAGGCGAAGGCGGTGATCGCCCGCACCGACCCGCACGAGCAGGAGAGCGTGGTGCTGCGCCCCGACCTGGAAGGGCTGGTGGCCGAGTGAGCCGTCCGCCCGATCGGCGTCACGCCTTCGCCCCCTTGCGCCCGGAGCCCAGCATCGGCGCGGCCGCCGCGTCCAGCGGCCAGCGCGGGCGAGCCGCAGGCGCCTCGGCTGGTTCGCCTGCGAGCAACCGCTCGGCGCCCGCGTAAGCGATCATCGCCGCGTTGTCGGTGCAGAGCGCGAGCGGGGGCGCCACCGCCATGAGGCCCTCGGCCTCCGCCGCGCGGTCGAGCGCGGCGCGCAGCGTCCGGTTGGCCGCGACCCCGCCGGCGAGCGCCACCACCGGGCGCTCGACCTCCGGATGCGCGTCGCGGAAGCGCGCCATCGCCCGCGCCGTCTTGGCCGCCAGCACCTCGGCCACCGCCTGCTGGAACGAAGCGCAGAGATCGGCGACGTCGGCGCGGCGCAGCCCTCCCTCCTCGGCCGCGATCCGGTCGCGCGCGCGCAGCACCGCCGTCTTGAGCCCCGAAAAGCTCATCGAGGCGTCCGGGCGGTCGAGCAGAGGCCGCGGAAACGCGAAGCGGCCCGGATCGCCCGCCGGCCCGTGCGCGCCCGCGGCCCAGGCCTCGACCAGCGGCCCGCCGGGGAAGCCGAGGCCGAGCATCTTGGCCACCTTGTCGAACGCCTCGCCCGGCGCGTCGTCGATCGTGCCGCCCAGGCGGCGATAGCGCCCGAGCCCCTCGACCGCGAGCAGCTGGCAGTGCCCGCCCGAGACCAGGAGCATCAGGTAGGGGTAGGCGACGGCGTGGCTGAGCCGCGGCGTCAGCGCGTGGCCTTCGAGATGGTTGACCCCGATCACCGCCAGCCCCGCGCCGGTCCCGAGCCCGCGCGCGAAGGCGACGCCGGCCATCACGCCGCCGATCAGGCCGGGGCCGGCCGTCACCGCCACCGCGTCCAGATCGCAGAGCCCTGCCCCCGCCTCCTCCAGCGCCCGCGCCGCGACCCGGTCGACACGCTCGGCGTGGGCGCGCGCGGCGATCTCGGGGACCACGCCGCCGTAGCGGCCGTGCAGGTCGGCCTGGCCGAACACCGCGTTCGACAGGATCGTGGCGCGGGGCGCGGCATGGGGCGCGTCGGGCGCCGCGACGCGCAGCACCGCCGCGGCTGTCTCGTCGCAGCTCGTCTCGATGCCGAGGAGCGTGGTCGCGGTCATTATCCCGTCCCTGGCGTGCGGGAGATCGTTCGCGCGCGTTGCGTCGCGCCGGTCTCGCGCCGTAGTAAAGGCGGTGCCCGGCGATCGCCAAGGCCCCGCGGGGTCGGGGGCCGGCGCGCCCGACCCGTCGTCCGCCGCCACCCGGAGCCCTGCCCATGATCTCGCCCTCGCCCGACCGGCCGCTGCGCATCGGCCCGCGCGGCTCGCCGCTCGCGCTCGCGCAGGCGCGCGAGGTCCGGGCGCGGCTGATGGCGGCGCACGATCTGGACGAGGACGCCTTCGCGATCGACGTCATCAAGACCACGGGCGACGCGATCCAGGACCGTGCGCTGTCGGAGGCCGGCGGCAAGGGGCTCTTCACCAAGGAGATCGAGGAGGCGCTGCTCGCGGGCGCCATCGACATCGCGGTCCACTCGATGAAGGACATGCCCACCGCGCTGCCGGACGGGCTCGTCATCACCGCGGTGCTGGAGCGCGAGGACGTGCGCGACGCCTTCATCAGCCCGCGCCACGATTCGATCGCCGCCCTGCCCTCGGGCGCGGTGGTGGGCACCTCGTCGCTGCGCCGGCGCGCGCAACTCCTCTACGCCCGGCCCGACATCATGGTGGTCGAGTTCCGCGGCAACGTGCAGACCCGCCTTCGCAAGCTGGAGGAAGGGGTGGCCGAGGCGACCTTCCTCGCCTGCGCGGGGCTGAGGCGGCTCGGCATGACCGAGGTCGTGCGCGCCGTGATCGAGGTCGAGGAGATGCTGCCCGCGGTCGCCCAGGGCGCGATCGGCATCGAGACGAGCGAGGACGCGGACGGCGTGCGCGCCCTGGTGGCCGTGATCAACGACGACGAGACCGAGCGCCGCCTCGCCGCCGAGCGCGCCTTTCTCAAGGGCCTCGACGGCTCGTGCCGCACGCCGATCGGCGGGCTCGCCACCATCGATGACGGCCGGCTGCGCCTCGCCGGCGAGATCGTGCGCCCCGACGGCAGCGAGCGCCACGCCACCGAGCGCTACGGGACGCCAGCCGAGGCCGAGGCCCTCGGCGCGGACGCCGCCGCGGAGCTGCGGCGGCGCGGCGGCGAGGGGTTCTTCGATCACTGATCGCCCCCGCCATCCGTCCCGCCCCCGCACCGTCCTCGTCACCCGCCCGGAGCCGGCCGCGGCCAAGACCGCGATGCGCCTCGCCGCGCGCGGCGTGCCCGCCCTCGCCTGTCCGCTGACCCGCATCGAGCGCGTCGAGCCCCCGCCAGAGCCGCCCGCGGACGTCGAGGCCTGGGTCTTCACCTCGGCCAACGCCGTGCCCGCGAGCGCCCCCGAGGGCGCACGGGCCTATTGCGTCGGTGCCTCCACGGCGCGACGGGCGCGGCGCGCGGGCTTCGAGGCGTTCGAGGCCGGCGGCGACGCGGCCGCGCGCGGCGCGCTCCTGCGCGTGGTGCCCGAGCGGCGCTTCTTCCAGCCGCGCGGGCGCCACCTCGCGCGCGATCTCGGGCGCGACCTCGTCGGCAGCGGCAAGACGCTGGCCGAGGCGGTCGCCTACGAGGCGGTGGCGGTCGAGGCGCTGCCCGACACGATCGAGGCGGACCTCGCCGCCGGCCGCCTCGGCGTGGTGGGCTTCTGGTCGCCGCGGGCGGGCCGGGTCTGGAGCGCGCTCGCGGGCGGCGTCGCGTCCGCGGAGCTGGAGGCGGTCGCGATCTCGGAGAACGCCGCGCGCTCGCTCGCGGGGCTCGGCTTCGCCTCGGTGGGCGTGGCCGCACGGCCGGACGGCCCGGCGATGCTGGACGCGCTCGAGCGCGCCGCACGCGCATGATTGCCGCGCGAGCGACGGGTTTCTACTGTTGTCGCCGCGCCGGATGCGGCAGAACGCCGGCGACACACCGCACAACCGCGCCGTGCGCTTCCGGCCCCGGAGGCGCGCACGGCGCTCACGACGCCGACGGGGGACCCACAGAGCCATGAGCGAGCGAGACGAACCGAGGGGCGGGAGCGGCGGTCTGCCCTACGCCGAACTCGGCGGGCTGAACGCGGCGATCGCGCGCCGGCGCGTGGGGGCGGAAGCGGGGGCGGCGGGATCGGACCGGGCGCCCGAGCCGACCGCCGCCGCGCCCGACCAGGGGCCGGCCGCCGAGGGCCAGGCGCCGCCGGCCG